>CACZZQ010000012.1 GCA_902785695.1 uncultured Prevotellaceae bacterium | reverse complement strand
CAGACGGGGTTCCAGCTTCTCTATCGTCACGCCCAACTGACCGTTGTATATCATGCGCGCCCGCTCGTAGAGGTTCTCATGGAACAGCGCAATCTGGTCTGGGTCAACGGGACAGGTCGCGTTATTCAGGCTTGAATCATGGACTAGTCCCTTTGACTCTGGAAAGAGTTCCCCGCGACACACGATCTTCACCGACTGTCCGTCGGCTCCCACGAAGGCCATCAGCGTCTGCGGCATCTCGCCGGCCCCGCGTCGTACGGCATCAGCCTCGTCGGGTCCCGTCAGGTTGTTCACCTCCAGCAGTACCAGTCCGTTGTATGCTTTCGTTACGCGTTCCCCGTTGCGGTTCTCCTGTTCCTGTGCAAAGCAGATGCGCGGCAGTGCCTTCAGCCAGTCGGTTTCGTTGTCTATCTTGCCGTCGGCATCGCGACCGTTGAAGGTCAGCATGGGGAAGAAGTGCCTGAAGTCGCTGACCTCTTTGGTATATTCGCCTTTGCTGATGGCATCGGCCACTTCCTGCAGCTCTGTGGGGCGCAGGGTTTCCTTTTTCCTGTAAGTCTTGATAATCGTGATTTTCATATTAATAGTAATAAGACGGTGCAAAGATAATCAATAGTTTTGTGATAGCAAAATTTCTTCTGAAAAATTTTGTGAATTTTACTGAATAACGTCACTTTTAGTCTTATCATGCTTGTTTTCAGATGGATAGACTATGACGATATGCTCAAAATAACATCACTATAACGTCACTCTAACATCACTTTCGGCCTGTTTGACCTCATCATCTGCCTTTGTTCACTCTCCGTTTTAACTTAGTTACCACGAGTTCCCACGTCGGGAACTGTCAGTTTCTGGCCGGAAACTGACAGTTTCCATAGCGGGAACTGACAGTTTCCACGGCAGATGTTATTCGGAAACAGCCTTTATTTACAGGTGTTTCAAGCTGTTTTGGGGCGTAAAATGCCATGTTTCTGACCCTAAAATGATGAAAAGTGACGTTATAGTGATGTTATTTTAAGCATATCGTCATAGTCTACCATGCTTGTATTCAATAAGATAGCTATGAAAGTGACGTTATTCACTATTTTTTAAAACTTTTTTCCAAAAATAATTTGGTAGTATCACATAAATTCCGTACCTTTGTCACCATGAAAGCAACAGATCAGATCAAGTCAGCCGCCGAGCTGCAGGAAGAAGCGTTCAAGGAGAAAGCCAAGAGCTATCTCGTGTGTTTCACTGAAGACTGTCCCCTTCACGACCAGTGTCTGCGCTGGTTGGTGGGTCGCTATGCCGACAGGCGACTGCCAGCCTTTAACGCCGTGAACCCCCTCAACCCACACAACGGCGGTGAGCAGTGTGAGATGTTCCGCCCTTCGCAGCGCGTGGTGATGAAGCGTGGTTTTACGAATATGTACCACGAGATGCCCGGTTACGTGGAGCATCGCATCCGTCGTGACCTCATCGCCGCTTTTGGTCGCAAGCAGTATTTTCAGATGCGCAAAGGTGACCGTCTCGTCACGCCCGACCAACAGCAGACCATCCTCGTCACTTGCCGTCATCACGGGTGGCAGGGCCCTATCATCTACGATGGTGAGCAGGAAGGCTGGGTGTGGTGAAGAAAGTCAATTGTAAAAAAAAGTTAATTATTTACTTTTGTCGCCATTTTAGCGACTTTTTTAGTGGCGTTTTTGGATATTTTCATTAACTTTGCAATTAATAAAACGCCTTAAATAGGTATTTTTGAACTACAGGTTAGGATTCGACCGAAAGTGCTGCCCCGAGGCAGACACGGAATTTTGGAAGGTTTACGAAGGCCTATATCGATGAATAACCATCTGAATAACAAAGCGTTAGCCTGTATCCCAAGTGGGGTGCAAGCTAAGAAAAGTATTGCAAACTATCCTAAATGACAACTCCCGAAAGTACTACACACTGGTATTTGATGACGCATCTGGAAATGAAGCGTTTCAAAGAATGGCTGTTGGCCGAGAACGTCAAGCGTCTCGACCAGGGGGAACCAGTGGTAGAACCGTTCTTTCCCTCTGACTTCATTGTCGAGACCGCCCTCTCGAACGACCTGTCCAGATTAGTGTTCGTTAAGGGAACGAAGCAACTTATCGAGGAGTTGATGGATTTGGAGTTGAAACGCGGCTACATCATCCGGCTGAGACGCTACAGGAACACCACCGGCGGTTGGGCCGTCGTGTCAGACAAGAAGATGGACAGTTTCATCAATGCATGTCTGAAGCATAGCGGCAACATTGAGGTGACGCCACCTATCGAAGGCATTGAGGAGATGGATGTGGTGAGAATCATCTCCGGACCGTTTGCCGGTTGTGAGGCTGCCGTCTCGCGTGTGCAGCACAGCAAGGGAAACATTCACCTGGACCTGGTCATCGATCTCGTCAGTGGTGTATTGAACGTGAAGATGAACCATGTGAGTCGCAACGACGTGGAGATACTCAACCGTAGTGCCTCAGATGCCATTCGCACCGACTTTATAGAGTACACCCAGAACCATGTGCTGGAGATCTTAGAGCACCGGGTGAAAGGAGTCGATGAGCCAGAGGTGAAACAGCAGGATATGCTGATGCTGACCCGATTGATACGTTATCGCGACCATCAGGTGGAGACGGAGTCGGCCCGCAATCATTTCCTGGCCTTGATGCTGATCTGCGCCCATCTGGTAAGGTTTCAGGAGGATGAGACGGCGTTGAAGGCCCAGGCCTTAGAGGCGCTGGACAGCATCAGCCAGAGGAGCGAGTCGAAGGCCGCATCCGATATGCGCACCTATCTGTGGATAGCACTCTATGTCTCCACCCGGAATCCCGTCTATCGTGATGCGGCAAAACAGTATGTCCGAGAACATCAGCCGAAGTCGCAGAAGCTTCGCCAGTTCGTCTCACTCATCCGAACGGGGAAGAAAGTGTAAATTGTCAATTGTGAATTATGAATTATATTAAAATCTTTGTTCTTCTCGCATACCTGCTCTGCCCGTCGTTCATGCTGGCAGACAGTCAGGAGGAAATCCTGCGCCTTGAGGCAGATATGCTGAGGTATTTCATCACCCATGCCAGTGAGGACTTCTATAGGACTACCACCCAGTTGAAAGACCTCAGTCAGGAGGTGGGCGACGAAAGGCGGTTCTATAAGGCATGGGGCAATGAGGCCATCTATGAGGCCACCATCCAGAACTACAGCGTGGCTCTTGACATCGCCAAGGAAATGATGGAACATTCACGTTCGAATGGCAGCTTGTACGGTGAATACTCGGCTATTCATGCCAAGGCCGAAATCCTGTTGCAGAAACAAGACTACACTGCTGCGGAAAAGGAATTCATTGATGCCGTCAACTTCCACCACCGTCATTTCCCTGCAGAGAGCGCAGGTGAGGACTTGCAGGAGCTGATGAAGATCGCCAACCACCGCAAGGACGGCCCTACGGGTGTGAAGTACGCCCGTCAGATCCTGGAAGAGCCCAATGTGGCCCCCATCCATAAAGGCAGGGCCCTGTACCGTCTCAGTCAGATGGCTTTCAACAAGAACGACTCCACCGAGTTCAACCGCATTTACAATGAGATGATGGCGTTGAAAGAGACCGACGGTATCAGCGCGTTGAAGCCTATTGTAGAGGTCAATCACCTCATCATCAACGGTAAATACAAAGAGGCACTTGAACTCGCCGATGAACTTGATGCCGAGACAAAGGCAGAGCGTAAGGCCATCATCTTCCAGCGGATGGGCGACTACGAGAAGGCCTACAAGCAGATGGTGGTATATAAGAAGATTTCCGACTCCATCACACTGGTATCGCATGGCAACGTAGTGGCCAGCTGCTTCGTCCAGATGAACAACGAACGCCTGCTGTTGGAGCAGCAGTTCCTGGAGCGTCAGAACAACAAGCTGCGCAACTATATCTATATGATCGTCATCTTGACGGTCCTGATAGTCCTTCTGCTGATGGTCTTCAGGCGTCAGAGGCAGATCAAGAAGCTGCAGGTGTCCAACAAGAGGCTGGGCATCGAGAACAAGGATGCCGCAAAAGCCCTTAACGACCTGGCCGAACTGTCGTACTATGAGACCAAGACCAGCCTGAAGTTGACCACCCCGCTCAACGTCAACAGCCTTTGCAACCGACTGACAACCGCATCCCAGAGCCTTTGTCGCAAGGGCGTGACAATGGTGTTCCAGACAGAGCTGGGCGACCAGGAGACTGTCAAGACCGACCCGGATGCCTTGGAGAAGATGCTCGTCCATCTGCTCGACAATGCTGCCCGCTTCAGCTATCAGGGTGTCATCACGATGAGCAGTAGCAAGGTCGGCGAGAACATCCGGTTCACTGTCTCAGACAAGACTTCTGAGCGCGACAACCAGAGGCAGAACCGCTTCACGGGTATGTTTGCCGAGGAAGGCAACAAGTTGCACTACGTAGGTATGACCTTCAAGATCTGCCAGTCCATCGTAGCGCTCCTGCAAGGCCGTATCTGGATAGACAAAGAATACAACCAAGGCTCCAGAATATGTTTCGAAATCCCACAGAATCCGCAATGACAAGCCACATAAGAAGTCTCTTTCTCGTGGCTCTGGTCGGCTGGCTCTGCAGCTGTTCCACCCCCAAGAACGTAGCGTATTTCCAGGACGCGGAGCAAATCCGTGGCATGACGCTGCAGAACGAGCAGCCATTGCGTTTAAGGCCAAAGGATAAGATTAATATTGTCATCAACACTTCCGATCCTATGCTGGTTAGTCAGTTTAATCTGACAGCAGCATCCTCGAGTATGCGTTCGTTAGGCGCAACAGAAAGTCCGCTCTTGACAATGGGAAATTCTAGTGGTAGTAGTACGGCTCAGATCTTGGCATATACTGTTGATGAACAAGGCGATATTATTTTCCCCGTTTTGGGTAAAGTGTCTGTGGGTGGGAAGACACGTCAGGAAGTGGCAAGCTACTTGCATGACCGACTCGTTGCGCGTGAATTGGTGAAAGACCTCATTGTTACTGTAGAATATGTCAATTTAGGTATCAATGTGCTTGGTGAAGTAAACCGTCCAGGACGTTTAGAAATCAAGAAAGACAACATTACCATTATTGATGCTATAACATACGCAGGAGACTTGACTATTGACGGTCAGCGAGAAAATGTAATGGTGTTCCGTGAAATTGACGGAGAAGAACATTCCTTCGTTATCAACCTTTGCGATCGCCAGTCGTTGCTCAACTCGCCTGCATACTATTTGCAGCAGAATGACGTGGTGTATGTAACGCCTAACTCAAAGCGTCGCCGAGAGGCTAGGACTTCTGGCAATACCTTTAACCAGCCATCAGTATGGATTTCCTTGGCTTCACTGATGACAACCATAAGCGCCCTGTTACTGAAATAAGTGTTATACCTTTTGAGTTTTTTGAAGAATGAATAAAAGCAAAGAAAGAACCATATCATTATCTGAGTTGTGGCATCTTTGTGTTGCAAGGTGGCGTTGGTTTGCGGCCTCTGTTCTTGTGTCACTATTCCTGGCTGTCAATTATCTGGTAAAGGCTCCTTTTTTGTATACTCGCACTGCTGCCATAATGGTTCACGAGGAAAGTTCCGGAGGCAGTTCAGCCGAAAACAAAGGCTATGACATCAATCAATTGGGAATTGTAAAACAAAACGAGAATATTGATAATGTAGTGCGTCATATCACCTCATTAGACATGATGATGGAGGTTGCTCGTCGGCTGTATCCGGAAATATCTGATGATGAGGCTTTTGAGAGAGCAGTGGATATTCAGTCTCGATTATCAGCTGATATAGAAGGGTTGAAATCCACCATTATTGACCTCACCTATAAAGATTTCTCAACACTTGAGGCAGAACGGGTTCTGACGATGGTCATTGATGTCTACAAAGACAAAATTCTGGAGTCAAAAGTAAAGATAACCCAGGATGCTTCTCGCTTTATTGATACGCGACTCCAGTTGCTTCGGGATGACCTTGATGAAGTTGATGATAGCATTGCCGTGTTCAAGAGTCGCTATGGTATAACTGACTTGGAGCATGTCAGTGACATCTATTTGCAGCAACAAAACCAGTCCGATGCGGAGATTATGAAACTCTCCAGTCAGAAGGCAATGGCAGAATTTATTCGTGACTTATTGGAAGATAAATCTTCGAGACATCAATTGTTATTGGTAAATTCTGGAATTAATAATAGCATGATTGAAGCTCAAATTTCGCTATACAACACCTTAGTTCTTGAACTACAGAGCCATTTAAAATACACATCAGAGCAAAACCCGTTGATTGTTCATCAGGAAGAAGAAATCAGCAGCTTACGTACAAAGATTCTTTCCAATATTAAAAATCATATCCACACGATTGATATCCAATTGTCTTCATTGACGGATTATAATGATGAGGCTACGTCAAAAATTATCTCCAACCCGTCACAGGCCAAACATTTGGCAACCATTGAGCGCGAGAGAAAGGTGAAAGAAAGCCTCTATATGTACCTTCTACAGAAAAAAGAAGAAAACGAAATCAGTATCACCTACTTGTCATCTAATATCGAAACGATAGAAATACCTCATGGTAGCGGGAAACCAACTTCTCCTAAGCGTGCAAGAGTACTTTTTGCTGCAGTTCTGATAGGAATGTTAATACCAGTAGTCGTTTTGTTCCTGCGTGCAACCATGGACGAGAGTGTCCGTGACCGTTTCGACATTGAGCGCAACAGCGACATCCCATTCCTTGGTGAAGTACCCTATTCTGGTCGTGAGCATAGTCTGGAAAATTTGATGATGCGATTCGGAAAAGGACGCAAAGCAAAAGCCAGTGGCATCGTTGTGGGTCCCGACATACTTAATGCCTCAAACGAGGCGTTCCGAGTCCTGCGCAATAACATGGATTCCATCGTGGCTGATAAATTTTCTGGTCAAGGATGCAGGGTATATCTTCTCAAATCTACGGAGATTGAGGTCGGTAAGACCTTTGTTGGCATGAACTTGGCATTGACAAAAGCCATTGGCGGTCATCGTGTCCTGTTCATTGATGGTGATCTGCGTCAGGCTTCTGCCTCACGCTTGTGGCGTACTCCGCTTGTCGGTTTGTCTGATTATCTGAATGGCGAGGAACATGATTACCAGAAACTGGTGTGGCATCCAGAAAACTGTCCTATGCTTGATGTGCTGCCGGCAGGTGCCTTGCCTACCAATCCAACAGAACTGTTGCAAGGTCCGTTGCTGGATAATCTTTTTGCAGACATCAGACAGCATTATGACTGTGTTTTCATCGATAGCCCTACAGCCAGTATCTTGGCAGATGCCGACATCTTTGAGCGCACTGTTGACTGCACATTATTCGTCATTCGTGCAGGTCGAATTAAGCGTCACCAACTAAACGAACTCAGTCCTATTCAGATCATTAACGGCATTAGTAAACCGCAATATTTTATATTAAACGGCGTGAGTATCGATGCTCGCTATGGTTATGATTACGTGCATAAGTACGAGCGGAGTGAAGAAGACAAGAATACGGTAGAGATCAGTAAGAGGACAATCCTGTTGAACAAGCTCATATTTAAGAAAAGGAATAAAACCACATAACTATGTTTACAGTCCATCCATCCAGTTACATCGACGATGACGTCCAGATTGGCGACGGCACAAAGATATGGCATTTCTGTCATGTACAGCGTGGTGCGGTCATCGGCGAGAATTGCTCGTTAGGGCAGAATGTCAACATCGGTAACAACGTGAAAATAGGTAATGGCGTGCGCATCCAGAACAATGTCTCTGTCTATGAGGGCGTGGAGCTCGAAGACAACGTGTTCTGCGGTCCATCCTGCGTCTTCACCAATGTCCTTGTGCCGCGTGCACACTTTCCCGTACATGGGAAATACAATAAGACTCTGGTGAAGGAAGGAGCCTCGTTAGGTGCCAACTGCACCATCGTCTGCGGTCATACCATCGGACGCGGTGCCATGATTGCCGCAGGTGCCGTGGTCACGAAAGATGTTCCTGACTTTGCACTCATGGCCGGTGTTCCAGCCCGCCAGATAGGCACCGTCAACGAACAAGGCGAAATCGTCAGCAGAGTATAATCCCTAAACGACCAAACAACTAACCCCCTAAACGACCAGAAATATGCAATTCCGAGATTTAGCAAAACAGTACCAGGTACTGAAGAACGATATAGATGAGGCCATGCTGAGCGTGGCATCGGGAGCCCATTACATTATGGGACCCCAAGTAAAGGAACTCGAACAGCAACTGGCTGACTACGTAGGCGTGAAGCACTGCTTGACCTGTGCCAACGGTACCGACGCTCTCACACTGGCACTGAAGGCATGGGGCATCGGCCCTGGTGATGCCGTGTTCGTTCCCGACTTCACCTTCTTCGCCTCCGCTGAGGTTGTTGCCTTGGAAGGTGCCACACCTGTATTCGTTGATGTGGACGATACCACCTTCAATATTGACACACAGAGTTTGGAGGCAGCTATCCAGAAAGTCCTGGAAGAAGGAAAGCTGACTCCCAAGGTCATCGTTGCTGTCGATCTCTTTGGCCTTCCCGCCAACTATCCACAGGTCAAGGCCGTTGCCAAGAAGTATGGCCTGCTCATCCTGGAAGATGGCGCGCAGGGCTTTGGGGGAAAAATTCTTAATTCTCAATTCTCAAAGGCCTGTTCCTTTGGTGATATTGCTACCACCTCCTTCTTCCCTGCTAAGCCTTTAGGTTGTTATGGCGATGGCGGTGCCGTCTTTACTGACAATGATGAGTGGGCTACCTTGATGAATTCCTATCGCGTTCATGGAAAAGGTACCGATAAATATGACAATGTACGTATTGGCATGAACTCCCGTCTCGACACCATGCAGGCAGCTATCCTTCAGGTCAAGCTCCGTGCTTTCGATGGCGAGGTGGAGCGTGTCAACGAGGCCGCCCGCCACTATACCAGTCTGCTGAAGGATTATGTGAAGACACCAGTCATCCCCGAAGGCTTCGGCTCCAGTTGGGCGCAGTACACTATCCAGCTGCCCAACAAGGAACAGCGCGACAGGTTGCAAGCCGCCATGAAGGAAAAGGGCATCCCCACGATGGTCTACTATCCCAAGCCCATGCATGCCCAAACGGCGTTTGCTAATTCTCAATTCTCAATTCTCAATTCTCAATTATATGCGTCAAACCGTCTGAGCAGCACGGTGCTATCGCTCCCTATGCATCCCTATCTTGAGGCATCCGACATTGAGTTTGTCTCTTCAACTTTGATTTCATTATTGTAAAAGGACTTCCAATCTAATAGGATGAAAGTCAGCATCAAATATAAGTTAAATAACATACCTCACCTGAATGATTTCCTGGACAACTGGAATCATGAGATGAAGATTGGCGACCAGCTGGAGTGTGTCGCCTTCACATCCCAGCATGAGTACACAGCCCTTTTGGAGAAATATCCCTTTGGGTTGGGCTACATCTTTGTTGTCTGGAAATATGTGTGGCATATTATGATGCCGAAAATACAGATGACGCGTAAGCTGTATTTCCTTCTGGCGGGCGAGCGGCACCGTAGCTACAGCGAGACAGAGATTCTTGGCAGGATATGCAGGGCGGGCTTTAAGATTGTGCAAGATGAAGACAACAACGGTCAGTTGCGTATTATAGCTGAAAAACGATCCGAGCCGTTGGAACGCAATGACACCTGCGTGTCGCCCATCTTGAAACAGAAACGTATCGGCAAGGACGGTAAGTGGATTGAGGTGTACAAATTCCGCACCATGCACAGCTATGCCCAGTATCTGCAGGACTATGTCTTTGAGAAGAACAAGTTGAATAGCAGTGGTAAGCTTGCCTATGATTTCCGTATCAATATCTGGGGTAAGATCTTAAGACCCATTTGGCTTGACGAGCTGCCCATGCTTTGGAATGTGATGGTGAAGCACGATATGAAATGGGTAGGTGTGCGTCCGCTCACCCAGCATTTCTATTCCCTCTATACTCCCGAGATGCAGCAGCTTCGCATCAAGGTGAAGCCCGGTATGCTGCCCCCGTTCTATTATGAGCGAAAAGCCCCCAAGGGCCTCGATGAGATCCAGGCCTCTGAACGCCGTTATGTTGAGGGCTATCTGGCTCGTCCTTTCCGTACGGACTGGCGGTATTTCTGGGGAACAGTGACCAATATCCTGCTCAGGATGAAACTTAGTAAATAAGACATAATATCAGGAAATCGCATACGTTGACACAAGAAATCTTAGCTGCTCCTATACAGAAGCCGCTCTTCGCGGCAACTGGCAGCCAATGGTTTCGGAGATTACCGATGCCTATGAGAAAACGACCAGTGTCAGACAGTTGATAGAAGGAGAACGTAATAAAAAATACAACCCTTCATTTGTTGGTAGTTCAGATAAAGGGCTACAAAATGGTGAGGGTAGAAGAAATAAGTTTGTAAGACATGAAAGTTAGCGTAGTCATTCCAGTTTATAACGTCAAGCCCTATCTGGAGCGTTGCGTCCAGTCGGTGATACGCCAGAGCTATAAAGACATAGAAGTGATTCTGGTGGATGATGGAAGTACCGATGGGAGTGGTGATCTTTGTGATAAGATAGCAGGCTCAGATCAACGCATTAACGTCGTTCATCAAAAGAATCAGGGACTTTCTGGAGCACGCAATACTGGTATTAGGCAGGCTACAGGGGAATACATTGTTTTTCTCGATTCCGACGATGAATGGCTATTAGCTGACGGTTTGGAAAGACTGTTAAAGGGAGGAACAGCCGATCTTGTTGCATTTAAGAGAGTTGATATTTGGAACCATACCCAGCGTGTCAACAGTGCTGACTATGATATTGATACTATAGTGAAATTGCCAGACACACAGGCCGTTTTCTCCTATTTGGTGACAACTCAGCAGTTGCAGATAAGTGCCTGCTTCTTGTTGGTTCGCAGGCAGCTCTTACTTGAGTATGACATTTTATTTCCTATAGGTATGCTTAGCGAAGACATCTATTGGAGTATGCATCTCTGGCAACACGTACTGACAGCAAGATTCGTCAATCTTAACTTTTATGGTTACTACCATAGAGAGGCAAGTATAACAACTACGGCCAGCATTCGTACTTACCACAGTTATGACCAGATTTTCAGTTACTGGAAATCTCAGTGTGATAATGGTTGCACAAATGCAGATGCCATACGTGCTTATTTGGCCAATATATGGGTGAGTCGTGGTTATGCATACAGTACTTTAAACGATGCTGATAAGCCGGAAGCCTTAGGTATTCTACAAAAACATCGTGATTTATTGACATATTGCTCTTCTCCAAAATCTAAGCGAACAAAAAAAATGGTTCAGACAATTGGAGTAAAAGCTACCGTAACCGTATTAGGTTGGTACTGGCGATTGCGTGGCTATATAAAGCATTAGAGGATTGTTTATGACCTCACTACTAAAATCGACAATCCACATATATTTATGGGCAGGAATAATACTATTCTCTGTTCTTCCATTTTATTGTAATGACATTATCAGTTATTACAACTTTATCAACATACTTTTTTTTGTAAGTTATTGTATTGTTTTATGGTGTAGCATAGGGAAAAACGAGGAATATTATAGCTACGGAAGACTCGGTATAACCGTATTCTGCTATTCTATCATCTTTGTATTTACAATATTAGATGCGTCAGTATACTATTCGGGTGATACGTATTTTTGGGACTATACAGACCCATACGCCTATTCTCAAGTGGATGATGTTATAGTTGAAAGCGAAACGCCTTTTTTTGACCAGCCTGCTCTAATTCAGAAGCTTTGGACTTGGTGGGATTTTCAAGACTGGGGGGCAAGTATGACCCAATCGCTATTTCTTAATTTGATACATTCAAAATACTTTCTATTTATATCACAGACTATGGTGGGTGCAGTGGGTGCAATGATGATGCTCAGTCTTGGTAAAAGAATCATGCAAATTGAGTATGCTTATATGGCAGCACTAACTTATTCTATATCATCTTTTAGCATCTTTTATTATGCATCTTTCCGTAAGGAAATTTTCATGGTCTTTATCGTGATTACTTGTTTTTGGGCCTTTTATAGATATTTGTCAAGTAAAAATATTGCCTTTCTGGTGTTGGCATTCTTTATGACAATCCTCATGGTTTTCTTCCGGGGAGCAGTGACAGGCCTGATGTTGATGGGAATAATGTCCTATTTTGGCGGTAAAAAATTGAATAAGAACAATGCAGGCCCAGTAGCTTTTGTTATAGTGGCTGTTTTAGTGATTTCCATGCCTATTATTCTCGCGAAGTTAAGCTCGTTCGCGGATGACCTTTCAAGAAATGAAAATTATGTGGACACCACTACTTTTGGAATCGTAACTAGTACTGTCGGTGTTCTGATAGGTCCCTTCCCCCAGTTACTTCAGTTGGGGGTCACGAATATGTCCCAACTGCCTTGGTATGGACCTGGGCTACTTTTAAAGTTCATACTATTCCTCGCTTTCTGGAACGGTTTTGTTCTCGTTCTGAAAAAATGGGAAGTAACAATCTTGCCTTTATTTGTTTTCACTGTATTGGAGATGCTGGCTCTTGCTGTCATGAATGATGGACTTGAGTTGAGAAAAGCTATGCCCCATATTTCAACATTCTATTTGGCTGCTTTCTGGTTTATTAGTGAATATGACGAACGAGCAGAAAAGGAACAGAGTACCCCAGCACTCTATCCTGTTCTGAAAGCAAAACCGGAGATAGTGTTGTTCGGTTTAACCTTGTTTGTTATTTTCTCAACCTTCGTTTGGGATACAATGAGGTAAGTGCTTTGGAATAACACATACAGATGATAATTTGTTAACTTATTTAATAATTGGGTATTATGAAGGTATTAATTGTAGCAAGTTACAATGCAGGTAAGTTCAATTCCTTTGTAACGGAACAGGCAGAAAAGCTCAAAAATGAGGGCTGCGAAGTAGATTATTTTGGCATTGTCGGCAAGGGCTTTAAAGGCTATTACTCAAATAGAGGAGCCTATCTTCAAAAGATCCGAGATTTCAAGCCCGACATTGTTCATGCCCACGGTGGATTAAGCGGTTTATTTGCAGTTTTGCAAAACAAGATTCCTGTTGTTACAACATTCCATAATGGCGAGATACTTTCGCCATTCTTGAATTTGCTTTCGTCAATAGGTGCAACGAGGGCAAAGTTTGTGGTCTACGTGGCAGAACATATCCGTCAACTCAGTTACTATAAGCACAAGCATTATACCTATATTCCATGCGGTATAAACCTGTCGGACTGTAATATTACACCATACGAGGAAGCACGTAAAAAACTCGGATTTGAGGATTCTAAGAAATATATTCTCTTTGGTGGGGCCTTTGATAATCTACGCAAGAACTATCCGTTGTTAAAAGAGGCCGTTTCTCTTCTTCCTAATAAAGACAATGTGGTGTGCTTGGAAATGAAAGGACTTTCAAGAGAAGAATGTACGTTGAGAATGTGCGCCTGCGATTTGTTTGCGCTGCCAACGAAGAGTGAAGGCTCGCCACAGGCACTTAAAGAGGCGATGGCTTGTAACTGTCCTATTATCGCAACTGATGTTGCAGATATCAAGCATTTGTTGGGAGATGTAGAAGGTCATTATATCTGTAGGTTTGATGCCCATGACGTTGCGAATCAAATAACCAAGGCTTTCAAATTTGGAAAACGTACCAATGGTCGGCAGCGTGTCATTGAACTTGGACTCACCAACGATCTCGTAGCCAAGAAACTTGTTCCTATCTATAAAGAGGTGTTAAAGCAGTCGTGATTCTGACGACTCCTAAACGACCAAACGACAAATACCTAAATGACTAATGAAAATACTTGTTGATATTGGACATCCTGCACATATTCATTACTTCAAGAATTGTGCTCGCATCATGACGGAAAAAGGGCATGAGTTTTTGTTTGTTGTCCGTGAGCGAGACAGCACTATGGAGTTGATTCGTTCCACTGGGTTTGATTATGTGTCAAGAGGCAAAGGAAAAGCTGGACTGATAAATAAGATGATAGCTATCCCCCAAACAGACTATAAAATATACAAAATAGCCAAGAAATATCATCCTGATTTGTTTTTGTCCTTTTCTTCACCCTACTTGGCACATGTGTCTTGGATAATGAGGAAGCCTCACATTGCTTTTGACGATACCGAACATGCCAAGTTTGAGCATTGGATGTGCCGTCCATTTTCAGATGTTGTGTTAAGTCCTTCTTGTTATAATGCAAAACTGTGGAAGAACCAAATCCTTTTTCAGTCATACATGGAAATGTGTTATCTGAATCCTCGTTATTTCAAACCTGATTCTTCTGTGCTGGATAAGATTGGAGTCAAAGAGGGCGAAAAGTACTGTGTACTACGATTCGTGTCCTGGGATGCCAATCACGATGTGGGGCAGAAAGGCCTTTGTTATCAAGACAAGTTGAAACTGGTAAGAGAACTAAGTAAGGATTGTCGTGTGCTGATCTCGTCGGAAGACGAACTGGATGAATCCTTGAAAAAGTACCAGTTAAGAATTGATCCAAAAGACTTGCATAGTATTCTGTATTATGCTAGTTTATATGTGGGTGAGGGCGGAACTACCGCTTCTGAATCGGTCATTTTAGGGACACCAGCTGTCTATTTAAACACTTTGCATGTAGGATATCTTGATGAAGATGAAGAAAGAGGATTACTTTTTCATCCGAATACTTTAGACGAGACCTTGGCTGCAACGAGACAAGTATTGAATAGTGATAATTATAGCCATGATTACAAAAGGAAATGGGAACAGTTGCTTCGTGATAAGATTGATGCAACAGCCTTCATGGTTTGGTTTATTGAAAACTATCCAGAGAGTAAAAAGATCATGAAGGAAACTCCTGACTATCAGAATAAGTTTAAGTTTGATTTTTGATTATGGAAGAGAAAGTCTGTAAACGATGTGTGATGGATACTACAGTACCCGACATCTGGTTCGATGAAGATGGAGAGTGTAAGTATTGTAAGATTCATGATGAAATGGAACATCGCCATCCTCTTGGAGAGGGTGAGGTTAAACTGAAACATATCATTGAAAAAATCAAGGAAGCGGGAAAAGATAATAAATATGACTGCGTTTGTGGTCTAAGCGGAGGTCGTGACAGTTCTTATACCCTTCTGAAAGCCATTGACTATGGACTAAGACCTCTAGTTGTGTCAGTTGATAATGGTTGGGGAACAAAAATCTCCGACGAGAATATTGAGAATGCCTGTCGTATTCTGAAACTTGACATTATAAAAGTTAAATTTGACTGGAACGAATATAAAGACATACAGCGCTCATTCTTCTTTGCTTCAGTTCCAGATGTTGATTCTCCATCAGATTTTGCTATATATGCCCAGCTGTCGAAGACTGCTAAGGAATACAAAATAAAATATATCTTGAACGGACATAGTTTCAGAACGGAAGGCAGTTCCCCAATAGGATGGTCATATTTTGACCCAGTCTATATTAAGGACGTGCAAAACAGATTTGGTCATATCAAGTATAATGATATCAAGACAATTGCTACCATGACACCTTGGGATTTGATAAAGCGCACTTTTATCAGTAGGATTAAGGAAGTTAGAATACTTGAGTATATTGACTACAGAAAATCTGAAGTAGACAAGATTTTGAAGGAGCGTATTGATTGGAAAGACTATGGTGGTCATCACCACGAAAACAAGTTTACTCATTTTATTCAATCATACTACCTGCCCCAGAAATTCAACATAGACAAGCGAAAGACCGAATTGTCAGCACAAATACGAAGTGGACACATTTCCAGAAAAGATGCAGAAAATGTTCTGATGAGCCCATATACATACGATTCTGCTATTGTTGACGAAGTCATTGCACGTCTTGGGTTTAGCAGATCAGAATTTGATGCCATCATGCAAGCTCCAAATAAGAGCTACATGGATTATAAGACGCTTCAGCCCATATATAGATTGTTGCGTTTCCCGATAAATGTTGCAACGCATTTGGGATTCTTACCCAGGATTTTGTATTTGAAATATTGTAAATGATTTCAGAATAGCTCACACTATTAAGTCATCTCTGTGAGGTTGGATGGGTATCGATACAGGATACATTGTAAGGTATATATTGCATTATAACACTGGTGTACCCACTGCGGTAATTATTGGTTTGTCTGTTTTTGTATGCGGTGTTGTCATGTTTCTATTCAGGGTGAAGAATAGTTACTCCACATTCATAAAGCAAGCCTCGTATTGCATGATTATTGGATATTATTTTCTTGTATTGTGCTCAACAGTCTTTTTTAGGGAAGAAACCTTCGAGAAACGATATATGTTGCATCCTTTTTGGAGTTATACAATATTAGATAATAGACTTTTGGCTCAGCTTATCATGAATGTGATGATGTTCATACCAATAGTTTTTTTTACAGGTGGAGTGTTGAAGAAGAAACATATCTGGAATGCTCTTGGAATTGGTTTCGTGTTATCCTTTTTTATAGAGTTGACGCAACTCATCTCAACGCGAGGAGTTTTTAGCGTTGATGACATTATTCACAATGTATTAGGATGTGTCATAGGCTTTTTGTGTTTCTTGCTCAGTTGTAAGATCATTAAAATGGTATACTTACGATTGCAAAACAGAATTATGGAATAATTACAAATGAGGAAGGAATTCAATATAACAGGAAGTTGCAATCCTCAGTGGCACTATATGGTGGACACACGGAAGAGATTTGAGGCCGTAGAGACTTTGATTGAAAGGGGAAAATATTTCACCATCAACCGCGCAAGGCAGTACGGTAAGACCACAATACTTGACATGATATGGCGACGCTTGTCTGAAAAATATATAGTGGTACCCATAAGCTTTGAGGGGATTGGCGATAGTGCCTATGCGTCGGAAGAGGCTCTGGTGAAAACAATTTCCAAGATGATGGCAAGACGACTGAACTCCTTAAAACGAGATGAATCCCTGGTAGAAATTTGGGAGAACTGTGCAGCCAAGTCGCTCAACGATTTGTCCACAGTAATCACAGATTTCTGCCGCAAAGCTCCAAACCCTGTTGTGGTGACCATCGATGAGGTGGACAAGAGCAGTGACAACCAACTGTTCCTCAATTTCCTCGGAATGTTGAGAAACAAGTATCTGGATCGCAATATCGAAGGTATGGACTACACCTTCCATAGTGTCATTCTAGCTGGAGTCTACGACGTAAAGAACATCAAACTGAAAATACGGCCAGAGGCTGAGAAGAAATATAATTCTCCGTGGAACATTGCCACCGACTTCAAGGTTGACATGACCTTCCACCCCGAAGAGATTGCACAGATGCTAACCGATTATGAGAAAGATGTACATACGGGCATGGATATCAAGGCTGTCAGTGAGGAAATATACAAATATACGTTTGGCTATCCATTCCTTGTAAGTAAACTGTGTAAGGTAATCGACGAGGAACTTGGGCAGAACTGGACGATTGAAGGCGTGCAAACTGCTACGAAGCAGACCATCCTTGAGAAGAACACCCTCTTCACCAGCATGACCAAGAACTTGGAGAACTACCCTGAACTGAAACAGTTTATCTACGCCATTTCAATCAATGGCGACGTAGTGACGTACGATGCGAACAACCCCGTAATGGACTTTGCTTCTATGTTCAGCATCATCAAGTATGATGAGCGTCGTAAGGTACGCATCCATAATATCATCTTCGAGGAAGTGCTGAACAACTACTTCATAGCCGAAAGAACCATTGCCAATTTGGGCAAGCAACGCTTCGACCCCAACTATGTCCGTGACGGACAGCTTGACATGGAGATGGTACTATTAACGGGACGGGATTCTACTATATAGAGCCGCAGACGCGAAACAACAACCGAATGGATCTTGTTGTCACATACGGTCGCAAGGAATTCGTGATAGAACTAAAAATCTGGCATGGTGAAAAATACGAAGAACGTGGACGCGAGCAACTTGCTGGATACATTGCCACACGAGGCTTGGCCGAAGGCTACCTCGTCACTTTTGACTTCTCGAAAAACAAAATGCCGGCTGAACCGCATTGGACAGAATATAACGGAAAAAAATCTTCGAAGTGACAATCTAATGCAAATCTTTACGGATAGCCTACATAAAATAGCATACGCTACCGATGCATCAGTGTATCGGGAGATACCGTATGGCGTGGCATATCCTGAGACGATAGAGGATGTGCAGGAGCTCTTGCGGCTGGCAAGGGAAAAGGGTGTTGACCTGATTCCGAGGGCTGGCGGCACTTCGCTTGCAGGACAGGTGGTGGGTTCTGGCCTTGTGGTGGACATCAGTAAGCATTGGAACAAGATTCTGGAAATTAATGCTGAAGAGCGTTGGGCAAGAGTTCAACCGGGGGTGGTACGTGATGAATTGAACATAGCTTTGAAGCCATACGGACTGTTCTTCAGTCCAGAAACATCCACCAGTAATCGTTGCTGCATCGGCGGTATGTTCGGCAATAACAGTTGCGGTACGCATTCGTTGGTGTATGGCAGCACACGACATCATGTCATTGCTTGCAAAGGATTACTTTCAGATGGCACTTTAGAAGATTTCAAGAATTATAGAGTTGGAGAATTAGAGGATAGGTTTGGTTTTGCTTTCTGGAAGAAAGAAAAGCATGAGACGCTGATAGAGCGGATATATGCGCAACTCATAAACTTCGCATTTGATGAGAAGACGGCAAAACTGATTGCCGATAACTATCCTGACAAGGAACTGCAAAGAAGAAGTTGCGGCTATGCCATTGATGAAAGCCTCCCCCCCCGCTCGGCCGAAGGACGCTTGCAAGGCAAGAACCCCTCTCCGAATGGCGAGGGGAGTATAAACCTTTGTAAACTGTTGGCGGGAAGTGAGGGAACACTGGCCTTCATCACGGAGATAACGGTGAGTCTTGACCCGCTGCCCCCGAAGGAGGTAATGGTGGTCTGTGGCCACTGTGATGTCATGGAGAAGAGTTTTGAGGCTAATCTCGTTGCTTTAAGGCATCTGCCTACAGCTGTTGAATTGATTGACGGCGAGATTCTGGAGTTGTGTAAAAGCAATGAATCATTCAATTCTCAATTCTCAGTTCTCAATTCTCAATTCGGATCTCCTGCAGCGTTGTTAATTACGGAGTTAAGGGCTGAGACGCGAGAAGAGCTCGACCAAAAGGCTGACGCATTAGAAAAAGACCTACTTGAGAGTGGACTAATATATAAATGTACGCGAGTCTATGGCGCTGATGTGGCCAAGGTGTGGAACCTGCGTAAGGCGGGTCTTGGTATTCTTGGCAGCATGAAGGGCGATGCCAAACCGATGGGCGTGATAGAGGACACGGCAGTAGCAGCGAGCCGTATGCCTGCCTATATGAAAGACTTCCGAGCACTGCTTGACAAGCTCGGTGCAAAATGCGTCTTTTACGGTCATATCAGCACAGGTGAGTTGCACTTACGCCCGATTCTTAATCTGAAGACGAAAGAGGGTAGGGTGCTGTTCCGTATATTAGCCCATGAAACGGCTCTGTTGGTGAAGAAACACCGTGGCAGTATCAGCGGCGAACATGGCGACGGACGACTGAGAGGTGAGTTTATCCCCCTGCTTTATGGTGAAGAAACCTACGAACTGATGCGGCAGGTAAAGCAATGCTGGGATCCCCATGGTCTTTTTAACCGTCATAAGATAGTGGATACACTGCCCATGGACTCGATGCTGCGCTTCGAAGAAGATCAGCAATATGCTATCGAAAAGCTTATTGGCACTGACAAAACCTACTTCAATTGGCAGGCGGCATTCGACGAATGTAAGACGGAAGGCGCAACAGGTGCCAAGTCGCAGACGCACGCTCTGATGTGCACCATCGAGCAATGTAACGGTTCAGGTGACTGTCGCAAATCAAATGTCATTGGTGGCACCATGTGTCCTGCTTTCAAGGTGAGTGGCGACGAACTTAATACTACCCGTGCCCGTGCCAATGTCCTCCGTGAACTCCTCACAAGAGGAGATAAGGGGTTCAAGGTCCATTCTTCACTCTTCACTCTTCACTCTTCACTTATCAAGGAAATCCTCGATTCTTGTCTGGCCTGCAAAGGCTGTAAGGGTGAATGTCCATCGAATGTGGATATGACACGACTCCGTGCCGAACTGTTGCAGCATTACTATGATAAAAATGGCACCCCCATGCGCTCATGCTTGGTTGCCAGAACGGCACAGTTTGAAAACCTTGGTCAGTATGTACGACCACTTTATAACGCCATGATAACGTGGAAGCCAACGTCATCACTTATCAAGAGAATGCTTGGCTTTGCTGAGGAAAGAGAACTGCCGAGACTTCAAAAGATGAAACCTCTTACGATACTCCCCTCCCATCCAAGGGGAGGGGCCGGGGTGGGGCCTGTTTTGTTTTTCCTTGATGAGTTTACGCGAAATCATGAGCCGGTACTTGCCGAGCACTTTATTGGTCTGCTAAATGTGTTGGGCTATAATGTTGAAATACCTAAGCTCTTGGAAAGTGGTCGTGCAGCCATCTCCAAAGGTTGCCTGAAACGTGCCAAGAAGATCGCAGAAGAAAACGTCAAACGTCTCAATTCAATTCTCAATTCTCAATTCTCAATTCTCAATTTGATAGGTCTCGAGCCCTCGTGCATCCTCACGTTCCGTGACGAATACCCCGACTTGGTGTCGGCAGAACGGAGGGATGAGGCCAAAGCATTAGGCAAGAACTGCCTGCTCTTTGATGAATTCCTGTTGGGCGAGATAAAAGCTGGGCATATCAGTCGTGATAGCTTTGACCAGACACCTATAGAGATTTTCCTTCATGGTCATTGTCATCAGAAAGCATTGGTGGGCGTAGAGGTCATGGCTGAGGTGCTGCGCCAGCTGTTGAACGCCAAAGTCAATGTGATTCCCAGTGGCTGTTGTGGCATGGCAGGCTCCTTCGGTTACGAAAAGGAGCACTATAAGACCTCAATGGCTATTGGCGAAATGGTTCTTTTCCCGAAGATCAGGGCAATTCATAATTCAGAATTCATAATTCATAATTGTGGCACACCCACATACGTCGTGGCTCCAGGAACATCCTGTCGTCAGCAGATACTTGATGGCACAGGTGTGAAAGCGATTCATCCGATAGAACTACTATACAAATTTCGCAAACGATAAGAATGTCCATAGATTCTTGTGTCCTATTCTCGGATTTGTTTTATCTTAAACATGAATTACCATGAATGTCCCATGAATTACCGTTAATCTTTTTATGTCAAGAATTAGAGAATTGGAGAATTATAATTTGCTTAACGAAAACGATAAACGAAAAAAACTATATTATTATGGCAAAAAAAACAATTATGGAAAAGAAAAATTTTGCATTGATTGGTGCTGCGGGCTATATTGCTCCGCGTCACATCAAGGCTATTGCCGATACTGGCAACAACCTCATGGTAGCTTACGACAAGTTTGACAGTGTTGGACGTTTGGACAGCTCGTTCCCCGATTGTGTGTTCTATACTGAGAATGAGCAGTTTGATCGTTTCTGCTCGAAGCAGATGCGTAAGCCCAACCCCTTGCATTTCACTTCCATCTGTACACCTAACTATACCCACGATGCCTTTATCCGTTACGGACTGCGCTTAGGCACGGATGTCATCTGTGAGAAGCCTTTGGTGCTGAACCCCTGGAACATTGACAACCTGGTGGAAATGGAAAAAGAGACAGGTCATAAGGCCTATACCATTCTGCAACTGCGTCTGCACGATGCTATTGTTGCACTGAAAAAGAAAGTGGACGAGGGACCACAGGACAAGATTCATGATGTAGATCTGACCTATATCACTTCTCGTGGTAAGTGGTACTATATCTCTTGGAAGGGTGACATTCGCAAGAGTGGTGGCGTGGCTACCAATATCGGTGTGCACTTCTATGATATGCTGCAGTGGGTGTTCGGTCCTGTGAAGCGTAACGTGGTGCATGTGATGAGCTTCGACCGTGTGTCAGGTTATTTGGAACTTGAGAAGGCTCGTGTTCGCTACTTCCTCAGCATCAATGCTGATTGCTTGCCTCCTAATGCCGTTCAAGGTGAGAAACGAACCTATCGCACACTGAATATTGATGGCGAAGAGTTTGAGTTTAGCGTAGGATTCACAGAATTGCACACCAAGAGCTACGAGAAAATCCTGGCTGGTGAAGGCTTCCGTATCAGTGAGGCACGTCCCAGCATTGAGATTGTGAGTGACATCCGTAACGCATCACCGATTGGCTTGAAGGGCGACTACCATCCAATGGCAAGAATGCCGTTGGCAGCACATCCTTTCGGATGGGATGACAAGAGATAATGAATAACAGCAAAGAAGAAGGATGAGACAAACAGAATGTTTTAAGATACAGATATTAAGAGGTAGATTAGAGAATAGTTTTGACATAAAGAGGTTATCTCCTATCCACCAAATATGTAACAGTAGCAGCTGTTTGTCTCTCCTTCCTAAGATTATTGAGGCAGACCCTTTCTTGTTTGTCAAGGATGAGAGACTCTACCTATTTTATGAGTCAAAAGATTACAGGAAACCAGGAGTCATCAAAATGACTTCTACGGCAGATTTGAAGAATTGGACAAAGCCACACACAGTCCTTCAAGAACCTTTCCATTTGTCATATCCCTTTGTTTTTCAGGAAGGAGATACTACCTACATGATGCCAGAGACATGTGCGACAGGAGAGGTACGGCTTTACAGGGCAGAGGACAATAGTCTGACATGTTTCACGCATGTTGCAACTATTTTAAAACAGAGGAAAGACCAGAATATCGAAATAAGCTATTCAGATGCCTCCGTTTACAAGAAAGATGGAAAGTACTATTTGATGGTTACCGTTATGAAGAACGGTGTTAATCACCTTCTCTTGTATTATGCTGATTCGTTGAAAGGCCCTTATAAAGAACATCCGTCAAGTCCTTTGGCGGTAGGAATGAAGTATGGAAGGAATGCAGGATGCCTATTTGAAAAGGAAGGATGGCTATACCGAGTTGCACAAGATTGTGTGGTGCGTTATGGTGACAATGTTCACTTGTTGGCTGTAGATCAGATGGATAATGCTACTTATAAAGAGCATATTGTGAAAGACAACATAATTCCCACTGATATGAAATTTTATGCAGAAGGAGGACATCAGTATAACTATGTACAGTTCAATGATTCTATCATTGTTGCGACGGATGCCAAGGAGTATCATGATTTTCCGGTAGCAAGGATAATAAATAAGATTTTTAAAATATCCCGCATACTTTTTTCCCATTATTAATAAGAACCATGGCTACTTATATTGTTAATTATCTTGTATTATCGGGAATAAGTTCTGATAGATATCAAGTATGTCTGAAACAACTTCAGGGAGAATGGACATCTTTGGAAACAGGGATGGATATGACTTATTTTCAAACCTTTGGATGGTATGAGAGTATTTTTCCATACCAGTTGAAAGACAATTGGCTTCATGAGAATGTTATCGCCGTTGTGAAAAAAGATGGAGAGACAGTCCTTATAGCTCCGCTTACGATTGTAAAACACAACTGGATGTATCTGAATCGAAAGGGAGTTTATCTTTTAGGTAGATGTGGATGGTCTGACTACTTGAATTTTATTTACAAGATTTTTGAAAATGAAGCCATTGAAGCTTTGATGTTAGGGGTTAAAGAGAAATATGGGATTTGTGATTGGTTTTTTGAACAGATAAGAGAAGATACAGCTCTGTTCACTTATCTTTCCATTAATAGAAAGAATATCCCAACAGAAAAAAAAGTTTGTGTATCTTTGAATCTGCCAGACACTGAAGAACTTTATATGGTAAACTTGGCGAAAAGTGCCAAACAGAATCTTAGAACTGCGCAAAACCGTTTGAACAAGGCAGGAAAAGATCTGAGATTTGTTTTTGACGACAAAAATGTAGATAAGCATAAATTAGTATCATTAAGAGCTAGTCGATTGGGGAAAAAGAACTATGAGCCGATTGTTTATAAACGATATAAACGGATGATAAAAGATTGGTTGCTTTTTCGCTATCCTCATTTTCTTCCTTTTTTGGTTGATGCAAATTGTCATGTAATGACTGCATATGAAGGAGATGAAATCAGAGCCTTTTTCAATTATGGCATTGATTACGTCCATAAAACAATTTTGCTGATGGCTGTCGGGACAGATGAGACATTCGCACGCTATAGTCCAGGGATGCTCCTTATGTACGCATTTATAAAAGAACAGATACAAAAACATTCAATAAATATTATTGACTTTACTCGTGGTGACGAATTCTATAAATATGCTCTTGGTGGGAAAAATCATTATCTGTATTATTTCCACGCACAAGTATGAACAAGAGTAATTAATTGATTCCTACGCATTGAAGAACTATGTCGTATATCCCTAATAGTGCACGAATGCTTAAAAACACGGTTGTCCTTTATGTAAGGATGGCACTGATGATGTGTATCAGTTTGTACACTTCGAGAGTTGTGTTGCAGACGTTAGGTGTTGAAGATTATGGTATCTACAATGTTGTTGGCGGTGTTGTCATCATGTTTAGTTTCCTAAACGATGGGATGACCGTATCCACTCTTCGATTCCTGACTTATGAATTAGGCAAGGGAAATGAACAAAAACTGAATAACATATTCGTTACGAGCCTGCATATCCATCTTATCATATCCGCAGTAATCGTATTACTGAGTGAAACTATAGGTTTGTGGTTTATGACAACAGAATTAGTTATTCCACCAGAACGTACAACAGCAGCTATGTGGTGCTACCAGCTCAGCATCTTTACAGCGGTGGTGAGTATCATGAGCTATCCATATAATGCAGCCATTGTGGCTCATGAAAAAATGTCTGCCTTTGCCTATATATCCATTTTGGATGCCATGCTAAAACTTTTGCTTGTATATTTGTTGTTGATATTCAGCATGGACCGGTTGATATTATATGCAATCTTGTTTGCTGCGGAAAAACTGCTAATTCGCATGGTATACAATGTGTATTGTACTCGCAACTTTAACGAATGCCGTTATCGTTGGGTTCATAACAAGCAACTCTTCCACCAAATGTTCTCATTCGCTGGATGGAGTATGTGGGGCAATTTGTCTTACGTATTCAGTACACAAGGAATGGATATGTTGTTGAATGTTTTCTTTGGTCCTATTGCCAATGCAGCGAGAGCGATTGCTATGCAGGTTATGGGGGCTGCAAGTCAGTTTGCAACTAATTTTCAGATGGCCATTAATCCTCAGATTACAAAGGCATATGCTTCTGGACTGACCGAAGAAACACACTTGCTCATTTTTCGTAGTACTCGTATTACATTTTGCCTCCTGTTGATTATTTGCCTTCCTATAATGGTAGAATCTCCATTGTTGTTAAAGTTATGGCTTGGAGAAACACCTGAGTATGCTGCCGGGTTCGTGATTTTGTTGCTGATAATTACCTTGTTGGAACAGACCACTAATCCCTTGGCAACTGCAGTGATGGCAACAGGCACCATTAAGAAATATGAGCTTATTAATGGCTCTCTAATGATAATGGTAGTTCCAACAGCTTATTTGGTGTTGCGTCTTGGGGGAGCCCCCTGGACTGTTTTTGCCGTATATTTGGTTATTACTACCATCGCAAGCTTGGTGCGTTTCCTAATTACAGCATCTCTTATTCACTTAAGTATTTGGTCATATCTTAGTAAAGCGATGTGGAGATGCCTTTTAGCGTTGACACTCTCATGTGTAGCTCCCTTAGTAATGTTTTTGTTGACGGATTCCGGCATCATAACTGGAATTCTTATTTTTGCAGTAACATTTATAGCAACTTGTGTTGTATGCTATCTTGTTGGTCTTGATGTCGAAGAACGAGATATGATTCGTTCTAGAATTTTTAAAAGAAATAGTCGTTACGAAATATGATAGAAAAAGAAATACCCAAAGTGATTCATTACTGCTGGTTCGGTGGAAACCCACTGCCAGACCTTGCTGTGAAATGTATCGCATCCTGGCGAAAATACCTTCCTGATTATGAAATCAAGGAATGGAATGAACATAATTTCAATATTAATCAGGCTCCCTACATAGCAGAGGCATATCGATTAAGGAAATATGGCCATGTGAGCGATTATGCTCGATTTTGGATTCTCTATCATTATGGTGGTATCTATTTCGATACAGATGTGGAGGTGATACGTCCATTGGATGATATTTTGGCTCGAGGTTCTTTCATGGGCTTTGAGTGTCAGGAGGGAACGCCATTCGACAATCCTAATGGCAACATGGCAGCAGGTTTGGGCATGGGGGTTCCAAAAGGACATCCCTTCTTCAAACACATGGTTGACTATTATAACCAGATTCACTTTGTTCGTTGGAATGGCAAATATACTGGCAATGTTACTCCACATGTTACTCAATTCTTAGATTATGATCATAAGCAGATATTATCAGGTGGAGTAGTTTATGTAAATAACTTGTTAGTTTATCCGATAGAGTATTTTTGTCCATTGAATTATTATACAAAAGAACTGAACATCACAGAAAACACACGAACAATCCATCATTACATGGCTTCGTGGGTAGACAAACTGAGTCGTTGGCAGTCCTTGCAGCAAAGACTAAAGTATATATATATTAGAATAATATGCATGATCATACATTAGAAATCTTAAAACAAACAATAATGAAGTATCTTTTTTTCCCAATCTTCGCATTCTTGCTGTTGTTTTCTTCATGTGATTCGGAAGAAGCTTCAGAGTACGAACGTACCAATGCTGAATTTGTAGACAGTCTGGGAGGTAATATCAGTACCCAGCAATGGTGGCGTACAGCCGTCAAACTTGTCGTCAATGTCTCGACAGACAAACCGGTGAAAATGTGGTTGATGGTTTCTAAGAGCAACCAACTCCTGTTGTGTGACTACAAGGAAATAAATTCCAGTGGAACGGTCACTATGACAGCTCCACAGGGTCAGGGAGACGTACTTTATTTAAGATACCTTTATAAAAACAAGATATCAACGAAGGATATCACCCTTACAGGCAAGACTGAAGAGTTTATACAAATCGAAACGTCCTCTCGACAGGAAGTAAGAACAACACGTGGCAGTACACCGCCTGAATCGCTTTGCGGTTATAGCATTAAGGGGGATGCAAAGTATTATCAGTTTACTACAGAACAGTTGGAGGACTATTTCAAGATGATGAACTTGTTGAGAAATAGTGTGGATGCAAAAAAAATTGCTGGTTTAAATTGTAATTATGAATTGGAGTCAAACGGACCTTTCTATATTACGTGGGTAAACGGTTATGAGGCAGAACAACGTTCACGCATTTTGGGCTATTATTATCACTCGTCCAATACATACGATGACATCAAGTATGTAGATCTCTCTGAAACACATAAATGGGACTATATCGATGGTTTGGCCAAAGTACAATACCAGTTCAATAAGGATGTTGAAGAAGATGGATTTTTGTTCAAAGCCAACACATGGTACGATGCCAACTTCGATATGCACGACACTTACGGCATTTCCAGTCCTAATAACCCTGACCGTGCTGGAGATAATGCATACAACACTCTGGTAATTTATAAAACACATGGAGATGCTATCTCGGCACTTCGTGGTATATCATTCAAAATTGACGTGCCAGAGGGTATGCGTGTCGGATTCTATCTTCGTGCTGATGAAGAACCAGAACCAGAACAATGGTCGGTACTTAAGAATATGGGTATCCAGCCGTATGTTTCAAGCCCGAGCCAATTTATGGGTACATGCTTCTGCGCTGAATTAATGAATACAGAAGGAAATGGTCGGGGAAAGCATCGCAGCTTTGTGAAAAAATATGATGAAGTCATCTGGATGGGCATGGAAGATTTGGTGGCAGGTGGTGACCACGATTGTGATGACGTTATTTTTGGTGTTGTATCTGATTTGAAAATACTGATGCCAAAGATCGTTGATCCAGATTTGAAAGAGCCCGATCCTGAACCCGATCCTGAACTTGATGTGGATTATGACGGTACTATGCCATGGACAATAGCATTTGAAGACGTAAATCGTAATCCAGATTTTGATTTCAATGATTGTGTTATCAAGGTAATACCCGATTATGAAAATGAGCGTTGTTGTGTGTGGATGATGGCTGCAGGTTCTACTTCTCGAATGTATCTGCATTATGACGGACCCGATGGCGATACGAATATGGGCGAGATTCATAAACTGTTTGGAAGTAGTAATAACCAAACCTATATTAATACAAATGTCGCTTTGGCCAATAAGGGATTCGTTCAGATTGACTGTGTCCCCTGGCCCAAAGGCTATACCATGGCCAATGATGCCCAGCGTTTCTACATTGAAATTCAGCGTGGCACTTGTGATGATTGCACCGATGTGATAACACTAGCACAGGAACCGGGCAAAATGCCTGAGGCTCTCTTGGTGGCAGGAGAATGGAAATGGCCTATGGAGGGTACTAATATTCTCTCGGTCTACAAGGACTTCTCCGGTTGGTCTCGCGATGCGACGAGGATGCGCTTCTGGGAATGGTATAAGGAACCTGATGGCGATTTATATGTAGATTATGATTATTAAGATTATTAGATAAAATGACTAATCTGAGAAAAATATTTTCTTTTGTCTTTCTGCTTTGCTCTGTATCCGGGAGCTCACAAACGGTATCTGACAGCATAAGCATAGACAAAGATCCGCTCTACTTTCAGCTATACGGCGGCATCAACAAGTCGGGCAACGAGAATCTGCCTTGGTCTGAGTTTTCATCATACCCGTGGTCAGTAGGCGCGTTCTTCGGTATCGGTAGGGAGTTCAACCGTTTGTGGGGCTGGCGTGCAGCTTTGCGCATCAACCACAACAAGAGCCGTAATGTGCAGGAATGTGAATCGAAAGAGGTGTGGGGATGGAACAGCACTGCCCTCTTTGGTGACATTACCCTGGATTTGACGGATCTGCTCAGGAAAGAAGAAAGCATTCTTGATGATGAACCAGTAAAAAGACGTACGTTCAACATGAAAGCCTTCGCAGGTGTCGGCGGTTCCTATACTTGGGGCTTTGATGATGTGCCGTTGTCCTACAGCCATGCCTATTCCCGCTCCAGCAAGCTGATACCGGCATTGCGGGCTGGTGTCACGGCCACTTGGCGGCTCAATGACCAATGGCGCATTGGCGCGGAGGTGAGCCAGACGCTTTATGATGACCATTTCAATGGGGTGAGCTACGATACACCGCTTGACACACGTACGAACTTGAAGGTGGGTCTGACGTATATGTTGGTGAAAAAGAAAAAGAAGCCAAAGGTGGTCTTGCGTAAAAATAAGTTGAAAGAATGTCCACCACTGCCGATGATCATGCCTGAGCCGGAAGAAACTAAGGTGCGTCAGCTCAATGGCCACGCCTTCCTGGACTTCCCGGTCAATGAAACGGTGATCTATCCGTATTATCGTAAGAACCCCAGTGAACTGGCTAAGATAAAAGCATCGGTTGACAGTGTGATGTTCGATAAGTCTGTCTCTGTCACACGTATTACGCTTCATGGCTATGCTTCGCCAGAGAGTCCTTACAGCAACAACACACGTTTAGCAATGGGGCGTACTGAGGCACTGAAGAATTACATAATGCGAAATTATAGCTTTGATCCCGGCGTATTCCAGACTGACTATACACCGGAAGACTGGGAAAACCTGAAGGGATTCCTGCTCAATCCTGATTCACGAAAAACCAAGGGTAGTTTCTGGTACGACAGCCAGTCGTATGAAGAGACACCAGAGGCTCCCTATTCAGTACTGAATCACCGCCATGAATTGCTTCAAATCATCGACCGCCAAATGGATCCGGATGCGAAGGAGGAATTGTTGAAGCGTGTGGGAGGCGGTGAACCTTACCGCTGGTTGCTGCAGTATGTCTATCCAGGTCTGAGACACACGGACTATACGATTGAGTATAAGGTGTCTGCCTATAAGCCGGTGAAAGGCCGTAAGTTGATTTACACGCATCCTGAGGCCATGAGTCTTGAAGAGATGTACCAAGTGGCCGTGAGCTATGAGGAGAAGTCTGATGAATGGCTTGATGCCCTGCTGATTGCAGCACGCCAGTATCCGGAAGATCCAAAGGCGAACCTCAATGCGGCCTGTGGATGTGTGATGACCAAGCGCCTCACCGATGCCAAGAAATTCCTGAAAAAGGCAGGTAGCCTTAAGGAGGCTCGCTATGTGGGCGATGTCATCAAGGCTATGGAAGGCAGTGCTCCTTGGAAAATTGAGAGCAAGCGTGTCGTTATTATCGACGATGATGAATAAACCTAATAATTATAAAATAAAACTATGAACAATCTTAAAATTTGTGTGATTGGCCTTGGCTACGTAGGTCTGCCATTGGCCAGACTCTTCTCTACTAAGTACGAAACGATTGGCTTCGACATGAATCAAAAGCGTGTGGATGCCTTGATGACAGGGCATGATGCCACACTCGAAGTCAGTGATGAACTGCTACAGGATGCCATCAACAACCACGGATTTATTTGCACAACGGACATCGAGAAAATCCGCAGTTGCAACTTCTATGTGGTGGCCGTGCCTACGCCTGTTGATGAAGACAACTATCCCGACCTGCGTCCGTTGGTTGGTGCCAGTGAGACGGTGGGAAAGGTTATATCGAAAGGCGACATCGTGGTCTATGAGAGCACGGTATATCCTGGCGTGACGGAGGATGAGTGTCTGCCAGTGGTAGAGCGCGTCAGTGGTCTGAAGTTCAACGTAGATTTCTTTGCCGGCTACTCGCCTGAGCGTATCAATCCGGGCGATAAGGAGCATACCGTGGAGAAGATCAAGAAAGTGACTTCCGGCTCTACACCCGAGATTGCCGATATCGTGGATGGTGTCTATAACAGCGTACTCATTAACGGAACCCACAAGGCCTCCAGTATCAAGGTGGCTGAGGCCTCGAAAATTATTGAGAACTCACAGCGTGATGTGAACATCGCCTTTATGAACGAGCTGGCCCGTATCTTCAACGTGATGGGTATTGACACGCATGATGTCATTGAGGCCGCTGCATCGAAGTGGAACTTTATCAAGCTGAGTCCAGGACTGGTAGGCGGTCACTGTATCAGCGTTGACCCGTATTACCTCATTCAGAAAGCACAAGTCTATGGTGTGTGGCCTCGTATCATGATGACGGCCCGTCGTCTGAACGACACGATGGGTGAATATGTCGCTGAGCAGGTTATCAAGTTGATGAACAAACGTGGTGTGTTGGTGAAGGATGCTAAGATCCTTATTCTTGGTGTGACGTTCAAGGAGAACTGCCCCGACATCCGCAATACCAAAGTGGTAGATATCTATAAGGCACTGGATGAGTATTCTCGCAATATCACCATCTTCGATCCTTGGGCAAATGCGGCTCACGTGGAAGAAGAGTATCATGTGCCTGTTGTCAATGCATTGTCTGCAAATGAGAAATACGATGTCGTCATCCTTGCTGTCGCACATAAGGAGTTCCTCAACATTGACATCAGGTCGCTGCTCAACGGTAATGGTCTTGTCTACGACGTAAAGGGCATTTTGCCTCGCGATGTAGTTGACGGAAGGCTATAATAGCATTTTTTTAGGGATTCATAGAAAAAATGAATAGAAAATTTGTATTATTGGAATTTTTTTCTTAATTTTGCACAAAATAACTATAAAACTACATAATTATGACTTATTCCACAAATTTTTTGACGAGAGTATGCCTATTTGCATGTGCCTCACTCCTTATCGTTTCATGTAAGGATACAGATGATTTTTTTGCAGGGAAAGAGGACAACTCAGTTGTAAATGGAGCTAAGATGTTCGACTTCTCAACCACTCAGGAAGTTGATTTGTTAGTTGATTACTCTGACTTTAATGCAAAGATTCCCATATACTTCAGTGTATACAATGTTAATCCTTTCGTCAACGAGAACACACCTGAGGAATTCATAGACGAGAACATTAGTCCCATTTTCTCGGGCTACACAGACAAACAGGGAAAGTTTGACGAGACGATTACTCTGCCCGCATACGCCAAGCGCCTGCATATTGTCACGGGCAACTTCTTGGTTGGCTTAAGACGCAATGTGACTGCCGTAGAAAAAGGTTCGGCTGTCATGGTGGTTAAGAACCCAGTGAAGGAGTCTGCCAGTCTTGCCAGGGCTTACAGGGTAGCCGGTGCTGGCTCGTCCACCAACGACCTGTCAGGTATGCCACATCTTTACAAAATGGGCAACGGCACACAAGTGTACAAGCCCTGGAAAACTGTATTGGGAACATGGAACTCAGCCAGCGGTCGTCCCGACTACCTGCTCGACAATACCGATCAGGCACTCATCAACAAGCGCTTGGTGTTCACTGATGATGAGATTTACGGTATGTTTAACACAGCCTGCGACGCCCTCAACTCGGGAACAAGCTTGAAGGAGCAGTATCGTGCCGCATCCGACCTGAAACTTCTTCGGGAGTCTGAGGTCAGCATCACCGCATTAGGCAGCAGTACCTGTTGGAACAGTTCGCTCGGCTACTACTATTACAATGAGAACAAGCCCCCGCAGAACAAGATGGACTTGAACATCATCATGATCTTCCCCAACACGCAGGACGGTCAGTGGCCCCGTGGCAGCTATCCCAACAACAGTTATAATGGTAACATCGGTGCCATCCGTGGCGATGTGGTGCAGCTGATGTACTATCCACCCACGGATGATGGTGGCATTGACACATCTAAAGGCAGTACTATTTTCCCAGCCGGCACTAAGATTGGCTTCATCCTGAAGACCAACTCCTGGGGACAGAGAGGAAAAGACTATGCCGTCAATGGCAATAGCACTTCCAGTTATTACGCAAAGAAGAATATTTGGGCTTCTACTACCGATGGTTTTTCTTATGCACCTGATGGTGGAAAATGTCCTAATCCCGACGGCGAAGCCCGTTCGGCCAAGTTTGCCTATACAGCGCCCAACGGCAACCAGTATGTGGTGGTATCGTTTGAGGATGCCTGCGACGACAAGGACTACGATGACCTGATGTTCGCCCTCAATCCTGCCAACGCCTTTGACTTTGATGATGTGGCAAAGATTGAAAATCGAAGAGCTACCACATACGGTGTCTATGGCTTTGAGGACAAGTGGCCCGATGAAGGCGACTACGACATGAACGACCTCATGATTAACTGTAAGCATGAGTTGGAGTTCTATCAGCTCCCCGACGGCTCCAAGAAACTGAACAAAGAGCGTTTCTACCTAACCACCTATCACAACTACATCACCCTGCAGAATGGCCTGGCCGTCGACCTGCAAGGTTCCGACATCGCCACTATCTATGTGAACAAGCTCCTGCCTGGGCAGACCAAGTATGCCTCTGAAACCTACACAATGCAGAACAAGATGTACTACTACCTGCCCGAAATTAGGTGGGGAGGCAAAGACGACACAAAGGAGTCGAGAATGTGGTACCTCACCGATGATATCACGAAAGACGAGAACAAGACAACGGGCGAAGGCGTGACATGGGTGTTTGAGGTGACTTATTCCAAGGGCTTGTCGAAAAGCGGAACCACCATCAGGCCGTTCCTCTGGCGAAAGCTTTCTAACGGCAAACAATTGGAAGTGCATCTCCCCTGGGTAGATCCGACCAAGAAGGCCGATACAAGTCTGTTTGGCACTGGAGCCGACAAGTCGGATCCTAACAAGAAAAAGTCGAATGGCCAGAAGATGTACTATGTGGGCAGTGGCACGTTCCCCTTCGCATTCTACTTAGACGGAGTGGATATCAAAGAATTCCAGAACACCGTACTGAAGCGCGAGAACGAGAGTAAGCGTATCGACAAGTTCTTCCCTGACTTCTTGGAGTGGTCGGTCAGCGATGGTATGAAGAGTACCGACTGGTATCTGCACCACCTTGATTCGGAGGTCATAGGAACATTAGAATAACTTTATCCCATAGTCTAAGGGGATGTGCCAAAGGCGGTGCATCCCCTTAACTATCGCAAAAAAACAAGGTATCAGGAACAATGAAAACCTTTCTTCTCGCATTATCAGCCTTCATCTGCACAAACACCACAGTGACAGCACAAACGGGTGTCAGGGATCCCAAGTTGTCAGGAACGGTGATAGGTACTTTAAAGTCGATAGATTATAGTACCAACAAGTCTTCTAAGACAGTCAACACCAGAGACTGTGCCTTCGATGACAATGTCAATACCTATTTCGCGGCTTACGACCGCAGCTTTGCATGGGTGGGGCTGGATCTGGGCAATCCGTATGTCATCACCCGTATTGGCTGGTCACCGGCACGTCGTGATGGAGGAAACATGAAGATCTTGCTGGGTGTCTTTGAGGGGGCCAATACCCCTGACTTCATGGATGCACTGCCATTGTATATCATCACGGAAAAGGGTTCATACGGCGTGATGGACTATACCGATGTGACGTGCTCAAAAGGTTTTCGCTATGTGCGCTATGTGGGACCAGCCGATCAGCAGTGTAACATTGCAGAGATAGAGTTCTATGGTCATAAGGGAGAGGGCGACTCAACCAATCTCTACCGACTCACGAACCTGCCTACAGTGAGCATACACACGGAGAACAACGTGGAACCTTACGACAAAGTGCATGACATCAATGCCCTGATAACGATTATCAGCGACACGAAACTACGTACAGACTCGGGTGTCGTGCGCCTGCGTGGTAACGGATCACTGACCTTTCCAAAAAAGCCCTATCGCATCAAATACAACAAGAAGCACAAGGTGCTCGACTCTTCGGCAAAAGCCAAGAAATGGACGCTTATCAATAACTATAGCGACAAGACCCTGATGCGCAACCTGCTGGCCTTTGAACTGAGCCGTTGCATGGATATGCCTTACACACCGTATGGCCAGTCGGTGGACGTGCTGCTGAACGGTGAGTACAAGGGAAACTTCCAACTGTGTGACCATATCGACGTAAAGAAAAACCGTGTGGAGCTTGTTGATACATTAGCAGTAGAACGTGAAGATACCGTCACCACAGCATTCCTCATTGAAGTGGATTCACGTGCAACAAGCGAAGCATGCTGGTTTGAATCGACGATGGGAACGCCAATCACCATCCATTATCCGGATGACGACGAGATAACTCAAGGGCAAAAGTCCTATATTGAAGATTGCTTCAATGCGATGGAGGCTGACTGGAAAGGTACTGCTGACCTGAACACATTCCTGCGCCATTTCCTCGTTGGCGAACTCTCCGGGAATACCGATACCTATTGGAGTACGTATATGTACAAGCACCGAGAGAACGATACGATATTCTTTGGCCCTGTGTGGGACTTTGACCTTGCCTTTGAAAACGATAATCGTACTTATCCTATTAATGATAAGACGGATTATGTTTACCGTAGCGGGGGCAGCGTTACCGGCAAGATGGAAACATTTGCCGACAACATCATCGTACGCAGTGCGGAGGGAAAGGCCCGATTGTTGGAGATATGGAAGGAAGTGAGGGAAGGCAGCATTAACGAGCAACATCTTTTCGACTTCATCAACCGGCATGAGGAAAACCTGCAGGAGTCGCAGAAGTTGAACTTCATGCGCTGGCCGGTGATGAACGAACTGGTGCAGAAGAATCCCGTGGTATGGGGCGGCTATGCCGCTGAGGTGCAGAATGTGCGACGCTTCGTCAGTGAGCGGCTCTTATGGATGGACAAGAAGATTGGCTATACCTATAATCCAAACGGCATCGCCGACAGTCAGGCCGACAAGAGTCAGCCCATCCTGATATTCAACCTCTCAGGACAGCCTTGTACCGGCAGCCTACAGAGTCTGCCTCCAGGCATCTATATCGTCAAACAGGGACGAAACGTCAAAAAGATCCAGTCCAGATGATGTCTTCTGGGTCATGAAAAAAGCCGGCTGTAAGACAGTCGGCTTTTTTCATGTTCGTATTTTTCATTTCTTCGCTTCTTCTACATGGTTGGAGATGGTGTACTGCATCTTCTCAATTGCATCGCGTAGCTCGCCTATCTCATCGTTGTGTTTCACCTCAGGCATTGGCGTGTTGAACTTACCCATTGCCATATCGTTGACCGACTTGACGAGATGTTTCACGGGCTTGACGCTGATCTTGATGTAGAAATACACTAACACCATGACGGCAAGCAAGATCAGGAAGATAATCATGAACTTCGTAAACCCATTATAGATGCCTATTGCGTCAATGGCATGGCTGGGTACGACGGTGACCATGAGCCATTTCGTGTACTTGATAGGTGTATAGAATACGAAGCATTCCTCACCGTCAACGAGATAGGTATCCTGGTAGCTGTTGCCCCTTTCTATACCTGCCTCCATTTTGCTTACCAGTTCCTCCACATCACTCCCATTATGCGACTCGATATGGTCGAAGAAATTGTCCTTCAAGATGCGCTCTTCATCATCGTTGGTGATGAATCTGCCGTCCTGATAAAGGATGTAGCTGGTGGACTTAAGGCCTAACCTGCTTGCCAGTTGCATGGCATTGTCGTTGAGCGTGCTGTCTACCTCGTTCAGTTTGCCCGTCAGCCAGTCCAGGGAAACATCGGCTCCCAATACAGCCACGGTGCTGCCTGTCTGGTCATGGATGGGTACCATATAGGCCGACAGTGGCGTGGGGTTCTCATGGGAGTCATAGAATGGTGATGACCAGATGGCTGAGTCGGATTCAAGGAAGTTGGTAAACCAATCGGCATGGAGATAGTCCAGGTCGGCATCACCCATATTCTCTGAGTAGATTACATCCGGATCCTTAGCACTGCGCCAGGCATAGGGACAGAACCGGTGACCCTTCTCGGGATAGTAGTCGGCTATGAAACTGATACCGCAGCTGCGCACACGCGTACCGCTCTTCACGATTCGCTCCATCGTCGCCTTATGGCTGTCGGGATCATCCAGATTGTGCTCCAGATAATAGATGTTGTTGGTGACTGCCACGTACACGTCTGATGTCACACGTCGGGTGTACTCATTGGCAACGAGCATCTTCGTATGGTAAATCTCGGCATAGTATTCGCGTGTGGCTTTTCTCTCTAAATAGAAAATGATGCCAGCTATTCCGATTGCTAAAAAAGCCAACCAGATCAGCATCTTACGTATGAGCCTTCCTGCTAAAGTCTTTCTTTTTCTTTCCATAGGGCATTATAGTTCGTAGTTGTTTCTGAAGTTATCGAAGTTAACGAAGTTATCGTAGTTCTCGACGATAGTATATTGCGTTGGACTTTTGGGGATTTCTATGCAGAAACGGGTGCCGTTGGCATACTCCAGGTCATGCCAGATGCGGCCATGAAGCAGACGGGTGATTGACTGCCAGATGCTGAAGTTCATGCCTACATAACGGATGGTGTTGCTCTGTTCCGTAAACAGGTCAATGATCTTGTTCTTGTGCTTGTTGCCAAGATCCATACCCGTGTCGGTGATACTGAATCTGACAAAATCTCCCTTCTCCTCACAGTCTAATGCGATAGAGCCTTTATGCGTAAACCGTGCGGAATAGTTCAGCAGGTAAGTGAGCAATTTCTCCAGCGCATCGGCATTGGTCTTGATCTCAAAGTCATCGGGCAGCTTTGTCTGGAATGTCATCATGACATCTTTGTGGCAACGGTTCTGGGTGAGACTGGTCAGATGGTTGCATAGCTTGTTGACCCTCACTGGCGTAACGAGTGGGATGTCTGTCTTGCTCTCATAGAACGACAGCTCGTTCAGGTCCTTGATGGCCTTTTCGGCATCCTTCTTCCCGTAGTCCAGCAACAGGTTGTCGTGCTTCAGCAGGCGTATAATCCTGTGTCGCTGATAGACAAGGAACAACAGAAACAGGATGACAAAGACACCGATACCGATATAAAAACGATAGCGCAGCTGGCTGTTCTGGTGGGTCAGCACCTCGCGTTCCAGTCGCAGACGGTCGTTGTTCATACGCAGATACAGGTTGGACACTACGCTATTGTGCGACACACGGGCAATGGAGTCCGACAAATGCTTGTACTGAGCCATGTAGTTGTATGCCTTCTCGTTGTCGCCCATGCGGTGGTAGATGATGGCTTTTCGCTCTGCGCAGGTGTCTGCCGACAGCCATTCGGCCAGTCTCAGGGCGTGCTTGTAGTCACCGTTGATGATGTGGTAGTTCACTTCGGTGTAGAGGTTCAGCGACCTGATGCCATTGGTCTGCATCAATCGTTTCATCTCCTCATAAATACGGTTGAACTCCTCCACATCGTTCTCCTCGAATGCCATGATGCTGAGACGGTACAGCGTCCTGCCTTTGTGGTGCGGGGCCAGGTTGGGCTCTGCCAACATCTGGTAGGCATATTTCTTCGCTCTCTCGATGTCGTTGCGGTTATAGGCTATCTTCATCAGTTCGCGCAAATCCTCTGCCGCACTCTCTTCCGGGAAGTTGTTGTGGCGGATGGCCAGGGCATCCAGATAGAGCTTCTCGGCTTCCTCGTACCGGTCCTCCTGTTGCAAGACGGTGGCTTTGGTGTGCAGCGAGAAGTATCTGCCCACCACGCTGTTCTCCGCCGCAGCATAGTTCGTCAATGCCTTGGCTATCTCGGAAGCCTGGTGGTAGTTCTGATGGGTAGCCTCGTAGACGGCCTGTTTGCTCCATGCCTTATAGAACAGCCGTTCGTTGCCTTCCTCCAGACTGGCTTCCTTCAGCTTTTCTGTAACGATGAAGAACGAGTCTCTCTCGTTTGTGGCAATATAGTTCAGCATATCAGCCTCTAACTGCAGCAGTTTGTCGCTTGTGGCAGCCTGCATGACGGATGTGCCAAGCAGGAAGCCCAGCAGCGTAAATAGTTTCAGGTGGTTTGTTATCGTTTTCATCATCATATCAGTTTTCTGTCTAAAAAAATCTTCATTCCTTTGGCAATTCCACGGCGATGCGGCAACCGTCCTGATAGCTCTCGTCGTAGATGAGGTCGCCTCCAAGGCCCAAGGCGTGTTGCTTGCAAAGCGGCAGACCTACTCCGAGACCTTCCGTCTGTTCTGTGCCTTTCTTGAACGGCAGGTCTATCGTCTCCTGCCAGTCTTCAGACAGTCCGGGGCCTTTGTCCTCTATGGTGAAACGAACGGCAGACTCTGTCTGCGTGATACGCAGCACGATGTACTTACCGTCGGAGAACTTGGCGGCATTGTAGAGCAGCTCTCGAATCGTACGCATCAGATAGAGGTGGTTCGTGCGGATGCTCAGCTCGTCGGGAACTTCTGTCTCAAGACGTGTCTCAGTATCTGGATAATGACTTAAAGTGTAGTTTACACATTCCTGTCCTAACTTGTTGCACGACACCTCGTCTTTCCTGATGTAGAGCTCTTCGCTGACAGCGTCTTTCTGTGATATGTCGTTGACCATCAGGATCATACGGTTCAAATGGTTGGCTTCATACTTCATGGTGTGGGTCAGATTCTGCATCTCTTCCTGTTTCAGAAGCTTCTGGACACTCTTGTCGCTATCGCGTGACGACAGACTGTTGCGCAGTACTTTTGTCAACCCCCCGATGACATTCAGCGGAGCCTGAATCTGGCGCAGCACACCTTGTACAAACATCTTCCTTCTCATTACTGACTCTTCTGCCTGCTTGGTGGACAGCTCCAGTTCCTCGTTCTTCTGCTTGATTTCCTCAAGGGTGTGGTCAATCTCCTTTTTCCATGAAATCAGCGACAGTTGCATATCACGGAATGCATTCTGCAGCTTGGCAATCAGATCTTTTCTGTCTACATGAGGAATCACCTCGTCAAGATCTCCTTTGGTCATCCTTTCTGTGGCATTCAACAGCTGATTCAACGGCTGGATGTTTTTCCTTACCACCTTGGCGGTAATCCACATGATGACTAACAGGCCAATGATGATGATCAGCACTACGAGGTAGGTCAAGTGGTTATAGTCTGCCAGCACCTCATCGTCAAGACTCACCAAGGCAAGGCTCCAATTGGTGCCTGGCACAGGTGCGTAGCACACATGGTATTCCTTGTCGTCGTAACTCACATGCATGAATCCCTTTTCCCCACTGGTCATCTTCTCGCCCAGCTTGATCATGTCGGGGTGCTCTATGGAATCGGTCTCCGTGAAGATGGTCTTCTTGAACAGCAGGTCAACATTAGGATGGATCAGATAGCGGCCGCCTTCGCCTATCAAGATGAAATAGGAGCTGGGGTAGGGGCGGTCAGCGGCCAGCACTTTCTTGGCAAGTGTGTTGAACGAGAAGTCAACGGAGAAGACACCTGCTATAGGTCTTTTGCTGGTAGCTGCCGGCTGTTTCCCGTTAGCACACTCCGGGCGTAGTGGTATGCAGAACGTGGCAACGGCATTGTCGTAGTCGATGGCTCCTTCATTGAAATCGCTGAACGGGTCTACCCAGCATGGCTTTTCCGACCGTATGGCCGATTTATACCATGTCCTTTCGAAATACTCAAATTCCGGTTCAATCATCGAGATAATCGTGTCGCCCTCGTTGATCGTGTAGACAGAAAAATAATGTCCGTACTCCGGAAAGACATCGGGCTCGGTGCTGACAGAGCAGCTGAGCAAGCTGGGGTTGAGCCTTACGATGCGGCGCGAGAGCGACTGTAGCGAGTCGGGGGTGAAATTCGATTCCAGCAGCCAGGCATTCGACTTCCCTGCCGTTTCTATCGCAGTCATGTAGTTGACCACACGCTGCATCGTCGTAGCCAGCGTGCTGTTAGTATAATCTATGGCCTTTTGGTGTAATAGGCCGTGTGCTTGGCTGAAGAAGCTGTTGATGGCCAGTACGAAGATTGGTACAGCCAATAGGATTAGGATCCTACTGAGCTTCTTGGAAAGACTGCCGGTTTTTTCTTGTTTGTCTTTTTTACTCATGGCTCTCCTCCTTTCCTTCCTCTTCGTCAGTTGCCTGGCTCATTTGGTTTAGCAGTGTGAGGATGGTCTCGCTCTGCTCCTTGATGGTATATACCTCGCTATTGGCCACTTCCAGGCTGATTGTCTGGTAATTGTCGCAAAGATTGTCTACGCTGTTGACAATGACCTCGGCTGGTGCTTTCATCTCGTCGGTTGCTTTGCGGAGCAGCGTGGTTTTCATCATGCTTTCCCTCAGCATTTGTCTATGAGTCTTATTCAGCTTCTCGCCGTGTTCCTCTAAGGTCTCTTTCAGCTGCCGTATTTCATGGACGCGTGCGCTCAACAACTGTTGCATCGTCTGGAAATGTTTTTGGAACTGGCCTATCTCGTCGTTGCGCGTAGAGTCTGACATCGGGTCGTCGTAGTGACCCTCGGCAATGCGCTGGGCCGACTCCGTTATCTCGCGAAGCGGTTTCATTTGCATACTGATAATGATGCGGCAAAGCAAGAAGAACAGCAGCAGGCCTACAGCGGCAATGATGAGCACGCGTCGCAGCATTTCCTGGAAGATGCCGAAAATGTCCTGCTCGGGATAGATGAGTCCGATGCTCCAGTTCAGGTTTTCCATCGAACGCCCTGGCACATTGGTGCGCACAAAGGGCTTGTAGAACTTGTAGTATCGCTTGCCGTCCAGCGTAAAGGCTTTGTGGCCGGCCTGACCAGCCACCATCGCCTCTGCTATCTCACGTAAGTCGGGGTTGGCTCCATTTTCTGTCTTGTCGAACACGGTGTGTCCACTCAGCATCTCCTTGTCGGGATGAATCAAATACTTACCCTTGCCGTTCAGGAGTACATTGTAGCTATTGGGTGACGGCTTGGCTGCCAGGATGATCTGTGAGAGCAGTTCAACAGACATGTCTATGGCCATCACACCTACGGTCTGTCTTTTTCCGTTCACTTCCGTCGTGTCCTGACTATTGTATAATGGCAGGCAGAAGGTCAGCGTTTCTCCTTCGTCTTCCATCTCCGCAAGCGGACCAATCCAGCCGCCCCTGCCGGTTGTCATGGGAATGGTGTACCATTCCTGCTCAGTGTATGGTTTGGATCCGAACGAGTTTGCCGTCACAAGTTCTGTGGGTTGGCCGTGTTCCTGGCCAATCCCCCTGTGGTGTACGTACGTCATGAACAGCTCACGGTCAGGGTAGAAACCCGGTTTGAAGGCAATGGCACATCCGTGGATGTAGGTGTTGCACTCCACCAGTTTGCGACAGTAGGTCATCATGCGGTCGGGCTGGTCAAGGTGTCCCAGCAGATCCCAGTAGACGTTGCCAGATGACTGCTCAATGCTCCGTAGCACGTTGTCCACATGCTGTATCGTGCTTTCCAAGGTCTGGTCTGCGTCTTTCATGCACTCTTCCTTCAGAGTCTCGTATGAATAGTAGAACAGCACGGCCAGTGAGGCCACAAGCAGGAATGTGACCTCGAAAACCACCGTCGTGTTGAGTCTGAGCGTCGGTGGCGAGAATAGTTTCTTAGTCAACCTTTTCATCTGTCTTTACTTCTTTATCTTCCGTTGTTGTCTGAATCCTGCGAAGGGCAAGCCATACAACCAAGAATCCTATGACACCCGCCAATGATAACACCATGGCGATAGGTAACATGGGGCGCAGGATGTCTTGCTTGGGTACGACGATGGCCAATGTCCAGTCAACAAAGTCTATCGGCCCGTAGAATAAGGTGCAAGGCACACCATCTATATCCATATTGGCCACGCCGCTCTTCTTGTCTGCCAGGTCTTTGATGATATCCTTGTCGGTAATGCTCACCACCTTGTTCTGGGGATGGGCAACGCAGGTTCCGTCCTTGTCGAGCAGGATGGTGTAGTAGTCGAACACGGTGTTGGGATGGTACTTGTTCAGCAAGGCATTCCGCCTGCTGGTCTCGTCCTGCCATTCCAGTTCCTGTTCCATCCACTCGAAGGTCATATCGGCTCCGCAGACACAGATAAGCTTGCCGCCTTCGCTATAGAGAGGTTTCACAAACGTGCAGTAATGGCCGCTCATGCTTGTACCATCGTAATAATAGTACGGATCCGACCAGAATGTGGCTCGTGTGGCCTTGGCCTTCAAATACCATGAAGACTTCATGTAGTTGTGGCGTGCCGATCCTACTTGGCGGTATTCAAATCCACGTGCGTCGGGCTGATAGATGTAAGGCTCGAACCAGATGCCTTTCTCCGGGAAATAATTTGGCTCAAAGGCTGCGAAATAGCCTTTCACGTCAAGGTTGAAGTAGGCTTTGCTCTCCAAGGCCTTTATCACGTCTTCTGCGCTGTCGAGATGCTCGGCTACTTCCTCAAACACGTTCTTGGCGTTCATCTCTACGCCCCTGATGGTTCTGGACACATTCTGGGCAGATGATTTCATGATGCCCATATAGCGGGCGTGCGACTCCGCTTTCATGGCCTGATAGCAAATCCAGAAGGCTATGGACGAAATGGCCAGAATGACCAGTGCTACGGTGATGATGGCAATTCGCTTGGGTCTTTTTTTTATAGTCTTAGAAGTTTCTTCCACGATTCGAGTATAGATTTGTTAGTCAAAGAGGATACAAAGGTAGTAAAAAACTACAATACCCAATAAAATTTTGGCCGAAATTTTTTAAATTCTGGCCAAAATTCTAATAATTCTGGCCAGAATTTAATTCCATGCCATTTCCTTCTATTCGCTCAATAGCTTGCGGGCGAACTCGATAAGGGTGTCTTCACCACGCAGGAAATCGGCATCGGTCTGCTGCACGTTGTAGTCGGGGTCGATGCCGAACTCTGTTGATTGTCCCTGGGCATCGTACATGGGAACGGCCGAGAAGCGCACGCTCCAGCCGCAGGGCAGGCTGCTGCTGAACGGCATTCCGGCACCGCCGCCGGTATGGTCGCCCACTAACTTGACGTTAGGTAGAGCCTTCATATAGACGCAGAACTCATTGGCGGCACTATAGACACGACGGTTGGTGAGCACCACTGCCGGCTTGTTCCAGCGGATGCTGGCCGAGGGTTCCAAGTAGCGGGCTTCACGGTCGGAGAAGTCGCTGTGGCCGGGACCCGTCTTATGCTGGTAATAGCCCACGAGGGTCTTCTCCTGACAGAAGCGGGCAGCCAGACGTTCGGCGTAAGTGAGCTGACCGCCGCCGTTGCTGCGGATGTCGATGATAAGTCCCCGGCAGAGAATCATGTGGGAGAGAGCCTCGGTGAGGTTGCCCTCGCCAATGGCATTGTTGAAAGTCTCGTAGCGCAGGTAGCCGATGTTGTCATCGAGGATCTTGTATCGTATGCCCGCAGCAATCTGATAGTCGGTACCCATATAGCGGCGCAGCAGCGTGTCGCTGAAGTTGGTGGGGTAGGCCTCGTACCACGTCCAGTAGCGGCCGAAGTCGTGGGCGGCAGTCAAGTTCACATGGCCGTCGCGTAGTTCGGCAAGCATATCGCAGAGCACTTCGAAGAGTTGCTTGCGTGTGAGGCTCCCCTTCACGCGTTCCTTATATTTATTGTGTACCAGGTTCCAGTCCAGTCCGTAGGCCTGTTGCTTGTAGTCCAGGAAGCAGTAATGCTCGTCGATGATGTGCCACAGGGCCTCCATGTTGCCCTGAGGGGTGTCGTCGTACTGCTCCTCGTCAACGCAGGCGGTGCACAGCGTCAGCAGGCACACGATATATAGTACTTTTCTGAGATGCTTCATTTTTTCGTCCTTTGAGAAAGCAAAGGTACGAAAAAAAGTGAACATAGAACCGATTTGATAGGATAAAATGAAGAAAAGATAATTTTGTCCTATAAAATTGTCGTATTGTGATATGCCGGTAATGGGATTTTTACTACCTTTGCACCGACAATAACCCGGAAACTCAAAAACTCATAAGTCAATAACCAAAAACTCCAAATAGCAATGAATCACAAGAAACTGGCCCTGGGCCTTATCTTCTGCCTGTTTTTCCTTTGGGCAATCAGTAGTAACCTGCTGCCGACGATGATTCGTCAGCTGATGAAGACCTGCGAACTGAATACCTTCGAGGCCTCGTTTACCGAGAGTGCCTACTGGCTGGCGTATTTTGTCTGTCCCATTCCTATTGCGATGTTCATGCGCCGCTACAGCTATCGCGTGGGTATCATCACGGGTTTGCTGATAGCTGCCCTGGGCGGTTTGCTGTTTTTCCCCGCAGCGATGGTGAAGAGCTATAGCGTATATCTCTGTATCTTCTTCGTGATTGCTACGGGAATGTGTTTCCTGGAGACGGCTGCAAATCCATACGTCACAGTATTAGGTGACCCGCAGACGGCTCCACGAAGGCTGAACTTGGCGCAGTCGTTCAACGGACTGGGCGCGTTTATCTCTGCCATGTTCCTCAGTAAACTGGTGCTCAGTGGCAATGACTTCAACCGCGAGACGCTGCCTGCCGACTATGTGGGCGGTTGGGAAGCCTATATCCAGACAGAGACCGATTCCATGAAACTGCCCTACCTGCTGTTGGCATTGGCACTCATCATCGTGGCATTGGTGCTGGTATGGGTGAAACTGCCGAAAGTGGGAGAAGAGGAAAGTGATGTAAGAGGTAAGAAGGATGATGTAAGAGAAAAACTGATTGACTTCTCTACCATGAAGAAAGCCCATCTGTGCTGGGGCGTGATAGCACAGTTCTTCTATAATGGCGGTCAGACGGCGGTGAACAGCCTCTTCTTGGTTTATTGCTGTACGTATGCAGGCATCGACGAGGAAACGGCAACGACCTTCTTCGGACTCTATATGCTGGCCTTCCTCGTAGGCCGATGGGTGGGTACGCTGCTGATGGGACGCTTCAAGCCCGAGCATATGCTGACAGTCTATGCGCTGATGAACGTATTGCTGTGCGGTATCATCATGGCGTTCGGCGGCTACGTGGGACTCTACGCCATGCTGGCAGTGTCGTTCTTCATGTCGATCATCTATCCCACACAGTTCTCGTTGGCCCTCGACGGACTGGGCGAACAGACGAAATCGGGTTCTGCCTTCCTGGTGATGGCTATCGTAGGTAACGCCTGTGTGCCGCAGTTTACGGCATACATCATGCACAGGAATGCGACGTTCTACCAGGTGGCCTACATCGTACCGCTGGTGTGCTTTGTGGTGTGTGCCGGCTATGGGTTGATGTATAACAAACTAAGAGCAAAATGCTGATGGAAGGCTATAGTCAGACAATAACTGGAGGAAAGACCAAACGCTATGTGCAGTTCCTGGAGATTACCGATGATCCGGAACTGATGGAGCAGTATCGCTACTGGCATTCGGAGGCGCATCACTGGAAGGAGATACGCGATGGCATCAGGGCCGTGGGTATCCTGGAGATGGAACTCTATATGCTGGGCAACAGACTGGTGATGATTGTCGACGCACCTGCCGACTTCAACTGGCAGGAGGCAATGGACAAACTGGCTACTTTACCGAGACAGGCAGAGTGGGAAGCCTTCGTGGCCCGTTTCCAGGGCTGCAGCAGTGAGGCTCGCAGCGATGAGAAATGGCAGCAGGCGGAGAGAATCTTCAGGCTGTATTAGAGGTGAGAGGTGATGCAGATACCTATAGAGTCGTTTAACTTGCAGATGCTCAACGTGGGGCTGGCGCACCACGATGGCGACTGGAACTGGAAGAAGGTGATATCGCCTTTCTCGCGTATCTACTACGTGAAAGAGGGAAGGGCGGTGCTGCACCTGCCACAGCAGAAGGTAGAGCTGCGACCGGGACATCTCTATATCATTCCTGCCTATACGCTCCACTCGTATGAGTGTGACGGGAAGTTCGTACATTATTATTTACACGTGTACGAGGGCGTGGGAAACGAGATGAGTCTGGTGGAGAGCTATGATTTCCCCACCGAGGTAGCTGGTTGCAGGGATGACGAACTGCTGTTGCAGCGGATGTGCGAGCAGCACCCGCAGGCGATGTTGCCAGCCAGTAACCCGCAAGCCTACGACAACGTGACGCACATGACCAGCTACGTGCAACGCTACTGCGAGATGCCGCTGTGGCAGAAAATGGAACTGCGAGGTGGCATCCTGATGCTCTTCTCAAGATTCCTGCGACAGGCAGTGCCTCATGTGTGGACACAGGATGAACGCATGAAACGGGTGCAGACACATATCCACTCTCGTATCACAGAGAGTATTGACGTGGAGGAACTGGCAGGGGTGGCGTGTGTCACGAAGCCGTATCTCATCCGACTCTTCAAACGTGAGTTCGGTACATCGCCCGTACAGTATATCAACAGCAAAAAAGTGGAGCGGGCCCAGCTGCTGCTCTATACGACCGATATGCCAGTGAAGGAGGTGGCCTATACGATGGGCTTCAGCGATCATAGCTACTTTATCCGGATGTTCCGCAAACAGACGGGCAGCACGCCGCAGGAGTACAGGGAAAGGATGAGAAAGTGAAATTTAAAAATTTAAAAATTAAAGAATTTAAAAATTGAAAAATTGAAAAATTAAATTATTAAAGTAATGAGATATACAGAATTAGGTAAGACGGGAATGAAGATTTCCCACTTGAGCTTCGGTGCTTCGTCACTGGGCAGTGTCTTTCGTGAGACCAATGAGAAAGAGAGTTTCGAGGCTGTGGAAACAGCCATCGAGGGTGGTATCAACTTTATCGATGTGAGTCCGTACTACGGTCATTACAAGGCTGAGACCGTATTAGGCAAAGCCTTGAGGAACATCCCCCGGGAGAAGTATTACCTGAGTACGAAGGTAGGTCGTTACGGCAAGGACGGTGTGAACACATGGGACTACTCAGCCAAGCGCGTCACCGACAGCGTGTATGAGAGTATGGAGCGTCTGGGTATCGACTATATCGACCTGATCAATGTACACGACATCGAGTTCCAGGCTGCTCGTCCCGGTGGTCTGCAGTTGGTAGTCGATGAGACACTGCCTGCACTGGTGGAACTGCGTGAAAAGGGCGTGGTGGGACATGTAGGCATCACCGACCTGCAGTTGGAGAACCTGAAATGGGTCATCGAACATAGTGAGAAGGGCATCGTGGAAAGTATCCTGAACTTCTGTCACTATACGCTGAATGATGATGCCATCGTGGATTATCTGGACTTTTTCGAGCAGCAGGGCATCGGCATCGTGAATGCATCGCCCCTGTCGATGGGACTGCTCTCACAACGTGGTGTGCCCGACTGGCATCCTGCTCCCAAGGCATTGGTGGAGGCTTGTCAGAAAGCAGCTGCCTATTGCAACGAGAAAGGCTATCCCATAGAAAAACTGGCTGTACAGTTCAGCGTGAGCAACCCCCGTATTGCTTCAACACTCTTCTCGTCAGCTAATCCTGCCAACGTACGTCGTAACATAGAATGGGCTAACGAGGAACCCGACTGGGACTTGGTTCGTGAGGTGAAGGAGATTATCGGCAATCAACAGCGCGTGACATGGGCAAACTCATAATCGATGCTCACAGTCATTTGTGGCTGAAACAGGACACGGTGATTGACGGGAAACGCATCCTGTCGCTGAAGAACGGACGCAGCATCTTCTTTGACGAGGAGGTGCAGATGTTGCCGCCCTTCATGATTGACGGCAAGAACACGGCCGAGGTCTTTTTATCGAACATGGACTATGCACAGGTGGGTGGAGCCGTCGTGGTACAGGAACTCATCGATGGCTGTCAGAACGACTATCTGGCCGACGTGCAGCGTCGCTATCCCGACCGTTTCTTCTGTATGGGAATGGCTTGGAATATTGATGAGGCAAAGACCGTCGTGGAGATGGGACTGAAGGGAATTGCCTTCCCCGGTCATCGTATTACGCAGCCTCTGACCGACCTGATGCCAGTCTTCAAACTGATGGAAGACAATAATATGGTGTGCTCAATGTGTCTGGGCGATGACGAAAAGCAGATTGCCCAGATGCGCGAGATCATTCAGGAATGTCCGCAGCTGCGTGTGGCTATCGGTCATTTTGGAATGCCCACCACTGACTCGTTCCGCAGTCAGGTGATGCTGGCACGTGAGGGCGAGAAAGTGATGGTGGAGTCGGGTGGTATCACGTGGCTCTACAATCCGGAGTACTATCCCTTCCCCACGGCTGTGCGTCGTATCCGTGAGGCAGCCGAATGGGTGGGGTGGGACCGACTGATGTGGGGTTCCGACTATCCCCGTACTATCACGGCCATCACCTATAGAATGTCTTATGACTTCGTGAGCAAGAGCAAGGAACTGAGTGAAGAAGAAAAGACACTCTTCCTGGGTGAGAACGCCAAGACGTTCTATGGGTTCTCTAATCTTCCCGAATTACCGTATATAAAAAATATGTCAGAGTAGAAAAAGGAAACGAATTACCATTTTTTGATTTTTAAACACGAATGACCATATAATTGCCCATATAATTTTTCATATAATAATTTTTTCAATTAATAATTAATGATAATTCGTGGGTAATTTATGGTAATTATATGTTAAAAACAAAAGATAAATTAAATGTAAAGATAATGAAAGCAATTCAAATTACACATTCACAAGAATTAAACATTGTGGACCTTCCAAAGCCTGAGCAACCAGGTGCTGGTGAGGTGATGCTGAAACTCTGTTATGTGGGCTTCTGCGGTTCGGACATCAATACCTTCATGGGACGTAACACGATGGCACTGAACCCCGTGATCCCCGGTCATGAGGTGGGTGCAGTGATAGAGGCCGTAGGTGCCAACGTGCCTGAGAACTTGAAGCCTGGTATGGTGGTGACCTGTAATCCCTATACCAACTGCGGCAAGTGTGCCTCATGCCGAAACCAGCGAGTCAATGCCTGTCAGCATAACGAGACGCTGGGCGTACAGCGCAACGGTGCCATGAAGGAGTATATCGTGCTGCCTTGGGAGAAGATCATTCCCGCAGGCACACTGACTCCGAAAGTGACGGCATTGGTAGAGCCTATGAGCGTAGGCTTCCATGCCGTGAGCCGTGCTCAGGTAACGGATATCGACGTGGTGATGGTTATCGGTTGTGGTATGGTGGGCATGGGTGCCATTGTGCGCTCAGTGATGCGTGGTGCTACTGTCATTGCAGCTGATATCGACGATGAGAAGCTGGCACTTGCCAAGAAGATGGGTGCCACCTATACCGTCAACACCATCAAGGAGGACGTACATCAGCGTCTGTCGGAGATGACGGGAGGCTTCGGTCCTGATGTGGTCATCGAGGCTGTGGGCAGTGTGCCTACCTATCAGATGGCAGTCAATGAGGTTGCCTTTACGGGTCGCGTCACCTGTATCGGTTATGCCAAGTCCGAGGTGTCGTTCCAGACAAAGTACTTCGTGCAGAAAGAGTTGGATATCCGTGGATCACGCAATGCCCAGCCCAGCGACTTCCGTGCTGTGATCCGTTATCTGGAGCGTGGTACGTGTCCTGTTGACGATTTGATAACAAAGGTCATCAAACCGGAAGAGGCTCTCGACACCATGCGCTGGTGGAGCGAGAACCCCGGTAAGGTGTTCCGTATCTTGGTGGATTTCTCATAATCCCCGAACAATGCCAACCATGAAGCGGTGCGTCAGAACGTGCTGCTTCAGGTTGTTGACTTGCAGCTGCTGGTAGTCACCCAGATAGCCCACACTGAGGGCTGTCGATTTGCTGAACTGCCATGCAGCTGTTAGTTGTTGTCGGAAGGAGGGTTGTGAGACAAAGGTGGTGGGCACGATGTTATGGTCGTAGTTGCCTAAAGAAAAGATCTCGTAGTACGACTGTCCGTAGTTAGGACTGAAAGCTAAGCCTATAAGAGGCAGATCGAGCTCGTAGCGGAACGTGAACTTGTTGACGGTGTAGGTGGCGATGCCAGAAGGACGTATTTGAAGGGCGGCCCGTGCCTGTGCCGGGTTGTTGGTGTTGCGGGTGTTGTAGATAAAGCCCAAACCGAGGTCGCCCAAGGCTCCTGCCTGCAATTTCAACTGATTGTCAAACAGATGCCAGGCCCGATAGCGTCCGATATACAGGTTATAGGCACCCTCCATCTCAGAACCGTCTTTACTGCGGTCTTTCACCACGGAGAGGTTCAGCTGGTGCTGCCAGACGGTTGACCATTGCTTCCCCTGCTTGGCTCGCTCGTTGACATTGAGGAAGGTGATGCCCGTACCCTTGAACTTCTCTTGTGTCAGATAGGTATCGAGCACTTGGGTGCGCCCGATGCCGAACTGATAGCTGCTCTGGGCATAGGTGCTTCCAATAGCCAACAGCCAACCAATAACCGTCAACCACTGTTTACACTTCATCATCAAATAGTCTTAGCTGACCAGTCATCTCGTCAATAATCTGCTGTTGACTCTTACCTGCATCGGGGTCAAGGTTCTCCGAAGCCCCCAATACGGCCCCCGAGGGGGCTTCTGTAGAATTGCTGGTAGAAGGGTCTATCGTGTCCCCCTCGGGGGATGAAAGGGGGGCTTCCCTTATCGGTTCCAGTTCCTCAATACTCTCTATCTGATAGGTGCTGATGCGCTTGCCCTTGGCCTTGAAGCCCTTCACGCCGATAAACTGCTCGGCATCAATCTCCTCGGCATTGCGGAAAGCATCGGGACCGCCGTAGGTTACCTTGATGCGTGGATAGGCCACATCCGTGAGCAATACCTGCATGGACTGCGGGTTTTCACCGAGGTAGTTCTGTTTGCGCTTCGTAGCCTCCATCTGGAAGCGTTTCATATAGGGATAACCTTGGTTGTCGGCATCGAAAAGCACGCAGGTCCACACCTTGTCGGCCTGATATTTCTCTATGCGACTGATGTTTTCCTCATAGTGGTTGTTGGCATCGAAGTTGCTCAGGTAGAAATCGCCGTTCTTCAGAATCACCAGGATTTGGTCATCATCAAAGAACTCACCCAGCAGCGTGCCGTGCTCATCGTAGTTCAGACGGTTGACATCAGGGTCGAACCACACCTTACGACCGCCCAGTGTGGAGTGTCCCTGACTCTTCAGCGTGATGCGGTGAACGGGGAATTTCGTCAGCAGGTTGCCCTTCGACGTGCGTCCCTTGATGTCGATGGAGGCGAACGAACGCTCCAGGAACAGACTCATACGTGGATGGGCGGCCTGAACGGAAGCTTCGAGCGTCACCTTGATGACCTCGGCCTCACCGTTGGGGTTGGCGGTGAAGTACATCACCTTGGAACCTGGTGTCCCTTGTGTCAGGTCTACCTCACGATCGCGTGTGATACCCGTCACGTTGAAACGCTTGATATAGCAGGGACCAGACTTGCCGTCGCGGTATATCATGTTATAGATGGTGCGCTTGTCGTTCTTCTTGAACACGCTGAGCCACAGTACGCTCTTGCCGACAAAGAGTTTTTCAGCCACACGAACCACCTTGAACTTTCCGTCGCGGTAGAAGATGATGATGTCGTCGATGTCGGAGCAGTTGCACACAAACTCGTCTTTCTTCAGGCCCGTGCCGATGAATCCCTCCTGACGGTTGATGTAGAGCTTCTGGTTGGCTTCGGCCACTTTTGTGGCCTCGATGGTGTCGAAGTTGCGTATCTCGGTCAGTCGCGGATGGTCTTTGCCGTACTTGTCCTTGAGGAACTGGAACCAGGCTGCAGTCACCTCCGTGAGGTTGTTCAGGTCGCGGTCAATCTCTTCAATCTCGGCCTTGATGCGAGCCATCAGCTCGTCAGCCTTCTCCTTGTTGAACTTCAGAATGCGCTGCATCTTGATTTCCAGCAGACGCAGGATGTCGTCCTTGGTGACTTCACGCACCAACTGCGGATAATAAGGTGTCAGTCGGGTGTCGATATGCTCGCACACCTTATCCACATTGGGTGCTTCCTCGAATTTCTTGTCCTTATAGATGCGTTCCTCGATGAAGATCTTCTCTAATGAGCAGAAATGATACTGCTCCAGCAATTCGTTTTTCCTGATTTCCAGTTCTTGACGAATCAGGTCTTTGGTGCGCTCGGCACTGTGGATGAGCACATCGCTCACGGTGAGGAACTGTGGTTTTTCGTCCTTGATGACGCAGCAGTTGGGCGAGATACTGATCTCGCAGTCGGTAAAGGCATAGAGGGCATCAATGGTCTTATCGCTGCTGATGCCTGGCATGAGGTGTATCTGAATCTCCACCGAGGCCGATGTCAGGTCATCCACATGGCGAGCCTTGATCTTGCCCTTCTCAATGGCTTTCTTGATGCTGTCAATCAGACTGTCAACGGTCTTGGAATAGGGCAGGTCGCGGATGACGAGTGTCTTCTGGTCCAGCTTCTCTATCTTGGCACGCACCTTCAGCACGCCACCACGCTGGCCGTCATTATATTTCGATACATCGATAGAGCCACCCGTCTGGAAGTCGGGATAGAGGTGGAACTCCTCACCGTGCAGATATGAGATGGATGCATCGCAGATCTCACAGAAGTTATGTGGCAGAATCTTGGAAGACAGACCTACGGCAATACCTTCGGCACCCTGTGAAAGCAGTAATGGAAACTTCACAGGAAGCGTGATGGGCTCCTTGTTACGGCCGTCGTAGCTGAGCTGCCACTCGGTGGTCTTGGGGTTGAAGACGGTGTCCAGAGCAAATTTCGACAGACGAGCCTCAATATAACGGGGAGCAGCAGCACGGTCGCCTGTGAGGATGTTACCCCAGTTACCCTGCGTATCGATGAGCAGATCCTTTTGTCCCAACTGTACCAGGGCATCACCGATAGAGGCATCGCCATGAGGATGGAACTGCATGGTATGTCCCACGATATTGGCCACCTTATTATAGCGTCCATCGTCCATGCGCTTCATCGAATGTAGGATGCGTCGCTGCACGGGTTTCAGACCGTCCTCGATATGCGGCACGGCACGTTCCAGAATGACATACGACGCATAGTCCAGGAACCAGTTCTGATACATACCGCTTAGGTGGTGTACCACCGAAGCGTCGAAACGGTTCACCGGCTTGTAGTCAGAATGTCCTTCCGACCCCTGCTCTTCATCGTTCATCTCTATCAATTCTTCGTCTTTCTTTTCGTCTTCCATTGTATACTATGGTTTTCAGTCTGTTTGCAAAGGTACAAAAAAAATCTGAATACCCCATGATTTTACGGGATATTCAGATTTTTTTACATTGGAAACCTCTTATGAGGCCATCTTTTTCTACTTGAAGATAATCTTCTTCGATTTCATGCTTCCATCAGACTGAGGCATACGGATGATGTTAATACCGCGACGCAGGGCATTACGACGTGTGCCGTCGAGACCATAGATCTCTGACTGGATAGTGTTGACCTCGCTGATAGCCTGGATGTCAGTAGGAATCTCCTTGCTATCGTAGGTCAGACGGAAGTTGTCAACCTTGAACCAGCCCTGTCCGTTAAGACCTCCATCAGCGAATTTCTGTCCATTGATATTGATGCCGTTGGTACGGAAGCCTATCGTCAGGGTGCTGTCAGGACCCACACCGAAGGTAACCTGCATGGGATGCAGCAGGTCTGAATTCTCTGCACCTTCCAAATCTGGTGCACATACGTGGTTGGCGTAGGTCAGTTCGGCTGCGTTAACGGCATCAGCAGGCAGGTTCAGTTCGCTGTAAGCATCAGGCTTGCCCCACATCTGTACGCAGTTGTTACCGAAGATGCGCTGCGTGGTAGTGCAGTCGCCAGCCCAGTTGTACTGTACCATCACATCGGCCATGACAGTGTAGGTTCCCGGAGGCATATTCTTCAGTGTCTGGCTGAGTTCTACCTCAGGTATGTTAGAGTTCCAGATACCCCAGAGATGCTCACCATCGGTATATTGATGATTAATAACGCTCTCATCTTCCAGAGTGACGCTAATATTGTCACCTTCGTTGATGGCACACCAGCCGCCACTGACTGTCTCGGCCTCTGCACCGTCGACATAGAGTGTCCATCCCTTAGGTGCCTTCTCTGCACCACTGCTGGAAATGTTGTTCTGGTTGCTCAGGTCTTCAAAACTGGGGTTCTTCAGTGCGAATGTGATGTCTCCGATGGCAATGGCTGTAGCCTTGAGCATTTCGATGCCTTTTTCTATCTGCTGGATATAATTCAAAATTTGCTCTTCGTTAGCAGAACCCTCGTCATAGGCATCTTCTATCACATTAAGCAAATCACTGAAGTCGTCAGCACTGGCACTGTTACCATAGTCCATCAGATTATACATACCGTTTTCTATGGCATCCTTGAAATCTTGGTAGATGTCAACAGAGGCCTTTGCCTTTGCATATAAATCCTTATATATCAGGATGGCATCAATAATCTCTTGTTGCGTGCTGTTGTTGTCGATTTTGATTTTCAGGGCGGCATCCAGTTTGTCGTAAATGGCCATTTCCATCTTGAGGCTGTTCAAATCTTGCAGCTTATTGGCAAAATGCAGATAGATGGTAAGGGCATCGTCCTTAATATATCCAGCCTTGCTGATGCGGAAGTTATCTACTTTAAACCATCCGTCGCCACCGGCAGAGTTGCCGCTTTCACGGTTTGCTGCAGCATAGTTGCCGTTAGTGCGGATACCGAAAGTCAGTGTGCCGTCGTAAACAAATGCCTGAACGCTAATCTCCTGCATCAGTCGGTCGGTGACAGGCTCTTGTAAGTCTGCAAAGATATGAATTTCGTCCTGAGCCAGTAAATCTTCGTTATAGTTATAGTCACCGGAAAAATAAGTGGAGTTGAGATTGCCGAAGATTCGTTGTGTGGTACGGCGAGAACCATTTCCGTTAGCTCCTACCATCAAGGCTGCACTGACTATGTAAGTGCCGTTTTCCAGACCGCTGATGGTTTGTGAAAGCTCGTACTCTGGTACACCACCGTTCCAAAGACCGAATGACATCTCTCCATCCTTGGTGTCGCCTTCAGAGTCGTTGTTAATGCCATGCCAGGCACTGATGCCGGCAGCCCTCACCTCGTCGGCAGTAGTGACCTGCTTGCCGTTGATATAGACATTCCATCCAGTAGGAGCACCAGCTACTCCAGAAGTCTGGTTCCCTCCTTGTGAGGAAAGATCTTCGAAACTCATGTTCTGACCGAGGATAGTCAGGTCGCCAGAACTCTTGGCATAGGCCTCTTCTGCTGTTTTCAGCGTCTCAAGGGCAGCAGTCAGGTCAGCATCTTTCGTATTGAAAGCGGCTGTAGCATCGGCGATGGCCTTTTCAAAGGTAGCATCCGTGTTCTCGCCCAGCAATTCTTTGGCAGCGGCGATTTCGGCGTAAAGATTGGTGTAAGGTGCGATGAGCTCCTTGGCGGCTGCCAGATCTTCCTCGGTAAAGTCGGCCTTCTGATAATAAGTCAGGGCAGCGTCAATGGCATTCTGGAAACCAGCTTTGTATGCCTCGTCTTTCAGATTGTTGTCTTCAATATCCTGCAGAATCTGGAACAACTGGATCTTCTGTCTGTAGACGGTCAGATCGAGGGTGGTGTCTACAAAAGCCCAGTTCTGAGAGATGGTGTTAAGGGGAATGGGTAAGTAGCCCTCTTCGTCAGTTTTTGGGGTTCCTTCCTCGTCCGTTTGCACACCTCCGAAGTAGTCGGGGAACCAGCCGTTGCTACTTTCGTTGATAATGGCATACTGGTTTCCTGCATTCAGATGCAGGTAGCCACCGATAGTCAATTCGTTACCTTGTCCCTCTCCTGCTTTTAGTTTGTAGAAACCAGTGTAGTCGCCATTCTCAATAGTCCATTCTACTGGCTCACTGAAATTGACATTCAGATTGTCGGTACCAGAGGGAATACCTACATAATAGGTGGTGATAACCTCGGAACTGTCTTCCTCCAATGTGACCTCGTCATGTGTAAACGACCAGGTGCCGTTGCCGTTTTTGACGGCTTTGATGACTGCCTTCTTGATGTCCTCCTTGTTATAGGGTAACAAGTAGAATGCACCGTCCCAGGAAGTGCGTGTCATGAAGTTCGTTGGGTTCGAACGGCTCAAGAGCATGTAGGTTTTTCCGTTCTGCGGTGCTTCACCGATTGACGGAAACTCAATGGCAAAAGTTGGCATAGTGGCACAAAAAGCCAATGCCAACAATGCTTGCTTTACGTAGTTTTGTTTCATGTGTTTAATTTTTAGTTAGTTGTATTTAGTTATATATTGTAAAACAGTTGCAAAATTACGCTTTTTCTTCAGAAAAAACAAGCAATTATCAAATATTTTTGTACCTTTGCACGCAAATTTTAGAAATCAACAAGAATTATGGCACAAGAAGATGTATTTAAGAAGATCGTGAGCCACTGTAAGGAGTATGGCTTTGTGTTCCCCTCAAGTGAGATTTAACATTAAGCAGTACTGGTGGAAGGCCATGACGATGCTCCACGAGAATATCGTGGGTATCGACAGCGCCATCTTTATGCACCCGACGATATGGAAGGCTTCTGGTCACGTTGATGCCTTCAATGATCCCCTGATTGACAACCGCGACTCAAAGAAGCGCTATCGTGCTGACGTGCTGATCGAAGATCAGATTGCCAAGTACGACGAGAAGATCCAGAAGGAAGTGGAGAAGGCTCGCAAGCGTTTTGGCGACAGCTTTGATGAGGCTAAGTATTTGGAGACCAGTGAGCGTGTGAAGGAAACCAAGGAAAAACGCGATGCACTCCATGCTCGCTATGCTGCTGCCATGCAGGGACCAGACCTCGACGAGCTGAAGCAGATTATCCTCGACGAGGAGATTGTTTGTCCTATTAGCGGTACGCGCAACTGGACCGACGTGCGTCAGTTCAACCTGATGTTCTCGACGGAGATGGGTGCCTCAGCCGATGCTTCGATGAAGATCTACCTGCGTCCTGAGACGGCTCAGGGTATTTTTGTTAATTACCTGAACGTGCAGAAGACTGGTCGCATGAAGATTCCTTTCGGAATCGCCCAGATTGGTAAGGCTTTCCGTAACGAGATCGTGGCCCGTCAGTTCATCTTCCGTATGCGTGAGTTCGAACAGATGGAGATGCAGTTCTTCGTACATCCCGGTACTGAGCTGGAGTGGTTCCCCAAGTGGAAGGAAACCCGTATGAAGTGGCACCAGGCTCTGGGCTTTGGTGCTGAGAACTATCGTTTCCACGATCATGACAAGCTGGCCCACTATGCTAACGCAGCCACAGATATCGAGTTCAAGATGCCATTCGGATTCAAGGAGGTGGAAGGTATCCACTCTCGTACGAACTTTGACTTAAGCCAGCACGAGAAATATTCTGGTAAGAGCATCAAGTACTTCGATCCTCAGACCAACGAGAGCTACACCCCGTATGTCATCGAGACCTCTATTGGTGTTGACCGTATGTTCCTCTCTATCATGTGTCATGCTTACGAGGAGGAGAAGCTGGAAAATGGTGAGACTCGCGTAGTGCTGAAGTTGCCCGCAGCCTTGGCTCCTGTGAAGTGCGCTGTGATGCCTCTGGTGAAGAAAGACGGTCTGCCCGAGAAGGCTCGCGAGATTATCGACCAGCTCAAGTTCCATTTCAATTGCCAGTACGACGAGAAGGATTCTATCGGTAAGCGCTATCGCCGTCAGGATGCCATTGGTACACCGTACTGCGTCACCGTTGACCACGACACGCTGAACGACGGTTGCGTCACCCTGCGTTTCCGTGATACCATGGAGCAGGAGCGTGTGAAGATCAGCGAGCTGAACTCGATTATCGAAGACAAGGTGAGCATCGCAAGCCTGTTGAAGAAACTGCAGTAAATGAAAAAGTCTTTCGTATATATGTTCGCTATGACGATGGGCCTTTGCGGCCTGTCGTCATGCAGCGAGGAAAACACCGGGGAAGAAGAGTACGCCAATTGGCAGGCTCGTAACGAGCTGTTCCTGGCTTCGATTGCAACCGACTCCATGCAGAATGGCGGTTGGGAGAGGTATAAGAAATATTCGCTCGACCAGACAACTGAGGGAAAGGCTTCCGAATATGTCTATGTCAAAAAGATTGACCATAGTGGTGAGAGCACGGTAATGCCCAATTTCACCGACTCTGTCCGTGTGATTTATCAGGGACGCCTTCTCCCGTCGAAGTCCTATTCCCAAGGCTATGTGTTCGATGGTACAGTCAATGGCGAGTATTCCGTGAAGAGGGCTTACACCTCACGCCAGTTGGTAAGTAACATGATTGATGGCTATTCCACAGCCCTTCAGCACATGACTGTGGGTGACCATTGGCGCATCTATATACCCAGCGAGCTGGGCTATGGCGTAAGCGGCAGCACAAAGATACCCGGATATAGCGTACTCATCTTCGAAGTGACGCTCCTTGATGTGAGTCCTGCCGGTCAAGTCATGAAGCCTTGGCGGTAAACAAATTAAATAATAGCTATAATTTTGCAGGAACAAAAATGAATGATGGTCGGAATCGCAAGATCTCCGACCATCATTCTGATAAAATGCAGTGTGTTTTTTCAGTGTCGACACTTGGATTCGGACCAAGGACCCCCACCATGTCAAGGTGATACTCTAACCAACTGAGCTATGCCGACCTTTTTTCTTTGCGGCTGCAAAATTACTATATTTAATTAAGAATGAAGAATGAAGAATAAAGAAAATGGGGTCATGTCGCATTATTTAACATTTGTTTGAGAAAAAAATGTATTCACGGATAGGTGTCATATCGGAAAATAATCGTATATTTGCCGACAATAAAAGACCTTTAACTATGCAGAAGTACGCAGACTATATCAAGAAGATAGAGATTGATTCCCTGTGGAGCGGAAAGAAGCACATCGTTTGGGAATTAGACCCGCAGGTGAATATCCTGAGTGGCATCAACGGTGTGGGAAAGAGTACTATATTAAATAAGGTGGTTAAGGGACTGGCTGCCGGTGGTGAGTTTCCCAGTCATATGTTGAAGGGCGTGCACCTGGAGGTTTTCCCTGAGGACTGTAAATGGATTCGCTACGATATGATTCGTTCGCTGGACTCCAACCTGTTTGCCTCCCCTTCGTCCCCCGAGGGGGACACTATTGTTCCTGTCACTGAAATCATGAGAGGCCCCCTCGGGGGCAGTAGGGGGGGCTTTTCCCTGCTCGACATCCAGTTATATAACCTGCAGCGTAAATATTTGGATTATCAGGTGAACATAGGTAACCGCATCATTGAGCAACTGCAACAGGGACATACCGATGCCGCCCAGCAGCTGTCGCAGAAGAAGACTCGTTTTCAGGATATGGTTGACGAGCTCTTTGCAGATACAGGAAAGCGTATCGTGCGTACGGAAAACGAAATAAGGTTCACCCAGATAGGCGAGGTGCTGGTGCCTTATCAGTTGTCCAGTGGAGAGAAACAGTTGTTGGCCATATTGCTCACCGTATTGGTACAGGATGACCAGCCATACGTACTGTTTATGGATGAACCTGAGGTGAGCCTGCATATAGAATGGCAGAAGCGGCTCATCGACCTCATCCTGGAACTGAATCCTCATGTACAGATTATACTGACTACCCACTCGCCGGCCGTGGTGATGAACGGATGGATAGATAGGGTCACAGAGGTAGAGGATATTACGGTTTGAGATTTATGTATAGTCGCCTGAGAGACAATATCAACAGCCAATACTTTGAGGCTGCCAATGCCTTGAAGGGGAAGGCGACTCGACGTAGGATTGTGGCCTACGTTGAGAGCTATGATGATATTTATTTCTGGCGTACGGTATTAAGCCGCTTTGAGAATGAGCATCGCTATTTTGAGGTGATGTTACCGTCGAAGGCCAATCTTACCCGTGGCAAGAAGTCGGTGCTGATGAATTTCGTGGGCGAGCATGTGGGACCGGATATGATTGCTTGTGTTGATGCCGATTACGACTACCTGATGCAGGGAGCCACAGAACAGTCGCGTCGTGTTGTCAATAGTCCTTATGTGTTCCATACATACGTCTATGCCATAGAGAACTACCAGTGCTATGCACCGTCGTTGCATGATGTATGTGTGGCGGTGACGCTCAACGACCATCGCATCTTTGACTTTACGGAATACTTCCGACTGTTCAGTGAGGCTTGCTTCCCGCTCTTCGTCTGGTCGGTATGGGCCTATCGCACGGGGCATCATGGTCGCTTCTCGTTGTCGGATTTCAACCGTATCACAGACCCCGGTGGCTTTACCGTGCAGAATCCGGAGGTGTCAATCTCTAATATCCGGCGTAAGGTGGGAACGAAGATTCGCGAACTGCAACGCCAGTTCCCCAATAACAAGGAAGCCTACCTGAAGGTGAAGAACGACATCCTGGCATTAGGTGTCACCCCTCAGACAACCTATCTCTATGTGCAGGGCCACCATCTCTTCGACACGGTGGCGGCACCTATCCTGACGAAAGTGTGCAACCTGTTGCGGCAAGAACGACAAAGCGAAATATACCACTCTCAGGCTCACAGAACCCAGAAGCGCAATGAGATGTCCTGTTACGAGAACTCGCAGCAGGATGTCAAATCGATGCTTAAGAAGAATACGGGATATATGTCTTCTGACCGTTTTCTCCAGTTGCAGGAAGATATAGCAAAATATCTGAGTGAAGAAAGGTCAGTTCTCTTTCCAAAAGGCACGGGTGAAGAGAACCAAGACGGCAACAATTTCCAGACGACCTACGAGCATGAGGAATGAGCAGAGCCATTTGATGCCATCGGAGAGGTCGGCCCACGACATCTGTGGTCCCATGTTGGTGTCGAGGCCTGCGCCTACGTTGCTGATGAGACTCAGGGCGATGGTGGCTGCATTGGTGATGTCGATGCCTGATACTATCATGACGGTGAATACTAGCAGGAGGGCAATTACATAGAGGGTGAACAGGGCCAGCAACGTCACAAGGCGGCTCTGCGGAATACTTTGGCCCGATAGCTTTACGGGCAATACGGCATTGGGATGGATGATATGGCGTAACTCGTTGCGCAACACCTTCAGCAGCATCAGCACACGGATGCTTTTGAATCCACCGGTAGTACTCCCTGAACAGGCTCCCGTGAACATCAGGAACATCAGTATAATCCATGTGATATGCGGCCATGCGCCAGCATCGGTGTTGCTCAGTCCTGTGGTGGTGATAAACGATACCACTTGGAACAACGCTGAACGGAAAGCTTCCTCAAAGTCATAGTCCAAACGGGTGAGCAAGAGGTACATAATCCATGCCGTAGCAATAAGGATTGTAATAATATACATCTTGAACTCGGAGTTGCGGAACAGACTGCCCATTTTCCATTTGAACAGGGCCATATATAATAAGGTGAAGTTGATGCCTGCCAGGAACTGGAACAAGATGGCCAGATATTCGATGAGCGGCGAGGCGAGGAAGATGGTGCCGTTGTGAGTGGAGAAACCGCCTGTGGCTGTGGTGGACATGGAGTAGTTGGTGGCATCAAACCAGTTCATGCCTGCCAACCAGAACGACAGGGCACAGGCTATGGTGAGCAACACGTAGATACTCCAGATCCATTTCGCTGTGGTACTCAGGCGAGGATGCATCTTCGAGCGCATCGGTCCCGTTGCCTCTGCAGCAAACACTTTGACACTACCGCCTACCAACTGTGGCAACAGCGCTACGGTGAAGAATACGATTCCCAGTCCGCCTATCCATTGCATCAGCGAGCGCCAGAAAAGCAGACCGTGGGGCAATGACTCTACATCATCAATGATAGTGGCTCCCGTGGTGGTGAAACCTGACATGGTCTCAAAATAGGCATCGGTGATATTGTTCAATGAGCCGTGAATCAGGAAGGGAAACATCCCGAAGAATGAGAACACCACCCATGTGAGCGTCACCACCACGTATGCATCGCGACGACTCAGGGAGTTCTCAGCCTCATGTCCAAAAAACAGGAAAATAAATGCACCTCCAAACGTCAATATCGTAGATGTCATAAAGGCCAGTTCGTCGTCTTCATGAAACGAGAACGCCATAGCCAGACAACAGGCCATAAAAAAGCCCTCGATGAAAAGCAGCGAACCCAGGATCTTGGATATGATGCGGAAGTTGATCATGCTTAGAAGAGAAGAGACTTCTTGAAGAATTTCTCGGCTTTGTCAAGTTGGTGCTTATGGCAGAACACCATGACGGAGTCGCCAGGTACAATTTGCGTGTTACCGTTGACGAGGAAGCCTTTGCCATCGCGTACCAGTCCACCGATGGTGATACCAAAGGGGAGTCCCAGGTCTTTCACGGGCTTCTTCGTAACCTTCGAGCTTTCGGTTGCCACAAACTCGGCTACGTCGGCCTCGACCATCATTAGCGAGCGCATATTCCTGACATCGGCCTTGAGCATCATCTGGAAGATATGGCTGGCAGCCACCGTCTTCTTGTTGATAATGGTGCCGATGTCAAGCCCTTCTGCCATACTGACATAATCCAGGTTCTCGACCATGGCCACCGTCTTGCGTACACCCAGTTTCTTGGCGGTCAGGCAGGCCAGGATGTTTGTCTCGGCATTGCCTGTCAGGGCCACGAAAGCCTGCGTGTGTTTGATGCCCTCTTCGTTGAGCAGACCCAGGTCGCGCCCGTCACCGTGAATCACCATGGCATCATTGCTGGCCAGGAGCTGGTTCAGTCGCTCGCAACGTGCAGCATCGATTTCGATAATCTTTGCATTCATATAGTCGGGCATTGTCAATGTGGCCCTCACTGCCGTCTTTCCACCACCCATGATGATGACGTTGTGTACGTCCTCGTAATGCTCTTTGCCCACAATCTTGCGGATATAAGGGATATATTCGCTGGTGGTCATGAAATAAGCCAGGTCGTGGAGCTGTAGCTCGTCCATACCACCGGGGATGATGGTGTCGTCGTTGCGCTTGATGGCCACGATATGATACGGGTCGTCAGGTCCGCAAAGGTCTTTCAGAGGCTGATTGAGGATTTCACAGCCCTCGCGAAGTTTGATGCCTAAGAGAACCAGCGCACCATCATGCACGTCCCATCGTTGGCGTACCCACGACAGTTTCAGACCGTTGATGATATCGGTAGCTGCCAGCACCTCGGGGTAGACCAGTGAGTCGATGCCAAGATCATGGAAGAAAGGCTGGTTTTGTGGTGACAGGTATTCATAGTTGTCGATACGGGCTACAGTCTTCTTCGCACCGAGGGCGTGAGCCAGTGTGCAGGCTGTGATGTTACGACTCTCATAGCGGGTAACGCCAACGAAGAGGTCGGCACTGCCCACACCAGCATCTTTCAGTGCCTTGATACTGGTTGGCGAGGCGTTCACGGCCATGATGTCGTAGTTGGAATCCATGCCGCCCAGACGCTCCTCGTCGTCATCGATAAGAACGCAGTCGTGATTTTCTGTAGAGAGAAGTCTCGACAGGTGTCTTCCTACGGCTCCAGCACCAGCTATGACTACTTTCATTGAGCCCCCCCTTCTGCCCCCGAGGGGGCTACAATGGCTTTCATAATCGATTCGTGATCCAGTCCAACGATCTTGCGCAACTCACTGATGGTTCCGTGTTCCACAAAACTGTCGGGCAGGCCCAGACGAGTTATCTTGACATCATAGCCGTGGTCGCTCATCCATTCCATCACGGCAGAGCCAAGCCCACCGTTGCGTACGCCGTCCTCGATGGTGACAATACGCTTGAACTTCTTGCCCACTTCGTGGAGAATGTCCTCATCGAGAGGCTTCAGGAAGCGCATATCGTAGTGGGCAACCCCCCTCTGTTGGCAGGGCATAGTGTCCCCCTCGGGGGACGAAAGGGTGGCTAACACTTCCTCCACATCATTACCTATCGGTCCGATAGTGAGTACTGCCACATCATTACCATCGCGTAACTTGCGACCTGTACCCACTTTTATCTCTTCGAACGGACAATGCCAGTCAACCAGCACTCCATTGCCTCGTGGATAGCGGATGACGAAGGGCCCCTTGCCATCGAGTTGAGCCGTGTACATCAGGTTGCGCAACTCATGTTCGTTCATGGGCGAGGCTATCGTCAGGTTAGGAATAGGACGCAGGGCTGCCATGTCGAAGGCTCCGTGGTGTGTAGGTCCGTCTTCACCTACCAGTCCGGCACGGTCGAAACAGAATACGACAGGCAGTTTCAGGATGGCTACATCGTGAATGATGTTGTCGTAGGCACGCTGTGCAAAAGCACTGTAGATATTACAGAAAGGGATGAGCCCGTCCTTTGCCATACCAGCGGAGAATGTCACAGCGTGACCCTCGGCAATGCCCACGTCGAACATCCTGTCGGGCATCACCTTCATGGGGATATTCATAGAACAGCCGGTGGGCATGGCAGGCGTCACGCCCACAATCTTCGGATTGGCCTGAGCCAGTTCTAAGAGTGTCTCACCGAACACCACTTGGTACTTGGGCGGCATACCCTCGCTGTCGTTTTGAATCAGTTCACCTGTGTCCGGGTCGAATTTGCCAGGCGCGTGCCACACGGGCTTGTAGTTCTCGGCAGGCGCATAGCCGTGGCCTTTCTTGGTGTGCAGGTGCAGCAGCTTGGGACCTTTCATGTCCTTCAACTGTCTGAGGATGCGTACCAGCTCCTGTACGTTATGGCCATCGAAGGGACCGAAGTAGCGGATGTTCATGCCTTCGAAGATGTTCTGTTGCTGGGCTATTGCACTCTTGAAGGCATTGGTCAGACGGATGATGCCTTTCTTGCGTCCTTCTGTCAGCAGCCCCTGTTCCATGAGCCATTTGGAGGCCTTGTAACGCAGTGAGTTATAGGTCTTGTTAGTGCTCAGGTTCAGCAGGTATTCTTTCATTCCACCCACGGAACGGTCGATGGACATATCGTTGTCGTTGAGTACGATAAGCAGGTCGTTGGGCGAGCTGGATACGTTGTTCAAACCCTCGAAAGCCAGTCCACCGCTCATGGCACCGTCGCCAATCACTGCCACGACATTATAACGCCCCTTGGATGCCACTGCCATACCGAGTGCTGCCGAGATGCTGTTGGACGCATGACCGCAGATAAACGCGTCATATTCACTCTCCTCGGGTGTGGGAAAGGGGCGTATGCCGTGCAGTTTCCTGTTTGTTGAAAAGCTGTCACGACGGCCTGTCAGTATCTTATGTCCGTATGCCTGGTGACCTACGTCCCATACGATGCGGTCCTGCGGTGTGTTGAAGACATAATGCAGGGCTACCGTCAGTTCCACCACACCAAGACTGGAGGCCAGATGGCCTGGATTGACAGACAGTTCCTGGATGATGTCCTCTCGCAGTTCCCCACAGAGCTGTGGCAGCATATCCGGTTTGAGAGAGCGTAGCTGACTGGGGTTGTCGATGGTTTTCAGTATTTTAAGATCCTTATGTTCCACGATTTAAGTATATACATTTGGGGACAAAGGTACAAAGAATCGAGAATATATCAAAAAGAAAAGCTGTTTATTTTCTTTTAACAATGTTTTTTCAAAGTTTTATATGTTTTAAGCGGTATAGCAGCGACCGCAAGGCGGTAATTAGATTACTACGCCGCGGTAGTCTCGCTACCACGGCTTGGTAGCATGGTTACCGCGGCTTGGTAGCATGGTTACCGCACTGCGGTAGCGACACTACCGCAGTGTGGTACCGAGACAGGGTGATTGAGAGGTTTAAGAAACGAATGAGAATAATGAATCCACGAATTGGAATAAAAGACATTGATTTCTATGAAAGAAATTGGAATGATGAGAAAGAATTACATCCAGAAATTACAGGAAACAAAACATTTTATGTGATAATCACCACCAGAAAACCAGAGAGCAATTACACATTATTGGGTGCCAAGCCTTATGGGCGTAGGCATTCCCATATATGTGTAATGGTTGTGGTGACCAAGAAGTCGTATGGCGAAAGTCTACGCCTTTTTTTTGAATTTACAGTCAATAATAAAAGGTGTGAACATTATCCAAAAAAGTGGTAGAACAATAAAAGAATAATATTCAAATAATATGCAGAAAATGAAAAACAAAAATTATGCAAATTTAGTGACATTTGCATTAGTCACAATGCTAAACTTATGTCTTGTCTCTTGCGGTGGCGATGACGAAGAAAGTGAAAATATTTCGTCAAAAGTTACTCCACTCCCACAAATGAGCAATGTGAGTTTAAGTTATCGTTCTTCTGTTGAAACGGTAACCTTAGCACGAGACGTTCAAGCTGAGGGAGCTACAGTCTCGCTGAAAAAGGGTGTCTCATGGATTAATAATATTCAGCTTTCGGGAAAGGTCATCTCTTTTGATGTAGAAGAGAATACTGGCACATCAACAGGCCATAGGTTTGACACATTGGTTGTAGCGGTGAAAGGTACTCGTATAGGTACAATCTGTGTGACGCAAGCCCGTAATCCTTTTAGCGACTCACGACTTGTATGGGCAAACGAGAATGCGCTATACCGCAAAAAAGCGTTAAGTACTTCTGAACTCAGCGGACTTGAAATGACAAGGCTCATATACAATCTTGAGAAGACTACAGGAGGTAAGGATTCATACAAGAATTATCCTGCTTTTGCTTTCTGCATAGAAATGAACCATGACCCTGAAAACAATATGGAATGGTATCTACCGTCAGAGGACGAAATCCGTTCTTACGCACACGCCCAGTCATATTCTGGCACTCCTATATCAAAACATAACTATTGGTGGTCTTCTTCAGAAGATCATATTGATGGCAATGCCTATAATGTTTATTCTGGTAGCATTGCGTCACGTGGAGCAGTCTTTAAGGGGCAAGACTGGTGGGTTGTCGCGTTTAGAAATGGGAAGATAGAAGAATAAAGTAGCATGGGCCGTCCATTGTGACGGTCTTTTTTTTGTCTCTTTCATAAATAGAGCAAATTTTCACAAATAGAATACATGGATTATAGCAGCATTGATATGAGTAAGAATTGATTTCACTGATGGCTTCAGGTTAGCAGAAACGATGATAATTCGTAAGTTATAGCAGAAATGTAACATGAAAAAATGAATGAATCCTTTGCGGTTCGCCCTTTTTTGAGTACCTTTGCACCCCAAAGGATAACAATTTAAAAGAGAAGATTATAACATAAAATGAGTATCATGACAAAGATTAAAACAGTAGGTATCTTGACATCGGGCGGTGACTCGCCCGGAATGAACGCGGCTATCCGTGCCGTGACACGTGCGGGTATTTGCAACGGGTTTACGATTAAGGGTATTTATCGTGGTTACGATGGATTGATTAAGGGCGAAGTGAAGGTGCTAACCACTGAGGATGTGAGTGGTATCATTACCCGTGGCGGCACTATCTTGAAGACTGCCCGTAGTACGGAATTCATGACACCCGAGGGTATGCAGAAAGCTTATGAGACGTGCCAGCGAGAAGAAATAGACGCGCTGGTGGTGATAGGCGGAAACGGCTCGCTAACGGGCGCATGGAACTTTGGCGTAGAGTATGATTTCCCTGTTATCGGCTTGCCAGGAACCATCGACAATGACCTCTACGGTACGGATGCCACCATTGGTTACGATACGACGATGAACACCATCATGGAGTGTGTGGACCGTATTCGTGATACGGCGAACTCACATGAGCGTATCTTCTTCGTGGAAGTGATGGGACGCGATGCCGGTTTTCTGGCTCAGAACTGTGCTATTGCCTGTGGTGCTGAGGCTGCTATTGTGCCGGAAGAGACCACTGACGTGGACCAGTTGGCTGCCTTTATGTCTCGCGGAATCCGTAAGTCAAAGAAATCGTGCATCGTAATTGTGTCAGAGAGTCCTAAATGTGGTGCCCTCTACTATGCTGACCGCGTAAAGAACGAATTCCCTGAGTTCGATGTGCGTGTGTCTATCCTTGGTCACTTACAGCGAGGCGGTAGCCCTTCGGCACGTGACCGTATTCTTGCCAGCAGCACGGGCGTAGGTGCCATTGAAGCTATCAAGCAAGGTCAGCGTAACGTGATGGTGGGCTATAGAAACAACAACATTGTTTATGTGCCCTTCTCTGAGTGCATTCGCACAGACAAACGCTTTGACAAGCGTCTTATTACGGTGCTCAATGAACTGAGCATCTAAGGTTTGGATTCTCGTCGGCAAAAGTGCAAAAAAAAGATGGCGAAATGTTTTGTTACGTCATCTTTATTTTGTATTTTTGCCGACGAATCTATAACCTTGAACTGATAACAATATGAAATATGTAGTCCTTGAGGACAAAAGCATAAGGTGTCTGTCGTTTTACCTGGCTATGGAGGAATATGTCGCCCGCCATCTGAAGGCGGATGACTATTTCTTTATGTGGCAGGTGGAACCCAGCGTGATTTTCGGACGCAATCAGGTGGCAGAGAACGAGGTGAACTTTGGCTACTGTCGTGAGCATGGTATAAAAGTGTATCGACGGAAGAGTGGTGGAGGCTGCGTATATGCCGATCAGGACAATGTGATGATGTCGTTTGTGACCCCCAGTGAGGATGTGGCTCTGACGTTCAATAGATTTATAGGTATGCTTCTGCTGGTGCTAAGGAAACTGGGCATTGAGGCCACGAGTACCACGCATAACGACGTGATGATAGGTGGAAGGAAAGTGAGCGGTACTGCCTTCTATCATCTGCCCGGACGCAGTATCGTTCATGCCACCATGCTTTATGATACGAACATGGCGCATATGCTGAATGCCATAACTCCTGGGCCTGAAAAACTTGAGGCGAAGGGCATAAAAAGCGTGAGACAGCGTATTACGTTGCTGAAAGATTATACGTCGCTGACCCTTGATGAGTTCAAGGCATTTGTCAGAGCCACACTCTGCGAAGGTGAGCGAATGCTGACTGAAGAGGAAGTGGAAGGTGTCAAGCAGCTGGAGAAAGATTACCTGCGAGAAGACTTTGTGAAACTTATAAACAAATAAAATTACTATGGGAATAAAAACAGAACCAGTCAGGAAGGACAAACGTACCTGTCTTTATGATAAGCATATGGCACTGGGTGCTACGATGGTATCGTTTGGAGGTTTCGATATGCCCCTGCTTTATCAGTATGCGGGCATCGCACCAGAGCATATGGCTGTTCGTGAACATGCAGGACTCTTTGACGTGTCACACATGGGTGAGGTCACTGTCAAGGGACCAGACGCTGAGCGTTACGTGAACCACATCTTTACCAATGATGTCACAGGTATGCCTGTCGGAAAGATACTCTACGGAATGATGTGTTACGAGAATGGTGGTACGGTAGATGACCTCTTGGTCTATAAGATGGGAGAGAACTATTTTTTCCTTGTTATCAATGCAGCCAATATAGATAAGGACTGGGCTTGGATGCAGCAGCACGCTAAGGGTTATGATATCGACCTTCAGAACCGTAGTGACTACTATGGACAGATAGCCCTGCAAGGACCAGAAGCCGAGCATATCATGGAAACGGTGCTGGAATTGGAGTGCAAGGAACTTACCTTCTACACAGTAAAGGAAATAAAGCTCCCTCTCTCTTCGGAGAGGGCGGGGGGAGAGGCCGTCATCATTTCGAGAACGGGCTATACGGGCGAAGACGGCTTTGAGGTCTATGCCTCGCACGAGTATATCCAGCAGTGCTGGGACAAACTGATTGATGCCGGTGTCCAGGCTTGCGGATTGGGTTGTAGAGATACACTGCGCTTTGAGGTGGGATTACCGCTCTACGGTGATGAGCTCTCAGAAGAGATCACCCCCATCATGGCTGGGTTGGGTATGTTCGTGAAACTCGACAAGGATGAGTTTATAGGTAAAGAGGCACTGGCAAAGCAGAAGGCTGAGGGACCTGCCAAGAAACTGGTGGGCATCGAACTCTTTGACAAGACTATTCCCCGTCATGGCTATACCGTATTAAATATGGCGGGTGAACCTATTGGTGAGGTGACCACAGGTTATCATGGCATCTCTGTGGACAAGAGTGTTTGTATGGCTCTCGTTGATGCTGCGTATGCTCAGTTGGATACAGAAGTACAGGTACAAATCCGTAAGAAGGTATTCCCAGGTAAGGTCGTAAAAAAGCAGTTCTATCAGAAAAGCTATAAGAAATAACAGAATAAGTAACAAATCTAAAACTATAAAAACAATGGCAAAAGTAATTGAAGGACTCTACTACTCGGAGTCGCACGAATATGTAAGAGTAGAAGGTGATTTTGGTTATATCGGTATCACAGACTATGCTCAGCATGCACTGGGTAATGTGGTGTATGTGGATATGCCTGAGGTGGACGATGAGGTAACGGCAGGCGAGGAGTTCGGTGCTGTGGAGAGTGTGAAGGCTGCTTCAGATTTGTTCTCACCTGTTAGTGGTACTGTAGTGGAAATCAACGAGGCTCTGGAGGATCAGCCTGAGTTGATTAACCAAGATGCTTTCGAAAACTGGATTATCAAGGTGGAACTGAGCGATAAGGTAGAGCTTGATGAATTGATGGATGCTAAGGCCTACGCTGATTTCTGCGAGAAATAGCCCACCCCAACCCCTTCCCATGGGAGGGGCTTATGAAGTTTAATGGTAAGGTAATTAGTTTAGACAAAATGAAAGATGTAACCAATCACCCCTCCCTTGGGGAGGGGAAGGGGGTAGGCTCTAAATATTTCCCACATACAACGGATGATTTGAAGGCGATGATGGAGAAAGTCGGGGTAAAAGATCTCGATGGCCTCTATGCTCAGATTCCAGAGAGCATCCGCTTCCGAGGCGATTATAAACTGCCTTCTGAGATGAGCGAGATAGAGGTGCGCCAACTTTTTGAGAAACTGGGCTCGCAGAACAAGCAACTGACTTGCTTTGCTGGCTATGGTGTTTATGACCATTATACGCCCTCTGTCATTCCCCAACTGCTACAGCGTTCGGAGTTTTTGACCTCATATACACCCTATCAGGCGGAGATATCACAAGGCACGCTCCATTATATATTTGAGTATCAGAGTATGATGACTGAGCTCACTGGCATGGACGTCTCGAATGCCTCGATGTATGATGGAACAACGGCAACGGCTGAGGCGATGATGATGGCTGTGGCTGCTGGTAAGAAAGTGAATAAGGTGCTGGTGTCTGAAACCTTAAACGGTGATACAAGAAAGGTGCTTGACACTTATGCTCAGCATCATGGTATCGAGTTGGTGACAATTGCTATGAAGGATGGTGTTACCGACCTCTCAACTCTCAACTCTCAACTTTCAACTCTCGAAGGTGTGGCAGGCGTGATAGTGCAACAGCCCAATGTATATGGAATCGTTGAGGACTTTACTGGCTTTGCCAATGCCTGTCACGAAAATAAGGCACTTTTGATAATCAATAGTGTTGCTGCCGACCTTGCTGTGTTGAAAACACCAGGTGAATGGGGTGCCGATATCGCTGTAGGCGATGGTCAGTCATTGGGTATTCCCATGCAGTTTGGAGGCCCATACGTGGGCTATATGTGCTGTACGGAGAAACTAATTAGAAAAATGCCTGGGCGTATCGTCGGTATGACCAAAGATAATAGAGATCAAAGAGCTTTTGTATTGACCCTTCAGGCTCGTGAGCAGCATATCCGTAGACAAAAGGCTACCTCTAATATATGTAGTAACCAAAGTCTGATGGCACTCTTCGTGACTATCTATTGTTCGCTGATGGGTAAGCAAGGACTGAAGGAAGCTGCGCAACTATCGTATGCCGGAGCTCATTATTTCTGTGAAAAACTCATAGCAACGGGTAAGTTCCATTTGGTTTACGACAAGCCTTTCTTCAATGAATTCCTTGTTCGCTATGATGGGGATCTTGATGAACTGCTCTCGTTCTATATGATGAATGGCATCCTTCCTGGCATTAAGATGAGTGATGGCAGTTTACTCATTGCTGTTACAGAGAAACGTACAAAGGAAGAAATTGACTTTTTCCTCAGTATTCTTCCAATGGCACATGGCGTTAGTTAATTATCAAAACGTGAGATTATGAACAATCGACTCTATGGAAATTTGATTTTCGAACTCTCAAAGGAGGGTCGCAAAGGCTATAGCCTGCCAAAGAATAATTATGGCAGTTACGAGATTCCTGCTTCTATGCAGCGTGCTGAGGAGGCACAATTGCCTGAGTGTGACGAACTGACGGTGGTACGCCATTATACGAATCTCTCAAATAATAACTTCGGTGTTGATACAGGTTTCTATCCTCTTGGTTCTTGTACGATGAAGTACAACCCAAAGATCAATGAGGAAATGGCTGCTTTGCCTCAGTTCCAGAACCTACATCCCGAACAGCCTATGGATACTGTAAAGGGGGCTTTAGCCTTGGTATCGCTGTTGGAGAAATCCCTCTGTGAATTGACTGGTTTAGCTCATTTTACCTTTAAACCCTACGCTGGTGCTCATGGCGAACTGACAGGTTTGATGACAATAGATAATTATCATCGCCAGCGTGGAGATATCCAGCGCAAAAAGGTGATAGTTCCTGATAGTGCTCATGGTACTAACCCAGCCTCAGCAGCTGTCTGTGGTTTAGAAATCATTGAGGTAAAATCAACTTCGCAAGGAATAGTAGACCTCGTCGACCTGGAGCGAATAGTAGAACAGGAAGGTCCAAACATCGCTGCCATGATGATGACCAATCCCAATACCCTGGGCCTCTTCGAAACCAGCATTCCTGAGATTGCGAAGCTGATTCATAATTGTGGTGGTTTGATGTATTATGACGGTGCAAATTTGAACCCCATGTTGGGGGCTTCTCGTCCTGGTGATATGGGTTTCGATGTGATGCACATCAATCTGCATAAGACCTTCTCTACGCCTCATGGTGGTGGAGGTCCTGGTGCCGGTCCTGTGGGTGTTCGCGAAGGTTTGCAGGATTACTTCCCATTCGTCTCGCCTTATCATGGTAATTTCGGTGTGATGATGCGTGCTTATGCCTATATCCTCTCATTAGGACGTGAGCATATAAAGGAGGTCGGACCTCTGGCTGTGCTTAACGCCAATTACATCAAGGAGTGTCTGAAGGATGTCTATGAACTGCCTATCGACACTATCTGCTGTCACGAGTTTGTGTTTGATGGCTTGAAGGATAAGACAACCGTGAGTACGGATTGTCCAACCGTGAGCACGGATTGTCCAACCGTGAGTACGGATTGTCCAACCGTGAGCACGGATTGTCCTACTGGCGTTACCACGATGGATGTGGCCAAACGACTGCTTGACTATGGCTATCACGCACCTACCATCTACTTCCCATTGCTCTTCCACGAGAGTTTGATGATTGAGCCTACGGAAAACGAGAGCAAAGAGACGCTCGATGGTTTTATTGATGTGATGCGAAAGATTGCTGAGGAGGCCAAGACCGATCCTGAGATGGTGAAGTCGGCTCCTCACAATACACCTATCGGACGTGTAGATGACGTATTGGCTGCGAAGCATCCGGTGGTGACGTACCGTCAATTAAAAAATGAAATAATGTAAGAATTAAATAATGAAAGAAACGGATCTCATTATCATCGGTGCGGGGCCTGGTGGGTACCGCGCCGCTGAATATGCTGCCAAACAGGGCTTGAAGGTTACTATCTTTGAGGATGGCGAGGTAGGAGGTACGTGCCTGAATGTGGGCTGTATCCCTACAAAGACCTATGTCCACTCTGCATCTTTCGCTGAGGCTCGCGAGCGGATGGCTCAGGTGGTTAGTCAATTGCGGAGTGGGGTAGAGGGTATTCTCTCGCACCCTAATATCACGCTTGTCCGTGAGAAGGCCGTCTTTGGCAAGACTCCCCTCCTTTTGGAGGGGCTGGGGGAGGCTCCCATTATCATTGCTACCGGCTCTGAGACGAAATGGCTCCCTATTAAAGGTCTTGACGACCCTCGCGTAGTTGACTCTACAGGACTTCTGAACCTTGAAACCCTGCCTAAGCGTCTTGCTATTATTGGTGCTGGCGTCATTGGTATGGAGTTCGCCAGTGTGTTCCATCGCTTTGGCTCTGAGGTGACAGTTATCGAGTACCTGAAGGAATGTCTGCCTGCCCTTGATAGTGATATCGCCAAACGTCTGCGCAAGTATTTGGAGAAGCTGGGCATTACCTTTAAGATGAAGACCGCCGTAGAGAATATCGCGGATATAGATGCCGATGTCATACTGATGGCTACGGGCCGTAAACCTCGCACTGAGGGACTGGGCCTCGAAACCATTGGCATTACCCTTGCTCCCAACGGTGCTATCCCCGTTGACGATAACTTTCAGCTCCCTCTCCCCTCGGAGAGGGCGGGGGGTGAGGCTTCCGTTTACGCCATCGGCGACGTCAACGGCAAGCAGATGTTAGCTCATGCTGCAGAGATGCAAGCCGTTCATGTCGTGAATCATATTCTTGGTAAGAAAGACCATATCCGTTTCGACATCATGCCTGCTGCCATCTTTACAACGCCAGAGGCTGCGTGTGTAGGTCCTACTGAAGATCAGTTAAAGGAGCAAGGTATTCCCTACGAATGCAAGAAATCCTTCTGGCGTGCTAATGGCAAGGCCTTGGCTATGAACGAGACCGAGGGTATGCTCAAACTCTTTATCACCCCTCTTTCGGAGGGGCAGGGGGGAGGCTTCATATTAGGTGCTCATGCCTACGGTGCCCATTCGGCCGATATCATTCAGGAGGTCAGCGTTCTGATGTGCAAGAATACCACGATTGATGAACTGCGTGATATGGTACACATCCATCCCACACTCTCAGAGATACTATTTACGGCAGTCGAGTCTTGATGACTGACTGCCGTATTGCATAGCGTGTTATTGCGCTTTGTTTGGTATTAGCCGCACATTGCTCATTTGCAGTTGTGCGGTTTTTTCGTCAATCTGCTTGTCTGTCTTGTTATAGACGATGGTGCAGTTGTTGATGGAGATGTCATGAACGCAGTTGAGACCTTCGATACCGCTGGCCTTGATGCCAGTTTCGCAACCTCGACAGACGACATTATTGATATGGATGTCTTGGAAGTTGGGCGCCCATTTCTTTTCTTCATTTGTGAATACAGGCTCCTTGCCGTCATCCCCAGCATGTCGGTTTACATAGTCGCACTGGAATATGATTGCTTCTGAGGCGATATCATTCATCATGATGTCGCTGATGTAGAGAGCTTCCGTCTTACCACCCCTGCCCAGTCCGCTCTTGAAGCGCAGACCTACGTCAGTACCGCTGAACGTGTTGTGACGTACCACCATGCGACGGACACCTGCTGCCGTCTCGCTGCCCAACACGAAACCGCCGTGAGCGTGATTCACGGTATTGTCCTGAATCACGATGTCCTCACATCCACTAATAGGATGACTCTTTGAGGGCTGACCGCTTTTCATGCAGATCCCATCATCGCCCACGCTGACAGTGCTGTTGACGATGAGTGCCTGATGACAGTCGGAGAGGTCGATGCCGTCACCGTTCTGTACGTTCCATTCCGAGCGTACTGTGACACCGTCGATAATCACATTCTCGCAGTAGCAGGGATGTAAGTGGAAACGGGGGGCGTTCTGAATGGTTACCCCCTCAATGAGCACGTTCTTACAATCGGTCAGACGGATGAGGTCATTGCGCATACTTTCTTGCTTCACGGGATCATCGGCAATGTCGGCATAGCCGTTTTTCATCTGCCAAGGATACCACAGGTCACCTTTCTCTGTCACCTGTCCCCCCATCTCTTGGTATTGGTTCCACTCTACATCGCTCATCTTTCCTCGTTTCACGGGACGCCATTGCTGTCCGTTGCCGTCGAGTGTTCCCTCGCCAGTAATCGCTATATTGGTGCGCTTCGAGGCGCGGATGCAAGGATACACGCGCTTGGCATCAGCATTTTTGTCGAGGAATAGCGACTTATTGGGTGAGAAGACTACCAACGCATTCTTCTCCAGATGCAGCTCTATGTTGTCTTTCAGCATGATAGGACCTGTGAGCCATACGCCCTCGGGTACCGTGAGTCGTCCGCCGCCCATCTTCGATAGCTTCGAGATTCCCTTTTCGAAAGCTTCCGTGCAGAGCGTTATACCGTCGCCCACGCCGCCACAGTCCTTGATGTTCACCACGTTGGCTGGAATCTCTACCTTCACCACAGCCTTCACCTGTGTAGGCAATGCCTCGTAATATCTCGCGTAATCGCCAGCCCATGTGCTGATGGCTGCAATAAGCCCAAAGAGTGAAAGAAGTTGTTTCTTCATTTTGTTTCGTTTTAGTTGTGTTTTAGTTCGTTTGCAAAAATACAAAAAAATCTGATAACTCGATACGAATTATCAGATTTTTGTTGTGATTAGATAAATATAGTTTATACCAAGTGGCTGATCAGGTCTTCACGATCACCGGGCAGCATGTCGATAACAGGAATCTCTATCATGGTGTAGCAACCAGGCTGCAGGCGCATGGAGGCACGTGCCACATTCACCAATACCTGACCGGTGAGGGCGGGGTTGTTGATGCTCATGTTGAACTCCAGACGCTGGTTCTGAGTCTTACCGCTTACACCTTTACGTACCAAGTTTACACCGTGACCCATGTCGCGAACGTCGTCAACGCTCTCTACCTGGAATACGTGTGTCTCGTCGTTAGCGAAGTAGGGGTCAGCCTTGATGGCTGCTGTCACCTCATCCAGCTTGGCACCCTCTTCCAACTCTACATATACCATACGGCGGTGGATACCCTCGCCCAAGGGGATAGTCATTGACAGAGCATTCTTCACACCAGCCTTTGAGCGTACGCATACGCTGTGTCCCATTGACATACCAGGACCGAAGTTCGTATAGCTCAATCCTTTGGGAGCAAGGCTCTGCATCAGTGTGCGAACGATAGAGTCAGAACCTGGGTCCCAACCAGCAGCGATAACGCTCACGGTGTTGGTCTTCTTGTTGATGTCCATCAGCGTACGACGATAGTCGCGAATCAGTCCGTGGATATCGAAAGAGTCAACGGTATTAATGCCCAAGGGCAGAATCTGCTTGGCGTACTCCTCGCATGAACGAGTTGGGGTAGCCAGAATAGCCACGTCAACGTTCTTCAGTTCCTTGATATCCTTCACAACCTCATACTGAGCCAGTTCTGCAGGCTTATTCTCTGCGCCATTACGACGTACGATACCTGCTACTTCAAAGTCAGGTGCTGCCTCGAGCGCTTCGAGTGCATACTTACCAATGTTGCCGTAACCAACGACGGCTGCTCTGATTTTCTTCATTTTTATAATGTGTTTTGTTGTCCCATTAATTGTTTTGCGGCGGCAAAAGTAATGCTTTTTATCTTAATAGCATTACATTTTGACGTAAAAATTATCTAAATTCTATCATTTTGTGACAAATTGCAAGTTCATACCCTCGAAATACAATAAATTGACATTTATGAGCGTTAAAAAGGATGTATATATACAAAATTGTAAATTATGATAGAATATATCAAGGGTGAATTGACCGACTTGACCCCCGCAATGGCAACGGTTGAGGCTGCTGGTGTGGGCTATGGGCTGAATATCTCGCTCACCACTTTTAGTGCCATTCAAGGCAAGAAAGAAGTAAAACTCTATGTCTATGAAGCCATTCGCGAGGATGCTTATGTGCTCTATGGCTTTTATAGTAAAAAGGAACGCGAGATGTTCGAATTGCTTATCACCGTCAGTGGTGTGGGAGCCAATACGGCTCGAATGATGCTATCAGGTATGAGTGTCAGCGAGCTCTGTTCTGCTATCTCTACAGGTAATGCCCGTCTTATTCAGAGCATCAAGGGCATTGGCAAGATGACGGCCCAGCGCATCATCGTTGACCTGCGCGATAAGATTGTAGCCCTTGGTATTGCCGACGAGATTCCTGCTGGTGGCACCGTCTCTGCACCCGTCAATAATGCCGTTCGCGATGAGGCCGTTGCCGCTCTCACCATGTTGGGCTTTGCGCCTGCACCTACGCAGAAGGTTGTCGTGCAAATCCTGCAAGAACAGCCTACGCTGCCTGTGGAACAAGTGGTGAAACTGGCATTGAAGCAGATCAAATAAGAAATTCTACTTCCTATTTCAGTTTTGCCTTTGCCGCTTCAATAGCAGATTGTATCTCTATGAATCTGTTTACTAATGAGTCGCCGAAAGCATCATCGTCCATCATGCCTTTATCAATCTGCTCGCGCTGCTCGCGATATGCGTCGATATCAGCGTCGGTAACTTCCATCATCTGCTTGCACTGGGCATACTTAAGCTGCATATCCTTCAGCATACTACTGCTCACAATAGCATAGAAAGAGTATTCGAAATCAAGCGAATTCTTTAAGGAAAAGAACGGCTGACTACGGGTTATTTCATTGGCTATGGAGTCGCATACCGATGTCTTGTAATTCTTGCGTATCTGATAGAACTCTGCCACATTCTCGGTGAAAAGCACGTTGCCAACGGTGTTGATGGTTTCGATGCTCGACGAGAAGATGCGCTCCGTGGTCTCGGTATATTCTGCCTTTGGTATCAGTTGTGCAAATTTGTATCGCAGCGTTTCGAACTTGGTGGTGTCTTCTGCTATCTGCAACTGCATTCCCATCGCCTGCTGGATGGTCGAGTCTGCCTTTCCTATCGACTGCAACGAGTTGTACATATCGTACATCACCATCATCACGATCTCGCGCTTCTCATTTTCTTTCTTTTTTTTGTCGAGGAAGGCTGCAGTTCCGAATGTAAGTGCGATGGATATGGTGGTAGCGATAATTGACAACATTAATTGCTTCATTGAAGCCATTCCACTGCCCATCTTCAGACTCTTGGGGGTGTGTAACTTAATATTCATTTGGCTTAACTACTTATCTACTTAACTATTAACTACTTCTTCAACACCTGCTCCAGCCTTGTGTGCAGTGCCTTGCCACGAAGGCCGCGGTAGATGATCTTGCCCTGTGGGTCAATGAGGATATTGTCGGGGATGCCATCAATCTTATAAATAGGAGCAGCGGCACAATTCCAGCCTTTCAGGTCGGAAATCTGCAGCCACGGCATCTTAAGCTGACCGATGGCCTTTATCCAAGCCTCCTTCTTCTGGTCGAACGACACACCTACGACCTCGAAGCCCTTATCGTGGAATTTGTTGTAGGCCTCCAGCACGTTAGGCATCTCTGCACGGCAGGGACCGCACCACGAGGCCCAGAAGTCGACGAGCACATACTTACCCTCGGCCATAAGCTCGCTGATCTTGTGCATCTTACCGTTGGGATCAGCCATCTCCAGGTCGGTGTACTGCTGTCCGATAAAGGCCATCTTCTCACCGTCCTTCGGCCTCGTCTCTTCTGCGACTTCATCTCTTATCTTCTTCAGATAAGGATGACGCGCAAACGCCACCTGCTGCTTCACCAGCTCGTCGTAAGCCTCCACGCCATTCTCCAAGAAATAATAGCCGGCGAATGCGACGGGTATCAGCGAGTTGTGCTCCTCATTAAACGCCCTGTTGGCTCTGGTTGTCAGTTCGGTAATCATCTTGTTCATCTCGTCCGAGAGTTCATCCGCACGCGCCTCTATGTCTGCCTCGGTCAGATTGGCAGTCATGGCTGCAAATCGCTTTCGTGGCTTCTCCATCTCATAGTTGATTTTCGTCAGACGTTCGTTCTGCGGAGAGCCTTTCAGTGTACTGTCGTTGAGATTGATGCTGACGGGCGTGCCGTCGTTGAAGAACTGCGTAGTCCAGCTACTGCTCTTTGCCCTAACAGCCATCAGGGCATCTTGAGCGGCAGTGCCCGTAAACGAAAACCTGCCATCGGCAACAACCGTGCTGTCGATTTTCTGTTCCGTCAACTCGTCTATCAGATAGACCGTCTTGCCGTTTTTAGCGAATGTACCGCTGACGGTATACTGTACTTGGCTTTGCCTTTGTACGGCGCGACTCGGCCAATCAAGCGAGCTTGTTGGCTCTTGCTGCTTTGAACCTTGTGCCATTGAAGGCTCTGCTGCGATAGCGAATGCAGCTAACATAAATACTTTCTTCATCGTTTTCTATTCTTTCTTTTCTTGATACTGGCCAGTGCCGTTGCAGACAGTGCAGGTGTAACGACCATCGGGTGTCTTGCCTGCACCTCGGCAGGAGGGGCATTTGCCCTCCTGCTTCAGCCGTTCGGCCTCCTTCGCCTGTTGTTTTTCACTTGGATGTGAGCCTTTCGACTTCTGGGCCTTCTGCAAACCCTTGTAAGTTTCAAGTTCCACCGTGTCACTGAAAATCTCTTGGATGGAGCATGAACTCAGGAAACCAACAGTGAGGACGGTGCAGGCCATCAAAAGCTTTGCCTTATTCATTTTTCTCTAAGTAATCGAACAAATTAATTTTTCCAGCCTCTTCTTCGACACCAAGAGCAGGCACGGATTCCACCATCCTTGTCATGCCATTGGCCTTGTCGACATAAAAGTGTACCAACGCGCCCGTATAGCTGCGGAACACCACGTGATAGGCAGAGTCGGTCTCTTCGCCCATCTCCACGCCCATGATGGAGGGATTGGCAGCAGATGATGTGCTTCGTTTCATCGTTTTCATCGGTAAATGACCTATACGCCAAAATTTTCAGACCCGAAATCTCTTCTATGGAAATTATCATAACCGCCACCAAGGTATCTACTCACATAATCTTGGTTTCTTCATCGTCTATACCTATTATTTATAGCTTAGAACTTATATCTCAGACCAGCACAGAACAGGCCTTTCTCACCCACGCCAGCCTCTACGAATCCGCGGAATGCAGAACCGCCGAACTCAGCACCCAAGGCTGTGACCTGGAACATAAATGCTGCCAAACTCTCGTCTTTTGCGTTTGGGTCGTATGTCTTCGCATTGTCATTACAAGAGATTGAGCAGAACATCACACCTGCAGAAAGGGCTGAATACATACCGAAGTTCTTCTTGCGCAGCCAGTTGAACTTCACCGATGGCATCACCGTGAAAAAGCTCTCGGTCAGATCATCCTTGTGGGTTTTCTCGTCCTCTACCTTACATCCGGCATAAGAGGCCACGGCCCCCAAGCCTATAGTGGGCGAGATGTTGTAATAGTACTCTACACCTATGGGACCCCAGAATGAACTCTGGTCGCCCGCAGCGGCAGCAAACGAACTCGTGATGATTGAAAAAACGTCGGATGCTGATCCTGCTCCATAGAACACACCAACTTCGTGCTTTTGTTCCTGTGCCTGTATGCTAATGCTGAGCAAAGCCACACACATTGTCAGAAAAAACTTTTTCATACGTTAATTGTTTTTATTTGTTTTGTTTCTGTCGCATATCATTAATTGCATATCTTACTTGCAAAAGTACAACTATATTGGCATTATAACGAAAAAGTTGCAACATTTAACATTATATTTCTTATCTTTTCCCTCGTAAAGGCACAATCTGTCCAGCCCCACAAAAAGACTGACAGTCTCATCGTGAGTGCTGCCAGTCAGATACGATACTTATTCAAGTTTTGAAAAATATTCTCCGAATCCCTTGGCTGTTCGGATTTTTCTTTTTACCTTTGCTCCCGCGATAACAGGCTTCGCCTCAGCATAAGAGTACACTCTTCTGCGCTCGGCTTGCACTGTCATTGCTCCCGTGCTTTCCCCTCAAAGGGAGTGGCACATACATTTTTATTTGCTCAATCGCCAATAGAGGTAATAAAAAAAAACGACTAAGGGACAACAAGTGGAGTGATAATATGCAAATAGCAACAAACCGGACAGAAAACGACATTATAGACGCATACTGGGAGAATCTTCGTTCTCTTAGCATGAAAGCAAAACTTCGATTAGCATCTTTATTGACAACTGCTGCCTTTGAAGAGGAATGCAGGAAAGAAAATGTTTCGCCTCAAAAAAGGTTAGTGAGGGTTAAGAGACGTGCGGTCGACACCCCATCTGATGCTCAACTGGAATCTCAATTTGCAGAATTAGAAGCTCCAGAAATCCCAGAAGATCCTATATGGAGTGCGGTAATTAATGCTAATACAGGAAAAACGATTAAACCAATTGAGAAATGGCTGTAAGCAAAGTCTCACAAAGGGAAATCGTAGAAGTTCCCTATCAGTTGCCTGATGGAAGTATCAAGCTACACATGGCCTTGGTACTTTCTACCGAGAAATTACTTCATGCAGAGGACGGAATGTTCTATGCTGTGCTTGTCTCATCTAAGAATATTAATCCAGAATTTACGATGGAAATAAAAAATGAGTGGCTGAATAAGCCTCTGTCTAAGCACTCATATTTTGTCACTCATATCGTAACGTACTACCGAACGGACGAGGTTGTACAGTCATTTGGCAATTTCGTTAAAAAAGAATTCTTTGATGCAATTATGAATAAGGTAATATTGAGCATGTTTGATATTGAACTCATGTAAAGCAGCTTATTTCTCACAAATGACAAAAATATTCTCCGAATCGCTTGGCGGTTCGGATTTTTCTTTTTAACTTTGCTCCCGCGATAACAGTCTTCGCCTCAGCATAAGAGTACACTCTTCTGCGTTCGACTTGCACTGTCATTGCTCCCGTGCTTTCCCTCAAAGGGATTTGGCACATACATTTTTATTTGCTCATTTCTCTCGCGAATCAGGACCTCGAAAGTAGAAAACGAGCAACATGAAGGATGCCAGCAATAGCTGTACCCTTCAACCTACTACAGCCGCCGTATGAATTCTTCACTCTTCACTCATCACTCTTCACTTAAAAAGGGACTTTACATCAAGAATGGCAGAAAGGAGGTAGTAAGATGAAAAAGGTATATATGCAACCGGCTGTCGTGATGGTAAAAACCAGACCGGCGATGATGATTTGCGGATCTCAGGATATAACGTCCGACAAGGGTATCAACTATGGCGGCGTGGACGAAGAGGGAACAAAAGACCCGAGTTCGCGCAGGTACAGGGATGCTTGGGACGAAGAAGATGAGGAAGACGAGTAGAGTTGAAATAAAATTTTGGCCAGAATTTTTAGAATTTTGGCCATTATTTTTTGAATTCTGGCCAAAATTTTTTTTTGCTCGTTTCAAAACTATTTTGTAATCTTGGCTTTGCCGAAGATACTCTCGTTCAACAATAAAAACAAAAAAATGTCATTTTTGTTTTGTATTGTCCTCACTTATTCGTATCTTTGCAGATGCATCTGCCTATTACGGCAACGATGTCCTTTGAGTAGGACGGAGCCGATAGGCGGAGCACTACATATTAGAAGGCGTTACTGACGCTTTGTTTTTGGATCCATCGAAACTTCCACAAATCGAATTAGTAATCCAAGACAAATGCAGGGGTAACTCCACGGGGTGTAGTATATACTCTCCGTAGTGTGCTGCGAAGGTACGAGTTACCTTCAATGCACACTTTACGGGTGTCTATATACCTCAACGTGGGTGTTTACACTGTTTGTTCTTATTACTAAGGCTGTGGAAGGCCTCGATGGGTGGGACAGGCAGATGTTAAGCACCCACTCTTTTTGTATGTAGTAATCAATTGAGATAAAACCAATCTGACTTTGGGTGTTTGTCAGAACAAAAAGAAAAGGACTTAGCCATAATATATGACAGTTCTCTCGTATTTCTTTCTTCCTTGCTTTGCACTTGGCATACTCCAGCCTCACTCAAAAGGCTAGTATGAGTATGCTTGGGAGCAGCCAAGGAGCAGGCTAGAATATGGGTAGAACGAGAAACATGCAAAATAATTTGGAGACTAGTACTAAATTTAGTACCTTTGCACCCAAAGAATTGTAATCATGGGTTCAAAAGAGAAATTAGTTGAGCGATTCAAGAAGAAACCGAAGGACTTTACGTATGAAGAAACGTTGAGTCTGCTGGCCCACTTTGGCTATACGGAGCATACGAAAGGAAGTACTTCGGGCTCGCGTGTCAGGTTTAAGAATGAGCAGATTGGGGCCTATATCGACATACATCGTCCTCACCCTGGAAGCATCATGAAGGAGTGGATGGTGAAAACAATTTATCAGCATTTGAAGAATCATAAGTTAATAAAATAAGGAGGGTAAGGATTTATGGATTATTTGGAGTATAAAGGCTACAAGGGTAGTGTGGAGTATAGCAAGGAGGACAATTGCCTGTTTGGTAAGGTGCAGGGCATGAGTAAGGATTTGATTACGTATGAAGGTCAGACGCTCGATGAACTGCGTCAGGATTTCGAGGATGGTGTGGACAGCTATCTTGAGGGCTGTAAGGCTGATGGCGTGGAGCCGGCAAAGCCATATAGCGGCAAGTTGAATCTCAGAATGTCATCGGAACTTCATTCTCGTGTGGCAGCGTTTGTTGCTTCTACTGGCACTACGATTAATGATTTCATTAATAGTGCCATCAAGAACGAACTGAAGAAGGTTGCGGCATTATAATGCTTTAGAATAAGAATCAGAAGATGGAAATATATCTGATAGTTGCTGTTGTGATGGCCGGGGTAATGGCTCTGCTGGGCTATTTTATGGGCAACCGGGGGAAGAAGGAACTGGAGGAAAATGTGACGCGGCTGACTGCCGAGCGCGACGTGCTGCGGGCGAATGCTGAGAATGCCGTAAGGCAGGTGGAAGTTCAGAAGGCTTTCTTTGAACACCAAATCACGGCCCAAAAAGAAAGCCACGAACAGCAAATCATGGCCCAGAAAGAAAGCCACGAACAGCAAATCATGGCCCAGAAAGAAAGCCACGAACAGCAGATAGCGGCACTAAAAGAAGCCCACGAGCAGCAGATAGCCGCTCTGAAACAAATGACCGAAGAGCAGGTGAAGAGTCAGCTGGAACTGATTCGTGAGCAGATGCAGACCACCTCAGAGAAGGTGCTGAAGCAGCGTCAGGAAGAACTGGGTGCTCAGAACAAAGAGCAGGTGTCGAAGATTATAGACCCCTTGCAGAAAAGTCTGAAGGATATGCAGGAAGCCGCCTGACACGTGCGCTGACGGGAGAGGTGAAGGTGCAGGGCAACTTCGGTGAACTGAAACTGAAACAGCTGCTGGAAGACCTGGAACTTAGGGAAGGAGAGCAGTTTGATACGCAGGAAACGCTGAAAGACAAGGGCGGTAAGGGACTGAAGGGCGATGACGGCCCAGCGCATCATCGTTGACCTGCGCGACAAGATTGTAGCCCTGGGCATAGCCGACGAGATTCCTGCTGGCGGTAGCGTCTCTGCACCTATTGATAATGCCGTTCGTGATGAGGCCGTTGCTGCTCTCACCATGTTGGGCTTTGCACCAGCACCTACGCAGAAGGTTGTCGTGCAAATCCTGCAAGAACAGCCTACGTTGCCTGTGGATTGCTTTAAAGATAAAGACTATACCAACACATCATAAAATGATTTCTTTCTTCGGAAATTACTTGGAGTCTATTACTTTTTTGACTATCTTTGCAAAAAATTACATACTAATAACTAAAAATATGAGAGACATGAGATTTTTTGCGATTTTATCGCTATTACTGACAGCTACGCTTACCGTTTCTGCCCAGTTCAAAGTGAATGTTAATGGTAAGGTTGCAGCTTGTTCATCAAATCCAAACTTTGTTCCACGGCTTTCTGTCGGTGATAATTGCTTTTTTGCAAGCGGTAGTGACTTTAGCTTAGGCATTTCAGCTACACCTTTGTTGCAAGATAGTAAAAAAAATGTAGCCGTTGAAGGATATATTAATCCCAATCAATCTTTTACTTCAGAAACAAACATTGGAGTTCTAGGTATTACGAAATTAAATCAAAATCATGGACGAAATTATGGCGTCCTTGGAACAATTAACTATGATTATTCTCCCAATTGTGTAGGAGGAGCAGGCGTTTATGCGACATATCATGGTTATTATTTATATTATCCAGCAAATATCCAAGGAATATATGCCCTTTATGCATATGGCTCAACTAACCTGAGCGGCCGTACTACTGCACAAGAGATATACACTCCTGCTGACGAGAGTCTTAGTGACAATGTGGAATCTGTTGAAACGAGAGACGGAACATCCATGCTTGAGAATCTACTGAAAATGGATGTGTTGGAGTTTAATATGAAGAGTAGGGAGAAAACAGAAGTTCCAAAAGATGGAACAGAAATGACAGATGAAGTAAAGAAATCATATGAATATATGAAGAAAGATGAGGCCGAGATGTATTCCCGTCGCCACTTTGGTCTATCCGCTCAGGAACTTCAGAAAATTTATCCCAATCTGGTACTGAAAGGGCAGGACAACTATCTCTACATCAACTATACCGAACTGGTACCTGTCCTTATTCGCAGTATTCAGGAACTGAAAGCAGAACTTGACGAGGTAAAGGGAAAGAATGTAGATGCCGCAAAATCACGTACAGCAACTTTTGTGGATGAAGAGACTACAGCAGTTGGCGATGCTACCAGAATCCCCGCTATGGTTACATTGGCCCAGAACACGCCCAATCCCTTCTCTGAGCGCACAACAATCCGTTTCACCTTGCCTGAGAACGCACAGAATGCCTTCATCTATATCTTTGATATGTCGGGCAAGATGCAGAAGCAGATTCCCGTTACGTCTGATATGCAGAGCGTCACCATCGAGGGCTACGAGCTCCGTGCAGGTATGTATATCTACTCATTAATCATCGGAGGAAAGGAAATTGAAACAAAGAGGATGATTTTGTCGAAATAAGTTTAAATAGAGATAATCTTCAAATGATATGAAAGGTATGAAATATCGTTTATTTAGGTTATTACTTACATCTTGTGTTCTTTCCTTTGCAGGGAACGCTTATTCACAAGATTGGATTTCGTTAGGCAGCAACAATAAAGACGAAGCCGTGACAACGAAAATCCTTGAAGACAATACTTCTGTGTATAAGGTTAAATACAGCATAAATGGTCTTTACGATAAAATTATTACTAATGAGAAAGGATTATTTCATTTCATTTCCCTTGGTAATGATAACAATCTCTCTGTCATAGGTGCGCCATCTCTTCCACGAGTTAATCGTTTTATTGCAATCCCAGAAGGTGCAGATATATCCGTCTCTGTTGCTGAAGAGAAGTGGACTGAGATAGAGATAGGACAGGTTTATCCTTCTCAAAGGCCAACATTGGAAAACGAGAAAGCCTCTGAGTTTATCTTTGATGAAAATGCATATCGGGAGATGTTTGTTCCACAGCAAATACAAATTGAGAAGGGAATAGAATGGCGTGGAATAAACTGTGCAAATATTTCAATATGCCCATTCCGATATAATCCTGTAGATGGACGCTTGTTTGTTATGCGTGAATTTGTTCTGCAAATCGGCTTTGTTCATGACATATTGTCAATGCGGAGAAAAAAAGTATATGAGAATGCAGACCCCTTCCATATGTTTGACAATCATATATTTTCTGCGTCGGATAATATTGCAGGTAATATTTGTGGCATTGCAAATAAAAGCTTTAATTATCCCAAAGGAGATTTGCTTATTATTGTAGGTGAAAATATGAAAAGTATAGTGGATAGCCAGAAAATGCAAGAGTACCGATTATGGAAAGCATTCAGAGGAATTAACACACGAATAGATTCTACTACAGTAATTGGTAGTGGTGAGGACAATATCAAGAGTTATATATCACAGCAATATAATGATGGTGTCAGATATGTATTGTTTGTCGGAGATGTTAACAAAATTACTCCTATGTATTTTGTGAGCCAAGATGATAGTCGAGAAATACATAGTGATTATTGGTTTGGGTGTTTGGGAGGCGACAATGATATTATTGCTGATGTGGCCATAGGAAGATTTTCAACAAATATCATTAGTGATTTTTCCAATATGGTTGATAAAACCATCAAATACGAGAAATGTTATCATCCTCTAAATAAGGCATTGTTGGTTGCATATTTTTATTATGGCGAAACTGGTTTTATGGAGTGTTGTGAAAGTATCCGCACTACAGCCTACTTAGAACCCATGCTTTTTTCGCATACTTATGGAGATTCGGCTACAAATAACGATGTCATTCAACAGATTAATACCATGGCTAACATTATTAATTATAGGGGGCATGGAGGTGTTGATGTTTGGGGACAGGAAGACTCATGGGAAATTATTCGTTGGAATCGCTTTTTAGAGGAATTCCATAAATCACAAATCAACAACATGAGCGACGAAACATGTAGTGTTTTCTTTAGTATCGCATGTAATAATGGAAGCATTCAGGCCGGATACTTTCAACCCAATGAAAACGAACAAGATTCTGTTTGTATGCTTGAGGCTTTTACGAGGGCACCTAATGGTGCTTCGGCATTTTTGGGAGCCTCTACTGATACCTATCCAACCGTCAACAATTCCTTTAATATGGGATTATTCCATAAACTCTTAAATGATAGTGTTTATCGAATAGGAGATCTTATTAACTCTGCACATGCAAGATGTATCAGTCAATTCGGTGGAAATGATATTCGGGCAAATGAGAATCCTTTCTGTTATATATTAGGTGGTGATCCTACATTGGAGATATGGACAAGGGAACCACAAACCATCAATAATGTTAATTTTGATATAGTAGGAGACAGTGTATATATATCCTATGGTCTAATAAGCAATGATAGTAGTTTTTGTTCCATTGTTCGAGCGGAGGACGGTGTTAATATTTCTAATGTCAAAAATGTGGGGTGTAGTTTCAGATTCCCTAAACCAGATTATAATTTCTATGCAGTTATAAATAGTCATAATTATTACCCTTATATTATATATTGTGACTTTGAAACATTAGAGTTGACGAATACTGTGATAGAAAATGAGGAACATTATTATGGAAGCCCCTTCGATATCATAGATTCCAATATCAATGGAGAATCAGAATCCGCTGGTGTTATTGTTCAGAATGGAGGAAAACTTGTAATACATAAAGGATCTGACGGTGTAATCATTTATGATGGATTTGAATGCAAGCAAGGAACTTCATTTGAGATAAAATAATTTTTTGTTGTTTAAGAATAGTGTAGAATTGACGTTTTTTGCAGTTATAACAAATTACTAAAATTACATGAACTATGAGAAAGTGTACTTTGTTTGTTCTGATGTTACTGTTTTTATTTACAAAACAGAATGTCCTAAATGCGCAGACACGCAGCTTATCTGTTTCGAACATCCAAAATAGTGGTTGTATAAATAAAAGCCGGGCTGCTAATTCTAAAAACGTACAAACGATTATCTTGAATAAAGAGGGAGACAGTATTCGGGTAGAGATATATAATTATGTATGCAATTGCGGTACAAGAGATTTTCAGATAATGGCTGATATGATTGAAGGCAAAGAGGGTTCGCCTAATCTTCTTTCTGTGAATATAAAGCCTGTCGTTCCTGCGGAAATTGATTGCTCGTGTGGTTTTAATATAGCCTATACATTGCATGGGATAGAAGAGAATCGCTTCTGTATGACATGCTGGTGGTTTGACAGTCTTGTAGAGTTAAAGGACGGGGAACCCTTGGTGTTAGAATTTATTAGAGAACAGGTTACTATCGATGGCTTGAAATACTACCTTGTCAAAACCACACAACAAGCCATATTTGGAATAAACAATTGCGAGGGTGAACTCTATATACCTGATGAAGTAGAATACAAAGGGGCGGTTTATCCTGTAACAGGATTAAGGGTTGATGCTCTCTCTCAAAGTAAGAAAACGACAAAGATATTCTTGCCAAAGACCGTCAAGAATCTGGCGTGTGGCTACTCAGAATCCTACCAAACCGTCCATGTCAATCCTTTCAATAATTGTCCCAATTTGGAATCGATAGAGGTAGACGAGGAGAATCCTTTCTTTAGTTCTGTCAGTGGCGTATTGATGAATAAGGAAAAGACAACAATCCTAAAGTATCCAGAAGGAGCCAAACAGACATCTTACGTCATGCCACAAAGTGTAACACAGATAGAAGATTATGCTTTCGCCAATAATACATATTTGAAGTCGTTGAGTATATCTCCTAATGTTTACAGAATCGGCACCTTTGCTTTTTCAGGTGACAAATCTTTGCCCACATTAGACATACCAGAGAGTGTGCGCATCATAAATAGTGGCGAATATCGTAGTGCTTTTTATGACAGTAAGTTTGACTCATTGATTATTAGAGGAATCATAGAACCTGAGTATATGACCGCAGACTTGTTCTATGGGCTTGACACACAGACAAAAATCTATGTACAACCGTCAGAGGTTGAGAAGTTCCAGGCAATCTACCAAGGTAAGGTCTATCCACTATTACCATCAGACAAGCCTACAGGAATCAAGGAATATAACAGTTCATCTCCTACTGCAGAAACATTCGACCTTCTGGGACGCGGTATGAAAGACAAGTCACATAAAGGTGTATATATTCAGAAGGGAAAGAAAGTGGTGAAATAAATTGCGGGGAATGGAATTTTTTACTATCTTTGCCACAAATATTAAGGGTATTGTTTGCTAGAACTAAAAGAAACAAGAGATGGAGATATTCGTGGTAATTGCGATAGTGGCTGTGGGCGTGGCTGCATTCCTGGGCTATTACTTTGGTAGTCAGGGGAAAAGAGGGCTGGAGGAGAAGGTCGTGACGCTGACATCGGAACGGGATGTGCAGAAGGCGAATGCGGAGAATGCCGTGAAGCAGCAGGAAGTGCAGAAGTCTTTCTACGAACAGCAGATGGCTGAGCAAAAGGCTTCGCATGAGCAACAACTCAATCAGGTTAAGGAGGCTCACGAGAGCCAAGTGGCTGCCTTGAAGGAAGCGCATCAAGGTCAGATAGCCGCTCTGAAACAAATGACCGAAGAGCAGGTGAAGAGTCAGCTGGAACTGATTCGCGAGCAGATGCAGACAACCTCAGAGAAAGTGCTGAAGCAGCGTCAGGACGAGTTGGGTGAGCGCAACAGGGAACAGGTGTCGAAAATCATCGACCCCCTGCAGAAAAGTCTGAAGGACCGCCTGACACGTGCGCTGACGGGAGAGGTGAAGGTGCAGGGCAACTTCGGTGAACTGAAACTGAAACAGCTGCTGGAAGACCTGGAACTTAGGGAAGGCGAGCAGTTTGATACGCAGGAGACGCTGAAGGACAAGGGCGGTAAGGGACTGAAGGGCGATGACGGCAAAGGCATGATTCCCGACTTCATCCTGCATTTCCCCAACAGCCGCCATGTGGTGGTAGATTCTAAGATGTCGCTCACGGATTATGAGCGTTATATGAATGCGGAAGACGGAACGCCTGAGAAGAGTGAATACCTGAAGGCTCATATCGCCAGCGTGAGGGCGCAGGTGAAACGACTGGCCCGTAAGGAGTACACCAAGTACCTGCCTGAGGGCTATAACCGCCTGAACTTCGCCATCATGTACGTGCCTATCGAGGGTGCACTGAACCTCGCCCTCTTGAATGATGCCACGCTGTGGCGCGAGGCCTACGACGAGGGCGTGATGATTTTGGGACCGCAGACCATGTATATGAACCTGCGCGTGCTGGAGATGATGTGGACGCAGGTGCGCCAGCTATCTAACCAGCAGGCCATGATGGATGCCGCCAACACGGTGATTGACCGTGTGCAGGACTTCGGACTGAGGTTCATGGATGTTGAGGCAAGCATGAACGACACGCTGAAGAAGATGTCGCGCCTGAAGATCACCACCGCCGACAGCGGACCCAGCATCATCACCGCTGCCAGGAACCTTCTGAAGGCGGGTGCGAAGGAGAACAAGAAGAAGAAATCGCTGACGGAAATGGACGATACGGTATTCCTGGAGTCCTCGCTAGATGATAGGAGTGACAGGAGTGAAGGAGTGGAGGAGTGACAGACATTAGTTCGTACGTCTTATGAATATAACAGGGGCAATGCAATAATTGCTCCTGTTTTTCGTTATAATAGAGGTTTATATGCGTTAGAAAGAGCGTGAAACGTCTATTATATGTGTTGTCGCTGCTGATTCTGGGCATCATGGCCTTTGCCGCCATGCCTCAGCAGGACGATGACGATAAGGAGAAAAAGGCACAGCCGAAAGCACAGCCGAAAGCCTTGGCGGTTGAGGATGAGAGCATCCCCGACTCATTGGTGCATTCGCGCTGGCGCATCCAAAAGACCACCCCGCAGATCATTGCCGACTTGGACTCCAGCGCACTCGACTTGCGAATGCCCGACAACGTGAAGCAGGAGGTAATCTACAACGACTCGCTCAACCTCTATTATGTGGGGTCGAAGATTGGCGACTCCTACCTGAATGCCCCCATCATGATGACCCCCGACGAGTATATGCGTTGGAGCGAGCGCAAGGCCCGTCAGCAGTTCTTCCGTGTAAAAGATGCCGAGACGGCACGGTCGAAAGGTAAGGATAAGTTCGACTTCACGGATATGCACTTCGACTTAGGACCAGCAGAGAAAATCTTCGGCCCAGGCGGCGTGCGCGTGAAGACACAGGGAACGGCCGAGCTGAAGGTGGGTGCCACGCTGAAGGATATCGACAACCCCTCGCTGCCTATCCGCAACAGGAAGACCACGTCGTTTGATTTCGACGAGAAGGTGAACCTGAGCGTCAACGGTAAGGTGGGCGACAAGGTGAACATGAACCTGAACTACAACACCGATGCGACATTCGACTTCGACACGAAGAATCTGAAACTGAAATACGAAGGCAAGGAAGACGAGATAATCAAGTTGGTGGAGGCTGGCAACGTCACCTTCCCGTCGAACAACTCGCTGGTTCATGGTGCATCGAGCCTCTTCGGTATACGCACCGACCTGCAGTTTGGCAAACTGAAACTGCAGACCGTGGTGTCGCAGAAGAAGTCCACCTCGAAGAGCGTGTCCAGCAAGGGCGGCACGCAGACCACTCCTTTTGAGATCGATGTGGCCGACTATGAGGAAAACCGCCATTTCTTCCTCTCGCATTACTTCCGGATGATCTACGACAAGGGTATGTCATCCCTGCCAAACATCACGACGGGTATCAAGATCAACCGTGTGGAGGTGTGGATTACGAATAAGTCGGGTACCACCTCCAACTCCCGCAACATCGTGGCCTTTGGTGAGTTGGGCGAGAACAGCTACCTGAAGAACACCCGCTGGTCGGCAACGGGAATGTCCGTACCCAGCAACCAGGCTAACGACATCTATTCCACCTTGGTACAGCGCATCGATTCCGCTTCACGAACGGTAGATCAGGTGAGTGTGCAGTTAGAGAATCTCAGTGGCGTGACCGGCGGCGTGGACTATGAGAAACTGGCCAGTGCACGGCTGCTCTCTTCCAGTGAATATACGGTGAACACTGCCCTCGGCTATATCTCGCTGAAGAGCAGTCTGCAGACCGATCAGGTGCTGGCAGTGGCCTACGAATATACCTACGGCGGCCAGACCTATCAGGTGGGTGAGTTCTCTACCGACCTCACACAGACCGATAAGTGCCTGTTCGTGAAGGCCCTGAAGAACACGTCCAACAACCCCACGCAGCCCAACTGGCGGCTGATGATGAAAAACGTGTACTACCTGGCATCGACGGTGGAGAAAGAAAAGTTCCGTCTGGACATCAAATACCAGAGCGATACCACCGGCACCTACCTGTCGTACCTGCCCGAGGAAGCCCTGAAGAGCACCACACTGCTGAAGGTGATGGGACTGGACCGGCTGGATGCCAACATGAAGCCCCACAGCAACGGACAGTTTGACTTCGTTCAGGGCTATACCATCAACAACGGACGTATTTTCCTGCCCGCCGCAGAACCCTTCGGTGAATATCTGCGCAACTACCTGAGACAGAAGGGAATGCAGGACCTGGCCGACACCTATTGCTTCGACCAGCTCTACGACTCCACCAAGACCATTGCCAAGCAGAACGCCGAGAAGGATAAGTTTATTATGACCGGTCAGTTCAAGGGTACCAGTGCCAATGTCATCTCGTTAGGAGCCTACAACGTGCCGCAGGGATCGGTGAAGGTGGTTGCCGGCGGTGTGGAGCTGCAGGAAGGCAGCGACTACTCCGTTGACTACTCCATGGGCGAGGTGACCATCCTCAACCAGAGCATCATCGATGCCGGCACCAACGTGAGTGTGTCGCTCGAGGATAATACCAGCTACGGTATGCAGCGCAAGACGATGTTGGGACTGAACTGGCAGTATGACTTCACGAAGAACTTCTCTCTGGGCGGCACGGTGATGCACCTCAACGAACAGGCCCTTACCACGAAGGTGACGATGGGCGACGAACCCCTGAACAACACCATCTGGGGACTGAACATGAACTGGAAACAGGAGTCGCAGTGGCTCACGAATATGTTGGACCGCCTGCCCCTGCTCCATGTCACACAACCCTCGCAGATCACCTTCTCGGGAGAGTTTGCACAGCTCATTGCCGGCAATGCCAGCGGCACACAGGACAATGCCTCGTATATCGATGACTTCGAGAATACCAAGGACCTGCGCGACGTGAGCGACCCGAAGGCGTGGGTGCTCTCCAGCGTGCCAACGATGTTTGCCGGTTATAACGACAAGACAACGGTGAGCAGCGGCTACGACCGAGCACTGCTGTCTTGGTATACGGTTGACCCCATCTTCACCCGCCGCTCGTCGAGCCTCACGCCTGGCCATATCAAGAACGACCTCGACCAGCTGTCGAACCACTATGTGCGCGAGGTCTATGTGAAGGAAATCTATCCCAACCGCGACCAGAGCACCTATGCCGGTGCTGTGTCTACCCTGCCAGTGCTCAACCTGGCCTACTATCCCCAGGAACGCGGTCCCTACAACCTGACACTCGACTACAATAGCGACGGCACACTGAAGAACCCTGCCCAGAAGTGGGGTGGTATGATGCGCAAACTGGAGACCACCGACTTTGAGCAGTCGAATATAGAATATGTGGAGTTCTGGCTCCTTGACCCCTTTATCTATACCCGCAAGGAGGGTACTGCCAGCCGTCATAGTGGTGAGCTGTATATCAATCTGGGTGAGGTGTGTGAGGATGTGCTGCGTGATGGCAAGAAGTTTTACGAGAGCGGTATGCCCGTCGATGGCACCTCGGCATTTGAGACCACACAATGGGGTAAGATTCCCGTGCAGGCTACACAGACTTATGCCTTCGCCACCACCAGCGGTTCACGTGAAAAGCAGGATGTGGGACTTAACGGACTGACTGATGACGAGGAACGCAGCTTCGGAGCTTACGCCGACTGGCTGAACAATATCGGCAATGTGGTGCAGAACGACTCCCTGCTGCAGGCTTGGCGCGATGACCCTGCCGGTGACAACTATCACTACTATCGCGGGTCTGACTTCGATGCCCAGCAGACCAGCATCATGGATCGCTACAAGCGCATCAACAACCCGCAGGGCAACTCGCCTGCCAGCGACAACCAGACTGAGGGCTACGACACGTCGTATAAGACGGGTCCTGACGTGGAGGACATCAATCAGGACTATACCCTCAACGAGTATGAACGCTATTACCAGTACCGCATACCCATCAATGATGACGAGCTGCAGGCCTATAATCGCGGTGCAAATCCCGAGGGTTCGCATATCGTTGACCATCGTGACTACAAGGCCAAGCTGCGTAACGGCGACTCTATCACCGTGCGTTGGTATCAGTACCGCATTCCCCTGACGGAATACGACTCAAAGGTGGGTACTATCAACGACTTCACCAGTATCCGCTTCATGCGTATGTTCCTCACCGGATTCCAGGAGTCAGTTGTGCTGCGCTTCGGTAGCCTCGACCTGGTGCGTGGTGAATGGCGACGCTACAAGCAGAACCTGCAGACCGCAGCGGGTGCAGAGACGGGTGTGCTGGAGATGAGTGCCGTCAATGTGGAGGAAAATACCGACCGTCAGCCCGTGGCATACGTGCTGCCGCCAGGCATCAGCAGAATGACCGACCCCAGTCAGCCGCAGCTCACCGAGAACAATGAGCAGGCTCTCTGTCTCACGGTGAAAAACCTGTCGCAGGGTGAGTCAAAGGCTGTCTACAAGAATACCAACCTGAACCTGCGCCGCTATAAGCGACTGCAGATGTTTGTACATGCCAACCACCTGGTACCCAACAGCACACAGCTGGAGGATAATCAGTTAGCGGTGTTCATCCGCCTGGGTTCCGACTACAAGAACAACTACTATGAATACCTCATCCCGCTGAAATTGACACCCCAGGGATTCTACCGCTGGAACGTACCCAGCGACCGTGTCAAGGTATGGCCGGAGGAGAATATGCTCGATATAGACATGAGTATCTTCACCGACGTGAAGAAAAACCGTAACAAGGCACGTGCGGCAGGACTGGCCAGCTACACGCAGCTCTTCTCGGAATACGACCCTGACAAGCCAAATAACAAGGTAAGCATCGTGGGTAATCCCTCGCTATCAGAGGTGAAGACGATGATTATCGGTGTGCGCAACATGAGCTCCAGCACCAAGTCGGGCGAGGTGTGGGTCAACGAGATGCGACTGCGCGAGACCAACAACGAGGGCGGCTGGGCAGCATCGGGAGCCCTGAACGTGCAGCTGTCCGACTTCGGCAGCGTCAACATGACCGGCCGCTACGTTTCCGATGGCTTCGGCGGCTTGGAGGAGAGCGTACTGCAGCGTTCCACCGACACACAGAAGTCGTATGCCGTCACGGCTAATCTGGAACTGGGAAAACTGTTCCCCGACAAGGCCAAGGTCACGGCACCTCTCTATTATTCGTACTCCAAGGAGATAGTGAGTCCGAAGTACAATCCGCTGGACACCGATATGGAACTCGACGATGCACTGGAGTCGGCTGGCAATCAGCGTGAGCGTGACTCCATAGAATCGATAGCCGTAACGAAGCATACCACGCGCAACTTCTCGCTGAGCAATATGCGGGTGGATATCAAGAACAAGCGACACCCCCTGCCTATCGACCCGGGTAACTTCTCGTTCTCATACAGCCACTCACATCGTAACACTACAGGTCAGACCACCATCTATGAGAATGAAGACCAGTGGCGTGGCTCCGTCAACTACTCCTATTCACCCGTCTATAAGACCTGGGAACCGTTCAAGAACTCGAAGAGCAAGTCGAAATGGATGAACTTCCCCAAGGCTCTGGGCTTCAACTACCTGCCGCAGAATATCGGGTTCAATTCAGAGATTTCACGCTCATACTATGAACTGCAGGAACGCGACCTGGAGAATACCGAGAATCCCAACCTGCCAATCACGTTCAGCCAACAGTTCCTCTGGAACCGCGACTTCACCCTGCGATGGGACTTCACCAAGAACCTCCACATGACCTTCCAGAGTGCTACCCACGCAGAGATTGAGGAACCCTATACGCCAGTGAACAAAGACCTCTATCCCGACCGCTACTCAGCATGGAAAGACTCCGTGTGGACCAGTATTATGCACTGGGGTACGCCGCTGGACTACCAGCAGTCGTTCTCGCTGTCCTATCAGGTGCCCATTGACAAGCTTCCTATCTTCGACTGGATGAAGGTCGATGCCTCGTTCAAGTCATCCTATTCATGGCTGCGCGGCACTGATATGGAAGACGGCACGTCGCTGGGCAATACCATCTCCAACAACCGTAATGTGAACGTCAACGGTACGCTGAACATGGAGACGCTCTATAATCACTCGCCCTTCCTGAAGAAGACCAACGAACGCTTCAAGAAGCAGCCGTCAAGTCAGTCGAAGCCAAAGAACACTAAGAAGACAGACCAGAAGAAGAAAGACTCCAAGGATGCCGATCCTAAACAGATGCCTGGCGGTAAGGACGGCGACAAGGCTCAGACAAAAGACCAGAAGGAACTGCCCAAGAATAAGAACACTTTCCAGAAAGAGGTGACGCTGGTACCCGACAGCCAGATTGTCATTCAGCACGGCAAGAAGTCCAAGCGTCTGCTGTTCTCGGCCCGCGACCAGAAAGGCCGTAAGGTGGAGGTGAAATGGAAGACTGTCGATGAGAACAAGATCAAGGTGTGGGCATCTGACTCAATGAGCGTCAAGCTCTCTATCACCCCCAAGGAACCACTTGAGAACCAGTGGTGGTACAACACGGCACAACATGCCGCCCATGCCCTGATGATGGTGCGCTCCGTGAATATCAGCTACCGCAACCAGTATGCCATGACCCTGCCCGGCTTCATCCCCAATGTGGGTGATGCCTTTGGACAACACACGGGCGGTGTGATGTCACCGGGACTTGGCTTCGCCTTCGGACTCACGGGCGACGAGTATATTGAGACGGCACGCAGCAACGGATGGTTGCTCTGCAACGACAATATAGCTACGCCAGCCACCACTTCGGCTACCGAGGACTTGCAGTTGCGTGCTACGTTGGAACCCGTTCGCGACCTGAAAATTGACCTCTCGGCCACCCGCACTGTCAGCAAGTCGCGCAGCGTGCAGTTCATGTATACCGGTTCGCCCACCACCCATAGTGGCAACTTCACCATGACTACCATCTCTATCCGCAGTGCCCTGGAGGGTATGGGCGATGCCAACGACGGTTACTACAGCCGTTCGTTCGAAGAGTTCTGCGGCAAGGTGGCCTCGTTCCGCGACCGTGTGCAGGCGCAGTATCCCTCACGCGACGGAGTTAATCCTGTTGACCCCTACAGTGCCGACGTGCTCATTCCCGCCTTCCTCGATACCTATACGCTGGGTGCCGGCGGCTCACTCGACATCTTCCCCACGCTCACCCGACTGCTACCCAACTGGACGGTGAAGTACGCAGGTCTGTCGAAGCTCCCTTGGATGCGCGACCACTTCAAGAGTTTCAACGTGAACCATTCCTACAAGAGCATCTACTCCGTAGGTTCCTATGCCTCATACAGCTCGTGGATGGAGTATATGGGCGACCTGGGCTATGTGCAGGCTGCCGACGGTTCTCTCACTCCCTCGTCGCGCTATAATATCTCGACGGTGAGCATCAACGAGGCTTTCTCTCCTCTTCTGGGTGTTGATATGACCTTCAACAATAACCTGACGTGTAAGGTGGAATACCGTACCACGCGTGTATTGAACCTCTCGATGACCAGTGTCCAGATCAACGAGTCGCAGTCGAAGGACTGGGTCATTGGCATGGGCTATAAGATCAGCGACTTCCGTTTCTTTGGCACTAGTGGCGGGCGCAAGGCGAAAGGCAGCAAGGGCAGCAAGAATAATGACGAAGAGAAGAACAGCAAGTCGAACCAGAGGACAACGAAGAAGGGCGTAAACCACGACCTGAACACTCGTTTCGACGTTTCCTTCCGTCGCCAGGCTGCTATCACCCGCGACATTGCTTCGGGGGTGTCTTCGGCCAGCAGCGGCAACAGTGCCCTGAAGATTTCTCTACAGGCCGACTATACCCTGTCGCGTATGTTGACCCTCACGGCCTATTATGACCGTCAGACCAATACGCCGTTGCTCTCATCCAGCAGCTATCCCACTACTACGCAGGACTTCGGCGTATCCCTGAAGTTCTCGCTCACCAGATGATGAACGACTTCTCCCGTATATTATTAGATTGGTTTCGTGAAAACGGACGTGACCTGCCCTGGCGGCAGACACGCGATCCGTATGCTATCTGGCTGTCGGAGATTATACTGCAACAGACGCAGGTGAAGCAGGGCTGGGCTTACTGGGAGCGTTTCATGCACCGCTGGCCTACGGTGGAGCAGTTGGCTGAGGCCAGTGAGGATGAGGTACTGCGTGAATGGCAGGGACTTGGGTATTACTCGCGTGCACGCAACCTGCACTTCGCTGCGCGTCAGATTGTAGAGATGGGTGGATTCCCCAATACCTTAGACGGTATCAGGAGCCTGAAGGGTGTGGGCGACTATACGGCGGCGGCGATAGGCAGTTTCGCCTTTGGCCTGCCGGCAGCCGTGGTCGACGGTAACGTGTATCGGGTATTGAGTCGTCACTTCGGCATCAGCACGCCCATCAACTCGACTGAAGGAAAGAAACTCTTTGCGGCACTGGCGCAAGATCTGTTGCCTGTATCTTCGGAGAAATATCTGGTATCTACTCCCCTCCATGATAGGGAGGGGGCGGGGGTAGGTCTTTACAACCAGGCCATTATGGACTTCGGTGCTACGCAATGTACGCCGTCAAGTCCGAAATGTGATAGTTGTCCATTGATAGAGAGTTGCGCAGCCTTCCGTGAGGGTAGGGTGGGCGAGTTGCCAGTAAAGCTGAAAACACTGAAGGTGAAAGAGCGTAGGCTGACGTATGTCTATGTGCGCTGTCAGGGACAGACGGCTATCCGTCGTCGCGGTGAGGGCGATATATGGCAGGGGTTGTATGAACCATTGTTGATTGAAGATGGAAATCTCTCACCTCTCACCTCTTTCCCCTCACCTCTCATCTCTCATCTCTCACCTCTCAAAACGAACGTGAAGCACGTGTTGACCCATCGCATCCTGTGGGCTGACTTCTATCTGTGGGAGCCGGAGGAGCGGCCGCTGTTGCCCGACGGCTATTTCTGGATAAAGGAAACGGAGCTTGACGACTTCGCCAAGCCCCGTTTGGTAGAGATTATGTTGGAAGATATCAGTTTCTGATCATCACTTTCTTCTTTCCCTTGATATACATTCCCTTCGTTGGCTTAGCAACCCTGCGTCCCTGTAGGTCGTAATAACTATGAACTTTGGACTTTGAACTTTGAACTGACGTGATGCCGACCTGGTCGACAACAGTCAGAGTGCCGTTGACGTATTTGAACGTGTAGTTCTGAGCCTCGCCGCCAGATACAATGATGTCGTATACACCACCTGGACTGTCGGCAGTTGCCTCGCAGGTGGCTGTGGGCAGAACTGTCAGCACCTCAGCGGTTTCCTTGTTGCGGAAGCCCTTGTAGGTGATCTCAAACTCTGGGTTCTGCTCGCCTGTATTACGTGTGTATGATTTGGCTGTGACGGTGAGCTCGGCAGGTGTGATGGTGAAGACACCTTCGCGCAGCTCCACGCCGGTGGTCACTATCGTGCCCATCTTCACCTCGATGGGGTAGGTGCCTACAGGAGTGGTGAGCACCGTGATGAGGTCGCAACTGACTTCCGCGTCACCCTCTACGGGGGCTCCCAGCACCAATGTGGTGATAATGCCGCCTTGTCGTCCGTAGATACGTGTGGCTTCTGCGGTGACCACGGGTTTACCCGTATACTCCGTCAGTCGTTTCACGCTCTTCGGCCAGGAATCGTCGGCCTCATAGTCTGCCAGTACAGCCTGAGGCAGGAACACGGTGATCTGCTTGGTCAGTCCCAGTGCGTTGTTAGGTATGACACCCGTCTCGTTCAGCATGACGAGATTGCGCAGCAGGGTACAGCCAGTGAAGGCATACTTGCCGATGGCCTTTACGTTCTTAGGCAGATAGATGGTCTGCAGTTTGTCGGAAGCACGGAAGGCATTCTCGGGTATCTCGGTGAGCGAGGTAAAGTACTTCAGTTCCTCGAAATACTTCATGTTGGAAGCAGCCCGGAACAGCTCGCCAATATCGGTGACCTTGGCAGCCTCTTCGAACGAGAGGTTCTGGTCGCCGTCCTCGTCCCAGTTGTTCAGACAGATAGTCTCGGCCACGGCATCGCTGAAGGTAATGAGTCCCATCTTCTCGCGCACAGAGGTCAGTGCTAAACGCAGTTCAACATAGTTGCTTGCCGTGTTGTTATAGACGGCCTGTTCTGCTTCAATGTCGAGTGCTTTAGCCTTTGCCTGTGCAAGTGCCTCCTTGAGTTGTGCTACGATATTGTCGAAGGTCTTGGCAGCCTGAAGGTCTTCTTCGGTGATGAATGCCCACTGCGCGTATTTCTGTCCACCTTTGATGTCCCAGAAGATACCATAGGAGATGTCGGCAGCTTCTGTTCTGCGACCATCCTCTGTACCCAAATACTCGTCTTCCACAAAGTTTTCGTCTGTAGAGGGGGCTTGTAGCGTATAGATGCAGTCGCCAACGGAGTCAAGCGTCCAATAGGCTTTTGCCGAGACACCACCGTCGCCGAAGCAGGCCTTGGTGCCAGTGCCTACTTTGGAGTCGGTATTGGTGCGGAAGATGGCTTTCTCGGTCTTCTTGTCTTTGAAGTACACATACTCCTTTCCACCCTGTGTGGTGCTCATAAGTGTATAGAGGCGTCCGCTATTGGCAACCACCGACTGTGTGCCGTAGGCCTCGCCCATAGCCACCATCCTGTGTGAACCGATATTATAGAGGTATGCCACCTTTTTGTTTTCAAACGGTGAGAACTTGGGGGTAGTCCTGCTTCCGCGTATCTCAACGATATTGCCGAATTTCTTCCAGACAGCAGCTTCTGAATAAGCCTCTTTGGAACCGAAGGGTACGTAGAGTGTGCATTGCGAGACGGGGACACCTTCGAAAGCATCGGCTTGGATACTGATGCTGGAGGGATCTGGGTTCTCGACGGTTACCTCACGTAGTGACGTACAGTTGTAGAAGCATTTCGCGCCAATGGTGTTCACACGGTCGGGAATGTTGATCGAGGTGATTTTCCTACAGTTTTGGAATGCCTGATAGTAGATTTTCTCCACGTTAGGTGGCAGGATGACAGATTTCAGGTTGGTGCAGCCTTGGAACATATTGCCTGAGATGTCAGGAATGTTGGTGAAGTACTGCAGCTCGTCGAAGGATGTCAGGTCGGTGAAGGATGTGAATCCAAAGAGCCATCCCCAGTCAGTCAACTCGGATGCTTCCTTATAGCTATACTCATCGTCGCCGTCGGTGTCGAAGAACTGGATGACCCTGTTGCGAGCCACATCGTCGGCAAAGTCGATGAGCTTCAGTTTCTTGCGCAGTGAACTCTGTGCCGCCTTGATTTGCTCCAGGGTACTCTCAAGATTGTCGTAAACAGCCAGCTCGTCGGCATATTTCTTCTGCTCCTTACGGGCCATGCTGATCAGGTTGCTCAGTATCTCAGCCTGTTTACTCTTCTCTTCTTTTGCCTCATCGTAGAGTACGAAATGCCATTGGCATCCCTGCGCGTGCTCCGCATAGTTGATGTCGAAATAGACACCGTATGTAGGCGAGGCGGCCGTACTGGCGTGATCGAGCTGTACGCCCAGATACTCGCCCTCCTGATAGCTGGCGTTGTTGGACGGCAGCTGAATGGTGTATATCTTGTCGCCAATGGTATTGATAGTCCAGTGGGCGATACTGGCAGAGGCCGATGTTCCATCCACGAAGACGGCCTTCACGCCTTTACCCACGTTGCCATCGGTGGTGGTGCGGAAGAGGTATTGCCCGTCCTTGCCGGTGTCTGGCGATGACAGATAATACACACCGTCGGCCATAGAGCTTAGATGGTTCACTTTGAATCGCATTGGTTCTGTACCCACGACGGCCTGCGTGCCGTAGGCCTCGCCCATGGTGAGGTAGCGGCCTGTGCCAAGATGATAGAGGTAATAGGTCTTTCCCGCTTCCACGTCGGCAAACTCACCGCCGGAGCGCTCGCGCATTTCCTGCAGTATGCCGAAATCCTTCCACTGGTCGGTACTTACAAAATAGTTCTTCGTGCCTTGCATCACGCTAAGTGTTGCCGTGTTGAGGCTGACACCATTGAACACCTTTTCGCCCATCACGATCTTTTCGGGGTGGAAGGTGTTTACGGTGAAGCTCCTCAGTCGGGTGCAACCGGCAAAGGCTTCCGTGCCGATGCCTTGTACGGTGATGGGCAGGTCGATAGCTGTCATCTGTGTACAACCCTTGAAGGTACCCTGCTCCAGGGCCGTCAGTCCTACGGGAAGCTCCAGTTCAGCCAACAGCGAACATCCGTTGAAGGCATCAGCACCGATGGCAGCGATGGTGGTAGGCAGGTTGAGCTGTCGCAGCGACTGGCAGTCCATCAAGGCGCGTGCACCAATGGCTTTCAGACTCTTAGGGAGACGCAGCGTAGCCAGCTTCGTACATCCCGCAAAGGCATCGTCGGCCAGTGTGGTGAGTGAGGTGAAGTAATAAAGCTCAGAGAAACTGGTGATCTTCTCATTGTCCTTGAAAGCCTTTCCAATATCGGTTACAGCAGCTGCTTCGCCGTAGGTGAACTTTCCGTCGTGATCTGCATCCCAGTTTTCCAGACAGATGCGCTGCACCTCACTGTCGGTAATCTTCATTGCCATGTTCTGGTAGTCCTTTGGCTCCATGTTGATAAGGAAGTTTTTCCAGCCGTTGTAGCCATCGTCACTACCACCGATACCTTGTCCGTCGCCAGGCGTGAGGTTCGACAGGTAGTAGAGACCGTCGCTCTGACCGCCCCAGCCCCAGTTGATATGGTAGCGTTTGTTCTCATAGCCGTCGCATACGAAAGCATGACCTACAGTGGAGTTGGCACCGCTCACATAGACGGCTCGGCCTGCCTCCATCTCAGCATACATCACGGCATCGGCCTCAGTGTCGTTGGTGTAGTCCCAAAGGTACGAATCGGTACGATAGCCGAAATAATTCTGGATAGCGTTGACTACTTCGTACGACTGTGCGCCTGAGGAATTGTTGGTATAGTCCATCTTCACTGACACGCCGCAGTAAAGCATCAGGTTGGCTACGGCCTGTTTCTGTAAGTCGGTAGCCGAGCCATAGGTGTCCTTCATGTTGTTCCAGTCGATGGGAGCACCGGCTGCGATGCCCTGTACGGCAATACCTTTCGTCCAAGTGTTATAGCCAGGGATGGCTGCCTGCGTCTCGGTGACCGACTTGTCGCGGTTGTAGTACAGTATCTGAGCCATTGCCGTAGCCACACAGCCCGTCACCGAGCGTTTGCCAGCGTCAAGCGGACAGTTGTCATTGTAGGGTGAACCCTGACTCCATTTCGAGGTCATCAGCGTCTCCACCTTAGGGTGGGTGGCAGGTGCCTTCAGTACGGGTGCGCCGGCTTGGATTTTCTCTATCTGGTGAGCGTAGTCGTTGAGCAGGTCTTGAAGGCCGGGAGGCAGGTTGTCGTAGTCAAAGGTTCCCTCGTCGGTATAGCCCAGCACGTCGATGGTCTGGTCATCGCCCGACACAATCATGAAACCCTCATCATTGCCGCGCTCAAACACGTAGTAGGGGTCGTAGTCCGTTGCACTGCCAGCCCTTCTCGGAGCCAGTCGCTTCTTGTTGACCACAGCCTTCATGGGGCGTATGTCACCTCGTGACATCTGGAATGCGATGACCTTCTGGCGTGCCTGTTCCAATGTGATGGGCTTGGCATTTACTGTGGTGACACCGAATAGGCATAAAAATGCAAAGACAAACAGCACTTTGTGGTAGATTCTTTTCATACTATTAGTAGGTGTTAGTTAGTAATTATTCGTTATGGCTGCAAAATTACGAAATATTTTTTGTAATACAACCTTTTTACTCTTAATAATTTCTATTATTTTAATGGTACGCAAAGACGTGTTTCTGTTGTGCTCGGAAACAGGGAATTTTTTTCAATATTAGCCAAAAAAAGAAAGTAAAAAATTTGGAAGTAATAGATAAAAAGCCTAACTTTGTCCTATCAAATCAAATGTAGCCAACCCTATACTACCTTAAGTGACATACTAACTAAAACACCAAACGTGCGAGTCCTGTTTCTTGGGAATCGCACTTTTTCTTTCTTCCAATGGACGTGAAAACCAAAAAAATCAACTTTTTGTTTTGTTTTCTCCTTACTTAATCGTAATTTTGCAGCCATATACATAGAAGATATGAAACAGATTGCTATTTACACGCTCACTTCAGAGCTGCACAACGAGCAGGCGGTGAGTGCCGTCACCAAGGCGTTCCTGGAAAGTATCGGTATTGAGTATGACATGAAGGGTCAGGATTATGCCGACTATGGCAAGGCCGACCTTAATCTGATATATGTCCGTACAGGAGGCACCGAGGGCATCTTCTTGCATCTTCTGCCTGAGTTGCTGAGGCAAAGCAACAGACCGTTCTACTTGCTTACATCGGGCAAAAGCAACTCGCTTGCTGCTTCTATGGAAATCCTCTCCTATCTGAACCAGAACAGTATCAAGGGTGAGATTATCCACGGCAGTGCCGATTACATTGCCAAGCGTATAGCCCTGCTGACAAGAATAGAAAAGGCACACCGACAACTCCACGGTGCGCGTCTGGGGATTATCGGAGCACCTTCCGACTGGCTTATCTCCAGTCATGCAGACAAGGCGAGCGTGAAAGAACGCTTGGGTATCGAGCTCATAGACATCCCTATGGAGATGCTTCTCAAAGCTATTAAGGAAAGCGGTGGTATCTATGAGGGGCTGAAAGGTATTATCGGTACTTACCAACTGAAGGGGTTCACCCTGCGTTGTTTTGACTTGCTCACCTCGTTGAAGGATACAGGCTGTTTGGCACTGGCGAAACTGAATGCCGAAGGATATGTGGCTGGCTGTGAGGGCGATGTACCGGCTATGCTGTCGATGATGGTTACACGTGTACTGACGGGTGTGTCCGGCTTCCAGGCTAATCCTGCGAACATCAATCCCGAGACTGGCGAACTGCTCTTTGCCCATTGTACCATTCCCCTTGATATGGTGGAGCGTTATGAGCTCGACACCCACTACGAGTCGGGTATCGGTACGGGAATCAGGGGATACATGAAACCAGGCCCAGTCACTGTGTTCAAACTCTCTGGAAACCTTTCACGTTGTTTCATTGCCGAGGGCGACCTTCTGGAGTGTCAGTCGAAGCCCGACCTCTGTCGCACGCAGCAGCTCATCCGGCTCTGCGACAAGACGCAAGCCACCTATTTCCTTACTAATCCCATTGGCAATCATCATATCATCATGCCAGGACATCAGCAGGAACTGTTAAACCACTTTTTATTATAATAATCCCTTAACTATTACAATCAACAACCATTATGATGAAAAAAATCTTATTACCCCTTCTGCTTTTGGTAGCAGTGTCAGCTAATGCAGCCGACAACACCCCGGTGTTGACGATTGAAGGAGGTCAGGTGCAAGGTGTCCTGGCCGATGACCATCCCGATGTTCACGTCTATCGTGGCATCCCATACGCTGCACCTCCTATTCGCGAGAACCGCTGGAAGGCTCCACAGCCCGTCGTTCCCTGGAAGGGCGTGAAGATTTGCGATACCTTCGGTCGCCCCAGCTTTCAGGCTATTCAGTATACGGGTGGCTACTACACCGAATGGGGTTATGGTAAAGAGGCTGCTTTCAGCGAGGATTGCCTGTATCTGAACGTATGGACGAAAGCTCCCGGTCAGGTCGGCAAAAAACTCCCTGTAGCCCTGTGGATCCACGGTGGCGGCTATCGCGAGGGTTTCGGTTCTGAGCCGGAGTTCGACGGTCAGGAGTGGGGTGCCAAAGATGTGGTGCTCGTCACTATCAACTACCGTCTGGGTGTGTTCGGCTTCCTCACTCACCCCTTGCTGGCAGAGGAGGATCCACATCATGTATCAGGCAACTACGGTATTCTTGACCAGATTGAGGCCCTGAAATGGATTAAGAAGAATATCGAACAGTTTGGTGGCGACCCCAACAACGTGACTATCTTCGGACAGAGTGCCGGTGGTGGCAGCGTGCGCACCCTCTGTGAATCGCCTTTGGCTCGTGGCTTGTTCCACAAGGCAGTCATCATGAGTGCACAGGGACTGAGCATCCCCGATGCCAATGGAAATATGACGGGTGGTCGCTATAGCGGTGGTACGATAGAAGAAGCAGCTGCCAAGGCCAAGGAGATGTTCGACTGGGCAGGTCTGACCGATTTGCAGAAGATGCGTGCAGCCAGCACAGAGACCGTCTTTGCCCTCAATACCCTTTATTGGCAGATCAAGGATGGCGGTCAGCAGGGCGGCAGTCCTTTGGCAATGATGTTCCGTGGTGTTCCCTTCATGCCGATGATTGATGGCTATGTCAGCGAGAAAAGCTTTGATGATGCCACCCGAGGAGGGACTTTGGCCGACGTACCTTATATGATAGGCTTCACCCTGAACGATATGGGTAATATGTCGCCAAATATCGCTGAGTTCTGCAAGGTTCGTGAGCAGAAGGGCGGCAAGGCATGGGCTTACGAGTTTGCCCGTCCGTTGCCCGACGATGGCTCTCATCCTGAGGTGACACAGCGTCTGAAAGGTGCTTTCCACTCTTCAGACCTCTGGTTTGTGTTCAAGAGCCTGAAGCACTGCTGGCGTCCTTGGACCAAAGGCGACTGGGATCTCTCGGAAAAGATGCTCACTGCATGGACAAACTTTGCCAAGTATAGCGATCCTAACGGTCCGAAGGGTGGTGCATGGAAGCCCTGTACTGCTCAGGAACCAAAGTTCATGGTCTTCAAACTGAACGACAAGGATGCCGAGGCTTCCGTATTCGGTGAGCCCGAGATTGCTCCTCAGTCTCAAGGCTTCCCCTTCGGTGGTGGAAATGTAACACCTGCAAGAAGATAGGGAACGTATAATAATAGATGTAGCCGTGAAACTGACTCTCAGACGAAAAATAGCATCGTGGGGACTATTGGCAGTGATTGTGCCAATGGTGATGCTTTCGTCTATGCACGTTCACGAAAGCCATTCTTCTGCGCTAACCGAGTGTGCGGCGTGCGTGGCTCATCATTGTCACGGCCACATAGCTCAGGCAGTGTTATCTTTCGATGACTGCGTCGTTTGTCAGTTTCTTTCTTTGACTTTTGTGGCAGCCGTCCTTGCGGCGGTTGCCTTTTTCTTTAATGTCTTATGGATTCACTATGCCCAGAGGCCGGGCTCCATTTGTAAGGCTTGCCTGGGCAAAAACATAACGAGGGGACCTCCTTCCGTGTGATTGTCTCGATACAGTAATCCGATTTTTATTAACACATTAAAGAAAAAACAGAATGAAAACCAAATATATCGTTCTGCCATTGCTGTGTTTATCTACGGCAATGGCAGCACAAGAATCGAAACATCATCACTCAGAAGATTCTACCGACGTGTTCTTTCGTCATCTGCAACTTAACGAGCTCACTGTAACGGGAGTGACAGGCGACACGAAACTGAAACACGCCACATCACCAGTGAGTATCGTAACCCCGCAAATGATACGTGCAACGCCATCCACAAATATCATTGATGCTATCAGTCACCAGCCAGGTGTCAGTCAGTTGTCCACAGGAGGCAGTATCTCGAAGCCTGTCATCCGCGGTTTGGGTTATAACCGCGTGGTGGTGATCAGTGAGGGCGTGCGTCAGGAAGGTCAGCAGTGGGGCGATGAGCATGGTGTCGAGGTTGACGGCAGTAGCGTTGGCTCGGTGGAAATACTGAAGGGTCCTGCTTCGTTGATGTATGGTTCCGATGCAATGGCTGGTGTGGTGATCCTTCATGCCCAGCCTACGTTGGCAGAAGGCGAGACGCGAGCTAATGTCAGTTCTGAGTATCAGACCAACAACGGTCTCTTCGGCTATAACCTTTCGATAGCTGGCAACCAACAGGGATTCGTGTGGGATGCCCATTACAGTGACAAAATGGCTCATGCCTATAAGAATAAGTACGACGGCTATGTGCCTGGTTCGCAGTTCCGAGAGCGTGCAGGTCGTTTAATGCTTGGCCTGAATAAGGATTGGGGTCACTCTCGAATCACATGGGTAGCCTATCATCTGACACCCAGCATCGTAGAGGGTGAGCGTGATGAGGTGACTGGTGAATTGGAATGTAATACGGATAATGTGAAGACCTATGGTAAGTCTCTGCCTTTTCAGCAGGTGAAGCACTATAAAGCAGTATGGGACAACTCTATTAATCTCTCGTCGGGCTATCTCAAGGCCATCGTGGGGTATCAGCAAAACCGTCGACAGGAGTTCGAGGAGAGTGCTGATGACTATGAGTTGTTCTTTAAACTGCACACGCTGACCTATGATTTGCGCTATGTGACTAAAGAGTTCTGCGGTTGGAAACTCTCCACAGGTATCGGTGGTATGTATCAGAAGTCGGGCAATGAGGGCGAGGAATATCTCATCCCCGACTATCGCCTCTTTGACTTCGGCATCTATTCAACGGCAACGAAATCCCTTGGCGACCGATGGACACTGAACGGTGGCTTGCGCTATGACCATCGTCGTCTGCATGGTGATGCCTTGGAAGAGGATGGGAAAGAGCGTTTCGTGGATTTCAGCCGTCACTTCAATGGTCTGACGGGTAGCGTGGGAGCCGTCTGTAACGTCGATGACCACTTCAATGTGCGTCTGAACCTGGCTCGCGGCTTCCGTACGCCGAACATGAGCGAACTGGCTTCCAACGGTGTGCACGAGGGTTCTATCCGTTACGAAGAGGGTAATCGCCAGCTGAAAGCGGAATATAGCTTGCAGGCTGACTTAGGACTCGATTTCTCCTCACGTTATGTCTCAGCCCAACTGGCCCTTTTTGCCAATCGTATCGATAATTATATCTTCACCCACCGCGTGCCGAAGGTGATGAAACCCGGCTACCTCACCTTTGTCTATACGCAGGGCGATGCCCGATTGCTGGGATTTGAGGCCGGTGTTGATTTCCATCCCGTTCACTCAGTGCATTTCTCCAACTCGTTCTCCTATGTCGATGCGCAGTTGATGAATGCGTCAGCAGATATGAAATACCTGCCGTTTACTCCTGCTCCGAAATGGACGTCCGAGCTGAAGTGGGAACTCTTCCATCATTCGCATACCACTATCAACCATCAACACACCACGGATGCTGCCCATCGGTCGCTGTTCAATAACCTTTATTTGGCTGTTGGAGTGGACTGCTACTTCAGGCAGTCGCACATCTATAGTGCCGATGCTACTGAGACGGTAACGCCCGGCTATGCCTTGTTTAATCTCTCTGCGGGAACCGATATCCAGATAAAGGGGAAAAAGATTGCTGAACTATACATTACTGCCGATAACCTCCTGGATAAAGCCTATCAGAATCACCTCAGCCGTCTGAAATATGCCGACGAGAACCGCGTGACGGGCCGACAAGGTGTCTTCAACATGGGTCGTAACATCACCTTCAAGGTCGTAGTGCCTGTGAGATTGTAAAAAGGACGGCATTCTAAATGATGAAAAGTAATCATTTGGAATGCTGCCTCTATTGATTCTTAGGTCGAATCTATTTGCCAATAGCTCCTGTCGCTATTTTGTTCCAAATGTCACGATGCTCAAAACCGATGGCTGTGTCTTCTGATAGGAGTTTAACATATTCTGATAACACAGATGATGGATTTGTTAATAAGCGTAGAACGGACTTATACTTTCTTTGAGTTCAACGTCACGAACCCCTTGTTGCGCCATTTCCCTGAGCGCCAACGGCGCATCAGAATGATGCCTCGGATGTTCTCGTCGAGTGCAAAACCTATCCACATACCTACCAGTCCATAGCCAAGAGGGATGCCAATCACGTAGCTCAGTCCCACGGCGATGCTCCATTGGAAGATGATGCCTATCACCACGGGATAGATGGCATCTCCGGTAGCTCGCAGGGTGCCTACGGCAAAGATATTCGATGTGCGGCCTATCTCCAGGAAGAAATCTACCACAAACACCCATACGCCCATCGCGATAATCTCCTTGTTGTCTGTGAAGGCACTTAGCACGGCGTGTCCAGATAATGCCAGCAGGGCCGAGCCCGTCAGCGTGATAATCATGGACCAGCGGAAGAAATAATTGCCCAGCACATAGGCCGCCTGATGTCGTTGCTGCCCCACGAGGTGTCCCACGAGGATGCCACCGCCCTGCGTGATGCTGATGCAAAACAGGAAGACGAACGTGATCATGTTGAAACAGTAGGTACGCGCCGCCAGCGCCTCATTGCTAATCTGATTGATGAAATAGGTGATCACCACCTGCGACAGACTATATGAGAGATTCTCGCTCATAGCCGGCACACCAATCTTCAGCAGGTTGCCCAGTTCCCTCCAGGGCAAGGGACGGAAATAGCTCAGGGGGAATCGTGGAATATGCACCTTGAAATGGATGGCGGCGAGCAGCACCATAGCCACGGCCCTGCTTGCTGCAGTAGCAATGGCAGCACCCTCCACACCCAGTTGCGGACAGCCCAGACGTCCGAATATCAGGGCATAGTTGCCTATGATGTTCAGTACGTTCACAATACCCGTCACCACCATCGGATACACCACCTTGTCGGCACTACGTAGCGAGGCAGAGAAGGTGAGCGACAGCGCTTGGAAGAACGACAGCGCACCTGTTATCTTCAGATACACCACCCCGTCGCCCATCAGCTCTGGTCTCAGTCCCATCAGTTGCAGCAGGGCCTCGGCCTTAAAGAACAACAAGGTACTGACGGCTGTACCTATCATCAGGTTCACCACCAGCGCCATACCCACCACCTGCACCAATCGCTTTCTCAGGCCGGCACCGAAATACTGTGCACAAAGGATGGCTGCGCCCATCGAGAAAAACTGATATACCAGGAATACCAGCGATATTAACTGATTGTCCAGTCCCACGGCTGCCACGCTGTTGTCGCTATAGCGGCTCAGCATCACGGTATCCACGGCACCAAGCAGCATCACCAGTGCCATTTCGATAAACACTGGTATGGTGAGCACTTTCAGTTGTCTTTTCAGGGATTGTTCAGCCATCATACATCAAATATCTCTTCGTCCGAATCCGCATTGAGGATAAAAGAAATTCCGCAAGCCGTTGATGTTCAACTTCTTGCGGATTGTTCTTGGTGATCCGTTTGGGGCTCGAACCCAAGACCCCAACATTAAAAGTGTTGTGCTCTACCGACTGAGCTAACGGATCGACCTTTGGAGATTTCAACGAAATCGGCTGCAAAGGTACTGCTTTTTGACGAAACCACCAAATTTATTCGGATGTTTTTTCGGAATTTGTCTCTATTTCTTCGTTTTCACGTGTGATGTAACGCTGATAATAGGCCATAAGAAGGGTGGTGGCGGGCAGCGCGATGATTAGTCCGATGAAGCCGAGCAGGGCTCCCCAGACGGATAGCGACAGCAGAAGGATGGCAGGGTTCAGGCTCATGGCCTTGCCCATGACGTAGGGGGTCACAACGAGGTCTATAATCACCTGTACTACGGCAAAGACGGCAACGGCCATCGCAAAGATAATCCAGAAGTTCTGACCCGTGTCGGCGGCTTTGAGCAGTGCCAGCAGGGCGGTAGGTATCAGTGCGAAGGTGTGCAGATAGGGTACCAGATCCAGGATGCCAATGAGTATGCCCAGGCCGATAGCCATCGGAAAGTCGATGAGTGTGAAGCCGATACAGAAGAGTACGCCCATGATAGATGCCACCATGCCCTGACCGCGGATATAGTTGCTCAGCTCGCGCTCTGCATCCTTGGCCAGTTCGCTCCAGAAGGGGCGCGTCTTCTTGGGGAAAATCTTGATCCAATGCTCTGTCAGGTACTCGTAGTCCATCAGGATGAAGAACATATAGAGCAACGTGATGAGCGAGGCCAGAATGCTGATGATGATGCTGGCCGTCTCGCCCACTACGTTGAACATCTGGGGGATTATGTCCTTTACACCCTCGGTAAACCTGTCGCTTCTCACGAAATCATCCAGTTCCTTGCGGTGCTCCTGAGTCCATTGTGCTACGGCTTCTGGGATGCTGTCTATCTTTGCCGTTGTCTGGATATAGGTGGTGAAGAGTTCGCCCAGTCGCTGGAACTGCTCTATCAGTGGGGGGATGATAAGCCAGGCCACCCCTGTGAGCACGGCAACGACAACCACCAGCGTCACTATGATGCTCAGTACCCGGCCAGGGACATGCAGCTTGTACTGTACGAACTTCACCATAGGGTAGAGCAGATAGGCAAACAGCCAGGCTACGGCAAACGGTAGCAATACGCTGCCTAGGTAATTGATCAGGGCAATCACAGCCAGTGCCAGCAGACTGTAGCTCAGTGCGCGCACAAATGTGTCGAATGTTATGGGTTTATCGTAAATCATCACTTATCACATGTCACTCATCACATCTCATCGCTTTCTGATAGCACTCACGGCACAGTGGCTCGTATTCCTGCGTCTCGCCCAGCAGCACGCGTTTGTCGGATAGCACCTTGCGGTGGCTGACATAGGCCAGCGAACCGCATTTCACACAGATGGCGTGCACCTTGGTCACATCGTCGGCAATGGCACAGAGGGCAGGCATCGGACCGAAGGGGATGCCCTTGAAGTCCATGTCCAAGCCGGCAATGATCACGCGTACACCGCGATTGGCCAGTTGGTTGCACACATCAACGATGCCGTCATCGAAGAACTGCGCCTCGTCAATGCCTACCACGTCGATGTCGCTGCTTAAGAGAAGGATGCTGGCTGAGGAGTCAACAGGTGTAGACTGGATATGCTTCTGGTCGTGACTCACCACGTCCTCCTGCGAATAGCGCACATCAATGGCGGGCTTGAAAATCTCCACCCGCTGCTTGGCAAACTGTGCGCGCCGCATACGGCGTATCAGTTCCTCCGTCTTGCCCGAGAACATCGAGCCGCACACTACTTCTATTCTCCCTGGGCGGTGTGCCTCGCCCGTTGTCGGATATGTAATCATGGTGCAAAGATACAAAAGTTTTTTAAAGGTTAAAAGGTAAAAAGGTAAAAAGTATAATCCTTATCCATCTTTTTTGTTTTTTTACCTTTTTACTTTTTTACTTTCTTACTTTTTTGTTTATCTTTGCAGCCGAAATGGGCATATTGTATATTGTACCCACGCCTGTGGGCAACATGGAGGATATGACGCTGCGTGCCATCCGCATCCTGAAAGAGGCTGATCTGGTGCTGGCTGAGGATACCCGTACGTCGGGCATTCTGCTGAAGCATTTCGAGATCAAGAACCAGCTGATGTCGCACCATAAGTTCAATGAGCATGGTACGAGTGCCGGCATCGTGCAGCGTCTGTTGGGTGGCCAGACCATAGCCCTGATCAGCGATGCCGGAACACCTGGCATCAGTGACCCCGGATTCTTTCTTGTTCGTGAGGCCGTGCGTGCCGGCATCGAGGTGCAGACACTGCCTGGTGCCACAGCCTTTGTGCCTGCTTTGGTGAGTAGTGGCCTGCCTTGCGACCGCTTCTGTTTCGAGGGCTTCCTGCCTCAGAAGAAGGGGCGTAAGACGAAGCTTGAGTCGCTCGTCGATGAAGAGCGTACCATGATCTTCTACGAGTCGCCCTACCGATTAGTAAAGACGCTGGAGCAGTTTGCCGAGCATTTCGGGGCCGACCGCCAGGTGAGCGTGTGCCGTGAGATATCGAAGGTGCATGAGGAGAGTGTCCGAGGTACTCTAACAGAGGTGATAGCCCATTTCAAGGAGACTGAGCCACGAGGCGAGATAGTGATTATACTCGGTGGAAAGAGGAATGAGGAAAGAGAAAAGGAAAAGTTGAAAGACAATTAGAATAGATTATGAAGAAACTGTTATTTTTCGCAATGTGCCTGTTAGTCTTGGCATCTTGTAAGGATAAGGGGAATACCCAGCAGGCGGCTGAACTGAACCAGCGGATCGATTCGTTGAACCGAGTAAATGTTCAGAAGGATAATGAGATTAACGATATGCTTGAGACCCTGAACAGCATTGAAGACGGATTCCGTGCCATCAACGAGGCGCAGGGACGTGTGACTGTGGAACGTCGTGGCGAGGGTGCCGATGCTACTCAGCGTATTCGTGAGAACATGCAGTTCATCAGTGAGACGATGAATCAGAACAAGGAGCTGATCAACAAACTGCGCCTGCGTCTGCGCGACAGCAACACTGCCAGCGAACAGCTGCGCAAGACACTGGAGAACCTGACGGCCCAGATGGAGGAGAAGGAAAGCGAACTGGCCGTGCTTCGTCAGGAACTGGAAGCGAAGGATATCCATATTGCCGAGCTTGATGAGCAAGTGACGCAGTTGAACGAGGATGTCACCCAGTTGAAGGACGATAAGGTGCGCAAGGAAGAGACCATCAGTCAGCAGGACAAGGAACTCAACACCGCATGGTATGTCTTTGGTACCAAGCGCGAGTTGAAGGAACAAAAGATTCTGCAGAGTGGTGAAGTGCTTCAGGGAAACTTCAACAAAGACTACTTCACGAAGATTGACATCCGTGTGGACAAGGAGATTCGCCTGATGTCGCGTGATGCCAAGCTGCTTACCAACCATCCTGCCAGTTCCTATACCTTGGAGCGCGATGCCAACAAGCAATACGTGCTGCGCATCACCAACCCACAGCAGTTCTGGAGCACCAGCAGATACCTGGTTGTTCAGGTGAAATAGTACCTATCGCTTTGACTTAAAGAAATCTTGCATGAGCTGGCGGCATTCTTCCACAAGAATGCCGCCAGTGCATTCTGCCTTCGGATGCATCACGCGAGGGGCATATTCCCGAAACCCCCGTTTAAGGTCAGGTGCTCCGTAGACGATACGAGGCACCTGCGCCCATCCTATGGCACCCGCACACATCGGACAAGGCTCCACCGTGACGTATAGCGTGCAGTCCGTCAGATACTTACCTCCCAGTTCGTTTGCTGCCATCGTGATGGCCTGCATCTCGGCATGTGCTGTCACGTCGCAAAGCGTCTCCGTCAGGTTGTGAGCACGCGCAATGATCCTGTCCTTGCACACCACTACTGCTCCGATAGGAATTTCTCCCTTGTCGAAAGCCAGTTGCGCCTCAGACAGAGCCTTGCGCATATACATCTCGTCCTTGTTTCTCTCTTCCATGCAACTTTATTGCATATCATAGACTACCTGCATGAGGCGTTTGCCCAGTGCGTCGGCCTCGTCCATGGTCTGAGCCTCGCTATAGACGCGGATGATAGGCTCAGTGTTCGACTTGCGCAGGTGTACCCATTTTGTGGGGAAGTCAATCTTCACACCGTCGATGTCGTTGACAACGGCTTCGGGATCAGCGGCGAACATCTCCTTCACCTTCACCAGAATGGCATCAACATCGGTCTCAGGAGTAAGGTCAATGCGGTTTTTGGCTATCTGATAGTCGGGGAAAGTCTTGCGGAGCTCACTGGCCTTCACGCCTTTCTGAGCCAGGCTGCTGAGGAACAGACCGATACCAACGAGAGCATCGCGTCCGTAGTGGCTCTCGGGATAGATGACTCCACCATTGCCCTCGCCGCCAATCACGGCTCCTACTTCCTTCATCTTCGTGGTGACGTTGACCTCGCCAACGGCAGCAGCGGTATATTTGCCACCATGCTTCTCAGTGACATCGCGCAGAGCACGTGTAGAAGAGAGGTTGGAAACGGTGTTGCCCTTATCGTGTGAAAGCACATAATCGGCAACGCTGACCAGCGTGTATTCCTCGCCAAACATCTTGCCGTCCTCGCAGATAAAGGCCAGACGGTCAACATCGGGGTCAACAACGATACCAAGGTCGAAACCCTTCTCCGAAGGGTTGACCGTGTTTTTATTGGGACGCATCTTGTCCATGATGCCCTGCAGGTTTTTCTCCAAAGGCTCTGGGTTATGGGCAAACTGGCCGGTACACTCGCTGTTGAGAATCTCGAACTCTACACCCAAGGCCTTGAACAGCTCGGGCAGAATGATGCCACCAACGCTGTTGATAGTGTCGGCACAGACACGGAACTTGCGTGACTTGATAGCCTCGACATCAACCAGACGGAGGTCGAGTACCGACTGGATGTGCTGTTGATTGATGGTGTCATCCTTAACTACATGCCCCAACTTCTCAACGGGAGCATACTCAAAATCTTCTTTCTCGGCAATAGCCAATACTTCGGCACCGTCTGCAGCAGTGAGAAATTCGCCCTCGCTGTTGAGCAGCTTCAGTGCGTTCCACTGTGTGGGATTGTGGCTGGCAGTGATGATGATACCACCGTCGGCCTTGTGCCAGCGTACTGCCAGTTCTGTGGTTGGGGTTGTTGCCAGACCGATGTCGATAACTTCATAGCCCATGCCGACAAGGGTGCCGCAAACAACGTCGCGTACCATAGGACCGGAGATACGTCCGTCGCGGCCTACTACAATCTTCTTACCGTTAATAAACTTGGCGTATGCCGTGGTGAACTTGACAATGTCCAGTGGGTTGAGCGTGTCGCCCGTATGTCCGCCAATAGTTCCGCGGATGCCTGAAATGGATTTGATGAGTGTCATAATAATATATGTAATTTGTTTATTGTGCTATATAATGCTATTTGTCGAAAGTGTCGTAGGTGCGCTGAAAGCTGATTTCGTAATAATAGGGATATACGTTACTGGATGCCAGCGTATGCCCCTTGGAGTGGGGTACAATGAGTTTTACCTTCGCTATATGGCCTGTCTCGTCAGTCTCACGACCTACATTGATGTATTGGAAAGGGGCAATGAGGCCTGAGGGTACAGATTGGGTGCCATAGGTACTGTACATCAGACTGTTGGTGAGATAGTAGGCCTGATAGTTGGCGCCAGTACGTTCCACTACCATGTAGTCGGGGTCATACGGATAAGTGTCGTTGTATAACTGAGTAGAGTCCATGATGCACATCTCGAAGAAGCGCATGAGGAGCGTGGCTCGTTCTCCGTTTTGTAGGGGTTGACCATAGCCCTTGTGAACTATTTGCATATAGACACCATCGTTGTCTAAATAGACGAACTCATTTTTTGTTGTATCGGTCACGTTGCCATTAGCATGGAACTGAGCTTCCGTGATGGTGGTGATGTTTTCTCGGGCAATGAATGAGCTGATGGCTGAGCGCTCTTTATCCTTCTTCTCACCATAGGTCTCGTAATCGTTGCACGATGTAAGCAGCAAAATACTGCCAAGCAGAATCCAAATGATTTTATTAGCCATTTCTTTTATATCGTTAATATCGTTATTTTCTCGTTAACAGAAAGCAGCAATAGCTTTCTCTGTTATTCTGACGGCTTCATCAAGCGAACATTCCAGTCGGCCGCCAGAAGCGTTCAGATGACCACCGCCGTTGAAAAACTGAGCTGCCATCTCGTTGCAGGGGAAATCGTCGACAGAGCGCAGGCTTACCCAAATGAGGTTTTCTTTCTCTGTATCCTCACGCAGCGAGATACTGACTTTTAGCCCCTTGATCTGCTGGGGGATGTTTACTAATCCTTCTGCATCGCCCTTGATGAAATGAAAGCGTTTCAAGTCTTCGCGGCTTAGCGTGAAATAGGCTGCGTGCCGCTGGGCATCGTAGACGAGTTTCTCGTACAGCACGTAGCCCATCATACGGATGCGGTTCTCGGAATAATTATGATATACGTTGCGGTATATCTTATCTTTGTTGATGCGTTTGGTCAGCAACTGACCAATAATAAAGAAGATGTCGGGGTCGTTGCTGTTGAATGTGAAGCCGCCCGTATCGGTCATCATACCACAGTAAACGGGTACGGCGAAATGCTTGGTGGCGTTTTCAAAGAGACCTAACTGCCAGGCCAAGCGGAACACCAGCTCACAAGTTGATGAGGCCTCGGGACGGGAGATGGTGAGCGTGGTATCAACATCTGGGCCGAGATGGTGGTCGATGAGCACCTTCTTGGCGGGCGAAGCACATAGCGCATCACACATTTCGCCTGTTCGACTGGCAGTGTTGAAGTCAAGACAGAAGATAAGGTCGGCATGTTGAAGGGTCCAGTCGCAACCTTCCTTATGCTTGTCGTAGCGTATGATTTTCTCTGTATTGGGTAACCATTGCAGGAAGTCGGGATACTGGTCTGGAATGATAACCTGGACTTCCTTGCCCATCATGTGAAGGCACTCTGCCCAACCAAGACACGAGCCAATGGCATCGCCGTCAGGACTACGATGGCATACGCAGATAATGGTATTTGCATTAGAAACAAGCGTGCGAAGTTGCTCGCACGCTTGTTCTGTTATAATGTTTTCGAGCATTTAAAACAGTTTGTTGGGATAAACGCCCTCGTCAACCAGCTTCTTGATGCGAGCTACGGTAGCATCGCGGTCTGCGGCATAGGTTACGCCAAACCATACGCTGGTGGTATCAAGTACCTCGCAGGTAGCAGTGCCGTCGTTGATGAGTTTGTTGACCATGAGTGGGATAAAGAACTCGGCCTTCAGGTTCTCCATGTTCTTAGGATCACTGAGGAACTCCTTGAAGTAAGCCTCACTGTAGTCGAAGTAGTCGGGAGTAAAGCCCCACATATTCATTGATACGGGTACGTTCTCACCCAGTGCCTCCCACTTGCCGTTCTCGTCCTTGAAACGGATAGGCTGATCGGCCTCGCCTGCCTTTGAACCGTCCTCGGCACAGCGTACAATCTCCGTGCGCTCTACGACATCGGTCAGATGACGCTTCTCGTTATAAGCGCATACGCCGCGAGCTACAGTACCGTTCTCCGATAGCGTGTTGCTTACGCGGAAGCCTACCATGGCATATTCGTTCTTGGCTCCATCGGGCAGATTGCTCAGGAACTTGCCAATCTGCATGAAGGCATCGCGACCATAGAAGTCGTCGCAGTTGATTACGCAGAACGGTTCCTTGATCACGTCCTTGCCCATCAGCACAGCGTGGTTGGTTCCCCAAGGCTTTACACGGCCTTCAGGTACCTTGAAGCCTTCAGGCAGTGCGTCAAGAGCCTGGAAGCAAAGCTCACAGGGTATTTGTCCCTGATATTTAGAGAGGATCTGAGTGCGGAACTGCTCCTCGAAGTCCTTACGAATTACCCATACGATTTTGCCGAATCCAGCCTGAATGGCATCGTAGATACTATAGTCCATGATGGTTTCGCCGTTTGGACCCAGACCGTCAAGCTGTTTCAGACCACCGTAGCGGCTACCCATTCCAGCAGCGAGTAAGAATAGAGTTGGTTTCATGTTTTGTTTGAATTTGTAGGTTAAACAATATTATTATTTTGGTGGCAAAGTTACGAATTATAATTGAGAATTGAGAATTGAGAATTGAGAATTTGCTTCCGCTCTACAAAAATTAACTTTTCATCTCGCTAAACACCTCTCTCTCCACACTCAATATTCCTCTCTTCACACTCTTAGAATGGGTACCCGATAGCCAGATGCAACGAATGCATATCTTTGAATCGCGGTATGTTGAAATATCCAGATTTGTCAGTAGTGTAAGGTACGTGCAGACCAAAGCCCCAGTCCACTCGTATGACAAGGAAGTCCATATCGTAGCGCAGGCCTAAGCCTGTGCCGGTAGCTAAATGCTTGAGGAGTTTCCCCGGTTTGAAACTCAGGTCTGACACTTCCCTGTTCCAGATGTTGATGACTTCTCTGTCATCATCATCCAAGTCGCCTAAATCATCAGGGTTAAGGGTGTAGTCGCCGGTACTCCATACATTGCCTGCATCAAGGAAAATGGCTCCATAGAGGTTGCCCAACAGCTGTCGGCGGTATTCCAGGTTCATGATGAGCTTGGAGTCTCCGTTCTGAAGCAGATATGACAGTTGTCTGCCGGCAACATTGTTGCTTATCGTGGGATAGGAACCGGGGCCTATGGTTCGCACGGTGAATGCTCGGATGCTATTGGCACCGCCGGCATAAAAGCGCTCGCTGAATGGGGCATCGGTAGCGTTGCCATAGCTCCACATCACACCGGCGTTGATATGTCCTACTAACTGCGATTTCGAGTCTATAGGCCATGTCTTGGTCAGGTCGGTCTCTATCTTGACATATTGCGAATATGGATTCTTGAAGAGGGGCTTCTCTTTCTCGTTCCATCCGTAGCCCTGTATCAGCACATCGTAGAGGGCTGTTACGTTGCCGGCTTCCTCAAGTGTCAATTCCCATCGGATGGGATTTGGCTTGTTTCTTGTTGAATTGTATGTATAGGTATATCGCATCTTTGGTATGAAATAGTCGTTCATTGCTATGGCGATATACGGATTCTGGTTAACGATTTCCTCGAACGTATTGGTGTGTGAGTTCATGAACTGATATTTCAGTGTGATGGGCGAGAACTCATGGTAGGAACTTTCGCTTGGTTGCCAGCGGTAGGTCCACTCTCCGCTTACGATGTGCATCTTGTAATAGTCGGGACGGTTGATGATGTCGGTAGATACCTTTGCGATAGTCCATGGCGTGGCATAAAACTGACGTGGGCGTTTTGCCTGTCCGTTCTTGTCGCGTTTCACTTGTCCGCTTTTGTCACGTTTCACGCCTTCTCTATAGAATGGAAGAATAATTCTTGGAAATTCTAAGGATGCATCGGCACCATATTGGTATGTACTCATGTTCGACTCATGCGAACTGGTCTGCCACTCATACGAGCCATGTGCGTTTACATCCAGCTTCTCACCGCCTCGGAAAGCATTTCTACGGGTGAAACCTAATTTTAGCTCTGGTCCCATACGTCCGATAGTGCGGTTTACGAAGTTGGTCTCCAGATACACATCCCAAGGCTTGTCGAAAGTGCAGTTGAGTGTAAGGTCAAGCGTGTCGCGGTCGCGGGGCGTGAACTGTAGGTCAACCGACGAGAATACTCCCGAACCGTTAACCTTTTGTACAGATTCTGTGTAGTCGCTGTAGCTGAACAGACGGCGCGGGCGTAGCTTCAGGTCGCGCAGAATGACACGAGGACTGATAGGTGCGTGTTTCTTACCGGTGCCATAGTATATCTTCAGGAAACGGCGGCCAATACTGTCGGTCATCTCTTGGCGTGCGCTTTGGCGCAGTTGCATCTTGATATTGCCTACGTACCAGGGATGTAGGACCTGCTCGGGCATAGAATCGGCCAGTTGCAGGCGCATCTTCGCACGGTTGCGCACATCGAAGGTGTCGGCCAGATAGCTGGCATAGCCTGGCTGAAAGTAATAGTAGCCGTTGTTACGGAACAGTTGGCTGAGACGTGTACGCTCTGCATCGAGAGTTGCCACGTTAAAGGGATCGCCTGCCTTGGCTTGCGCATCACTCATGGTGGAGTCGAGAAGTGCCTGCATCTGTGGAGGGAAGTTGACGTAGCTCAGCGTATCGATGGTAAACAGCGTGTCGAGGGTCACTGTATAGCCGATTTTCATCTTCTTAGGGTTCTTCTGTGGCTTTTCCTCGAAGCTAACCTGACCATGTAGATAACCGTTCTTACGGAGGACAGACTGTGCTACTGATGCCCGAAGGGCAGGGTTGACCTGGCTCATCAGTACTGGAGCCTTTCCAAAATTCTTGTTGAGCCATTTCTTAAACTTGCCACTTGAGCCGTGGGCATAGTTCCAGATCCATAGACCATAAGGAAAAGGTGTGCGATAGTAGCTGCTTCCTAAAAGAGCTCCATTAGGTGCTGTTGCCAATGCGGCTTCAATCTCTTCCTGGGTAGAGATGAAGTTCTCATTGTCTTCATAGTCCTTGTATTCAATCTTGGTAAGGCCTGTGAACAAATAGTCATCGTCGGGGATGTACTTTGTCGTTGAGCACGACGTAAGCAGCATCAGTAACAGGGAGAATATGTAAAGTCTGTTGGTCTTCATCTTGTAATAGCCTTTATAGTGTCGTTGGGCGTACGGCGTATGGAGTCATTGGGCGTACGGTGTATGGAGTCGTTAGGCATCCTGCGCATACTGCCCGTACCGATGGTTGGGGCAGGTGCCGGTTTGATGAGCTCGTTGAGTGTCTGCAACTTCTTTTTCCAGATATAGCCGCCGCCGTATTTGCTGGTATAGCCTTCGAGCCAGTCGTAGGAGTTCTGGTCGTAGAATAGCTTGACGTATTGGTTGGACGTGGCACTGAGGCGGTATTCCATCGTGACATTATCGAAGAACGACTGGTTGCGGCCGTTTTCCTGGGTAGCTTCGTTGCCCGTGGACACCTTTCCTCCAATTTGTACTTTCAAGCGGTTGTTCCAGAATCGCTTGGCAAACTTAAAGGAGTAGTTTGTGCGTGTCTTTCCTGAGGCATCGGTGGTGTTGTCAAGACCTACGCTCAGGTCAACATTGTTCAGTGTGTTGCCCGTGATATTGTTGATTTCACTTTCCAGGAATGAGTTGAGGGCAGAGTTCATGGAGAATCCGCGTGTGTTGCCATCAGCCAGATACATACCCGTAGTCAGCATGGTGACTGCCAGTTTGCTGCGTTGCTCGGCCGACATGGCATTGAGCTCGCTGTTGATGGTGTAGTCCTCTGGTGCCTCGATGATAAAATCCAGCCCCATGTCGTTTAGCGTGCGGGTGATGGTTACGCCGCAGTTGAACGCCACGCTGCGGGTCTGCTCTCCCTCTTGTCCTACGCTGGCGGTATTATGTTCCGTAGCCGTGATATTAAGCGTGGGGTTCATGGGATCTCCTGTAAATTCCACGTAGCTGCCGTCCTGAATGCTGAAGGTCTTCAGGGGAATCACAGGAAGTGAATATTTCATTTCGCCGCTGTTCAAAGTATAGCGTCCGGTTAGTTGCAAGTTGTCGATATTATTGTAGATCATGCGTAGGTCGCCGCCTCCGAAGAGGTCTACGTAGTTGCTCAAATCCGGATTCAGTCCACATTTTACATGGACACCAGGGTCGATGCTGATGCGCAGATCCATTTCCAGCCCGTCTGGCGCAGGACGTTGAACTATGGTTTGCGTGGTGTCGCTGAAGTCGGTGAATTTCACCAGCTCGTCCAGTTGATTGTCTGTCGACAATGGTGAGTCGAGTAGCAGGTAGGTTAGGTCGGTAGTGCCAAGTACATCTAATCGTCCACGCATCTTCAGACGTTCCAAAGGCCCGCGCATGACGGCAAAGAAATTGACGAATCCCTTTCCGTAGGCGATGGACTTGGCCGTTTGCTTCGAGTTGATGAGTTGGTAGTTGTTGGCACGCATCCGCATATCCATCGTTATATGGTTCAAATCATGGAAGTCGATATCTCCCATCATGTTCAGCGGGTTGTCGTTATAGGCATACATGGTGAAGTTTTCGAGCAACAGCTTTGACTGCTGAATACGCACCGGGTCGTTGTCGAAGCGCATTTGTACGCCGTAGGGCTGACTAATCAGGAAGGCTGAGTCGAGGTAAATTTCGCCGTTGACTTCTGGTTTGTCCATTGATCCCACTACGCTCATCTCACCTTCTGCAAAACCTTCGAAACCAATGATCTGGTTGGGGATGAAACCGTTGATCAGATTTAATGGCGTGCGCATCAGTGTCAGGGTGCCATCAATATGCTCATGGCCTTCTGTCACTTTCTTGTTGCGATAGCTTCCGTTGAAAGTTGCCACCTCGCGACCGTTTTGTGCCAATGTGCCTTCCACGGCGTGGGTGTCGTCTTCACGCTGCATATAGACGAATTCAGAACTAAGGTTACCCATGGGACTGCCTTCGTAGGTCAGGTCCTTGACTTGCATATCGCTGGCTACTGAGATCTGTTTCTTTTCGTCCATCATCAGGTGGTAGTCGCCATTGAGAATGCCGGTGACCTGGGGTATGTAAGGTATGGCAGCGGTCAGTTTGCCTAAGTCGAATTTGTTCAAGCTAACGGTGAGGTCTTGCAACATGGTGGAGTCTTGGCCTTCGGAATAGACCCTTATACCTGTGCCGTCGTCGGCCAACAGGTTCACCTTAGCCTGAAGCCGTAGGTTATTTTGCAGGAAGAGGTAGTTGTCATCGTTGAGCGTGAACACCCTATAGCCGATGGTGGGGTTGCTGGGAAGCAGACGGAATCGCAGTCCGTCGTCTTCCATCTCAACTTTTGTTCCGAGGCGTAGGGCTAACTGACCTTTGTCGTCGTTGAAGCGTACGCCCAGACTGACACCATGCTCTTGTATTAATCCGTCTACTGTGGCAGTGAATATAAACTGCGGATTACGGCGGTTGTTGGCTATGCGTCCTTGGAAGGTCAGGCCGTGATTGGGCTTGTCTTTCAACGTAACATAGATAGTGTCTATGCGCGTGGAGTCGGCATTCAGGTTGAAGATATGCGCATTACCGTTTACTCCGGTGATGGGCGAGGTGTCTATGTTGATAAGCAGTTCTTTAAAGTCGGTGTTGGCAACTGATTTCAGAAAGTTGGCCATGGGGTTGTCGCGTCCACTGCTCATGTACAGGCGTGCTGTTGGCAACATCTGTTTCAGTGCCATCTGGTCGATAATGCGTCGGTTGAACTGTGAGGCTATGCTGTCGCCAAGTGCCGATAGCTGTTCTGCCAGTGGCTGATAGCCGCCGCTGGCATCCAGCTTGATGATGAGCGAGCCGCTCTGCGCTCTCAAGTAAGTGGTGTCGGGTCTCAGGTTCATCAAAATGCCTACCTTTTCCGGTTGATAGACCTTCATCGAGTCGCGCAGTGAGATGTTCTCAATAAGTCCGCTTAGTCGATGGGTGTCATCCAAATTGCTGCTTAAGTCGAAACTGCCGGAGAGTCCAATGGTAAGCGGGTCTGGAGTGATGCCTAAGGCATAAAGGTCAAAGTGGCTTAAGTCTGTTGACAACTTTGACTGGATATTGTCGTGTTTACCTTCTTTTGTGAGGGTAGCATCCATGCTGAGTGTGCCGTCGACGAAGGCATTGCAGGAAATCAGGTCCATCATGACATGACCTTTTTTCAGGTGTGCCTGTGTCTTGATGTCATTCAGGTCGCGATGTTCGTATCCCAGATGTGCGATGTGGGCATCGGCATTAATCCATGTGCTGGGACTGAAGAAATCCGTACCTTTGCCGTTTATGGCAATTTGAGCAGTGAACGTCGAAAGAGGCAGGTTTGGTAGGAAGTGACTTAAGTTTAGCTCTTTTGCGTTGGCTTGTGCGTCGTACTTCGTCAAGTTTGCATCGAAGAATCCGCTTAACTGTGCCATTCCCTTGCCTTCATAAACTGTCAGGCGGGTGGTGTAGCGCGGACCGTTGGCCTGTAGGTTCCCGTCAATGGCCAGTCCGTTGGGTATTTTTACGTCCGTAGTAGGCACGTCGAAGGTGGCTAACAGAGGTTGAATGTTGTAGGCCTTGGTTTGTAAGTCTATGTCGGCAGCCATGTGCTTGGCATCCATGAGTCGGTCTATGGTACCATTAGCATCGGCTTCGGCGACAGTGGGCCACGACAGGTGGGCATCGTCAATCTTCAGACGCCGGGTGAGGTTGCCTTTCACTTTACCTTTCAGTGCTAAAGGCCAGTCTGGCAATCGCTTCAGGTCCAGCTCGTTATAGAACCATGCGACATCTTGCTTTCCCATCTGTACATCCAGTACTATGTCCATCTGACCTGGGTTGATAGAGTCGGCTATATTGAAGTCAATATCTGCTTTGGCATAGATATTGCTGAAGGGCGTTTGCAGGGTAAGTCCTGGCAGGTGAATGCTATTGTCATCAATGGTAGCGATGCCTTTCAACTCCGTGATACTCAGTCCGCAGATGTCTTTCATGGCGGCATGGCGCACGTTCATCTTGACAATAGGACTGGCATAGAGCAGTGAGTCAATGCTCCAGTTGATGCCGCTCATGTCCATGTGGAGGTAATCCAATAGTCCTGGTTCCTGATGGGACTCATAGGGCATATCAAACAAAAGATTTCCGTCCTGCCACGAGAACTTGTCTATGGCATAGTGCTCTTCTTTCAGATTGATGTGTCCACCGTCAGCTAACATTTGTTCGGCACCTATGGCAATCAGCATGGAGTCGCCGGGCAGATGGATGGAGACTTGGGATCGGAGGAGTGAGAGTTTGCTGACATCGATGAGCCAGGGTAGGGAATCCGATTCCGTGGAGTCAACGGCAGCAGTATCGCTGAGCAACACGGTGATGTCTGCATCTGAAAGCAAGATATCGCCTAACTTGACGTGGCTGTCGGAAAGCAGTATCTTGCTGGGACTCAACGTGAAAAGTCCCAGTGCACCTTTCACCTGGACATCTGATATGAGACTGAGTGTGTTGACGTGTGAATCCTGTAGTTCCAGTTTGTCAACCGTTAGGTTGCCATTCATTAACGGCAGTAAGCCCACGTCAACTATGGCCCTGTGTATATGGGCTATTGTATCACCTTCCTGTACTACGGTGACACCCTCAATTCCCAGGTTGAGTGGAAAACTGAGGTCCACATATTCCACACTGATGTCATAGCCAGTCTTTTCTGAAGCAATCATTGCCACCTGCTGCACCAGCCAGTTCTGAATAGGTGATACATAGATAAGTAGCGGAAGGGCCAGGATGGCAATCATCGCTACTATGGATGCAATGGCAATATGCTTCAGTTGTTTTTTCACTTAACTATGGACTATGAATTATGAACTATGAACTGAGCCAGTGCTTCCCAGAGAGGTTCATTGGGTACGGGTGCCTCAACGATAATAGTCTCTTTACTAACGGGATGGACAAATTCTATGCGGTGACTTTGTAGTGATATGCTGGCATCGGGGTTAGAGCGTTTGGCTCCGTATTTCAGGTCTCCTTTGATGGGACAGCCCATAGATGCCAGCTGACAGCGTATCTGGTGGTGACGACCTGTAAGGAGCTGCACCTCCAATAGGTTGTAATTATCGCCTTTTGCCAGTATTCTATAGTTCAGGATAGCCTTCTTTGAGTTGGGCTTTTCTGTTGAATAGGCATAGGATTTGTTTTGCTTCTCATTGCGCACTATCCAATGTTCCATACTCTGCCACTCGTTACTATCCTCTTTCCACTTTCCTCCTTCCACATTCCGCTTTTCCACAATCGCCCAGTAGGTCTTCTTGACCTCTTCCTTCTCGGCAAACATCTTGTTCAGACGGGTTAGGGCTTTCGATGTGCGTGCAAAAACGACGAGACCGCTCACTGGACGGTCCAGGCGGTGCACCACTCCGAGGAATACAGCTCCGGGCTTTTGGTATTTCTCTTTGATGTAGTCTTTGACAATTTCAGAGAGAGGACGATCCCCGGTCTTGTCTCCCTGAACAATCTCCCCGCTCTTTTTGTTGACTATAATAATATGGTTGTCCTCGTAAACTACTTGCATGGCTTTCTTCCTTTTCTGTCGCTTCTTCGCGTGCAAAGGTACGCATTAAAACACAGAAATCACGTTTCTTTAAGTTTTTTTTTATTCTCGTTTGTCAGAATTGTGTGGAAAAATTGTAATTTTGCAGATTGAAGAAAAAAACAGATATAATGAAAACAGCTTTAATTACTGGAATTACGGGTCAGGATGGTTCTTACTTGTCAGAATTCTTATTAGAGAAAGGATATGATGTTCATGGAACAATTCGTCGGTCGAGCGTGGATTTCCGTGAGCGCATTGCTCATTTGGAGGGAAAACCCCATTTCCATTTGCATTATGCTGATCTGGGTGACTCGATGAGTATACTGGGTGTCATAGGAAAGGTACGTCCTGACGAGATATACAACCTGGCAGCACAGAGCCATGTGCAGGTGAGTTTCGACTCGCCTGAGTTCACTGCCGATGTGGATGCCGTGGGCGTGCTCCGCATCCTGGAGGCCGTTCGCCAGCTTGGCTTGAAGGAGAAGTGCCGTATATATCAGGCTTCTACCAGCGAGCTGTATGGCAAGGTCGAGGAGGTTCCTCAGAACGAGAATACTCCATTCCATCCATATTCGCCCTACGCAGTGGCCAAGCAGTATGGTTTCTGGATTGTCAAGGAGTATCGCGAGGCTTACGGTATGTATGCTTGCAGCGGTATTCTGTTCAACCACGAGAGTGAGCGCCGTGGCGAGACGTTCGTGACGCGAAAGATTACGCTGGCGGCAGCCCGCATCAAGCAGGGCAAGCAGGATAAGCTCTATCTGGGCAACCTTGGTTCGCTGCGCGACTGGGGTTACGCCAAGGACTACGTGGAGTGCATGTGGCTTATCCTGCAGCAGAAGAAGCCCGAGGACTTCGTGATAGCAACGGGTGTGCAGCATTCGGTGCGCGAGTTCTGCTACTATGCGTTTAAGCATGTGGGCATCGAACTGGAGTTCCAAGGCGAGGGAGCCGACGAGAAGGGTATCGACAAGGAGACGGGCAAGGTGCTTATTGAGGTGAGTCCAGATTTCTATCGTCCTACTGATGTGGTCAACCTGTGGGGGGACCCCACGAAGGCGAAGGCCAAGCTGGGCTGGAACCCCAACAAGACCAGCTTCGAGGAACTTGTCAATATCATGGTTGACAGCGACATGGCCAAAGTGGCCAGCGAAGGCGTAGCCGAGAAAGTCCGCACCAATCTCGCAGAGTACCTTGAAAAAGGTATTGTAAAGTAAACCATGGATTGCTCGATTTAACGGATTATATTAGATGGGAATTCTAAGATAACGTGAGTTCGACGAACACAAATGATACAACAGGAGGGATTGTCTGTAGAATGACAACCCCTCCTGTGCTAATTTGTACTGGTTTGCTTACATATTCATGCCACCGTCAACCTGGATCACTTGTCCGCTGATATAGCTCGACATATCCGATGCCAGGAACGTAGCGCAGTTGGCAATGTCCTCTACGGTACCACCGCGGCGCAGGGGTATCTTGTTGCACCATTCCTTGCGTACTTCTTCGGGTAGGGCCTGGGTCATGGCTGTGTCGATAAAGCCGGGAGCAATGGCATTGGCACGGATACCCTTGGGACCCATCTCCTGACCGATACTCTTTGCCAGGGCAATCAAACCGGCCTTAGAAGCAGCATAGTTGGCCTGACCGGCATTTCCGTGAACACCGACAACAGATGCCATGTTGATGATAGAACCGCCACGCTGGCGCATCATCACGGGAACGCAGGCATGGATGAAGTTGAATGCCGACTTCAGGTTTACGGCAATCACGGCATCCCACTGCTGCTCAGTCATGCGGAGCATCAGTCCGTCCTTGGTGATTCCTGCGTTGTTCACCAGTATATCAATGCTTCCAAATTCTGCCTTGACAGCGGCTACCACCTCTTCGGTCTGAGCGAAGTCGGCAGCGTTACTTGCATAGCTCTTGGCTTTTACACCCAGAGCGGCAATCTCTTTCTCGGTCTCTTCGTTGACCTGCAGATCGGTGAATGCGATGTTTGCGCCTTCAGCGGCGAACTTCAGTGCGATAGCTTTTCCGATACCGCGTGCAGCGCCAGTAATCAGCGCTGTCTTACCTTCTAATAATCCCATTTTTTTATAAGTCCCCTAAGATAAGGGATTTGTGGTCTGAACAAGCGTTTATCAGACCGTCTTTTATCGTTATAATTGATGGGGGGTGCGCTTGTTCAGCCCCCCATCCCCCTAACTTAGGAGGCTATATCTTGTTCTTCTTTCCCAAAGCACCATACACAAACTTCGCTACCTGAGGCTTGGTGGCCTCTTCGGTCATGCCGCGGGCAATGCGTCCATAGATGTATGGCACTTCCAGTCCCTTGATACAGTAGTGGGTAATGTCGGCCACTAATTCTATGTTGTCGATGTCAAACTCTCCGCTATTCTTTCCTTCGGCAAACACTTTGCGGAACAGTTCCACCTCGGCATCGTCGAAATGGCGGCGTACCTTTTCTACCATCCAGATGTTACGGAAAAACTCGGCACGCAAGTTACCGTTGCGAACCACAGTCTCACGAATCATGCTCAGATGGGTGTAAATCAATTCTATGACTTTCTCCTGTGGGCTGATCTTTCGTGCCGCCACCTCGTCAAGCTTGTCGCTCAAACGCTCCAATTCGGTCTCAATCACCGCATAGTAGATGTCCTCCTTCGATTTGAAGTAGGTGTAGAGCGTGCGTCGGCCTTTTCCTGAGGCCTGCGCAATGTCGTTCATCGTGGTATTCTCCAAACCGTTTTTTGCAAACAGTTGGCGAGCCACATCTACAAGTAATTGTCTAGTCTTTGAAATTGACACTTTTTGGATGTTTTACTATTGCACACTGTGTAAGTCGTGTGCAAAAGTACGCTTTTTATTTTAATTGAACAAGCATTTTGATGTGAATTATTGATAAATTGAAAAAAGATGCAGAAAAATTTGCAGGATTCAAAAAATAGTCGTACCTTTGCAGCCGCTTAAGAGAAATACATCGCGGAGTGGAGCAGTTGGTAGCTCGCCAGGCTCATAACCTGGAGGTCGCATGTTCGAGTCCTGCCTCCGCAACTAAAGAAGTCCGATTTTACGTCGGGCTTTATTTGTTATCTCTGTTTTAAGATTTTCCTTCCATTTTGGATGCTGATGCCTTTGTGGGGTTGAGCCAATCGTTGTCCCAGCAGGTCATAGGTGGGGACATTCTTCTCACTGTCCTTCTTCGGTATGATGACACCCGTTTTGTCATAGCGGTACGGAGTCAGGTCGATGATGCCGTCGGCCACGCCGTTGAGGAATATTTCCAGGTTGGAATAGCCGTTGTTGGTAAGACGATAGCCGTCCGATGCATCGTTGGGGTTCAGTCCTACGCTCTGCTCATAGGCATCGGGCATACCGTCCTGGTCGGTGTCTTTCATCAGTTGCTCGTCATTATCCATACCCAGCCAAGGCCACATCTGCGTTTTCACGGTCTGCCCTGTTGCTTCATCCTTTGCGTAGAACTCATCATAGCGCGACAGTGTGATGTCGGCAGGCGAATTGATGATGCCTGCAGCAGGTGTAATCATTGTACCGGGGTTCTTCTCGCTTTCGAAGGTACTACCATGATATATCGGCTGGCGTGTGCCTGCTGCCTCTGCCAACAAGCGCACGTCCACCTCGTCATAGCGGGGTAGGGAGGCACCTGCTTTCTGTGTCACCTGACAGTATGCCTCGTCGGCCGTCTCGTAGGTCATGCCGCTCAGGGCGTATGGCAATTCATGCAGCAAGGCTTTGTCGGCCAGCGTCTGTGACGGTGAAACAGACCAGAAGTTCATGGCGCGTGAGGCGTAGTTATTTGTAAATCCGTAATAGTTGTCTTCGTTCACCTTCTGTAACTCTGTGTCACTCCATATAGAACCCTTTGGCGCCCATCTGCTGCTCAGTTCAAACTTGTTGCCAGAGAGATACCACTCGCCCACCAAGTTGATGTTATCGCCTGATGCCGATACGAAATATCGTTTGGCGGCAGCACCGCTATAGGTTGCAGGACCGGGACGATAGTAGTTGTTGATCATATAGACGCGGTCGTAGGATGACTCATCGGCTGATGCGTTCTCGCCACCGTGGATAGAGTTATGATTACCCCAGTTGAAGATGACGTTGTTGGCAAACTCGTTATCCACATGCAGGTCGTGCTCCAAGGGCTTTGCTTGGTTTCTCACACCATTGAAACGTGGTGAGCGACTGATGCAACTGCTCACCAAGCAGTGGTGCATCGTGCCGTGCTCGCCGCCCCATTGCATAGCGTAGGAACGCTCACCCTTCACATTCTTGGAATAATACAGCCCTTCTGCCGAGATACACCATTGCATCGTGGTGGAGTCTGTGTCGTAGAGCGTCAGGTTCTCCTCCATCGACCATGAGAACGAACAGTGGTCCAGCACGATATGGTGTACGTTCTCCACATCGAGTGGCGACATACTCGTAGCTGCCAGGTCGCCAGCACGGAAACGGATATGACGGATGATGATGTTGGGCTGCGTCAGTTTCATCTGATAGCCGGCGATGCAAATACCACCGCCAGGTGCCGTCTGACCTGCTATGGTCACGTTGGGATGATTCACGGATAGCTTCGACGTCAGATAGATGGTGCCGCAGGTGCGGAACAAGATGGTACGTGGCGTGTCATCTCCTGTACGAATCGCCCAGCGCAGCGTGCCCTCCACCAGTGCATCGTCTGTGCAGTCGTCCGTGCGTGTCACGTAATACACCTTTGCCCCTCTGTTGTCTATCATACGTCCTCCTGACGTATATTTGCCGTAGCCCTCGGCACCAGGGAAGGCAATAAGGTCAGCACGGTAATTCTCAACCATCGCAAACACGGCTTTGATGGTCATATCTGTATTTAGCGTGAAGGTATATTGTGCATTGGTTGACAGCACATTGCCGTTGCCGTCCTCCCAACGTACGAAGTAGTGCCCTTTGTTGGCCTTCGCCGTGAGCGTCAGTTGGGTGCCAGCGTTATACTTGCCGTTCTCGCCCTTGTCGCTGATACTCACGCTACCCATCGCAGGCATATCGGTGCCGTAGGTCAGCGTGGCCTCTTCCAACTTCGTGAAACGTGCCTCTGCCTGAGTGTCGCTGTTGATGGTAAACAGGTGGGGATTATCCGTGCCTACCTTTTCGTTGTTGACATACCAGCTCTCGAAGGCATAGCCGATGTTGGGTGTTGCCGTGCAACTCACGTTGTCGCCTGTGACAACGGATGTCTGGGCGGGTGTCACCGTTCCAGCGCCCTCAGGCACTACCGTTGCCGTAAACGTGCTCAGTTGCACGCTGCCGCCTACCGTGGCCGTGCCCGTCAGCGTCACGTTGCCCATCGCCAGGTTCTTCCCGTTGGCATAGCCTTGTGCCATTCGCACCACTACCTGCCAGGCATCATTACTGGCTGTGGCTGTTGTGGGCACGTCAAACGATGCATCGTCGTAGTTAGCGTCAATGTCGGCGTGGCTGTTCACCTTACCCAGCTCGTATGTCTGTGTCACCTCGCCAGCTGCATTCAGTTTCAGCAGCAGTATTTCAAAGGCAGGATTATTGTTTTTCACCCACGATGCCACACTCACCCCCACTTTCGTAGGCACGTAGGTCAGGTCCTGCGTGTTGGGCTTGATCTGTAGCGTCATACCGTAGTCGTTGCTTCCATCTGCGGCACCCTGCACCTTGAAGCGCAGCAGTTGCAGTCCCGTCACTTCTTTTGTGGCATAGCTCTGAGGTGTTATCGTAGCCTGAAACGCCAGTTTCGAACCAAACGTGACGCTCGTCTCCAGCATCTGCTTCACGTCCGTGCCCTCGCAGGTTGTGGTAGATGCCGTCGCATTATTGTAGGCCGTAGAGCCCACCACCAAGTCCTTTATCGATTTGTTCAATGGCCAATGGGTAGTCACGATGGCGTTCTGAGCCAGCATTGTTGACACGATGGACATGAACAACGACAGGAGTATCAGTTTCTTTTTCATTTGTTTTAGTTGTTTTTAGCCCTGCAAAAGTACGCTTTTTTCCTTAATACCGCAAATTATTCCTGTATTTGTTTTGCGCTTTACCTATTTATTCGTACATTTGCATGAGCAAATCAATAAAATAATGATTATGAAGACTTGGATATTAACTATCGTCGCCCTGCTCACATCTGTTGTGGCTGCGGCTCAGCTTAGAGAGGGATCATTCACAGTACAGCCAAAGGTGGGCTTGAATATCAGTACGCTGACCGATGCGGATAAGACCATTGCTGATGCTTGTTTTGGTATGGAGGCAGAGTATATGGTCACAGATATGTTCAGTCTGTCGGCAGGCGTGCTGGTATCTAATCAAGGTGGCAAGTACGATGATGCTGGTCTGAGTTATACGGCAGACCTCGACTATGCCAATATCCCCATCATGGCCAATGTCTATGTGCTGCCAGGTCTGGCTCTGAAGGCTGGCGTGCAGCCAGGCTTCCGCATGAAGGCCAAGATGAAGACTGACGACGGCTCTTACGATATTGACGAGTTCTATAAGTTCGCGGGCATGGTATTTCCTGGCGAAGAACCCAAGATCAATAAGTTTGATCTTTCAATCCCCGTGGGCATCTCCTACGAATATAAGAACGCCGTGATCGATGCCCGTTACAACTGGGGACTTCTTAAAGTCGAGAATATCGGCTCTGCCTATTACAACCGCGTCTTTGAGGTGACGCTGGGCTATAAGTTCGAGTTGGACTTCTAATCGCTAATCGTCGATGCCTTTTTTTGAGTCATAAGTAGCTAACAGAGAATCGTAAGTAGCCAACAGAGAATCATAAGTAGCTACCAGAGAATCGTATGTTGCAACCAGAGAATCGTATGTAGCTACTCTGGAATCACAACTACGCCACTTGAGGGTCACGACTACGCCACTTGAGGGTCACGATTAAGCCACTTGCAAGGTGTGATTAGTGTTATTGCTGCGCTGCGTGTTGCGATTGCCGAAAAACAATGTTTTTCTTCAAAAAGAAGGTGGTTTACATTTTTTTTGGTGTTAATCATGAAGGGAAACAAATTGTTACCAGTGTCACGTCGTTTTGTTGAGGGTAATTTCTACATCAAGATGTCCATGAAAAGATACCTTACTCAACTTTCGCAAGCAAGCTTGCAAAAGTTGAATAAATAACACCATTACTGACGTCCGAGGCCTTGCTTGGGTCTTGCATATTTCAAGGAAAATGCG
>CACZZQ010000011.1 GCA_902785695.1 uncultured Prevotellaceae bacterium | reverse complement strand
CACCAGGTTGCCGTTGTAGTCCATCGGCTGATGATGGACATAGATCACGGGTTCCTCGATGTCGCCCACTTTATGTCCCAGCAGGTATACCGCAACGGTTGGCAAGGCATAGTCGCCCTTCATGTTCTTCGGGTTGGAATAGTGCACACCCAGGTACTGCCGGAAGCGCAGCGTCTCGGTCTCAAGCCACGTTTTCTGCAGCTCCACTAGAATCAGGTGCTCCGAGCCGTCGTCCTCGCGAATGGTGGCTCCGAAGTCAATACGGTAGACCGACAGCGTGTCGCGCTGGTCGTTGGCATATTCATGTGGGCGCACCTCTACCTCCACCACGTTCTTCTTCAGCAGTGCCGAGAGAATGGTGCGGGCAATGCGGTTGTCTTCCATCAGGTACTTGAAGACGATGTCATAAATAGGATTGGCTACTATCATGTCTGTTACGCAATTTGTTTGCAAAGATAAATATTTTTCCTTAATACGGCAAAAAATATCTGAAAAAAAGGTCAAACCGAAGTTGAAGGTATGTTATTTTTCTAATAAGGATAACCCTTTAAGTCCCAACAGCTCCTGAGAAACCAAACCGGCGGGATTAGAGTCCCCACTGACGCTATACCAAATCAAAGATTCCTGTTGGTGTGGTGCGTTTTAAAACCTCAAGCTGCAGGTCTTTACCTGCTATGATGCCATAGGAGCGCAGCACAGTCTCCACAGTCTTACGAGCCAACTCTGGGTGGTTGTTCTCTTCAGAGAGATGGCAGAGCCAAACGTAGCGCAGGTGCTCACCCATATAACGTGCAATGGCCTCACCACACGCCTCATTGTTAAGATGGCCATTCCCATTACTGATTCGCTCCTTCAAATATGCCGGATAGGGACCCTGCTGCAACATCTCACGGTCATGGTTGGCCTCAATCACCAAATAATGTGATTGTCCTATATACTGTGCCATCTCGTCTGTAATGCGGCCGGCATCAGTAATCAAGCAGAAATTGACATTCTCTGCCTGTATGAAATAGCCCACATTATCACTACTGTCGTGAGGCACAGTAAAAGGTGTAATGGTAAAGTCGCCCTCCTGCAATGCCACACCAGGTTCAATATATCGGCGTAACCCCTGCCCTACCTTACGAGTCACGTAAAAGTTGCGATCAATGCCTGCATGGACAGGGCGAGTGGCAAAGACAGGCAACTGGAGGTCATAGCTCATACTTCCCACACATTTGATGTGGTCTGCGTGATCGTGGGTAATCAGGATACGGTGAACCTTTGACAGACTCAAGCCGTAGTCACGGAAATACTTTTTCAATGTACGCAAACCCACTCCCGTATCAATGAGCAGGCTATCGTTCTCTGTCCACAGATAATAGCAGTTGCCACTGCTTCCGCTTCCAAAAGATATAAATCTCAGCATATTTTGTTTTAAACCATTTTTCTACAATTAATCATCAGAAGGGCAATCCCACTGCAAAGTGGAAGGCATAGTCACGACTGAACTTTGGATGAAGCAGAGGATAATGATAGTCATTGTCTGACTCATAAGACGGGTTGACAGCCTTCATACCAAGGTCGAAACGAAGTATGAAATAGTCGAAGTTCAGACGAAGACCTAAGCCATAGCTCACTGCCATCTGATTGAGGAACTCATCGAAGCGGAACAATCCACCCGGCTGTTCCTCGTACTCACGCAAGGTCCATATATTACCTGCATCGACAAAGAGAGCGGCAGCAAACTTCCAGAACATCCTTGTGCGATACTCTGCATTCAGGTCTATCTTCATATCACCCGTCTGATTGATGAAGTTGATACGTCCGTCACGCTCTTTATACTTTCCTGGCCCCAGAGATCGTACTGTCCATCCACGCACACTATTTGCTCCTCCGGAGAAATAGCGTTTCTCGAAAGGCAGCACAGTAGAGTTCCCGTAGGGATAGGCAATACCCAGTCCGGCATGAAGCACTAACTGGTTGGTCCGGTCTATCTGGAAGGTGTGACTCAAGTCCAAGTCACACTTCGCATATTGTGCGAAAGCTATATTAAACAAGCGAAAATGTCCATCATTATCTTTCTCAGCACTTACCATACGTGAAGCTAATGAGAGCACATTGCCCGATGTCTCGACATTTGACTTAAAGGCTGTATTACCTTTTGTATAGGTATAGCCGAAGCCTAACTTCGTAATAAACAGATCTTCGTAGTTATAGCGCAGAATGGCATTTCGCGTTGTCTCATTGCCAAGATAAAGGTTGTGGAAAGTATCAGAGATCCAGGGCATGAAGACATAGTTGAGGTCAAGTACATCCAACTGGAAACGGTCGTGCCGATATGGGAAATTCCACTTGTAACGCCAGGCGGCAGAAAGAAGCCGGCGATGGAATTCCGGACGGTTTTGCATATCAAACATCATTGAGACTTCACTCGTGGCATTGACTTTCTGGCGCAATCGTCTGTTCAGGAATGGAGAGATGAAACGGGGGAACTGCAACTTTGTCTCCAAGCTATACTCCACGAAGTCTTGATTAGAATACCCCTCCAAGCCGCGTATGGCCTCGTATGCACCACGCAGCTGAATAGTGAAGGTCTCGCTTCCCCTGAACAGATTGCGGTTTAGGTAGGTCAATGAAGCAGCAGCACCCAAGTCGCCGGCGGTATTTGTGCCTTCCGGCTGGAAACTGATGGTTGACGGCTTATTGTTCTGTAGTTGGATATGACAATCGAGAGAATCACTGGCAGGCGTTTGATTAAAGGTGATGTTGGTGTATTTCACAGCCTGCAACCGTCCGAAATGATTATAAGTATCCTGTAGTCCCGTAGCCGAATACGACTCCCCGGAATGAAGATGTGTACACTCATGCAGCACATGACGGCGCAGATGGATGACCGAATCAGTAGGGTCGCCACTGCTGTAGTTGATATGCCGAACCCAATAGCGTGTATGAGCTACCGGTTCCTGATCAGGCTGATGATACAGCGAAAGACGTAGCGTCAGGTTGACAAGATGAGTATCGGCTATAGAGTCGGCCTGATAGGTAATAAAATCCTTGTGGAAACGGTAATAGCCGCTATCTGCCAAAAGAGTGGCTATACGTTTACGTTCAGCATCAAGCTGGGACACATCAAATCTCATGCCACTGTGCAGCAAACTCTTGGTAGAGTCTTGCCGGCTCAAGACACGAGCGATAGCCGTGTCTGAGATGACGTAGTCTATATGATGTACAAAATAAGGTTCTCCAGGCACCAATGTGTACGTCACATCAGCCTTTCGCTTATGTCTTGCAACATTGAGCCTTACCTGCGCATGAAGGAATCCCTCGTTTTTGAGATGCTGAGTCAGATCTTCGCAAGAAAGGGCAGTACGCAGGCTGTCATAGACAACTGGCGGTTCTCCTATTGCCTTTAAGGTACGGTTAACCCATTTTGAACTGTCACGACCAGAGAGGGAATAGGTTGCCAACGGCAGTTTGAAGAGCGAGAACCAACGGCGATTAGGCGTTTGGCGCACATAGCTACGGAGCGTCGTGGTATTCAAATCCCGATAGTTACCTTCGGTTTCTACTCTTACACGATTTAGAAGATATTCGTCTTCAGGCACGTATTTTGTTGATGAGCACGATGAAAGCAATGCTGTCGCGCCCAACAAAAAGAGACCAAACTGAAATACCTTTCGCATAATCAAGCGCAAAAGTACATAAAAATATTGAAATACGGGTCTAAATTCGGTAATTTTGTGTACTTCTTTTGGTTCTTTTCTCGCTTATTCGTACTTTTGCAAAATGATAAGTAAAAACCAAATCAAATTTGTCCGACAACTCGAACATAAGAAATTCAGGAAGAAGGAGCAGCTTTTCGTTGCAGAGGGTCCTAAAGTGGTGGGCGACTTGCTACGCGCAGGTTTCAATGCATACCAAATCTTTGCCACCAACGAATGGAAACACAACGGCTTGGCTTTTCAGGAAGTGAGCAAAGAGGAACTGCAAAAGTTAAGTTTCCTGCAACATCCACAAGAAGTACTGGCCGTTTTTGAGATTCCTTCCCAAGAACAAGCCTCATTTTCTCCCCTTTCGCTGGCGCTCGACGATGTGCAAGACCCTGGCAATCTGGGTACCATCATCCGCATTGCCGACTGGTTTGGCATCACCACCATCTACTGTTCCGAGGGTACGGCAGATGCCTGGAATCCCAAAGTGGTACAAGCCACGATGGGCAGCATTGCCCGTGTAAATCTGATCTATACAGACTTAGCTGAAATGATTCGCAACAGCAAGGTGCCTGTTTATGGTACCCTGCTTGACGGACAAAACATTTACACGCAAGAACTCTCAAAAGAGGGAATCATCGTGATGGGCAACGAAGGGAACGGCATCTCACAAGAGATACGCCAACTGATTACGCACAAGCTGTTGATTCCCCAGTTCCACGAGGGGCCAGAGAGCTTAAACGTAGCCATTGCCACAGCTATCACCTGCTCGGAATTTCGCAGAAGAGAGTAATCACAACAGACGCTGCATGATGACGGCATCATGATAGGTGCGTCCATCATAAAGCCATTCTCTGAGTATGCCCGACTGCTGATAGCCATATTGCCGGAACAACGACAGTGTGGTATCGTTGCTTGCTGCTATCACGACATAGAGCTGATGCAGGTGAAGCGTTGAAAGTGCATATTCGTGAATTAGAGAGATGGTGGCTTTGGCATAGCCTTGTCTGCGGAATGCACTACTTATCAACAAGCCCAGCTCTGCCTTTAGGTTCTTTGGGTCAAACTTCATCAGATCAACTATTCCAACTACCACCTTGACTTCGTTCTCGATAAGCAGTCGTACTTCCTTATCTGTGTAGATGTCACCTGTATTGCTCGACATGAAATCATGGAGCACAAAGCGGGAATAAGGCACATTGGTAAGCCCTACATTCCATATCGACGTATCGTTCTCGATGGTATAGAGCAAATCCAGGTCTTCTGGTTCCATTGCTCTAAGGTGGACTATTGGCAATTTTTTCATTTGACAATCTCTCCTGGAGTGATGATGACGCAACTCTTGCTGCTATAGGTTCCTATTTGCTTGCCAGGATGTTTTGCGGCCTCGGCAATGATTTCCTCAAACGAAAGCGTATCGGTATCATAGACCACACAATCGGCACTGACGCTTGTCTCTGCAATCGAGAGTCCCTTGCGAAGGGCTATCTTCATGCAATTGTCAACCATCGGCTGACTTCCCTCAAAAGCGTAGGTTATATCTTCCCTTTTGCCATAATCACCCAGATACCTCCGTAATTGCATTGACAGCATCTGGAAAAGTGCCAGGAAAGCCCTGCCATAGATGGCCATCTTGATGGGCAATACGACAAAAAAGCTCAGATGTCCGTAGTGTTTACGGAAGAATATCAGCATGGCCTGATAGAACACATGGACATATCGGAACGTGCTCTTCTGCGTCGATTCACCTTTATAATGGAGAATATTTGAGGGGACATACCAGTTCTCATAGCCGCCTTTCAGAATACGATACGACAGGTCGATATCCTCACCGTACATAAAGAAATCCTCGTCAAGCAGTCCTACCTTTTCCAAAGCAGAGCGACGCAGCATCATGAATGCTCCACTTACGACATCTATCCGTCCTGGTTCCGTCCACGACAGATGACTCATATAATAACGCTTTGAGAAGCCCAGCATCTTGAGCAACGACACGTATGGCGTAGGCAAGCCGCGTCGCGACTCACGAGCCACTGTTCCATTTGCATTGTGCATCATCACGCCTGCACCACCTGCCTTTGGATGAGCATCCATAAACGCCACCACCTGACGAATACTATCTTCACCGACAAACGTATCAGGATTGAGCAGCAGCACATATTCACCCTTCGACTGACGGATGGCAATATTATTGGCTTTTGCAAAGCCCTGATTATGATTGCACTCTATTAGTGTGATGGTGTCAGCAAAACGACGCTTCAGATAGTCAACTGAGCCATCAGAAGAATGATTGTCAACCACATAGATCTCAGCCTCAAGTCCTTTTGTGGCTCGTTGCACGCTGCCAATACACTGTTCCAAGTAATAACAGACGTTATAGCTGACGATGACGACCGTTAGTTTCATGCTTCTTCTGCTGTTTCGTCTTGCTCCGGTTCCTTCTCCTCTTCTGTCTCTGACTTACAACGGCTCATCGTAGGCAGTACGAAAGGCATTGTCAACATCACCATCACAGCCAGATAGCCAAAGGCCGGCTCAAAGCCATACATATAATATAATAAGGTGTTGCACACCAGCAGTATTCCCAATGTCAGGATTCTCACAATGCCCCATTTCAGTAATGCCGCTGAAGGATTTTCCATGAGCAATGCATGAATGCGTTTCATTTTAAACAGATATAATGCCAAAGGCACCAATCCCAGCGTCAGCAGTATCATCACCATCTGCACCACGATGCCCGTTTGACGGCTTTCGTCAGACGAGAGCCAAGCCATATCCACCTCTAAGAACTCACCACAGAAATAGAGTCCTGCAGCAACAATGAGCGTCAGCCAATAAAGGGCCATCAGTATGTTACGTGTACGTTTCATCTTTCTTCTCTTTTTTATTTTCCATCAAAAGGTGTACGGTTCAGAATTGAGCGTCCCAACGTCACCTCATCAGTATATTCTAATTCGTTGCCTACAGCGATACCGCGAGCAATGATAGAAATCTTCACATCATAGGCAGCCAGTTTGCGGAAGATATAGAAATTGGTGGTGTCGCCCTCCATCGTAGGACTTAAGGCCAAAATGACTTCCTTGATATCGCTTTCAGCCACACGAGCCACCAAAGAGTCTATCTCCAAATCACTGGGACCTATGCCATCCATTGGTGATATAAGCCCACCCAACACATGATAGAGCCCTGAAAACTGCTGGGTATTCTCTACTGCCATCACGTCTTGGATATTCTCCACGACGCATATCGTAGAGCTGTCGCGCCGAGGATCAGAGCAGATAGGACAGATATCCTGATCGCTGATATTATGACACACCCGACAGAACTTCACCTCTTGCTTCATCTGACAGACGGCATCCGTAAACTGCATCACGTCGTCGGTATCCTGACGCAACAGATGAAGCACCAGTCGCAAGGCCGTCTTGCGTCCTATGCCAGGCAGTTTGGAGAACTCCTGCACAGCCCGTTCTAACAGTCGTGATGGATATTGCTGTATCATATTAGTTCACTTAGTTCCAGCCAGCGCATCGACTTCTCGTCAAGTTCTTCCGTCAACAGCGGCAGTCGCTTACTCATGACTGTTATCTCATCAACACTTATAGTGCCACTACTCAGTGCCTCCTCTATCTGTTTCTTTTCCGCTTCAAGGGCCTCTATCTCACCTTCCAACAGCTCAAACTCACGCTTCTCCTTATAAGACATTTTGCGTTTAGGCTCTTTAGTCATCGTAAGTGTGCTGTTTTCGATAGCTAACTGTGCTGGTTTTGATGCGGAAACAGTATCTTTAGGTTGCAGAGCCTGCCACTCACGATATTGCGTGTAGTTGCCAGGGAAATCCTTGATCTCACCCTGACCTTTGAACACCAGCAGATGATCGACAACCTTATCCATAAAATAGCGGTCGTGACTCACCACGATGACGCAGCCGGGGAAGTCCTGCAGATATTCCTCCAAGATTTGCAAGGTGACGATATCGAGGTCGTTAGTAGGCTCATCAAGTACCAGGAAGTTAGGATTACGCATCAAAACAGTACATAAGTACAGTTTACGCTTTTCGCCGCCCGACAGCTTATAGACATAGTTATGCTGCTGCTCTGGCGTGAAGAGGAAATGTTGCAGGAACTGACTGGCAGACAGATGACGTCCGCTGCCCAGATCCACATACTCCGCTATATCCCTCACGACGTCTATCACCTTCTGCTGATCATCAAACAGCAATCCTTCCTGCGAGAAATAGCCGAAGCGAACGGTCTCACCGATAACGATACGTCCTTCATCGGGTGCCATCTGTCCCAACAACATCTTCAGAAACGTAGACTTTCCCGTACCGTTATTTCCCACGATGCCCATCTTCTCGAAACGCGAGAAGTTATAGTAGAAGTCCTTCATGATGACCGTGTCATCAAAGGCCTTCGAGATATACTGGCATTCAAAGATCTTTGAACCAATATAGACATTGGAAGCCTTGAGTCGGATGGCACGCTCCTCGATGCGCGACTTGGCAATACGCTCCAAGTCATAGAAGGCATCCTCACGATACTTGGCCTTATGTCCACGTGCCTGAGGCTGACGACGCATCCAGTCGAGCTCCGTACGATACAAGTTGTTGGCTCTGGCTATCTCTGCCCTGCGGTTATCGATACGCTCCTGACGTTTCTCTAAATAATAGGAATAGTTGCCTCGATAGGTGTATATCGTGCGATCATCAATCTCAAGGATGACAGAGCACACACGATCCAGGAAATAGCGGTCGTGGGTCACCATCAGCAGCGTTTTGTTTCCTCGATTCAGAAAGCCCTCAAGCCATTCTATCATCTCCAAGTCCAGATGGTTGGTAGGCTCGTCGAGAATCAACAGATCGGGCTCAGTAATCAGTACGTTGGCTAACGCCACACGTTTCTGCTGACCGCCACTGAGCTGTCCCATTGGCTGTTGCAGATTACGGATCTTCAGCTGGGTCAGGATTTGCTTGGCCTTGAGCACTTTCTCCTCATCACCGTGATGATTGAAGCAAGCGTCAAGCACCGTATCGTCAGGATCAAAGACAGGCGACTGTTCCAAGAAGCCCACCTTCAGGTCACGACGATAGATGATGTCACCACTGTCATAGCCGTCTTTGCCTGAAAGCAGCGAGAGAAGCGTTGACTTTCCTGTACCATTCTTGGCTATCAGTCCTACCTTCTGACGCTCGGCAATAGAAAAGCTGATGTTCTCAAAGAGCACCAGCGAGCCAAACGACTTGGTCAGCGACTGAACCTCAAGATATGGTGTTTCCTTTGCCATTTCCCTACGACTGTTTCAACGACTGATTAATCTGATCAATATAATCCAGCACCTCTTCGCGTCCGCGTGCATTGTCTGATGAAGTAATGAAGTAAGGAGGCATCTCCTCCCACGTCTCAAGCATCGTTTTCACATAGGAATTCACGTTTGCTTTCACCTTCGTTTCAGAGAGCTTGTCGGCCTTGGTGAAAACTATGGCGAAAGGCACGCTCGACACGCCCAGCCAATTGATAAACTCCAGGTCTATCTTCTGGGGCTCCAGACGGATATCCACCAGCACGAACACATTCACCAGCTGTTCACGCTCCAGGATATAGCCACGAATCATCTGATCCAACTTGGCCACCTCCGTCTTTGAACGCTTGGCAAATCCATAGCCGGGAAGGTCTACGAGATACCATTCGCGGTTCATCAGGAAATGATTGATGAGCAGCGTCTTACCTGGTGTCGATGATGTCTTAGCCAGTTTCTTATTACGCGAGAGCATATTGATGAGGCTCGACTTGCCTACATTCGAGCGGCCTATGAAGGCATACTCAGGCTTAGTGTCCTTGGGACACATGGACTCACGTGGTGACGAAAGGGTGAATTCTGCTGTTTTGATTTCCATTTGAATAGAGATAATAAAGGGGCGACGTGCTTTCATTGCCCGACACCCCTTGATGTTTTCTTCGGTTTATCTGATTCTATCGAGCGACCTTACCAGTTTCTCGTCCTTCACTATTCGTTTTCGAGCCAGGAAGAGGAAGAACACTGCCAACATTGGCATAACAGCATACCACTCTAAGACAGGATGCAGCACAGCCAACGCAATATAATAGATGACACCTATCGCGAGAAGGACTGTGCACATCTTGATTTGAAACGGTCTGTTTTTATAAAAGAACACCACTACCAGAGCCAAGAGAGCCATACTTCCCGTAAGTCCCATAAAATACCCCATTGGTTCAAAGAGGCATCCCACGACTAAGACGACAGCTGCCAAAAGCAGGTAGATGGTCTGAATACGCTGAATCATGCCTCAGAGCCTTGAGCGTCCTTTGAGGGATCGCGCCAATAAATCTTGTGCTCTATAAACTCCTGAGTAGCCAGCAACGATGGTTTGGGCAGTTTCTCATAATAACGCGAAATCTCTATCTGCTCGCGATTCTCGAACACTTCCTCCAACGACTCATTATAAGAAGCGAACTCTGCCAGCTTCTTTGACAAATCCTCCTTAATCTGAATTGAAATTTGATTAGCACGCTTCGCAATGATAGATACACTCTCATAGATGTTTCCTGTCTCGTCACAGAGATCCATAATGTTGCGAGTGACGGTGTTTACCGGTGCTTTTGATTTCTTGTAATCCATTGTATTCTTAATTTATTCCTTTGTTACTTTCTTACATTTCTCAATATATTTCTCAGCCAGCGACTTGTTCTTCGACTCAGGATACTCATTAATGAATCCGTAGCATTCATCCTCTGCATCCTGATAACGCTCCATACGTTTGTCGATACTTGAATTCTCAGCCAATTCAAACTTGCTCTTCATAATCAGCAGTGAGAAGTCCTCACGATGATTCGAGTAAGGATAATTCTTCAACGCATTCTGAGCCACGATAATGCTTGACGAATAATTGCTCTCGCTATTGGAGTTGATATTGCCGAAATAGCCACCCAAGTTATAATACAGCTGGGCAGAAAGCAATTCCTTTACGACAAGTTTATCCTGCAACTCGAACAGGCGTTCCTGTGCCTTACCACGCAACCGAGACTCTGGAAAGAAATCCATGAACTGCTGATAGGCATTGATAGCACCAATGGTAGGTGTCTGATCCAAGCGGGGTTCAGGTGCACCTTCATAGAGCGACTGACCAACATAGAACATCGCCTGCTCGGCATAAATGCCACGCGGATAGGAAGAATAGTATTTCTTAAACGTAGCTGCAGCCGTCTCGTAGTCACCATTCATATATTGGGACATAGCCAACATATAGAGAGCCTCTTCAGCTTCATCTGTTCCTTTCTTGAGCGTAATCAGGTCTTGAAGCAACTGCTCGGCACGGCCAAACCTGCCTTCAGCAAAGCATTGTTTGGCATATTCATACCGATAATCGTAATCTGTACTCTTAAAAACCCTGTTAAACTCAGTTGCGCATCCTGTTAGCAGGAGAACAACTGAGCACAATATAATGGCTTTGATTTTCATCTACTTAGAGTTTTGAGCTGCAAAATTACACATTTTTGAGTAAAGCACAAAATGTTTATCAATTTTTTAAACACAGATTATACACATTTCACAGATTATTTGTAATTTTGCAGGTTGAAATGGACTTTAAACTGACATCCAAATACCAACCTACTGGCGATCAGCCGGAAGCTATCCGCGAGTTGACGGACGGCGTAAGGAGAGGAGACCGTGCACAAGTATTGCTTGGCGTAACGGGCTCTGGCAAGACGTTTACGATGGCAAATGTGATAGCCAACATCAACCGCCCCACCCTGATACTGAGCCACAACAAGACGTTGGCTGCCCAACTATACGACGAGATGCGAGGCTTCTTTCCTGACAATGCCGTGGAGTATTATGTCAGCTACTATGACTATTATCAGCCAGAAGCCTATCTGCCAGCCAGCGATACGTATATTGAGAAAGACCTGGCTATCAACGAAGAGATTGACCGTCTGCGACTGTCAGCCGTCAGTAGCCTGCTCTCTGGCAGAAAGGATGTGGTAGTCATTTCTTCCATCTCGTGTATCTACGGTATGGGCAGCCCTAATGCCCTCTCTGAGAATGTCGTAGAGATTAGACAAGGACAGAATATCGGACGCAACGCATTGCTCCGCAAACTGGTGCAGTCGCTCTATGTACGCAACGATATTGCTTTGGAACGAGGCACCTTTCGCGTAAAGGGCGATACCGTTGATGTCTATATGGCCTATAGCGAGAAGATTCTGCGAATCACCTTTTGGGACGATGAGATTGACAGTATTGAGGAATTAGACCCTGTGACACTTCTGCGCATGGGTCGATATGCCGACTACAAATTATATCCTGCCAATCTGTTTATGACGACGCAGGAACAAACCAACAAGGCTATCCACGATATTCAGGACGATCTGGTGAAACAGGTGGCTTTCTTTGAGGAGCTGGGCGACCCCATCAAGGCTCAGCGTATCAAGGAGCGCGTGGAGTATGATATGGAGATGATCAAGGAGTTAGGACATTGTTCAGGCATCGAAAACTACTCTCGCTATTTTGACGGCAGAAAGGCTGGTGAACGTCCTTATTGTCTGCTCGACTTCTTCCCTGATGACTTCCTGATGTTTATTGACGAGAGCCACGTCTCCGTGCCACAGATTGGTGCGATGTATGGAGGCGACAGAGCCCGCAAGACCAACCTTGTGGAATACGGTTTCCGACTGCCTGCCGCCTTCGACAACCGTCCGCTGACCTTTGATGAGTTCCAACAGGAGGTCAACCAGATTATCTATGTCTCTGCCACCCCTGCTGATTACGAGTTGCAACAGTCGGAAGGTGTTGTTGTAGAGCAGATTATACGTCCTACAGGTCTGCTTGACCCAGAGATTGAAGTGCGACCCAGCGAGAATCAAATCGACGACCTGCTGGAAGAAATCCGACTAAGGATTGAACGCCAGGAAAGGGTCTTGATTACTACTCTGACGAAGCGAATGGCAGAAGAGTTGTCAGAATTCCTATTGAATCACGGTGTGCGGACAGCCTATATCCACAGTGATGTAGCGACGCTGGATCGTGTGCAGATATTGGAAAAACTGCGCAACGGTGAGTTCGACGTACTCGTTGGTGTCAACTTGCTTCGTGAAGGACTTGACCTGCCTGAGGTGTCACTTGTGGCTATCCTCGATGCCGACAAGGAAGGCTTTTTGAGGAATCGTCGTTCGTTGGTACAGACAGCAGGACGAGCCGCTCGTAACGTCAACGGACGCGTTATCATGTATGCCGACACCATCACCCGCTCCATGCAGGAAACCATTGATGAAACGAATCGTCGACGCACCAAGCAGTTACAGTACAACGAGCAGCACGGCATCACGCCTAAACAGATACAAAAAGCCCTGAAGAGCTCACTCACTCGCGATGACCGTCCTGACCTCAAGGAACTTAAGAGTACTCAGTTTGCCACAATTGGTTCACAGATGGACAAGGCAGCAGATCCTATCGAGGAGCGCATGACCCGTCCACAGCTCGAAAAACTGATTGCCGAGACTACCCGTCGCATGAAAGAGGCGGCCAAGCAGTTGGATTTCCTGCAGGCCGCCCAGTATCGCGACGAAATTATTCGTATGCAAAAAGAGTTGGAGCTGAAATAACTTCGCTTAGAACTCGCTGGTGAAATGGAACTGGATGTGCTCGAAGTCCTGCTGAGCCATCTGCAGTACGTAGCCGGAGTCAGCCAGAAACACATCCCTACCCTCTTTATCCTTCGCCATATACTGGTACTTGCGCTTCTTGAAGTTCTCAAGTTCCTGCTCGTTATCGCTCGAAATCCAACAGGCCTTATACAGATGTACGGGCTCCCAACGACACTTCGCGTTGTACTCGTTCTCCAAACGGTACTGAATCACCTCGAACTGCAGTTGTCCTACGGTACCGATAATCTTTCTATTGTTGAACTGGTTGACAAAGAGCTGAGCCACACCTTCATCCATCAGCTGGTCGATACCCTTCTGTAGCTGCTTGGCCTTCATCGGGTCATCGTTCTCGATATACTTGAAGAGTTCAGGCGAGAACGAGGGAAGTCCGCGGAAATGCAACTGTTCACCCTCAGTAATCGTGTCACCAATCTTAAAGATGCCACCCGTATCTGGCAGACCTACGATATCGCCAGGCCAAGCCTCGTCGATGGTACTCTTGCGCTGAGCCATGAACTGCGTAGGCGATGTGAAACGCATCGTCTTACCCTGACGCACATGCAGATAAGGCACGTTACGCTGGAACTTGCCTGAGCAGACCTTACAGAAAGCGATACACGAACGGTGGTTGGGATCGATGTTGGCTGTAATCTTGAAGATGAAGCCTGTGAACTTCTGCTCCTCTGGCTGTACCTCGCGCTCCTCAGCCTTTGTAGGACGGGGCGATGGAGCTATCTCAACGAAACAGTTCAACAGTTCCTGTACGCCAAAATTATTCAATGCAGAACCAAAGAAGACGGGCGCCACCTCAGCAGAGCGATAGGTCTCCACATCGAACTCAGGATAGACGCCGTCAACCAGTTCCAGATCTTCACGGAGCTTTTCTGCATCCTGTTCGCCGATGCGGGCATTAAGGTCTGGAGAACCGACCTCCACACTAACTTTCTCCGTAACGCGCTGCTTATCAGGCGTAAAGAGGTCGAGCTTCTGTTCGTAGATATTATAGACACCCTTGAACTTGGCACCTTGGTTGATAGGCCAAGAGAGGGGTCGCACCTTGATTTCCAATTCCTTTTCCAACTCATCAAGCAGGTCGAAGGGATCACGCCCCTCACGATCCATCTTGTTGACAAAGATAATCACAGGTGTCTTGCGCATACGACAAACCGTCATCAGCTTCCTTGTCTGCGTCTCAACGCCTTTGGCACCATCCACAACGATGATAGCTGAATCCACAGCGGTCAGCGTACGGAAGGTATCCTCAGCAAAGTCCTGGTGACCTGGGGTATCGAGGATATTCACTTTATACTCGATATCCTTGCCATCGGGGGTATAGTCGAACTCCATCACAGAGGTCGACACAGAGATACCACGCTGCTTCTCAATCTCCATCCAATCGGAAGTAGCGGTCTTCTTAATCTTATTACTCTTCACGGCACCAGCCACCTGAATCTGTCCACCGAAAAGCAGAAACTTCTCAGTCAGTGTGGTCTTACCGGCATCTGGGTGCGAAATAATCGCAAATGTTCTTCTACGTTCTATCTCTTGATTCATAATTTCTCAATACATTCTTTAAGGGATTCCTCCCAATATGGTATCTCTATACCATATGTTTGCTTGATCTTTGTCTTATCTAATACCGAATAATGTGGACGAGCGGCTGGCGTAGGATATTCCGACGTGTGCAAGGGGCGCACATGACAGTTGTTGATGCCAGCGATGCGATGGATGGCCTTGGTAAAGTCATACCACGAGATAACACCCTCATTACTAAAGTGATAGATGCCTGGCACCACACCCTGATTGATAGCCGCGAAGATAACTACTGCCAAATCGCGTGCATATGTGGGAGTACCTATCTGGTCGAAGATGACACCCAACTCCTGACGTTCCTTCCCCAGACGAATCATCGTCTTCACAAAGTTATTGCCAAAGGTGCTGTAGAGCCAAGCCGTACGGATAATCATCGACTTCTCGCAGAGTTTCTGTACATTGAACTCACCCACCAGCTTCGTCTTACCATAGACGCTGTTGGGACAGGTCTCCTCATGCTCCGTATAGGGCGTGTGATTGGTGCCGTCGAAGACGTAGTCGGTAGAAATCTGAATCATCCATCCGCCACGCTGTCCCATAGCATGAGCCAAGTAAGCTGGTGCCTCGGCATTCAGCAGCTGACAGAGCGCTTCGTTCTCCTCTGCCTTATCCACAGCGGTATAGGCGGCACAGTTCACGATGCCGTCGATATCATTTACCTCAACGAAAGCCTCGATAGCCTCCTGATTGGTGATATCCAGTTCCTGTACGTCGGTATTAAAATAGGTGTGCTGTGGATTCTCACGCTCCAGCAGTTGCACCTCGTTTCCCAACTGTCCGTTACAGCCCGTAACTAATATGTTCATTGTCTTAAAACTCCAATGGTTCCTCCTTATCCTTCTTATAATAGTCGCTGAGCATACCGATGAAGGTGGTCACCTCCTTGAGGGCGTGCTCCGTATTCGTTGTAATCTCCTTCTTCTGCAGACGCAACATCATCACACCATAGAGCAGGTTCAGACAGGTCTCTATCTCACCTTCCTCCTTGTTGGCACCACGGTTGCGCAACTCCACGATAAACGGCAACACCTTGTAATATTCGGCATTGTAGAAGGGAAACTTCGATGACCCCAGCAGTTGCTGATGCAGTTCAGTAAGCAGTTGCAGCGTCACCTTGTTTATCTGCAGATGTCCCTGTTCACGACAGCCCTCGGTATTCATCATTCGGATGAGGTTGCCAAACCAGTCGGCCTCCTCTTCCTTCTGCTCCTCATCATAGTCGAAGCGGTCTATATATTCGCGTCGGATGCGTGCCAACGAACAGTCGAAAGCACGTATCGTATCTTCTACCTGCCACATATAGAGCAGGTATTCCGCAATGTTTTTCTTACGTAATTCCTGTGCAATAAACATATTTGTCCTTAGAAAATATTATAGAGATGCAGGCTGAAGAGGGTGGTCAACAGAACTATCACGCTACCCAATATAACCAGCGCGCCAATGATTCTGTTGATGATACGAATGCCGTTATTGTCAAATTTCAGCCTAATCTTGTCAACCAGCCAAGTCAGTCCCCACCACCACAGCAAGGCACCTCCTACAATGCTCGTAAAGCCTGCCACCATTTCTATAGGTTTATCAGGCTGCAATCCAAACGAGAACTGTGCATACAAAGCCATAAAGAGGAAGATAATCAGCGGATTGCTCAGGGTGACGAAGAAGGCCGTGATGCCGTTATGGGTCAGCGTACCCTTCTTCTGACCGGGCTGTCGCATCTTCCTCGTGGGGTCTGTACGATAGGTAAAGATGCCGAAAGCCAGCAGCATCAAGCTACCGGCTATCTGAAGATAGAAGCGGTTGGTATCGTTGCTCACCAGCTCTACCACCATACCCATACCCAGACCTGTGATGCCAGCATAGATAATATCGCTCAAGGCTGCACCGCAACCCGTGATAAAACCATACCAGCGGCCTTTGTTCAAGGTACGCTGCACGCAAAGCACGCCAACAGGTCCCATTGGTGCCGAGGCGATGATGCCTATCAGAAGTCCCTTGAAGACTATATCAAGCAAATTCGGTATCGTGTTTACATAAAATCCCATATCATTTGCAAAGGTACTACTTTTTTACCCATTCTTGGTAGTCACAGCAGTTAAAAGGAGTTAAAGATGCTTGTTTTACGAACAAACTTCTTATCTTTGCACATAGAAGTATAACCCTATAATAACAAAAACAATGAACGAACAGACCATACAAAAGCCCTATGTCATCGGACTTGACCTGGGGGGAACCAATTCCGTTTTCGGTATCGTTGACGCACGTGGAGAAATCAAAGCTACTACGGCCATCAAGACTGGCGGTCATGACACTGCCGAGTCCTATGTTAACGCCTGCATAGATGCCCTTCAGCCCATTATCGAGCAAGTGGGAGGCCTCGACAAAATCAAGGCTATGGGCATCGGTGCCCCTAACGGCAACTACTACAAGGGAACCATTGAGTTTGCACCCAACCTGCCTTGGGCCCACGACTGCGTAGTACCTCTGGCTCAGATGTTCTCTGACCGTTTAGGTGGCATCCCCGTAGGACTTACCAACGATGCCAATGCGGCCGCTGTAGGCGAGATGGTGTATGGTGCAGCTCGCGGCATGAAGGACTTTATCGTCATCACACTGGGTACGGGCGTTGGTTCTGGAATCGTAGCCAACGGACAGTTGCTCTACGGACATGATGGCTTTGCTGGCGAACTGGGACACGTCACAATGGTACGCGGTGCTGAGGGGCGTCCCTGCGGATGCGGCAGAACGGGCTGTCTGGAAGCCTACTGCTCTGCTACTGGCGTGGCACGCACGGCTCGTGAGTTGCTTGAGAAGACCACCCGTCCTTCCCTGCTTCGCGATATGAAGCCAGAGGACATCACCTCGCTCGACGTGAGTATTGCTGCCGAGAAGGGCGACGAACTGGCTCAGGATATTTACGCCTTTACAGGCAAGATGCTGGGCGAGGCCTGTGCCGACTTTGCCGCTTTCTCATCACCAGAGGCATTTATCTTCTTTGGAGGCATGACCAAGGCAGGCGAACTCATCATGAAGCCTATCCGCGAGGCCTATGATGCCCACGTCATGAAGCCCTTCCGTGGCAAGGCTCAGTTCCTGATCAGTGCGCTCGACGGAGCTTCTGCTGCCGTGCTTGGTGCCTCTGCCATCGGCTGGGAGATGAAATAGGGTCTATAAATAAAATAAGGTGAAACGGAAAAACGAATGAACATAAATCAAGTTTTTTAACGAAAAATCAAAAATTTTCGCAAAAACATTTTACAGCACCAGAGTTTTTCATACCTTTGCACCCGATTTAAGGATAACGCCATCCGAAAGGGTGACAATGTGTAACTAAAATATAAAAAAAAGTTATGAAAAAGATTTTGATGACGCTGGTTGCTGTTTTGGCAACTGTTTCAATGAATGCACAATGGTATGTTGGTGGTAGCGTAGCTTTCAACGCTGAGAGCACACAGAAGAATGCTGGTGATAGGAGCGAGACCACTTTTAAGATTCTTCCCGAAATTGGCTATCAGTTGAATGACGAGTGGGCTGTCGGTGCTGTTATCGGTTACCAGTCAAACAAGTTCGCTGGTATTACTTCCACTATTGATGGTTTTGGTAACAATGTTGCTGAGTCTGCTTTCACCTTTAACCCCTATGCTCGTTATACTTTCCTGAACGCTGGTAAGGTAAACCTGTTCGTTGATGGTGGCGTTGAATTCACTACTTTCTCAAAACAAGACTGCACAGCACTGGGTGTTGGTTTCAAGCCAGGTCTTTCTGTTTCTCTGACCGACAACCTGAGCTTCGTTTCTCACGTTGGTTTCATTGGATGGAAGACTGTTAACCCCGATGGTGACGACAACAACTATAACAACTTCGGTCTTGACCTGAGCGGTGCAAACCTGACTTTCGGTCTGTATTATAACTTCTAATAGAGAACGAATATAGAATCAAATACGGAGGGTGTGTCAATTTTGACACACCCTCTTTTTATTATTGTAAGGATGAGCAATGGCATAACGAAGAAGGTCTTTGTGAAATAGAGCAGACGTTCTATCAGAATAAATTCTGGCCAGAATTTGATGAATTTTGGCCAGAATTTAAAAAATAATGGCCAAAATTTAAAAAATAATGGCCAGAATTTGGTTTTGAATTTCAGCTAACTCCTATCCATTTATGGCAACACAGTCATAAGAAGCAGCCCTGCTTGATAGACTACAGCCGAGATTATCCAAGCAAGAACGGTGGTATAGATGGCGGAAGTGAGCGCCCAGCGCCATGAGCCCGTTTCGTTCTTAATAGCAATGACAGTGGCAAGACAGGGGAAATAGATGAGCACAAAGAGCAGGAAACAATAGGCCTGAAGGGTGGAAAGCGTCTCCAAGCCGCCTAAAACGCCAATCGTAGAGGCCACAATCTCCTTGGCACCCACGCCTGCGATGAGCGAAACGTCAAGTTGCCATCCGAAGCCCTGAAGTGCGAAAAGCGGTTCTACAGCCTGTCCTAAACGCCCTATGATACTGCTTTCCATCGATTCTGCTACCCCTGAGAAACTAAAGTATCCCATCGCCCACACCAGAATGCTGGCTACAAGGATCACACCTCCCATCTTCTTCAGGTATTCCTTGCCTTTCTCCCACGTATGGCGTACAATGGCTCTGAACGTGGGGAAGCGATAAGGTGGCAGCTCCATCACAAACGGGGTGTCCTCACCTTTTATAATAAAGGTAGAGAAGACCTTGCTCACGATAACCGACAGGATGATGCCTATAAGATAGAGCGACACCATGACCCACGACTGATACTCTACGGCGAAGAAGGTGCCGATAATCATGATATAAATTGGCAGACGGGCTGAGCACGACATCAGCGGGAGTATCATCATCGTAATGAGTCGCGAACGACGGCTCTCAATGGTGCGTGTAGCCATCACCGCAGGCACATTACAGCCAAAGCCCATCACCAGCGGGATAAACGACTTGCCGTGAAGTCCCATCTTGTGCATCAGCCTGTCCATAATAAATGCTGCTCGCGCCATATAGCCCGAGTCCTCCATGATAGATATGAAGCAATAGAGAATCAGAATCTGAGGCATAAACACGATAACGCTGCCCACACCGCCTATAACGCCATCTACAAGCATGGAGCGCAGCATCCCCTCGGGCATCGTAGCACCTATCCATTCGCCCAACCACTCTACGCCTGCGTCTATCCAATCCATAGGATACTGACCAAGCACGAAGGTGGTGTGGAACATCACGAAGAGGATAGCGAAGAACACAGGGAAGCCCCATACGCGATGCGAGAGTACGGCATCGATACGATGGGTGGTACGATAAGTGTCCTCCTGTTTTCCCGTAGCATAGCCCGCCTCCTTCAGCGCACCATTGATAAAGCCGTACTTGGCATCCATGATGGCTGTCTCAGAGTCAGAGCCCGTCTCGTCCTGCACACGTGAAGCGGCCTTATCGCGAGCCGAGAGCAACTGCTTGCGGTCTTCAGGGCGATGTTCCTCAGAGAGGTGCTGACCGATAAAGCGCAACACCTCACTGTCGTGCTCCAGCAGTTTGATAGCCAGATAGCGGGTGGAATATTGCTGGGTGATATGCTCGTCTTTCTTCAAATAGTGCTGTATATGACTGATACCCTGCTCTATCTCGTGTCCGTAGTTGATATGCAGATGGCGTGCGCTGCCGTGCTTGCCCTCATAGACCTGAATGACGGCACGGAAGAGATCCTTCACACCCCTACCCGACTTGAACGACGTGGGAACCATGGGCATACCGAAGAGCGAGGACAGCGTCTGGATATCGAGCTTGTCGCCTCGACGTTCAAACTCGTCGTACATATTCAAGGCGCACACCATGCGCACGTTCATATCTACCAGCTGGGTGGTGAGATAGAGGTTGCGCTCCAGATTGGAGGCATCCACCACATTGATCACCACATCGGGCATCTGCTCGGAGAGGTGCTTTCTGACGTAGAGTTCCTCAGGACTGTAGCACGAAAGGGAATAGGTGCCAGGCAGGTCGGTGAGCATAAACTCATAGCCGAACATTGAGGCGTGGGCCTCAGTTGCATCAACGGTGACACCGCTATAGTTGCCCACATGAGCATGAGCACCAGAGGCATAGTTGAAGAGTGAGGTTTTTCCACAGTTGGGATTACCCACCAGTGCCACATGAATCACACGACGCTCACGCAGGGCTTCGTGGTGCAGATAATCCTCCTCGTGACCTTTCAGAACGGCTGGCGACACTTGCAGGTTGGCATCCACATCAGAGACCACCTCAACCTGATTGGCCTCATGATGACGCAGCGACACCTCGTAACCCATGATGCGATACTTCACGGGGTCTTGCAAGGGCGCATTCTGTAGGACCTCTATCTGCTGACCCTTGATAAAACCCATCTCGATAATGCGCTTACGGAAGCCGCCGTGACCCAGCACTTTAACGATAACGCCCTTTTCGCCTGTTTTCAGTTCTGAAAGTTTCATGCTTATTCTTCGATATTATTGAGGGATTTGGCAAACGACGCAAAGAGGTTGGCGATGCTCTCGGTAGGATAATAGCGCAGAAAACGGGCCGAGCGGCGCGCATTCCAAACGATAGCCGACTTGTTGCTGGTATGCACGAAGATGTCCTTACCCTGCGAGAAGCGCATCTGCTCCTGACTATGGGGAATAGACGAGGCAAAACGCTCGATATTAAACTCAGAGGGCTTCACCGTGAAAGGCAACTCATCAGACTGAAGTCCCATCAGTTCAATCAGCAACGCCCCTTCAAGCTGTATCATCTTCTGTAGGTGGAACTTGTCAATCCATCTACTCAGCTTTTCACGATTGACCTGAGAGCCACGCTCACGAATCATCTCGCCAACCACCAGCATCTGACGCACCCAATGGTCATCACGTAGCATACCATAAGCCAACCGAAGCAACTCCTCCAGCAACTGATATTCTGCTGACGAGGAATCGGCTTTCTCGGCTATCGATGCCAGACGTTTTTCAAGTTTGGGTGAGAGTGCCGTACACACTAGGGTGGTGCGACGGGAGTTGTATGAAGCCAGGCTCGCCCACTCCGTCGTCACTTCCTCAGGAATCATCTGAATGAAAAATTGCTCATTGAGCACCTCAAGACCAGCGTAGGTCTCAGCCTCAACGCCGTGAGCTTTGGCAAACAACATCGTCTTCCGCCATTTGCAGGCCGACATAGGCTCAACCTTTTCCTGTTGACCAAACTCGCCAGCTCGCAAAAGACGGAAAAAATTACGTGTTGTTACATCCATAACGTGTTGTGTATAACGCTGTACCTCAGTGTTAAAGATGGGGTACTAAAGTGTTACTCCGTTTTTAAAGATTGAAATCTCGCGATAGTCGTTCTCCTCGTTGCGAGCCAACTCGCCGCTGGCTACTGCTAACACCTTGTCGATAAACTCAGGAAGGAGTTCCTCCATCGTACGGCCCTGAATGAGCTGTCCGGCTGAGAAGTCCACCCAGTTGGGCTTACGTTCAGCCAATGTGGGATTGGTGGCAATCTTCATCGTAGGAACGAAGGTGCCGAAAGGCGTACCACGACCTGTGGTGAAGAGCACCAAGTGACAGCCGCAGGAAGCCAGCGCCGTAGCAGCAACGAGGTCGTTACCAGGAGCCGACAGCAGATTCAAGCCTGTAGCCGTAAGACGGTCGCCATATTCCATCACACCGCTGACAGGGGCACGTCCGCACTTCTGCGTGCATCCCAGCGCCTTATCCTCAAGCGTAGAGATACCACCGGCCTTATTGCCTGGACTTGGATTCTCACCTACGGGCTCACCGTGACTCAGGAAATACTCCTTGAAGTTATTAATCATTGAGACGGTCTTCTCGAAGAGTTCAGGTGTCTCGCAACGGTTCATAAGAATAGTCTCAGCACCAAACATCTCAGGCACCTCAGTCAGCACGCTGGTACCGCCCTGAGCCACGAGCCAGTCGCTGAACTCGCCCACAAGTGGATTAGCCGTGATGCCACTGAAACCATCAGAGCCACCACACTTCAAGCCAACGCGAAGCTTTGATACAGGCACATCCTCACGCTTGTCTTTGCCTGCGATGGCGTAGAGCTCACGCAAAATCTGCATACCAGCCTCAACCTCATCGCCATCCACTTTCTGTGTAACGAGCAGACGGATACGGTCTTTATCATAGTCGCCCAGAAGCTTCATGAAATCATCGGGCTGATTGTTCTCACAACCCAAGCCCAGCACCAGTACGGCACCAGCATTAGGATGGAGCACGATGTCACGCAGCACCTTGCGGGTATTCTCGTGGTCGCCGCTCAACTGGGAGCATCCATAGTTATGATGCCAGGTATAGATAGCGTCAACATCCTTACAGCCCGTTTCTTCACGCAGCTTCTTTGCCAGACGTTCAGCAATGCCGTTAACACAGCCAACGGTGGGTACAATCCAAATCTCGTTACGCACACCCACATCGCCGTTCTTACGAACATAGCCCTTGAAGGTGCGGTTCTCTTTCTTGATATTCAATACCTCGTTGACAGGCTGATAGGTATATTCCAACGTGCCAGAGAGGTTGGTCTTCAGATTATTCTCGTTAACCCACTCGCCTGCCTTCAAATCCTTAAGGGCATGACCTATGGGATAGCCGTACTTGATGATATTCTCGCCTTCCTTGACATCACGAAGCAATACCTTGTGACCTGCAGGCACATCTTCTGCCAGCACCACGCGCTCGCCACTAGCTTCTAGAATATCACCTTTTTTCTTTTCCACCAAGCAGACAACAACAGAGTCTGCAGGATTGATCTTGAGATAAGTTTTAAGTTCCATAAGTTTAAGTATGTTTGTTTTTATCCTATATTGATACGGCGGTAGAATTCTATATTCTCCTTCACCAAGAGCTCAATAGGCATATAGTTTACCGGATTAACCTCCTTCTTCAGCACAATAGCCTGAAAAAGCGTCTCTACACAGGCATAGCCCTGCATATAGGCGTGCTGGGCAATGAGGAACGAGATGCTGCCCTGGCGCACACACTCCGCATTCTTTGGCACCATATCATAACCCATAATCTGGATATTCCGGCGATTGGTACGCAAGAGGAACTCACCCACCAGATGGGCTTTGGAATTGAAGGTGATGCAATGGTGTACCTGAGGATGCTCCTTGAAAAAGTCTTCAAGAATCCTGTCAAACTGAGCTTTTGTGCCTCCTAACGGAAGATTAACTTCTACGATGCTGATCTCAGGGAAGTGATCGCGCATATAATGACGGAAGCCGGTTTCACGGTTCGACTGCTGCTTGGAACCGATATGTCCGTCCTTCAGCTGTTTCATCATCATAATCTCTTTCTCCTTCGACGCAATGAGCATCATCATACGGGCAGCGAAATAGCCGCTCTGGAAAGAGTCTTGACCAAAGAAAGCCAATGGTTTCAAGTCTGGCAGATAGGAGTCAAGCAGGATAAAGGGAATATTGCGGTCGCTCAACGTATTGGTAAACTCACGAGTCAGTTCCAGCTTGGCAGGCACCACGATGACACCATCAGGATTCTCAGCCAGACACTCCTCAGCAACCTTTGAGAACGAAGGACCGTTGAAACGCTCGTAATACTTAATATCCAAGGAAATCTGGAAATCACGTCTATGAGCCGTACAGGCTTTCACGCCTTCCTCAATCTCGTCCCAATAGGCCTCGCTCTCGTGCATGGGAATGACACAGCAGAACGTGTAATCCTTATTGTATGCCAGTGCCGATGCGTATACATTGGGCTGATAATCCATTTCTGCCAAGGCCTTCTCCACTTTCTCGCGTGCAGCGGGAGAGACGTTAGGCCTTTCATGCAAAACGCGGTCGACAGTGCCCACTGACACTCCCGCCCGCTCTGCGATATCCTTAATCCGAATCTTTTCTGTTGCCATAACTTTCTGTTAATCCAGTGCAAAGGTATGAAAACTTTGCGGAATAACAAAGAGTTATGGCCGATTTTTACTCATATTTGATGACGACATTACGCTTCTCAAGCGTTTTCGTCATTGGAGTTCCAATAATGGTCACTCTGTCAGAGACTGTTTCACTGTCCACGCCATTATCAAGAGCCCAACTCTTCTTACAGGTAGCAGTAAAGGAACCGCCACTGACAATGATGCCCTTGTCGCCCTTCACGGCTTTTGGCTTACCCTCGTCATTGGAGCCTGTGGTATTAGCCACCAGGGTACCTCCTTCGAACTTAACGGTATCAGCACAATTGATGCCCTTACCGCCATCGCCAGTAGAAGTGACGGTCAGTTTGCCTGCCGTCATCAAGAAAACACCGTCGCACTTGACACCAGCAGCAGAGGCAGTATCGCGAACGCCATCTGTTGTCTCAATCAAGCAATCACCTTTGGTTGTAATCGTGGTCTCGCCTCCTTGTATCTCCACCTGCGCATCGCTCTTGATACCACGTGCGCCATCAGCCTTCACATTGACACCCAGCACGCCGCCACTGATAGTGAACCCGTCGTTCACCTTGATTCCATTGGAGCCGGTTTCAGCGACATCAACCTTGATGGTGCCGCCTTCAATGACAATATAATCATCGCTGGCGATGCCGTTCTTGGCATTACCATTCACCTGAAGGGTACCCGTACCGAGGAAATAAATCTGACCTTCGCTGAAAAGCACACCTTTCTGGTCAATGGAAGACTCTGCATACGATGCTCCGTCTGTCAAAGTATTGACAGTACCATCGGCCAGCGTCACATGAAGGCTTTTGCCACACTGATTGTTGATGGCAGGGCCTTGAGGATTGGTGATGCTCACGCCATTTAAGGTGATTCCGTATTTCTTCTGACTGTACACAATCAAAGAACCGCTTGTGGTGCTTCCAGTCAGAGTGATATCCAGATAGCAGTCAATAGTCGATGTGACGGTGATGTCGGCACCGTTCTGACTGACAGTCACCACATCCGTATCACCCGTTATTGATGCAGTCGTTCCATTAAAAGCAATGTTCACTGCAACATTCTCAACGCTCTTCTTGGCAAATGCGATTGAAGAGACGTTGCCGGCATATACATCCTGAACCGTTTCGTCAACATTGACAACAACAGTGTCGCCAACGATAACACTGGAAATCTGGGACGTGTTATAATATGCTTTCTCGCCATTTCCAAGCGTCAGGCATATTTGGTTGTTTGCCCTGTTCTTAGGCACCGTATTTGCGGCTTGAACGCTACAAATGCCAAGAAGCAGAAGCAAGGAAAGTATAACTTTTTTCATAGACAAAAGGTTATTTATTTCTTGACGAATTTCACTATCTTATTACCTGCTTTCAGAATGTACACACCGCTTTTCAGTCCCTCTGTAGAGAGATTCTGCGAGGTCCTTTCTGCCTTTGTCTTCAAGACCATCTTGCCTGCGGCATTGTAAATAGAGATTTCTGAATTAGCAGACAAGCCATCGATGTCGAGCTTTGACCCTACTGGCATCTTGAGACTATAGATATCGGTAGTACCTGCATCGAATGTGATGACAACATTCGACATATCAACAGTCTGAGAAGTCTGGTCGCTGAAAGTAAGAATGACGTTATCACCGTCAAAAGTCATTGAGTAAACGGCTTTTTCTACGATTTCACCATTAATAGTCAATTTCTGTGCCGCATTTACAAAGAGGCAGCACATCAGTGTTGTTAGACAGACAAGTAGTTTTTTCATTGTTTTGGAGTATTAAAATTTCACTATCATTTCTTTTTTCTTCAGTAACTTATACTGGGCTTCACCAAGAATAGTCACCATCTTAGACGCTATCGATGCGTTTGATTCATCTTCGTCAGCCTCATAGCCGTTATCACAAGCCCAGCTATATTCACACTTTGCCGTAAACGACCCACCGCTAAGAATAATGGCTACGTCGCTCTTAACAGCCTTGGGCTTACCCTTATCATTGGTTCCTGTGGTTATAGCCTCAAGGGTACCACCGCTGAACTTGACAGAATCGGCACAGTTGATACCCTTGCCGCCATCACCAGAACTGGTAATCGTCAGTGTTCCTGCTGTCATCGTGAAAAGGCTGTCACTCTTGATGCCGGCAGCGGAAGATGCATCTTCCACACCATCAATCGTTTCCACCACACAACCGCCAGACGTTATGATGGTTGTCTGACCTCCAGAGATTGTAGTACGTGCTTCACTTCTTATGCCTCTGGCACCATCTGCAGCCACACTGACATTCAGAATACCGTCAATAATCGTGAAACCATCATTGACCTTGATTCCGTTTGAACCCGTCGATTCTACTTTGACAGTAATAGTGCCGCCATTTATGACAACATAGTCATCACTGGCAATGCCGTTCTTCGCCTTACCGTTTACTGTAAGAGAGCCTGTTCCGTCAAAGTATACCTGCCCTTCACTGAACAATGTCGCTTTTTGGTCTATAGTATCGCCATTGGCATCAAGCGCATTGGAATAAGCCTCACCATCAGTCAGCGTGTTTGTAGTTCCGTCTGCCAAAGTAACATAAAACGCCTTGCCGCATTGGTTATTGATGGCTGGTCCGTCTGGGTTAACAATAGTCACATTATCAAGAACAATACCCAACTTCCTCCAACTGTAAATAAGAAGAGAACCATCGGCAGTAGAACCACTTAACGTAAGTTGTAGAAACTTGTTTGTGCCGGAATGAACAGTGACATCGGCTCCCTCAACATTGACAAAGCCGTAATCATCGCCTGTCACCAGCACTGTCGCCCCATTGTAGGCCAGACCAATTCTTATTGTGTCAGTAGCAGTCTTGTCAGCAAAATCCTCATCCCACGAATACTTGTCATCACTGGCGCAAGCAGCCATGAAGAGTGTCAGCAAAACGTATGCAAATATCCTTTTCATCTTTTCGATTTGTCTGAAGTTAGAATTTGTATGTATAGCCGAGTCCTATCAGATGGCTATTCAAGTCATTGTCATCGTCAGAGGAATTGACATTCTGGAAACGATATGACAGCGAGAACACATGGTATTTCTTGTATTTGTAGTCAACGCCAAACTGATAGCGCATCTTCTGTATACCGTTATTGTCGTTGAACATCTCAACACTGGCAGTAGGGTCGAACTTCCAGCGAGGGATATCATATTCTGCCTGAAAGCGGCTGCGAAGCACGTTTTTCCCCTTTGCTTTAACGGATTTCCAAACGGAGTTGTCGAAATCATACTTCTTGCCATCAGCCTCGGGACGATAGGTGTATTGCCAGCGTTCACGCAGGGAGAACTTGAAGCGTTTCCAGGCAGCACTGCCCGTCAGACCTGCATTAAAGCGGTGACGCACGCCCCAATAGCTTGGAAGCCAGTTGTTTGGAGTAAATCCGTCGCGTTTGAAATCCATTTCCTCCATGTTATTGTCATACAGGAAGGTATAACCTGCTGAGACCTTTAGCCACTTCAGCACCTTGTATTCGGCACTAACTCCCACACTCCATCTGTCTAAGGTGCGGGTATTGTTACGTGTACGCAACTCACTCTCCACACCTAAGCTCCATTGACGGGATAGTTTCTTATCTGCTCCAAGTTCATACCACATACCAAAGTCGTTACCTTGGGCACAAACACCCGTAACGACTCCGACGAACGTGAGCAAAAGTATAATCAGACGTTTCTCCATTGCGATTTCCTTACTGTGTATTGGGCATCGACATCACTTACGTTTTCACCTGCATAAGTGACACGAAGCACTACAGAGTCCTTCAGAAAGTCTATACCTCCCACTTCCACTTTCAGTATCTTCAAGCCTGTACGCTGTTCCAGGTCGGCAATCAGTTGCTCTCTGTTCTCTGGCTTTGCCAATTCCGGACGGTCATATTGAATCAGTTTGGTGTTCTGCACTTTCAGCGTCATCTCACATAAGGTAATCGAGACGAGCACAATCACATCTATAATCAGCAATTTACCATATTCGGCAATGTAATTGGGATTGTCGTTCTCAATATCTACCATTGCATGAACCACGGAGAGACATACTATAATAAAGAGGTATGTCATCTCACGCACTGGCATCGTATCAGTACGATAGCGCATGATACTGAAAATGCCAAAGAGCCCCAAACCTACGCCCATAGTAGCCTTGCCTCTGTCCATACCCATCATAAAGTACACAAGGAAGAATATAGCTACAGAAATCAGAAGGAAGGTAAAGTAGAAGTCCCTTCTGTGGCTCTTTTTATAGTAGAGTCTGTTTACGATAACCCAGTTTACAGCAAAGCAAATGAAGAATCTCACTAACGCATTGCAGAAATCAACAGAAAATAAATCTTGAATAAAACCCATAGTTTTTTATTGGTTGTTTGTTATAATTTTACGATTTTTTCCACATCTCTCAGTTTTTTCTTAAAGCGGTTAACTGGCAGTTGTCCGTTTGTCAATGCCGCCCCCATACAATATTTACTGAAACCGTGGGGATGAATTCGGAGTTGGCGCAACATCTCCAGAACGGGTGAAAAGACAAGCCCGTCGCGCTTCAGTTCAATAATGACCAGAGGCCCCATATCGCGGTCGGTGTTGGTCTGCATATTATGGAACTCCAACGACGTATCGATAGTCAGGCGTTCCGTCTTGGCTTTATTCACCAGCGTGATACGACGGAAATAATTATGCATGTGGGGAATAAGCGTATCTACATTATACCTCAGCGTGCGAGCCAGGAACTCCCGTTTCTCCACATCACTGAGATCCATATCCCCCACCTCTATGCGTTTCTTCTTCGTACGTCCGTGATTATTCTTGGTTTTCACCTCCATAAACTGCAAATGACTGCTGACGTAAGTGCGGAAACGGATTTTCTGCCTATTGGTATGGCCATGTTGGTGTTCCTTATACATTTCGTAATCACGCGTATCAAAATAGGTGGTGTCATAAAGCATATTACGCTGTCCGTCAATCTCTTGAGCATAATAGTCATCATGGGCCATCTCCAACAATCTATATAATTGAGGCAGATTGGTCACAAACTTTGTGTCTGTGCGATTCATCAGTTTCACACTGCTCATCTCGTCAAGCGTGATTGGCGCAAATGTACTCAGTATTTCATCCATAGAAGGCTTTCAGCTATTGATTTGTTGGCAAAATTACACATTTCCCTGAAACTGAACAAATATTTTCAACAAAAACATCTTTTTTATAAGCAAAGAGGATTTCCAATCTCTTAAAGGATGTTAACTGCAAAAAGTTTCCATCGAAATATTTTTGTAATTCAGGAAAAAGTAATACCTTTGCACCCGCTAAACAGCCAAGAGACCAATGGTGCGTTAGTTCAGTAGGTTAGAATGCCTGCCTGTCACGCAGGAGGTCACGAGTTCGAATCTCGTACGCACCGCTTCTCTTTCTTAAATAGCAAACATAACAGTATGGTGCGTTAGTTCAGTAGGTTAGAATGCCTGCCTGTCACGCAGGAGGTCACGAGTTCGAATCTCGTACGCACCGCAAGGAAAACAGAGGCTCATTGATTTTTGGAATCGATGAGCTTTTTAAATATCAACCAGAAAGAAAACATAAGACTATGATTAAGAAAAACATTTTTTTTGCAGTATTCATGGTTCTTGGACTAACAGCAATAGCCCAGGTTAAGACCACCAGCGTAACACTTTACAAGGAATTCAAACCATCGGTCATTACGCTGATGAACGGTAAGACTATCAAACAGTCGCTCACCAATGTATCTTTGAAAAACAGCTCTTTGCTTTATCTGAATGGTGAATACACCATGGAAGCGAATATGGAGACCATCGCAACTGTTCAATTCGATGATCGCAAGTATTACAACATCCACAACCAACTGGGATTTGTGGTTGATTCTGTAGGTTCCAATGTGCTCTATCGCATTGACCTGATTGACATGGTTGCCTACAATCAGCAATTGCGAAACAATATCAACGTCTCGAACATGGGATTTGAGAATGGAGGCATTACGACCTCTTCTATGGATCTGAATAACGATGAGGACTATAAGCTTCCCATCTTTTCTCATTACTATTACTTGTATAATGGTGAGCTCATTAAGGTTCATGAGCGCGAGGTATCACGCAATCTGCCCAAAGACAAGGAGGTGAAGCGCAAATACCGCACTATTATCGGACTGGATACCTTCAGCTGGTCTGACGAAGCCAGTCTGATACAGCTTCTCAAAGCCATCAGTAGCAATAATCAATAAGCACGTCTGCCTTAAGCCTATGAAGCCAACGAATGTCAGGGACTATTATACCACTGTAGTCAATGTTGCAGATCAAATACTGAAAGACCCTCAGAACAGCGTCAATGAAGTACTGAAGAATCAGCTTGGCTACAACAATGGTATCAAGGAGTTTCTGACCGACCCATGGAATCTGGTATGCACCATGAACCCCTTTGTCTTAGGCGCGCGCGTATTATATAGGTATATAAAAGCCAAGGAGCGCCAACGCCAGGAGATGGAGATGATGAAGCGCTCGATTATTGCCAAGCAGCAAGCCATCATCAAGAAGATGGAGGAGGAAAGCTATCAAAACGAAGAGCAACGCAAGAATATGCAGGAGACCATCGATTTCCTGGAAGAGGCGCTGCAACGTATTGAAGAGGCCCAGAAGAACAAAAGGAAATAACTCTTAGCTATGGCTGACAAAACATATACCGATGATGAAAAGCGCACGCTGCGGGTGCTCAAGATGCAGGAAGGCGACCTGGCACAACTGAGAGAGCAGAAGCAAGGTGAGCTGCATGATCTTGACAATATGGCCAAAAGACTGTCAGCCATGAAAGAACGTGTCAAATCACTCGCTGAGATGACTGGCACTGAACTGCCGGAAGAACATCATGCCCCTACCCTTACGCAAGCAAAGACAAAGGAGCGTATGGACAGGAGCGAGATTCCGTCGTGGGAGTCACTTGAAAAGAAAGCCGACCAACATCATATCAGGAAGGATGTCGTCGTAGAAGATTTGTTGAGCAACAAGGAAATAAACCATGCCATCAGCGAACTGGAGCGCATTCATAACGAATTTGCGGCTCGTACCGGACTCACACAGAGTGACTTGGTATTCCTCTCCATTGCCACCAGTATACAGACAGCCCGTTGGACGATGATGCCAAAGATAGCATCACAGTTGGGACGGTCTGGCAAAATCCTTGCAACCTTGTCGCCATCGGCAATGGCAATGCTTGAACAGAAGCCCGACACTAAGGAATTGGCACTTATCGACGAGACTAACGAGGAGTTTGCTGCGGAAGCAGAAGAAGTCCCCGAAGGTGATATTCACGAAGAGCCAAAGAACTGGGAAGAGATACTTGAGCAAAAGGACGAGATGCCATGCAACACGTTCGATAATGACCCAATGAACTGGATTTTCGGTATTGTCAATAGAATAACAGGCACCCATACCAGTAGCGACTACACATCTACCAATGCCGTCACTGGCGAAAGAGTCAGCACACCTGGTATGTTGGCAGAAGCACTGAGAAGTATTAAGGAAGACCCCAGACGACTCACTGCCGCAGTCTATTCGCAATATGCTCAACAGCGTGCTGCACAAGGTCAGCCTGTTGACATCCTGGCACCAGTCACAGAAGCCCTCCAGCCAGGAATGGAAAGTGAGGTATTTCAGATGCAGGCTCAGCAACTGGCAACGATGAGCGACCTGACGTTGATAGGCAAGCAGGCTGCGCTCCCGTTGGTCATCAACATGGTGGTAGGCCTGCTGCATGGCTTAAAATACAATCCTGAGACAGACGGTTCACGCCAGTTCTACGATGCCCGTACGCGGAAGATCATTCTCCTGTCAAACCTCATGGCATCGGGTTCAAACCTTGCCTTTACTATTGCCAGCGAACAATGGGGGAAACTTGACATTGGAGGCCTGTTGGTCAGCGGCACACGTGCCATCCAAGATATGTCCTACCTGATTAATCTCGAAGACCGTTTTATTCGTGAGCAGATGGACAAGTTCATCGAGCAAGAACTGCAAGATATTGACAAGCACTTCAAGAACGAAATAACACAAATAAAACAATAGAACATCAATGACACAAACAATTCAAAAAACTCTGCGTGACTCTGCCGGAATGCGGTGGACTGCACTGCTGCTTCTGGCTCTCGCCATGTTCTGCAGCTACATATTCATGGATATCCTCTCACCAATTAAAGACCTGATGCTTTCAGAGCGCGGTTGGAGCTCCACCGCCTTCGGCACCATGCAGGGGTCAGAGGTATTTCTCAATGTATTTGCCTTCTTCCTGATATTTGCAGGTATCATCCTTGATAAGATGGGCGTCCGCTTCACCGCCATCCTATCAGCTGTGGTGATGCTCGTAGGTGCTGTCATCAAATGGTATGCCGTAACAGATGCCTTCATTGGCTCAGGTCTGGAAACATGGTTCACCAACAATCTGAACTACATCCCCTTGTTCGACGAGCTGGGTGTTAGTCCTTTCTACGAGGGTATGCCCGCTTCTGCTAAGTTTGCCGCCTGTGGTTTCATGATCTTCGGTTGTGGCGTTGAGATGGCAGGTATCACCGTAAGCCGCGGTATTGTGAAGTGGTTCAAAGGCCGCGATATGGCATTGGCTATGGGTTCTGAGATGGCTCTCGCCCGCCTTGGTGTTGCCACCTGCATGATTTTCTCACCTTATTTTGCTCGTCTGGGTGGCGAAGTTAGCGTAAGCCGTTCCGTTGCATTCGGTGTTGTTCTGTTGTGTATCGCCCTCATTATGACCATCGTTTACTTCGTGATGGATAAGAAGTTGGATGCTCAGACAGGTGAGGCCGAAGAGAAGGACGACCCCTTTAAGATTAGCGATCTCGGTCAGATTCTCACCTCAAGCGGTTTCTGGCTCGTAGCCCTGCTGTGCGTGCTCTATTACTCAGCTATTTTCCCCTTCCAGAAATATGCCGTTAATATGCTGCAGTGTAACCTTACACTTGAAGCACCTGCAGCTGGTTCTTTCTGGGCAAGCGATAACGTCACCTTCGTACAGTTCGCTATCATGCTGTTGGTGGCAGGCTTTGGTTTTGCCAGCAATTTCCAGAAACAGAAATCACGCCAGTACACCCTTCTGGCTATCTCTATCATCTCTCTGGTAGTTTACTGCTACATGGGTTATATGCGCCAGTCGGCCAGTGCCATCTTCGCTGTGTTCCCCTTGCTGGCTGTGCTTATCACACCTATCCTGGGTAGCTACGTTGACCATAAGGGAAAGGCTGCCTCCATGTTGGTGCTGGGCTCATTGCTTCTCATTGGATGTCACCTCACTTTCGCCTTTGTGCTTCCTCTCTTCACCGAGAATGCCATTGGCGGCATCATCGTGGCCTACCTAACCATCCTTGTGCTCGGCGCATCGTTCTCGCTGGTTCCCGCCTCACTGTGGCCCAGCGTACCCAAGCTCGTAGAGCCCAAGATTATCGGTTCTGCTTACGCACTGATCTTCTGGATTCAGAACATCGGTCTGTGGCTGTTCCCACTGCTTATCGGTAAGGTGCTCGATATCACCAACCCCGAGTTAGTAGCAAAAATCGACCAGTTCGAAGCTGCTACCAAGGCAGATGTAGATGCAGGCAAATTGACCATGCTTGAGGGTGACACCGCCATTACCGAGTTCACAGAGAAGATTGCCGTTCAGTACGACTACACATGGCCTCTTGTCATGCTGGCATGTCTTGGTGTTGCCGCCCTGCTCCTCGGTTTCGTTCTGAAGGTTGTAGACAAGAAGAAGGGCCTTGGGTTGGAAGAGCCAAATATCAAATAAACGACAATATTCCAGAAAAAGAATACAATGACTCAACATATAACGCTTAAAGACACCTATGCCGACATCTTCACCTTCGACCAAGGCAAGGATGTGAAAGAGTATCATGTAATGCTACATCCTACAGACTGCAGGATGACTTATTCGCAGCAACTGGAAGCTGTTTTGAATGCTTACCAGCAGCTTATTAACGACCAGCTTCACGGGGCAGTGGCTGTGTTTAAACGCTATTTCTTGAGCGACTCTGCCAATCAGGCCGACGAGGTGATTGCTTCGGATGTCTGCGACTGTGCCAAGAGCATCGTCGAACAGGCTCCCCTCGACGGAACAAAGATTTCGCTGTGGGCGTATCTGATGACCAATGTCAACACGCGCTTGCTGAAAAGCGAGTTGTTTGAAGCCAGTCACGGCACCTATCGTCACCTCTGGAACGGCAGTGCCCATAATATGGCAGCCAACTCAGAGTACCAGACACGCCTGCTCTTCAACGAGTATGTCATGCAGTTGGCACAAGAGGAGTGTACACTGGAAGCCAACTGTCTGCGTACCTGGCTCTTTGTCAACGACATCGACCTGAACTACGGCGGTGTGGTGAGAGCCCGCAATCAGGTTTTCTTCACCCAAGGGCTGACTAACAGCACCCATTTCATTGCCTCTACCGGCATTGGCGGCCGTATGCACGATCCCAACGTGCTCACGATGATGGACAACTATGCTGTAGCTGGTCTGAAGAAAGAACAGATTAAATACCTCTATGCGCCTACCCACCTGAATCGCACGAGCGACTACGGTGTGAGTTTCGAGCGCGGCACGATGGTTGACTATGGTGACCGCCGTCATGTGCTTATCTCTGGTACTGCCAGCATCAACAACAAGGGTATGGTGACTCATCAGAAAGATGTGGTGAAACAGACACAGCGTATGTGGGAGAATGTGGAAGCCCTGCTCAAAGAAGCCGATTGCACATTCGACCATGCCACTCACTTTATTGTCTACCTGCGCGACGGCAGCGACTATGCCGTGGTAAGTGAACTGTTCCGACAGCGATTCCCCGATAAGCCCACAGTCATTGTACGAGCATCTGTCTGCCGTCCTGAATGGCTTATCGAAATGGAATGTATGGCAGTAAAAGCCATTGAGAACAAAGCCTTTGAATGTCTGTAATTGAAAGGAGAATAATTAGAGTAAAGGAGGATGAGTTCATCCTCCTTTCTTTATTCTGTCTTCTGTTTCTTGTTTTTCTTGATTAGGCTATACGCTGTGTATAGTCCCAACTCGCCAGCCTTGCCTAAATCCTGAAGTCCCTCTTCCTGACGCTTCATGTAAATCAAGCAAAGGCCACGGTTATAATATGCCTCGGCAAGCATGGGCTCATGTTCCAATGCTGCAGTATAATCGGCTATGGCTCGCTCATAATCTTGATTTAACGCCGCCTGCGTTGCCCTGTTATAGAGCAACCAGGGAGAATGAGGATGCAATTCCAATGCATGGGTCAGATCACCTTGCACACTGGCGTTCTGCAACTGCACATTGGTACCTTGAGAAGCTTGGAATCGGTTGATGCGCATCTGGCAGAAAGCTCGTTGCCATAGTGCCAGTACTGAGGCGGAATCAATCTGTAAGTAGGTCGACAAATCATCTATTGCACCATCGTAGTTCTGAATCATCGTAAAAGCAATGGCACGTTGCAACAACAAGTCTGATGCTTTTTTCTCGGTCTTCGCCCCCTCAATAGCTTGCGTCAGCGAGTCTATAAGTGAGAAATAAGATGCGGTACGACGATCGTCCATACCGCTATTCTGTGTAGTGATATAAACCTGACGACCTTTCAACTGTCTGTTCATCTTTTCTACGTATGTATCATAGGCTGTATATCTGCTCACCTCGCTCCTCTGGGGTTCATAAGACAGCAGCATCATAGGCTGGAATTCCATGTCAACACGATGATTCTGTACATGCCCGCGATAGTCGTTGGCATACTCGTGCTCACTTTCCTGTTCGTCTTCCATGACCAACTGGTTATATTTCTCCACATCGGCATCACTGCGCTTGCGGATCTTGTCTGGATCCATCCTGGGTTGTGTGCCATACAGATGTTTGAACAAACGGGCTTTATATACGGTCAATTCATCTGCCTCGGCCTGTTTGTTCATACCCATCTTCCGATAACAGGCCGCACGCGACTCCAAGCCGAGCCAGAAATTCGGAAACTCGTCAATCACCTTTGAATAATCGCGGATTGCCCCTTTCAGATCCCCTGTGTTTTCCAATAGTACTGCCCTGTTAAACAATGCCAGCATATTATCGGGTTCCAGGCGCAGGACAAAGTCAAAATCAGTGATAGCTCTGTTGTCATCACCCACCTGAGCCCTCAACAGTCCACGATTATAATGTCCAAGGAAGTTGTTTGGCTCCAGATCGAGAGCCATATCATAGTCGGCCATCGCTCCTCGCAGATTGTTCGTATGCACACGAGCCAATGCTCTGTTGATGTGATAATTCGCATGGCGAGGCATCAGATGGATGGCTTTGTCCAACTGAACAACGGCACTGTCCCACTCCTCTCTTGATAAATAGATGATGCTTCTCGCAGCCCATGTCTGACCGTCATACGGATCTATATCAATGCTTTTGTTCAATGCCTCGAAAGCCTGCGTCGTGTCTTTCATCTGCATATACACATCAGCCCGCAAGGCATAGGCTTTTGCATACTGACTCCAGCGCCGCTGAATAGTATCCAGTTCCAGGAGTGCTTTTTCATACTCCTTATTCTGAATATGGCAAAGCACCCTGTTGTGCCACAGTCCCAAATTCTCAGGTGCATATTTCAATGCACGCGAGTAATCATCTACTGCTTCTGAGAATTTCTCCTGATTGATTCTGGTCAGTCCTCTCAGTTCGTAAAGATTGGTAACATACGGATTACGCTGGATAGCCTCTGAACAATCGCGCTCAGAACCAGCAAAGTCATCAAGGTAATATTTGGCTATGGCTCTGTAGAACCAAGGCTCATAAAGATACGGTTTTGCCGTAATGGCTTGGTTGAAATACTGTATCGAGAGCACATAGTCTTCATAATACAAGGCCGAGCGACCAATGGTCAGCAGTCGGTCGGTATTGAACTGGGCAGAAGAGGCAAGAGGTATAAAAAAGAGAAAGACCCACCCCCAACCCCTCCCTGTATAGAGGGGAGTATATAGTTTTGTAAAAGAATGGTATAACGATTCCTTGATTCTCATCTTTATTCATTACTAAGTCTATACACTCCCCTCCATACAGGAAGGGGTTGGGGATGGGTCTCTTTTTACCTCCTTACCGGCTTTGTCTTATACCCGCAACGGTAGCGGCCCAAGGTAAGCGCCTTCAACTTGCTTTTTATCAATTGCTTACGCAGAGCCGAGATGCGATCGATAAACATCTTGCCGTCTAAATGATCAAACTCATGCTGCATCACACGGGCCAGGTAGCCCTCTATCCATTCGTCATGCTGCTGAAATTCCTCGTCCATCCACTGCACACGGATGCGTGTTGGGCGCACCACCTTCTCGTGGATGGCAGGCAGGGACAGGCATCCCTCTTCCGACGAAACCGTGTTCGTGTCATCGTAATCCACGATGTGAGCATTGATATAGACCTTACGGAACTCCTTGTACTCAGGATAATCCTCTGACAGCGGATCCAAGTCAATAACAACGAGTCGGATATCACGTCCTATCTGAGGTGCTGCCAACCCGATACCCTCTGACTGGAACAAAGTCTCCCACATATCACTGATCAGCTGTTTCAACTCAGGATAATCGGGTGTGATATCCTGAGCCACCTTACGCAACACGGGCTGACCATAAATATAAATTGGTAAAATCATAATTATATCTGTTAGAACTTGCGCGAACGCATATAATCTTCCAAAATGATGGTAGCGCTTATCTCGTCAACCAAACCCTTATTCTGGCGCGCCTTCTTGTGCAACCCGCCGTCAATCATGACCTGATGAGCCAATACCGAGGTGAAACGCTCGTCGTAATACTCTATCGGTATTGAGGGTACAACCTTACGCCAACGGTTCACAAACTGCTGGACACGTGCCAGATTCTCACTGGGTTCACCGTTCGGCTGACGAGGTTCTCCTATCACAATGCGCTCCACATCCTCCTTCGCTATATAGCTTTGAAGCCATTCAAACAGCTCAGAAGTAGCGACAGTCGCCAGTCCTCCAGCAATAATCTGCAGAGGATCGGTGACTGCCAAACCTGTTCGTTTCCGACCGTAGTCGATTGAAAGTATACGTCCCAATATGCTTGTGCTTAGCGGGTATAGTAAAGCAGCCAAGCATCGGGATAGGTGGCACGCAACTCGTCGCGGCTCTGCACGGCCTCTCCCTTAGTGGCAAAAGTCGTTGCTACAACACGATACATATTACGGTCTTCGTTTTTAACCACCTGGGCAGGATAGCCGGCATTCTTCAGACGCTGCTGCAGTCCCTCTGCATTGGCAATCACAGAGAAAGAGCCCACGACTACGCTGAAATTACTCAAACCAGTACCATTAATTACCGACACACGCTCCTGACGTACAGTGATGTTATCCAGATTGTCTGTAACTCTTGTCTGATTGGCGGGCTTTGTCACTACGGGGGTCACCACGGGAGTCTCTGCCTGTACCACGGGAGTATTTACCACAGGCTGCTGGGTCTGTGACTGAGCCTGAGCCTTCTCATAGGCTTTCTTGTAGGCACTCTCACTTGATTTACAACCAGTCAGTAACATAGCCAGGCAAATACCTGCACACAACACAATGTACTTTTTCATAATTTGTCTATTTAAATAATCATTTTTCCAAATTTCCCTGCGAAATTACAAATTATCAACGAGAAACTGACAAAACAGGGGCATAAACTTTGTTAAAAAGATAGAAATGACACTTTTATGCGCTATTCAACAAAAAAAAACGCAAAAAAAAGCCGTGTTATCCATTTTTTTTGTAAATTTGCCTCAGATTTTTGGATACTAATAAAAAGTTTAAAAGCTATGAAGAATTTAGGTTATTTTGGTGCATTCTTAGGTGGTGCCATTGCCGGTGCTGCCATTGGTATTTTAGTTGCTCCCGACAAAGGTAGCAATACCCGTCAGAAGATTTCAGACACTGTCAATGATTTTCTCAAGAAGCACAACATCAAGCTGAACCGCAAAGATGTAGGCGATCTGATTGAGGATCTTGAGGAAGCTGCTGACTAATCCCAAGCTGTCATCATAGCGATGTTGTCGAACGACAGGAATGTAGAGACCATCACTCAGCTTATTGAGATGGTGAAGCACAATGTGGAGTTGCGCAAGGAATATGCCAAACTTGACATTGTGGAGAAGGTAGTACGGCTTCTCAGTGCCACAGCATTGGCACTGACGTTGACCATCATCTCTGCTGTCGTGCTGCTGTTTGCCTCGGCAGCTGTGGCTGTATGGTTATCCGGCATCATCGGTCTCACCTGCTCGCTTCTGGCTGTAGCCGGTTTTTATCTGCTGTTCCTGATTTTGGTCTATGCCTCTCGCAAATCCTGGATAGAGCGTCCATTGGTTAAATATTTGTCACGTCTGCTTCTTAATTGATTTTTCTACGTTCTATGGCAAAGAAGGAAAGAATAAAGCCTTATCACTCTTTAGAGGAAATCCAGATGCGAAAAGAGCAGCTGGACGAAGTCATCGAGCTGGAAAACGAAGAGATTAGGCGTCTATGGGTACAACTGACCAATGAAGACCAGGAGATGTCGCGTGGCGAGCAGATTACCAAATACATCAAATACGGTATGATGGCCTACGACGGCATGATGTTGCTTCACAAGTTGAAGCGCAGCTACGGCAGTATTCTGAACATCTTCCGCAGATAGCAGGCTTCTTATTCTATCACAATTACCTGTCCGTCGAAAGCCAGTTCGGCTCCGTCGGGCAGTTTTTTGTTGACCTCTTCATGCAGGCCCACATCGTGACAGACATGGGTTATCAGAGTACGCTTCGCGCCCACTGCTTTTGCGAAATTCAAAGCATCGCCCACCAACTGATGCGAGTGATGGGGCTTGTCGAAGCGCAATGCGTTGACACATAGCACTTCTACGCCTTTCAGGAGTGCCATTTGGTCTTCTTCCATGGTCTTCATATCCGTAATATAGGCAAAGCGTCCGAACCGATATCCCAAGATAGGCAGTTTGCCATGCATCACCCTGACAGGCAGAATCTCAATATCACCTATTTTGAACATCTTGCCTGCCTCAATCTCATGGAGCCCAATCTGGGGCACACCGGGATACCTGTTTTCAGCAAAGCAGTAAGGCAGCATACTCAACATCCCTTGTCGGGCTATCTTGTCGGCATAGACATTCATCTCACCAAACTGGCAGTAAGGCCGGATATCGTCCATGCCGCCTACATGGTCATAATGAGAGTGGGTCACCAGGATAGCGTCTATGCGTCGGAACGGTTGCGGCAGTATCTGCTGTCGGAAGTCAGGACCGGCATCAACCAGCAGGCGCGTTGTCTCCGTCTCTACCAGTATGGAGCAACGCAGACGCTTATCCTTCGGATGAGTGCTTCTGCAAACCTCGCAAGTACAGCCTATTACTGGCACGCCGCACGATGTTCCCGTTCCAAGAAAAGAAATCTTCATACGATATTCACTTCTGGATAGATACGAATGCCAAAACGCTCATACACATCCTGACGGATGGTATCGCTCAGTTTCACTATCTCTTCACCTGTAGCCCCACCGCGATTCACCAGCACCAATGCCTGACGGTCGTGCACTCCAGCCCTTCCCAGCGAGCGTCCTTTCCAGCCACACTGGTCGATAAGCCAGCCGGCAGGTATCTTCTCATGCCGGTCGTCAACAAAATAGTGGGGCATATCGGGATACAGTTTCTGCAACGACTCGTACAGACTGCGATCCACCACTGGGTTCATAAAGAAACTGCCGGCATTGCCCTGCACCTTGGGATCAGGCAACTTCTCCTGACGGATGGCAATAATCACCCCTCGCAACTGCCTCAATGTAGGTTCTCCAATCCCCCTGCGATCCAGTTCTGAGCGTATATTGCCGTACGACAAGTTCATTTGCTTCATATCGCGACTCAGCCTATAGGTCACGTGGGTAATCAGATACCTGTTCTTCCATTCCTTCTTGAACTTACTCTGCCGGTAGCCGTATTCACACTCCGCAGCAGGTATCACGCAAATATTGCCTGTAGCCAGTTCTACGGCCTCTATCTCCTGAATCAGATTGCCCGCCTCAGCCCCGTATGCCCCGATATTCTGCACGGCAGAGGCACCCACGTCGCCAGGAATCAGCGACAGGTTCTCTGCCCCCTGCCAACCTTGGTTCACGCAGTAGTCCACCACGTCATCCCATGTCTCACCGCTTCCCACACGCAAAAGCACCCTGCCCGTAGCCTCACCATCTTCTACGACTTCGTATCCCTTGATGGCAGAACGTACCACAATGCCTTGGAAGTCGTGCGTCAGCAGCAAGTTACTGCCACCGCCTATAATCAGCAGCGGTTCCTTGCTTCCACACAGCATCTCGGCTATACGGCAGGCATCTTCCGTAGAGTCATACTCCAAATAGCGACTACAGGCAGCCTCTATGCCAAAGGTATTATGAGCCAACAGGCTATAGTCTTGCAAGTCTTTCATCATTCCGACAGTTTCGTCAGTTTCCATTTATCATGTTCCTTATGGAATGTCATCTCAACCTCCAAGCCATTAGCAATACCACGCAAAGCGAAAATTTTACGGTTGGAATGACCGTGATGCCCACCATATACAATATTATATATGACACCATGAGGCAGTTCAGGCGCAAAGGCATCCCAGAAATCAGGCGTAATGACCCCTTCCATCTGCTCCAGGTCATTATCCGGGTCAGGTCCGCTGAATATTATTTCTTCATTCAGGCTCTGCATACGGAACACGGAATCCGTGGCAAAACGACGATAGAACGACAGGAACGACGCATTAGGATTCTGCGACATTGTCTGCTTCTGCATACCATCCAGCATCCAACGACCGTTCTGCCTGTCAAACCGGTATTGGCACACGAATCCCTGATCCAGGAATATCTTCTCTACTACCGCATGATTCACCGACGTATCCTTCACCAACGCCATCTGCTCCTCGTTGTCAAAAATCAAGGTGTATTCCTCATGATGCATGAAGAAATGCTCCATCTGCCAGTCCTCACGCTCCAGCGTATCGGCTTTGGCATCAGAAGAAACCACCAACGGGAAACGTACACGCTCCATCTGCAGACGTTTGTTCGAGGCGAAATTGAATAGAAAATCGTCAAACAGCTCTTCTGCAGCCAATGGCATTGGCTCTTCCGAAATCAACTCATCTTGCAGTTCCTCTTCCGTCAGCGTCACCTCTCTATCCAGTGAGTCCTCTTCCATTACGTCATCGGTCATTACCGGGGCTTTTCCCCGTCCGCAGGCTGTCAGGACAAGTGCAAGAATCAAGCCAAGCCACCAATTCTTTTTCGTCATAATCATGCGATAACACAATTTTCGAGGTGCAAAGGTACGAATAAGTGAGAGAAACACAAAGAAAAAATTCAGTTTTCTTTTGTTTCACTCTCCTGTACTCACTCCCAGCATGATCTCAGCATGATTCCCGTCTCTTCTCTACCCCACTTTAGCAAGTTGTATGACTACCCGTCTTTCTGCACCCTCGTTGACCTTTGATTGCTGAGCGAAACAACTTAGTTCCCACGAGTTTCTACGGCAGGAACTGTCAGTATCTGGCCGGGAACTGTCAGTATCTGGCCGGGAACTGACAGTTTCCACAGCGGGAACTGACAGTTTCCATAGCGGGAACTGACAGTTTCCACGGCGGGAACTGACAGTTTCCGCCGTGGATGTTATTCGGAACTCCCTTTATTTAAAGGCGTTTCAAGCTGTTTTTGGGCTTGAAATGCCATGATTTTGACTCGAAAATGACGAAAAGTGACGTTATAGTGACGTTTTTTAGAGCACATCGTCATAGTCTATCTCATTTATTCACAGACAGATAGCATCAAGAGTGACGTTATTCACTATTTTTTCAAAAAAAATTCAGACGTCACTCACACATGGTGTGAAGCAAGCCCTTGAGCTTATCTGAAAACTGTCTGTATTCGGTATAGAGAAAGCTCTGTATGAGGTAAACTTTGAAAATCCTCCAAGAATCTCAGACTTTTTCCAAGAATCTCTCCAACTTTTTCGGAGTATCTTGTAGAACCTCACAAGACGGGGTTTACTGATGGCTTACCATCTAAAGTGAGGAAGAGTCAAATATTTTTACCATTGGCAACAAATAAATCAGGAAAAAATTTGCAGCATTGAAAAAAAATATGTACTTTTGCACCCGCTTACGAACACAAGGGGACCCGTAGCTTAGCTGAATAGAGCGTCAGATTCCGGTTCTGAAGGTCAAGGGTTTGAATCCCTTCGGGTTCACAAGTATAGGAGCATAGCTCAGTTGGTTTAGAGCGCTTCAGTCACATTGAAGAGGTCATGGGTTCGAGTCCCATTGTTCCTACAGTAACAAAGTTCACTTTCGGCTAAAAGATTACCAAATGGAATTAAAAGGGCAATATATAGCCGACAATCACAGATATGATTATTCGGCACAGATGTATCAGCGTTGCGGACATAGCGGCGTGATGCTACCAAAAGTCAGTCTTGGTTTTTGGCATAACTTTGGTGGAGTCGACCCTTACGAGCGCAGTCGTGCTATCACGCACTATGCCTTCGACCACGGCATTACGCATTTCGACCTTGCCAACAACTACGGTCCCCCATACGGCAGTGCAGAAGAGACGATGGGACGGTTGATGGATGATGATTTCCGCCCTTATCGCGATGAACTGTTTATTGCATCGAAGGCTGGATATGATATGTGGCCTGGCCCATACGGCAACTGGGGATCGCGAAAATACCTCATGGCTTCGCTCGACCAGTCTCTGAAACGAATGCACTTGGACTATGTGGATTTGTTTTACAGTCACCGCTACGATCCAGAGACACCACTGGAGGAGACCCTACAGGCTCTGGTTGACATCGTTCGTGCAGGCAAGGCCCTCTATGTAGGCATTTCCCGATGGCCGTTGGAAGCACTGAAATTTGCCGATGATTATTTGCGCAAACATGACGTACCACTGCTCATCTACCAAGGACGACTGAATATGCTTGACCGTGAGCCAATGAATGAGGGAATCCTTGATTACTGCAAAGAGCGAGGTATCGGTTTCATTGCTTTCTCGCCATTGGCACAGGGGCTGCTCACCGACCGCTATATGAGTGGCATCCCTACAGATTCGCGTATGGCTCGCGAGCACTTTCTAAAGAAGGAAGCACTCACGCCACAGTTGATGGAATTCCTGCAGACATTAAAGAAGGAGGCCGACCTTCGAGGGGAGACCATTGCACAGCAGGCTTTGCGCTGGGTACTCAATCAGCAAGGAGTCACCAGTGTGCTGGTGGGTGCCAGCAGCACGACCCAACTGGAGACAAACTTGTCTGTTATTTAGTTAATTGAGTCAATTTTCATGACCTCTGGCATGAATGCTTACGATTCTAAGCATTTTTCTTCGAGGTCATGATGTTCAGCACCATTTCGTCGGTAATACCCATACCGTCAGCACCTATGGCCGTCAGGTTGTGGATGCTCTTGTCCACACAGTCATCAACGATGCCTTCTTCTGACGTGACGCACTTGCCTTCGATGGCAAGCAGAGCCGAGAGAACAGCCGTGCTGACACCTGAGGTAATCTTCAACGAGCAGGACGGTTTGGCACCATCACAAATCATACCCGTCAGGTTGGCAATCATGTTCTTCACCGAGTAGCAGATACGTTCATAGTCACCACCCATCAGATAGGTGATGCCACAACTGCTACCTATTGAGGCTACTACGCAGCCGCAGAGGGCCGACAGTTTGCCCAGGCTCTGCTTAATATAGATAGCCGTGAGGTGGCTGAGCATCAGGGCACGAATCAGCTCTTCCTCCGTATTCTCATTCTCCTTGGCAAACACACAGACGGGGTTGGTGGCACAGATGCCCTGGTTGCCGGAGCCGGAGTTGGACATCACGGGAATCATGGAGCCACCCATACGGGCATCGCAAGCCGCTGCCGTACGCGAGATAATATGGCTGAAGACAGAGTTGCCGAAGATGCCTTTCGCCATAGGCCGGTCGATAGTCTTGCCCAGGTTATGGCCGTAGTTGCCCTTGATAGCCTCACGTGCCGCGTTCATATTATAAGTACGTGTCTCTTCGATGAAACGAATCTCGTCAAGGGGAGCCGTCGTAGCAAAGTCGTACACCAGACGCATATTCAGGGCTATCTCATCACTGTTTTCAGAAACCGTCTTTACAGCATTCCCTTCGCTGACAAACGTCGTATGTCCGCCAGCGATGATGGCTTTCGATGTCTTGGCACCAGCCGTGACTACGATCTCGATATAGAGCTTGTCACATTCTCCCTCCTTGAGGCCGATGTCGATACGTTTCTCGGCAATATACTGCTTACCTGCCTCCAAAGCCTCAGGGGTAAGGTCTTTCAGCACTTCCAACTGATACTCACTCTTGCCAACAAGAGCACCCAGGGCGATGGCAATGGGTAGCCCTATCATGCCCGTACCGGGGATACCCACACCCATAGCATTCTTCAGGATGTTGGCACTCAACCTGGCCTCTATATGCTCAGGCCGACAGCCCAACTGCTCAGTGGCCTTTGCCGTACACAGTGCCACAGCCATCGGCTCTGTACAGCCAATGGCGGGTACTACTTCTTGGCGTATCAGAGCGATAATGCGCTTGCGAGTTTCCAGGTCTGTCATTGCTTATAATTTTGTAGTCCTTGATTCAGAAAATCGATGTATGCCGGAATATCCTCATTATAGGCACGACTGCCTCCGAGAGGTTTGCCTGTCGATGCGTCGAGCATGACATAGAATGGCTGGGCATTGGCACCGAACTTATGGCTCTGCAGATAGCTCCACTTGGCTCCAACGGTGCGCAGCGACTTGGTGCTGCCTTGTTCATCAGTCACTTCGTAGGGTTCCTTCAACGGTGTCTTGTCATCGACATATAGCGATATGAGCACGAAGTCATTGTTCAGTTTGTCAGCCACACGGGGATCTGTCCATACGGCAGCCTCCATCTTGCGACAGTTGACGCAGCCGAAACCAGTGAAATCAATGAGCACAGGCTTGCCCTGAGCACGGGCAGCAGCCATGCCCTCTTCATAGCTGGTGTATTTGGCCTCCACCACCTTCGTGTTCAGGTTGAAGTCCTGCGTATTCATAGGAGGTGCAAAGGCACTCACAGCCTTGCAGGGAGCACCCCACAGGCCTGGTATCATATAGACGGCAAAAGCCAGCGACACGAGTCCACCCATGATGCAGACAACGGGCATGGGCTTATGGAGCTCGCCACCAATCTCATCCTCCTGGAATTTCAGCCAGCCGCACAAGTAGGCACCCAAGAGGCCGAAGATAACAATCCAGAGCGAGAGGAACACCTCGCGATCCAACAGATGCCAACCATAGGCCAGGTCGGCTACAGAGAAGAACTTAAGGGCAAAGGCCAGTTCGATGAATCCCAGCACAACCTTCAACGTGGTCATCCACGAACCCGACTTCGGGGCCTGCTTCAGCCAAGAGGGAAAGAGGGCAAAGAGAGTGAACGGTAGTGCCAACGCTAAGGCGAAGCCAAACATACCCAAGGCAGGTGCCACCCAGTTACCGCTGGTGGTGGTCTCAACAAGCAGCAGTCCGATGATAGGTGCTGTACACGAGAACGATACCAATACTAATGTAAAGGCCATCAGGAAGATAGAAATCAGTCCGCTGGTGGCCGATGCCTTTGTGTCAACAGCATTAGCCCAACTGTCGGGCAACTTGATTTCAAACCAGCCGAAGAACGACAGGGCAAACACTACCAGCAGTACGAACAGGAAGATATTGAACACAGCATTCGTTGACATGGCATTCAGCGTGTCGCTGCCGAAGACTGCCGTCACCAGCAGTCCCAAAGTCAGATAGATAACAATGATGCTCACACCGTATGTCACGGCATCGCGGATGCCCTTCTGCTTATCATCTTTTGAGCGCTTCAGGAAGAAACTCACCGTCATGGGAATGATAGGCCAGATACAGGGCATACAGACAGCCAGCAGTCCACCCACGAATCCCATCAGCAATATATATAATAAGGAGTGGTCGGCAATATTGTCGCCTGCACCAAAAGCACGCAGTTCGCTGACGACAGGTTGCCAGAGGTCAGACTCCTCGGATGTCTCAGGAACAGGGGCAACAGATACTGTGTCGGCAGCAAGGGTGTCATTGGACAAGTCAACAGGAGCAGGGGCATCTTCCTTTTGCTTAGGCTCCTCAACCTTCTTTTCTTCAACGAGACGAACAGGCGATTTGCCCGTCTGCTTCAGTTCCACCTGCGTCGGCGGCATACAACTCTCGTCATTACAGGCACCATACTCCAAATAGCAGTCAATGGTATAATCCGGCTTCGTGAACTTGATTTTCTGCACAAACTGAGCCACGTTCTCAAAATACTTCAGTTCCATCTCGAACATCTTGTCGTATTTTGTAATGACATTGCCCTTAGGCATCAGTTTACCCACCGGCTCGACACCTTCCATTTTCACAACATTGAAAGTTGCTGCAATAGGTCCATCACCACCCAGGTCGGTAGAATAGACATGCCACCCAGCATCTATCGTTGCCATGAAAATGATTTCTGCCTCGGCACCATCGTCCATCCTCAGTTCCGACTTGAAGTGTACCGGATTCATCATTTGTGCCTGCATAGCCATTGTCATCAGGCAGGCCAATAGGAGTAAAAGACTCTTTTTCATTTTTTCTTTATGTCATCAATATTCTTTTTCCGAACAAACAAAAAAAACGAACTGAATTGCTCGCTTTTCCTTTTTATTGTACACCCGCATGGGCAACTCCCTATACTGCTTATCAGTCTATTAGAAGCGAATTTGATACTATTTGGAAACGGTATCGATAGATAGATTGCTGTTTAGCGAGTGCAAAAGTACTAAATATTTTTGATACTTACAAACTTTGCACCTATTTTTTCGTTTTTCCCTGATTTTTCCTTATTTCCAGCAGGGGGCCATGTACAAAAGGGCTAAGAACGGTCAGGCTCCCTATCACAATTTGGGAAAGAAAATCTATTCGTTTCAGATATCCCATATTGTAAATGTTTAAATTTCGCTGCATGGACAGTGCAAACCGAGTGCAATCGAGCTCACTCGAATTGCCGAGGTGAAGCCATGTCTCAGCCATTTGCGCTTTTCACTTTAAGCCAATCCAAATTCACGCTTTTCTGCCAGTTTTTTCGTACCTTGCACTCAATATTTGTAATTTATGAGTAAGCGAGAATTGGGAGGCGTAATGTGATTTTTCCCTATCAGATAGCTTGATTGTCAGCAAAAGTTAGTACCTTTGCACGACAATTTGAAACAAAGTTATATGAGACCAGGAGTAAAATATTCAGCGGATGAACTCATAGAGTTATCTTCGTTGCATGACAGTACAACAGATGCTGCAGATGAGCTGGAAGAGGCCTTCATGGAAATTCAGGAAAGGCTCAAACTTTCAGAGAAGGAAGTGCTATTCACACTTGCAAGGGTGGCAGATTCCTTTATCAGGATGCATGAGGACTATAACTTCGACCCGAACAACAAACTGGATGCAGAAGCGGCATTCAACGACTACTACATTGCCTGTCGTGACATCAGGTTTGGTGAAGTCTGTGATGGCGATGTTGTAGAATCTGGCGAAAAAGGCAGTTAATGCAAATTTTTCTCTGAAATTCACTTAATTCACGCAATTAAATTGCGTCAATTGGTAAAATTTGTTAGTAAGTAAGCAACTTTTCGGATTTTTCTGCCAATAATTATATATTTTTGCTACCTTTGTGGCAATTTCGCGCACAAACCTATTTATGCGCAAGTAAATATAGACCTAAGGCAGAAAATATGGCTAACGTAAAAAATGCGGCTATCCGCGAAATTGTTATTGACCGCTGCCTACGTCACCCAGGAGGGCGTACCGTGCAGCAGATCATGAAGGAATGCAACGACGCACTGGACCTTCATGGCTTCCGTTTGGTCACCTCTCCCAATACCATCCGTCAGGACTTCGTGGATATTGCCAACCGTTGGCATCAGCCTATCGACTGCCGACGCTCAGGCCGTTATTTGTACTACTCATACAGAAACCCGGATTTCTCCATCTTCAATAATCCTCTTTCAGAAGAAGAAATCATGAAGGTCTATGGTGCCATCGAAGTGATGGAACGCTTCAAGGGACAGGCTGGCTTCAGCTGGATTGAAGAGGTGAGCGCACATCTGAGAGTGACATTGAACATGGGAAAGAGTCCGCAGACATTTATTTCCTACGATGACAATGCTCAGTTGCGAGGTATGCATCATTTCGCACAGCTGCATGAGTATATCCGCTCCCATCAGCCGATTGCAGTTGAGTACCAGCCTTACAAGAGCACAGAACGCTTGAATGAAGTCATTCACCCCTATTTCTTGAAGCAGTATAATAGCCGATGGTTTGTGCTTGGCTATAATGCTAAATATGAGGCACTGACCACATTCGCATTAGACCGCATTATTACGATTGAAAAAGCAGCGGTTAAGTTTATTCCGAATGAGAAATATAACTTTGAAGAGTATTTCCGTCATGTGATAGGTGTAACCGTCTATCCCCAGGATCCAGAGGAAGTGCTGATAGAGGTAAAGAAGACGCTCTATCCGTATATCAGTTCTAAACCACTGCATCCATCTCAGCATCTTGTTCGTCTTACAGATGATGGCGATGCTGTCATCAGTATCAATGTGATACCGAACTACGAGCTGAAGCAACTCGTTCTGTCGCATGGTGACCGCATGACTGTTCTCAGCCCGCAGCATCTTCGGGACGAGATTTGCGAAGAATTACAGAGAATAATAAATAATTATCAATTGACTCATTTTGAGTGAGCATATTAATAGTATATTTGCACGCACAAATAAAGAGTAGAAAAATATGAGCATAAAAGAATTACAACAGCAGACGACTGTCAACGTACAGGAAAAAGCGAACCTGATATGGGCTATTGCCGACAAACTGGTAGGCGTATATAAGCCGCACGAATATGGTAACGTGATATTGCCGATGTGCGTGGTGAAGCGCTTCGAGGACACATTGGCACCAACAAAGCAGAAGGTGCTTGACATGAACAAGCAACTGGACGAGGACGGTATCACCGTAAAGCAGGGTTTCTTGGAGAAAGCTGCAGGACAGAAGTTCTACAACCTATCTCCCTTCACTTTCGAGACACTGCTTAGCGACCCAGAAAATATCCGTGAGAACTTCGAGTCGTACCTGAACCACTTCTCTGAGAATGTCATCGATGTGATTCACCGCATGAAGTTCCAGCAGGAGATAGAGACGATGGCCGATAACCAACTGCTCTATCTGGTCATCAAGGAGTTCTGCACAGAGAAGGCTTATTTAGGTGCCGACAAGGTTAGTTCGGTAGATATGGGATATATCTTCGAGGAACTGGTGCGCAAGTTCTCTGAGAGTTACGATGAACATGCCGGAGCACACTTCACCGCCCGCGACATCATTAACCTGATGACAGAGCTGTTGGTGGGTGAAGACGAGGAACGATTGGAGGAAGACGGCATCACCGCCACCATCTACGACATGGCGATGGGTACCAGTCAGATGCTGGGCTGTATGAGTGACCGTCTCTTGGAGATTGATCCAGATGCCGACATCACTACCTACGGACAGGAACTGAACGAGCAGACCTTTGCCATTGCCAAGGCCGACACGCTCATCAAGGGCGGCAATGCCGACAATATGCGGCAGGGCGACACATTGGGCGATGACAAGTTTGAAGGATATAAGTTCGACTATATCATCTCTAACCCACCGTTCGGCATTGAGTGGAAGACAAGCAAGGCGGCTGTCGAGGCCGAGAACAAGAAGGGTGCTGCGGGACGCTTCGAGCCAGGACTGCCTGCCATCGGCGACGGTCAGCAGTTGTTCCTCCTCAATGGTGTGGCAAAACTGAAGGACGCTGGCCGTATGGCTATCATTCAGAACGGCTCGCCGCTGTTCAAGGGCGATGCAGGCAGTGGCGAAAGCAACATCCGTGGCTACCTGTTGGAGAACGACTGGCTGGAGGCCATCGTGCAACTGCCTAACGACCTCTTCTATAACACAGGTATTGCCACTTACATCTGGGTCATCACCCGCAACAAGTCGGCAGAACGTCAAGGTAAGGTGCAACTGATTGATGCCAGCGAGTGCTACGAGAAGCGCCGCAAGCCATTGGGCAATAAGCGCGTGGAGATTACTGAGACTGCCCGCCAACTCATTATGCAGGCCTATCACGAGTTCACCGATGGCGTGGTGACACAGACCACTGCCGACGGCACGGAGATTCGAGTGGAGAGCAAAGTGCGCGAGAGAGACTACTTCAAATACAGTAAGTTGTTCATCATGAATCCTGAGCGCGATGCTGAAGGAAACATCGTGCGCGACAGCAAAGGCCGTCCCGTCATGGATAAGTCGCTCAACGACACTGAGATTATTCCTTGGTTGACCGACCGTGAGGAATACCTGCAGAAGAACGTTGCTCCTTACTCGCCCGACTTTGTTGTGGACGAGAAGAAAACCAAGATAGGCTACGAGATTCCCTTCACCCGTGAGTTCTACAAATATACGCCTTTGAAGCCCTCTGCTGAGATCTTTGAGGAACTGAAAGCCCTCGAACAGCAGGAGGCAGAGATCATGAACAAGATACTGCATTGATATTGGCTATGGATCAGAAACAGCAATTCGTCAATGACCCGTTGACGAATTTGGAGGACAAAATAGTCAACGACCTGTTGACCTTTTAGAAACAAGAAGAATAGGGACAATGACAATAAAAGAAATTGAGCAGTTGATTGCCAAAGGTGAGACGCAAACGCTGGAACTGAAGAAAAGCACTGGCGAACTGAAGGATGCTATGCATACTGCCTGTGCTTTCCTGAACAGTGATGGTGGCTGGCTGATTTTTGGCGTGACTCCCGACAGTCTGCACATCGTGGGACAACAGGTGACCGACAATACACGGCGCGAAATAGCGCAGGCATTGGCTTCTTTGGAGCCTACCGTCGATGTCAGTGCTGAGTATGTTGACGTGCCTGGCTCGAAGGCAGGCAACCAAATCGTAGCCATCCACTTTGAAGGAAGAAAGGACAACCACATACCCTATACTTGCAACGGACGACCATACTACAAGGTGGAAAGCACTACCCGCCAGATGCCACGTGAAATGTACGATGAGCGACTGCGCGACAGTAACCCCAGCAAGTTCGCTTGGGACGCACAGGTGGCAGATGGTGTCACCATCAGCGACCTGAGCGAAGAACGTATCCGCAATGCGGTACGTGCAGGTGTAAAGAGTGGACGTATCAATGCTTCTGCCGAGGATGACTGTCTGGAGATACTGCTGGACAAGTTCAAATTGTTGCGCGACGGTAAGTTGACCAATGCTGCCGTGGTATTGTTCGGCAAGCAGCTGTTTGACTATCCGCAGATGATGATTCGCATGGCCTACTTCCGAGGCAAGGAGAAAATGGTGTTCATCGACAACAAGCAGGAGGAAGGCAACTTCTTTGACCTGCTCGACGCTGGCATGGCTTTCTGCTTCCGTCATCTCAGCCTGAGTGGTGAGGTGAAGGGGTTGCAGCGTGAGGAGCATCTGGAGATTCCCGTGGAGGCGCTGCGCGAAGCCTTGACGAATGCGCTGTGCCACCGTCGCTATGAGGACCCGCGTACCACAGTCACGCTGGCCATCTTCGACGACCGACTGGAAATCACCAATCCCGGCCATTTCCCCAATCCGTTGACTCCTGAGAACATCAAGGAGCCACATGGTTCCTACCCCTATAACCTGCGCATCGCTCAGGTGCTTTACTTCTCCAAATACTTGGAGGGATGGGGAACGGGCATCCGTCGCATGATCGACATCTGCCGTGAGGAAGGTGTGCCCGAGCCGGAATACAAGTCGGATGGCTATACCGTCACTGTCACCTTTTGGAAAACCACAAAAAAGGCATCACAAAAGGAGGATTTTTTATCACAAAAAGATGGCGAAACTACCCAAAACGCTACACAAAAGACTACACAAAAGACTACACAAAAGACTACACAAAAAACTACACAAAAAACTACACAAAAGAAAATTGATAACATTCTTAAGATCAAAGAGATAGAATTAAGCGATAATCAAAAGAACGTTCTTATAGAGCTTGCAAAGCATCCTAATTACACTCGAAAAGATTTGATGAGAGTATATGATGGCATTTCATCAGACGGAATGCAATACATTATTGGGCGATTGCAGGAACTCGGCCTTTTGCGCCGTGAGGGTGGCCGCAAGAATGGCCGCTGGGTGGTAATGCTTGATATTGATAACGAAAACCGCACAGTGGCCGAGGTCGAACTCAAAAGGAAACTGGAACAGCAAAAAAACAAGGAGGAAGAGGCATGATGGAAAGAAAGTTCAAAGACAGCGGAATAGAGTGGATTGGGAAGATTCCTGAAGCGTGGGATGTAAGTAAAATAAAGAATTTGTGTATTAACATTTATTCTGGAGGCACTCCTGATTCAAATAATTATCATTATTGGGATGGAGATATCCCTTGGATTCCTTCTGGTTCTTGTCATGATTCAATTATTACAGAAGCTCCCAAATCAATTACAACTTTAGGATTTGAAAATAGTTCCACCAAGAAAATACCTGCAAATACTACTGTCATGGCGATGACAGGTGCTACATGTGGGAATGTCGGGTTCGTGACATTTGAAACATGTATGAACCAGTCGGTTACTGGATATATAGTGAAAAAAAACAATTATTCCAAATTCCTTTTTTATTGTTTGTTGGCTGCTCGAGAAGATATTCTAACTCGCAAGACAGGTGGCGCACAATCTGGTATAAATGTGGAAGATTGTAAAAGCATTATGGTTCCATATATTCCAAATGCCGAACAAAAACGCATTGCCGATTACCTTGACAAAAAGTGTAATGATATATATTCTCTTATTGCGCTGCAAGAGCAGATGATTGAGAAACTGAAAGCCTATAAGCAGAGCGTCATTACCGAAGCCGTCACTAAAGGACTTGACCCTAACGCCAAACTCGTCCCATCTGGCATCGACTGGATTGGGGATATTCCTGAAGGGTGGCTTATTACAGACATTAAAAATTTGTGTACATCAATAACAGATGGTTCTCATTTCTCACCTGAAAGGCAATCTGAAGGTATGCCTTATATAACTGCTGGTGACATAAGAGGAAAGGGTATTGATTATAATAATGCCATGAGAATCAGGCTAGAAGATTATAACGTGTTGGAGTCTCAGGGATGCCGCCCACACAAAGGTGATGTCCTAATGGTTAAAGACGGAGCAACTACAGGTAGAGTTGGAATGATGACAGACAATGAGAAATGTGTATTATTATCATCTGTAGCAATGCTCACACCACTATCGAAAGTTGATTCTAATTATTTGATGTATCTAGTCCAGTCAAATGTGATTCAGGCTCAAATACAACTTTTAATGGCTGGTTCAGCAATGCCACGTGTCACCTTGAAAAAGATTAATTCTCTAAAAGGATTATTGATACCACTAAATACCCAGCACGCCATCGCCTCCTACCTCGACAATAAGTGCTCCGACATCGACCACTTGATTGCCCTGAAGCAGCAGAAGATAGCGTCGTTGAAGGATTACAAAAAGAGTGTCATCTACGAAGCCGTAACAGGTAAAACAGAAATTTAAATATATAGAAGTATGTATATACCGCCATTCACAGTTTCCGCTGAAGCTATCAATCTGATAGCAGAGATTTCTGGCCAGATAGAGCGCTATGCCATCCGACTGGAACAGGAAGACGGTCTGCGGCTTCGCAAGGCCAACCGTATCAAGACCATCCACTCGTCGCTGGCCATTGAGGGCAATACGCTGACTGAAGATGAGGTGCGCGACATCATCGACGGTAAGAACGTGGTGGCTCCCATCCGCCAGATTCAAGAGGTAAAGAATGCTATTGCCACCTACGAACTATACCCGAAACTGAACCCGTTCAGCGTGAAAGACCTGCTGAAGGCTCATGGCGTGATGATGCAGGCTTTGGTTGACGATGCAGGTAGGTTCCGTCATTCAGGCGTGGGTGTGTTTTCTGAGCATGGCCTCGTTCACATGGCTCCTCCTGCCGACCGTGTACCCATGTTGATGGACGATTTGTTCGGATGGTTGAAGGAGTCAAAAGACCATCTGCTCGTCCGCTCGTGTGTGTTCCACTATGAGTTTGAGTTTATCCACCCGTTTATTGACGGTAACGGGCGTACAGGGCGACTGTGGCAGTCGCTCATTCTGGGCAAGCTGCATCCGCTGTTCGAGCATCTGCCTGTAGAGAATATGGTGTATGCCAACCAACAGGCATACTACGATGCCATCACTGCCAGCACCAATGCCGGACAGTCAGGGCCGTTCATCGACTTCATGCTGAACGAGATCTTCAAGACGCTGAAGTCACATCAAGGAGAAGAATTACCATCCGATAATACTACTCCTATTGACAGACAGTTCGGTGTAAAGTTCGGAAAAGAGTTCGGTGTAAAGTTCGGTGTAAAGTTCGGTGTAAATGAAAAACAAGTTCTGCTTCTCCTTGATGACAATCCAAGTCTATCGGCCGCTGAGATAAGTGAGCGCATTGGTATCAGCAAGCGAGGCATAGAAAAGCAACTGAAGAAATTCAAGGATTTGGGGGTCATTACCCGACAAGGAAGTGACAAAAACGGCATTTGGATTATCAATAAATAAAGTGCAGAATATAGTGCAGGATAAAGTGCAGTTTATCGTGAAGTTTATCGTGAAGGAAAAAATATAAAGTTATGGACAACAACGACCTGAAAGAACGGAATTTTGAAGCCTACATAGAACATTGGCTGACGACAGATGGCGGCTACGTGAAGGGCAATCAATCAACATACGACAAGGAACGGGCCATTGACCTGAAGACGCTGATAAAGTTCCTTCGTCTGACACAGACGAAGAAATGGGAGCTGTATGAGAAGAAATACGGTGCACAGGTGGAAGACCGTCTTTACAATGTGTTGCAGGACAAGATTCATGAGCGTGGCCTGATATGGGTGCTACGCAATGGCATCGATGACCTGGGTTTCAAGTTCAAGTTGGTCTATTTCGAGCCAGCCAGCCCACTTAACGAGGAGCTGAACTTGAAATATAGCCAGAACATCATGGAGTGTACGCGACAGTTTGCTTACTCCACTCAGAACCATAACACTATCGATATGGTGCTTTCTGTAAACGGCATCCCTGTGGTTGCCTTGGAGCTGAAGAACCAGCTGACCGGGCAGAATGTGGAGAACTCACGCCATCAGTGGATGAACGACCGCGACCAGCGCGAAGAGCTGTTCCAGTTCAACCACCGCATTTTGGCATACTTTGGCGTGGATCTCTACGAGGCTATCATGGCCACTGAACTGCGAGGCGATAAAACTTTCTTCATGCCGTTCAACCAGGGAAGTAACGGTGCTGGTAACGTGGGCGGCAAAGGAAACCCTGAAGCACCTGAAGGGAAATACACAACGAGCTATTTGTGGGAGCGTGTGCTCAACCGTCGCATGTTGCTCTGCATTCTCCAGCGTTATATTTCGCGTCAGGAAGAGGAGCGCATCAGCATCTACAAGACGAAAGACGGCCAGATACGTCAGGACAAACGGAAAAGTGTAAAAATTATCTTCCCACGATACCACCAGCTTGACGTGGTAGAAAAGCTTTTGGCCGACACCGCTGAGCATGGTTCCGGCAAAAACTACCTCATACAACATTCGGCAGGCTCTGGTAAGTCTAACTCCATTGCATGGGTGGCATATCGTTTAGGCGCACTCCAAAATGCTGAGTTGAAGCCAATGTTCAACTGTGTGTTTGTCCCTTGGCTTCGACCATGTGGATGGTACTGTTGATACCGTGAAGGATAGTGACCCTTCAACCAAGTTGAAAGAATTGATAAACAACGACAGTTCACGTATCATCATCTGTACGCTGCACCGATTCCCATTGATTTACAAGGAGGTGAACAAGAATACAGGGAAGCGATATGCCCTTATTGTCGATGAAGCCCACTCGTCGCAGACGGGCAAGGCTGCAGAGAAGATGAAAGCAGCACTGGCCGATACCGACGAGGCCCTGCGCGAGATGGCAGCTATGCAGGACATCGCCGAAGAGGAATTGGAGAAGCAGCGCGACGAGATTATGGACACGCTGCTGGCACAGGGACAGCACGGCAACCTGTCGTTCTATGCCTTTACTGCTACTCCTAAGCCCAAGACGCTGCGCACTTTCGGCATCTGTACCCATCAGGATATTGACCCGACGAAGTGCCGCTACGAGGCATTCCATACCTATTCCATGCTACAGGCCATCGAGGAAGGGTTTATCAAGGACGTGCTGCTGAGCTACACACCATACGGAGTGAGTTATGAGATAACCAAGCGCATCACCGAAGATCCTGAATATGAAGAGACTCCTGCAACACGGGCAGTCAAGGCCTTCCATGACAACCACCAGCATGTCATTGACCAGAAGTGTGCCATCATCGTAGAGAAATTCCGTGAGGTGACACTA
>CACZZQ010000010.1 GCA_902785695.1 uncultured Prevotellaceae bacterium | reverse complement strand
CCTATTCTCTAAAGCCTACATATCACAGCAAAGCTACTTGAACTAAAGTGCATTTTCCTCAAAAGAGAATCCTCTTCAACTAAATTGCAGAAGAACCAGTGAAATCAGGAAAAGTCATTATATACGAATAAAGACCAAAACGACATTTATGGACTACAGTAAACAAGAGTTTGAACGCCTGTTCAAGGACAGCTTTCCGCACATGTATCGCATGGCATTCTCGATGCTTTCCGCCGCCGCATAGAAGGAAATGTGCAGAGCGAAGACGGCAAACCGCTGGCCGATGCCTGGATCAGTTGCTATACGTGGAATATGGGAACAGCCACCGACAGCACTGGCCATTTCGTGATGTTTGTACCCCGTACCGTCAGCAAATTAAACGTCCAGCATGTGGGCTTTCATTCTATCCGTCGCAGCATCCAGCCCACCGACACCATCCTGAATTTTCGCCTGAAGGATGCGACGATAATTAAAAATGTGAAGGTGCAGGGCATGAAGGAGTCGAAGCCGTAAGTCCGGTTACGTTGTGTGTTTCTTGCTTTATTGCGGGTCGTTTGAGAACTGCAACACTGCAACGCTGCAACAGATAAATGTTGTGCATAAACAACTTTTTTTTAAAAAAGTGTTGGTTGTGCGCAACATTTTATCTAAATTTGCAACCAAATTAGAAAGTAATGAATACAAGGTTATCCATACAAGATGCTTTGAAACGTGTACACCTGAATACGGTAACACTGAAGAACGAAGAGAACGAAAGGTTCATAAGAGCCTTGAAGAATCATATTAAGCCCAGAAATGAGATAACGAATTTTATGGAGAAAGTACATGAACAGCATGTGCGGGACTTTCTCATGGAGGCGTTTTACAAAGGTGAACACTACATCGGCAAAAAAGATGAGAACAACACTGATTTGTGTATATTTGCTGAAAACAGCGAGGACTCTGCAGCCCAAGTACTGATAGAGTGCAAGAATCCCAAGAAGGATAATGATGAAATGATAAGTGATGACCATCTTAATAGGAGAGGTCTTCATGAAGTTATTGCCTACTATCTTGACGAACTTTCCAGGGAGAATTTCGAAGTAAAGTATCTCATTGTGACAAATGGCTACGACTGGTATATCTTTGAAGCCCTGATGATTCGTGAACTTATTGCAACCAACGAGCTCCTCAAGAAATATAAAGCTGTAAAAGCACCATCTTTGTGGAAGACGAAAGCAAAAAATTTCTATGAGCAGGAGATTAAGCCAGCCGTAGAGAAAGTATTAGGTAAACTGGTATATACTGGCTTTTCGCTTGACAATGTTGAGCATTCCAAAGGCATTAGAAGTATCTGTAAAATGCTTAGCCCCTATTTCCTGCTCAAACAATCCTATAATGATAAGTATGCCCTGAATGAGCGTTTCTATAACGAGTTGCTCTACATTATAGGTTTGGAGGAAAAGAAAAAGAATGGACGACCAGTAATCACGCGACGCGAAGACAAGCGTGAACCAGCTTCGCTGCTGGAGAACACACTTCATCAATTATCGGACTTCCCTAAATTTACTTGTCTTGACGAAGAATCTCAGTTGGACTTGGCACTGGAATTAGTTTTGATGTGGGTAAACCGCATGCTTTTCATCAAATTAGTAGAGTCGCAGCTTTTGGGCTTCAACGGAAATGAAAGCAAATATAGGTTTTTTACAAACACCAACATTAAGGACTACAACGACCTTAATGAACTCTTCTTCCAGGTGCTTGCACTAAAAGAAGGAGACCGTCACGACATCAAAGAGGCTTTTGAGATTGTACCTTATCTGAATAGTCGTTTATTTGAACTTTCTGAAATTGAGGCTGATTTCTTCCGTATTTCGAGCCTGAAGGTGGACAAGATGAAGTACTTCGAAAAGACGGTACTGAAAGAAGATGCGAAGAATAACCCTAAAGGTGTTGACAATATAAAATATATTGTTGACTTTCTCAACAATTATGATTTCGGAGCAGACTCAAAGGAGATGCTGAGTTTTGCCCGCGAGGAGAAGGAACTCATCAATGCCTCGGTGCTTGGAAAAATATTCGAGAAAATCAATGGCTACAAGGACGGTGCAGTATTTACCCCGTCAACTATCACCCAGTTCATCTGTCAGAAGACCCTTGAACTCACAATAGTAGAGAAATTTCGGGAGCAAGGATGGGACTGCTCAACGATGAGCGAGTTGAAGGAGTTCATTAATAGAGAGAATCGTCAGCAGGCCAACCGGATAATGAACAGCATCCGTGTGTGTGACCCCGCTGTGGGTAGTGGTCACTTTCTCGTTTCAGCTTTGAACCAGTTCATTGAACTAAAATACCGTCTGGGGATTTTGCTTGACGATGAAGGACTGCCAGTGAAGGATTACATCATCAAGATCATTGATGACGAGCTTGTGATACACGATGAAGAGGGACGTCGCTTTGCCTATCAGCGCAAGAACGGTACTTTAAGACTTCAGAAGGTGTTGTTTCGTGAGAAACGTGATATCATCGAAAACTGTCTCTTTGGCGTTGACATCAATCCCAATTCTGTTAACATCTGCCAGTTACGCCTTTGGATTGAACTCCTTAAAAATGCTTATTACGACGAGAATAATCATTTGGTAACGCTACCCAATATAGACATTAATATCAAGTGTGGCGACAGTATGGTACATCGAAAAAGCCTGACCGATGATTTGCGTTGGGAGATGGCACGTGCCAGAATGACCATTCAGGAATACAAGCAGCTCGTTGCCGACTACAAAAATATTCACGACAAGCAAATACGCAAGGAGAAAGAGGCAAAACTTAACGAGCTGAAGAAGAATATTCTCACTATCATCAAAAGCGACGATGAACTCTATCGGAAACGTAATAAAGCCCAAGCTGAGTGGAATGAATTAACGAGTTCTTTGTATGGTGGTGCTCTCGTTTGTGAAGATGATGAGAAGAACGAGAAGCTTCAGGCAAAAATAGACAAGCTGAACCAGAGAATTGAAAAATGCGAAGGTCAGATTAAAGAACGCGAAGAAATGTTCAGTCGTGCACTTGAATGGCGTTTCGCATTCCCAGAAGTGCTTGATAATAATGGTAGTTTTGTCGGTTTCGACTGTATAGTTGGCAACCCGCCATACATCTCTATTTCCAAGTTGTCTGAAGTCAACAAGAAAGCTCTTGCAAAAGGGGGATATAAATCGTTCGAGAGCAACGGCGACATCTGCATGCTGTTCTATGAATATGGGATGGAGTTACTCAAGTACAACGGTCTGCTTATGTACATAACGACCAACACATGGCTACGTTCAGACTCTGGTGGTGGAGTGCGTGAATACATGGCAAATTGCTCTGACCCCATGCTGCTCATAGACTTTAAAGATGCGCAATTGTTTGACAACGTCACGGTTGCCACCAACATTCTTATGGCTCGCAAGTCAGAGAACAACCATAAGACAATGGCATGTGAGATTCATGAGTATAACAAGAAACTGAATCTTAGCAGTTATATCATAGACAAGCTTGTAGAGAACAGCTATGATGCAGAGAATCCCTGGGTGGTTCTTTCCGATGCAGACAAAGTTGTCCTGTCAAAAGTGAACCAAGCCTGCAAGAAGGATGTTGACAGCGCACCTGAAACGCTATTGTCAATGGGATACCAAATCTATCGAGGTTTTACCACAGGTCTTAACGAGGCGTTCAGTATCAAGGACGAGGAAGAGCTTGAACAATTAACTTCTGAAGACCCGAAGTCCAAAGAACTCATCGTTGATATGGTGCGGGGCGAGGATTTGAGAAAATTCACCATCAGCAATCATGTGTGGTTGCTCAACATCCATAATGGCTTGAAAAAAAATAAAGAAAAAGGAGAAGAAGGATTACCAAAGGTTGATATTGGCCTATATCCTGCTGTCAAGAAACGACTGGATGATGAAAAGATCTACTCTAAATTGGTGAAGAGAGAAGATCAGGGTGACACACCCTATAATCTGCGGAATTGTGCTTACTTGCGTGAGTTCGGAAAGGCCAAAATCATGTGGGGAGAGTTGTCTGATAAATCCAAGTTTGCCTACGATAAGGATGGCTGCTATTATTGTCTCAACACAGTTTTCTTCTTTACGGGCAAGCGTCTGGAGTATTTATTATGCTACCTGAATTCCTCGATCTGTGAGTACATGTTTTCTAAAAGATGTACGACTTCCGGAACGGGTACTATGCGATGGCTGAAATATACAGTGGAGAGAATACCCATACCTCAATTGCCCGAGATACAAGAAAAAGAGATTGTAGATTTGTACCATGAGTATGAAAAGACTTCAGATGAAACTGTATTAGACAAAATCAATGCCCTCTTCTATCGGAATATCGGTCTTGATGAAGATGATATCAAGGTTGTAGTAGGATCGGTATGAGCACTCCTTTAGTTCCTTTAGACTCATTAACAGAAACTTTTTCAACCGTACAGGTCGAATTTTTTTCTGCGAAACCGTAACAAGTTTCGCAGAAATTTTATACCTTTGCACCGCAAACCAATTACTAATTTACAAAACTAATCAATCAATGAAATCAAAATTTTATGCTTTAATGGCGCTGTTGCTGATGCTATGCACTATAGTGGGCAGTGCCAAGAAGGTACACACGCTGGGCGACTCCACCATGGCATTCTATAACGAGAATGCTACGAATACCCGTGGATGGGGTATGTATTTCGAAAACTTCCTGACTAACGGCTGGACATCGGTCAATTATGCCAAAGGTGGGCGCGATTCTCGTGCTGGCTACAAAGAACTATGGCAGAATGCGAAGGACAATGTGGAGGCGGGCGACTATGTGCTCATACAGTTTGCCCATAATGACGAGAAATATAATGGTGTGGATAATTTGGAACTGCTGGCCTACTACGCTGCCAAAGGGGATGCCACGAATGCTACAGCCGTGAAGAGCGACGGACGAGGCACTACGCCCTCTACAACCTATAAGGAGTGCTTGAAGCAGATAGTTGATGCCGTGAAGGAGAAGGGGGCTACGCCTATCCTTGTATCTGCTGTATGTCGTTGCTACTTTGGCAGTGACAACAAAATCACCCGTTCTGGTCGTCACGACTTAGGTGATAAGTTTGATGCCATCATTGACGGACAACTGAAGACGGGTCAGAAGATTGCGGTCTCCGATCATACAATGGACTATGGCTATCAGATGCAGCAGTTGGCTTCTGAACTGAATGTGGCTTTTGTTGATATGACCACGGCTACAAAGGAACTCTACGAGAGTTATGGAACGTATGATAAATGTTATGCGGCTTTATTTGACAAGGGTAGCGAGAAGGATAATACCCACTATAACCTGACGGGTGCGCTGACGGCTGCCCGCCTGTGTGCTCAACTGATGAAAGAAAAGGGTATCTTGGCTGATGACATCGTGATTCCTACGGAACTCTCTATAACTCCCGCTTCTGTTGATATGGGTGAGGGCTACTTGGGCAAGACGGCCATGAAGGAACTGACACTCTGTGGCTTGGGACTGGAACCTGCTGCAGGTACGGTTAATATCACTGCTACGGAGGGTATCATGCTTTCTACCGACAAGCAGAACTGGCAGAACTCGTTAGAGGTGAACTACCAGAACGGTTCGCTCATCAAGACTTTCTATGCCCGCGTGTCGCTCTCGGCTGTGGGCAAGTTCAATGGTACTATTACTGCAACGCAGGGTACAAAGAGCATTGAGGTGCCCGTCACCGTAAATGTGATAGAACTGGGTGGAGGTGAGCCTTTTTCCGTCACTTGGACGTTGAACAATACTGACAAGGTTCGGGCTACTTTAACGGGTAATGCAACTGTCGCTGACGTGAAATATGAAGGTCTTGAAACATACGGATATGTGAATGGGTATGGAGCGATGATAGCTCCCACAGGCAGTACGGGGGCATGGCCTTCGGCTGGCATCGACGATTCGCCCAACCAGTATGTGCAGTTTTCCGTGACAGCCCCTGAGGGCAAGAAGCTCGATATCAATAGCCTCGCTATGAAAATCAAGGCACAGGGTGGGGGTGCCCTCCAGTGTCATGTTTATTATTCTACCGATGGTTTCGTTACTCGTAAGACTATCTTCTCGTCGGCTGTGCTTACCAGTACATGGAACGAGATTTCATCAGATGATGTCATCAAGGTGGACGAGGGTGAAAAATTGCTTGTCCGTGTTTATCCTTGGTCGAAGAATGTGGATAATGGCAGATGGATATGTGTTTCCGATGTTACGATAGGTGGTCAGGTGAAAGATGCCGCAGGTGTGAACGTCACGGGCTCTATCACTTATACCCTTGACAAGGGCGGACTGGCTCAGGGCGATGACGTTGTGTTTTCCCCTGAAACGCTGAGTGCTGGCTTTGCCGCTAAGAAATGGTCGGCAGGTTCGGCACTGACTGTCGATGGTACTATTCAGTATGTAGGCCAGAACAATGACAAGACGAATCAGACTAAGGTCTATAACGGTACAGATGCCAGTTTCAGTGCCACCCGTGGAGCCGATAATGCACTAAAGTTGACGCTCACTCCTGAGGATGGTTTTACGTTTGTCCCTTCAAAGGTGAGTTTTAAGGCTGCCCGCTATGGTACAGATGGCGGTAATATCGGTGCTGCCGTGAAGGCTGGTGACGAAGAGGTGGTGCTGGTAGAGAATGCGGCTGTAAACCGTGGCGGCAAGAATCTCGATATAGCGTCATTCAGTGAACCCGTTGATGGCATTACGGCTACGGCGGAAAAGCCTTTGGAACTGAGTTTCTATTTCCTCGGTTTGGGTAAGACGAAATCAATGGGTATCTCGGATGTCGTTATTGAAGGCCAGCTCGTAGGCGCTGCTGCGCAGGTGACGAAATACACCTTGAATACACAGGTAGTACCATCAGTTGAAGCAGGAAGTATCAGTCGTGAGCCTGACATGGAACAGTTTAAGGAGGGTACGGTTGTAATGCTGAAAGCTACGAAGAACTTCGGCTATCGTTTCGTGGAGTGGCAGGATGCAGCTGGTGTAACGATAAGTACTGAGGCTACCACTACGGTCACCATGGATTCTGAGAAGACCATAAAAGCGGTTTTTGAATCTGTGCCTGTTTATAAGGTCACGACTAAGGCCGTCAATGACAGCGAACGTCAGATGGGCAACGTCACCTTGTCACCCAACGACCACGAAGGTCAGTATGAGGCAGGCACTAAGATCAAGGCCACGGCCAACGAGTCGAAGATTCTGAAGTTCCTTTCATGGACTGATGCCAATGAGAATGCCAACGCCCTGAAAGAACGTGAACTGACCGTTAACAGTGATATGGAGTTGGTGGCCAGCTACGAAGTACAGGATTTTATTGCTGTGTTTGATGCCAGCAGTAACCAGAGCTATGCTTACACTACCACAGCCGGCTATCCCTTTGCTGCCGATGAGACATGGGATGGTGAGCGTAATGCCAAGAGTAGTGTGATAAGGATGAGTGACGGTTCGCTGTGCTATACCAAGGACGGTGGTACACCAGTGGTACGTAATCGAGAGAGTGTGGTAATTAGTGCTATCAATGGCCTTTATCAGAACGGCTACCGCACCAGCGACATCGCCTTTCAGTATCAGTTCTCAACGAAGGGGTTTACGACAGCCACCTTTACGGCGGATATGTGTGCCAAGAATGCTGCCACCAAGAAATATAAGGCGCTTATCTCTGTTAATGGTGCAGAATTCACAGAATTGAAGGCTGCTTGGGATGTAACGGCTAATGCTGTCAATCCCATAGAATTGGTCTTGCCGAGTGAGGCGATGGGGCAGGAGAGTGTCTGCATTCGCATCACAGGTGTAGGCGATGAGGTCTATAATACCAACTATCCTTTCGATAAACAGTTTGACGGACTGGATTATTGCGACCATTCAGAGAGTGGCGTGGGTAATGTCTTTATACTTGGTGAGGCTGTCGTAGAAGCTGATGAGCAGGCACCCGTGGTTACTGCTACGATTCCAGCTGACAATGCTACAGGTGTGAGTGCTACGGGAAAGATTACTATCTCGTTTAATGAGCGTATTAAGGCTGTAGAGGGAGCTGACAAGGCGATGCTTGACGGCAAAGAACTGCAGCCAGTATGGAGTAGTCGCAGTGTGAGTTTCGACTACAGTATGTTGGACTATGGCAAACAATATACCTTTATCATGCCAGCCAACTATGTGCAGGACCGCTCTGGCAACAAGCTTGCAGAGCCTGTCAGCATCACCTTCACAACGATGCAGCGTCCTACTGTTGCAAAGGGACTTTATGACTTCATCGTACCCGACAACGGCACCATCAGCGAGGCACTGGCTGCTGCCAATAGTCGTGCCGACAAGAACGTGCGTTATCGTGTGTTCATTAAGAACGGTAATTATGTATTCGATACTCATGGTAAGACCACGGGAGGCGACGGCAAGGAATACGACGATCCGCGCTCATACTTGAAAGCACCCAACACCAGTTTTATCGGTGAGTCGATGGAAGGGGTCGTGATTACTAACCATACACCTGCTGCTACTTGGGATAATGGATTCGGACAAGCTTGTCCGTTAGAAGGTATTGGTAAAGGCGACGTGCTCATCATTGAGGGTTCGGCCACTAACAGCTATTTCCAGAACCTGACGCTGAAATCATCGATGGGTGATGCTCATGGTCGCGACATCGTGCTTCATGACTATAGTACCCATACTATTCTCAAGGATGCCTGTATCTGGGCATATCAGGATACATACGTGTCAAACAAGCAAGATGGTGCTTACTATTTCGAGGGTGGCGTTATCCGTGGACGTACAGACTTTATTTGTGGCTCTGGTGATGTATTCTTCAACAAAGTGAACATTATCATGTGTGAGAAAGGCGGTTATATCGTGGCTCCACAGGGCAATAGCAAGTATGGCTATGTGTTCAAGAACTGCACCATTGAGGGGGGTAAGAGTGATGTTGACGGCACCTACTATCTTGGACGTGCGTGGACGGCTGCTGCTGAGACCTATTTTATTAATACGACCATGAAGGCACAGCCAGCCAAGGCAGGATGGCATGAATGGAACAACGGGCCTACACGTTTTGCAGAATACCATTCCGTCAATGCTAATGGTGCCGCTATTGACCTGAGCCAGCGTGCTACCACTATCAACGGCACCCCCAACAGTCCCATCCTCACAGACGTGGAGGCAGCAGTTATCGGCGATATGACTAACACCTTTGGTGACTGGCAGCCCACGTTGCTCACTGAGCAGGCTCCTGTACCCACACAACTGGCAGCCAGCAATGCCACCCTTACCTGGGCTGACAACAACTACGCATTGCTGTGGGCCGTGTGCAAGGACAGTAAGGTGATTGCCTTCACCACCCAGCCCACGTTCACTGCCACTGAGAGTGGCGCCTATACTGTACGTGCTGCCAACGAGATGGGTGGCTTGAGTGCTGAGTCAGAGAGCGTCACCATCAGCGAAGAGATGATAACAGGTATTAACAATATTAACCTTAACGGAAATGTTAGTGATAACGGGACCTTCAATCTGCAGGGCTGCCGTGTTGTCCAGACCAATAAGGGAATTTATATCATCAACAAACGTAAGATCCTTGTAAAATAATGACAATAGCCATAGAGGCTCCCTTCATCTTCAAGCACGGTGGCTACTATTGTTGAAGTGAGCTCATTGCTGTTGATGCCTCAAAAGAATTCTTTAAGGATAATTTTTATAATAATCTTTTTTTTCGTACTTTTGCATCCGCAAACTGACCATTTAAGAAGTATGAATAAGATTTTTATAGTGATGACGCTGTTAGCCGGTACGATAAGTGCTGGTGCGCAGGTAAAGACAGCTGTGACGGAGTTTAATATGGCAGGACCCTTTGCTGTGCAGGCTCCTGTAGGTTTGGATTCCGTAGATGTGAACGGCAAGAAGTTCGACGAGAAGAGCCTGTTGGGTGGCTTGGCACTCTCTGCTGAGCCTACGACGGTGTTCAGTGGGAAGGTGCTCCCTTCTCTGAAGGACAGCAAGAGCGTGGGCATCCTTTCTTTCTTTGTGAATAATAAGGACTATGTGAAGGGCTCGGTCAGCGTGAAGGGTCCTAAGAACTATAAGCTATTCGTGGACGGACAAGAGGCTGGGGGCGACCTGAAACTGGCACCGGAACACCACACCTTTGCCATCCGCTATCTGGCTGAGCCTAGCGATACGGACTCGATTCAGGTGACGTTTGATACTCAGACATCAAACATCAGACTTCAGACCTCAAAGCAGCATCCCTACATGGTACACGACCTGACAGATGGTAAGCGCGTGCGTGGTATCTCACTTTCGGCTGATGGAAAATACGTGGTAGTGTCTTACCAGACCACGGAACGAGGTGGCAACAGTCGTTGGGATTATGAACTGCGTGAGGTGAAGACGCAGCGCTTGTTGCGCTACCTGAGTAAGAACGTAAAGTGGATGCCACGCTCTACGTCCTATATCGAAGAGGAATATCAGGGGGATAAGCGTGTGCTCTTCAAGGTGGATCCGCTGACGGGACAGCGCACACAGTGGGCCTACGACATTCCGCGTGAGAGCTATACCATTAGTCCTACAGAGGATTATCTGATTTTCTCGTGCAGCGAAGAAGGTCCCAAGGAGGATGCTGATGTCTATGAGGTGCTCGAGATGGATGACCGTCAGCCAGGTTGGCGTAAGCGCAGCTATCTGAAGAAATACGACCTGAAGAACGGGCTTTGCCAGCGCATCACCTTCGGCAACAAGGGTGAACATCTCTATGATATCTCTCGCGACGGACGGAAACTGCTCATCGTCTCTTCCTATTCGCGTCTGTCTAAACGCCCCACTGAGGTGCAGGATGTATTCATTATGGATGCCCAGACGCTGAAAGTCGATACCATACTGATGTGCGAGGGCTTCCTCGGCGGTTGTGCATTCTCGCCCGACGGCACCCAACTCCTTTTTATGGGTAATCCAGAGGCTTTCAACCGTATTGGCTGTCAGTTGCCTGCAAACGTGACACCCAGCATGACGGAGAACGAGCTCTTCCTTTTCGACCTCGCTACGAAGAAGGTAACGCCGCTTACGAAGGACTTCGACCCCAGCATCAGCAATTGCGATTGGTCGGCTGCCGACGGCAATATCTATTTCACGGCCGAGGATCGTGACTACGTGAATATGTTCGCCCTAAATCCCAAGACGGGCAAAATCACGAAGCTGCCTATCGATGGCGACTATGCTTACCGCTACGATATGGCATCCAACGCAAGTGTCATCGGTTACCTGTCGTATAAGACGATGGAACCGGCCTCGGCTTACGTCTTTGATTTGAAAATCAAGAAGAACCAGACCTTCTTTGTAGGTTCTGAGGCTCTTGGTGATGCCGAGATTGGCACTTGCCAAGACTGGAACTTTACTAATTCCAAGGGTGATACGGTCTATGGTCGCCTCTATCTGCCAAAGGACTTTGACGCCTCGAAGGAATATCCGATGATTGTGTATTACTATGGCGGTTGCTCGCCTGTTTCAAGATATTTCGAGTCGCCTTATGCCCCTCAGTATTGGAACTCGCTGGGCTATGTGGCCTACATCATTGAGCCAAGTGGCGCTACGGGCTTCGGACAGGAGTGGGCTTCGCGCCACGTGAACACCGCTGGTCGTGGACCTGCAGAGGACATCATCGAGGGTACGAAGAAGATTTGCGAGGCTCATCCCTTTATTAATAAGGAGAAGATTGGTTGCATGGGTGCCTCCTATGGTGGTTTCATGACGCAGTATTTGCAGACGCAGACCGACATCTTCGCTGCTGCCGTCTCTCATGCGGGCATTGCCAACCACACCAGCTACTGGGGCGAGGGTTACTGGGGCTATAACTACAGTGAGGTCAGTATGGCCAACAGCTATCCTTGGAGCCATCGCGACCTGTACGTCAATCAGTCGCCCCTCTTCAATGCCGACAAGATTCACACGCCCCTGCTGCTCCTTCACGGCGATGCCGACACCAACGTGCCCCTTATCGAGAGCCTGCAGATGTTCACCGCCTTGAAACTCCTCGGTCGTGAGGTTGCCCTTGTGCAGGTGAAAGGCGAGAATCACCACATCCTCGACTACTCCAAGAAGGAAAAGTGGCTGGCTACCCAAATGGCGTGGTTCGCCCGTTGGTTGAAGGATGACCCCACTTGGTGGGATGCCCTCTATCCTAAGAAGAACCTTTAAAAAATACACCCCGATAGCTTATTTGACTATTGGGGCGTATTGTTTTTAGTCCTCTCGATATTCCAGGATAATAGCTGCGTGCGATCAGTTTCTTTTTCAAACGGCAAATTAATTAGTTTGTTTTTTACATTTCCACGATAATCTTTCTGGTAAGTACGTCACTTAGGAACCGTAAGTATGCCACTTATGAACGTAAGTATGCCACTTATGAACGTAAGTATGCCACTTATGGACGTAAGTATGCCACTTAGAAACGTAAGTATGCCACTTAGTAACCGTAAGTACGCCACTTAGGAATTTGTCATCGTAATCTCCTTCAATATGAAAAACCTAAAGAAATCCTGAAAGTACTATTAAAAAATACTCCGCAAATTCTTGGAAATGCCCTGTATAAAGGTTAGGAACTGCGGAGCATTTCCTACTTCACCTCTTACCTGTCTTTGCTACCAAACGTCTCGCCCAATCCACTATGTTTATTGTGCCAGATAACAATGTATCCCCCCATCTCATTTCACTTTCATCAACCCTACGAAATGCTCCGCACTTATCTTTCTGATACATAGCGTCTTAACTTGTTTTGCGGAGAAATAAACGAATCCCAGTCACATCGCTGTGGCTGGGATTTCTTCGTATTCTGTCAATTCTGTCCGCTCCGCCGAAGGACGCTTGCTACCGAAGGGACGCAAGAATTCCGACAGGCAGAATTTGTGACGGAATCTTTTTTTACTCGTAGTACTCAATGGTGCGAGTCAATTCTATTTCCTGACCCATCATAGAGGTCTTGCGACTTATCCAGTTGCCTTTGGCATCGTATTTGATGTCGGAATATTCCATTGTCATCTCCTGACCGCCGATGTTCATCGACTGGCTCACGATGGCTCCCTGCTCGTTGTAGTTGTACGTGGTGGTGAGTGCCTGTCCCATCATGTCCATGCTCTGGCTCTTCACCTTGCCGTTCTCCCACTTGTAGGTGACGTTGACCTCCTGTCCGCGCATCGACATCGTGGCCGACTGCAGATAGCCGTTCTCATCGTACTTGGCATTGGTCATGCCCTCGCGCTCCATCTTGCCGTCCTGGGTGAAGGTGACAACCTGATCCATACCCATCATGCTCTGGCTGATTTTCTTGACAGCACCCTTTGCCTCGTTCAGTTCTACATCGTGGAACTTTGTCTGTGCCTGCATGGCGAATGGCAATGCCAGCAGCACCATCATCATAAAAATCTTTTTCATTGTTTTGGCTTTTTTTTATTGGTTAATGTAAGTTAGCATATTTTCTTTGATGCGTTGCAGCCCCAATGGTTTAAACAGTGAGCGATATTTTTTATCCAATCGTGATGGTGTATTCGCTCATAAACGATGCGCCTGGCTGCAGGTGGTTCATGTAGGGCTTGTCCTTGAACTCGCCCTCGAAGCCGCGATGGTCGCCAAGACCGTACCAAGGTTCGATGCAGATAAACGGTGCCTGCTTCTTGTACGGACTCCAGAAGGCGATGACGGGACAACGATAGTCGAGCGTCACGGCGGGGGTGCCGTCGGGATTGAGCAGGGTGGCCTGCGAGGTCTGGCTCTTGTGGAACTTCACGCTATCGTCGGCAAAGGTCTCATCGGTCACGGCCAGCAGTCCGTCTTTCGTCTCTGCCTCTATCTCGGTGAGTTCGTGAGAGCCGTCAATATAGCTCTTCAGGTTCTGCATCTGCTCCTTGTTGTCGAACACGATGACACCCTTCAGGGGCTCGTCCTCCTTGCAACCTGGTGCGAGGAAAGCAGGGTGACCGCCAATCTGGAAGTGAATGTCGCGCTTGTCGGTATTCTCTACGTGCCAGATGACATGAATCTTGTTGCCCTCCAGCTTATAAGTGACAGCTAAGTTGAAGCAGTAGGGATAGACCTTCAGCGTCTCTTCGCTCTCGTGCAGGGCGTAGGTCACGCGGTCGGGGCCTTGGCTGATGAGGGTGAACTCAGTGTCGCGGGCAAATCCGTGACGGGGAAGGTGGTACTCTTTGCCCTCCACACGGTAGGTGTCGTTGTTCACGCTACAAACGATGGGGAAGAGGATGGGCGAGCGGCGAGGCCACTTCTCGCCTGCCTGCCACAGGTATTCACGACCGTTGATGTCCTTGATGCTTTGCAGTTCGGCTCCCATGGCCGACACTTCTACTGTGAGTAGTCCGTTTTGAATAGTTTCCATTTGTCTGATGTTTTTAAGATTGTTATGACCGCAAAGGTACGAATAAAAAATTAATAAAGTTTGGCTCTTTCAGCTTTTTTTATTATTTTTGTACACACAAGCCAGAATATACGGTATGGAGGAAACTGAGAAGACGAAAAGGGTGAGTTTGTGGTGTACAAGAATAAAGCCAACGGTGTGCGGTCGGTGCGCTATAAAGGCCCCGACGAGGCTATTGCTCAAATATCGAAAGTCTTGAACTGATAGCCTTGCTCTTTGAGCCACTTGATGCTCTCGGGCAGGGCTGTGCGCAGTTTCTCAATGCTTTTCAGCGAGTCGTGGAAGGTGATGATGGAGCCGTTGCGGGCATAGCGTTTTACGTTGTTCACCACATCATCGGCGGTGAGCCATGAAGAGTAGTCGCGTGTCACAAGATCCCACATCACAATCTTGAACTTACGTGAGAGCCAGGCATAATGCGGCAGTCGCATCCATCCGTGGGGCGGTCGCATCAGTCGGCTGTGGATATAGGCATTGGCTTTCTCCACATTGTAGCTGTACTCCTTGATGGAATGTCGAAGGCTACCGATGTGGTTGTGGGTGTGGTTGCCCACCTGATGGCCTTCGTCAAGTATGCGTTGGAAGAGCTCTGGATATTTCCTCACGTTGTCGCCCACACAGAAGAAGGTGGCTTTCACACCTTCAGCGTGCAGTACGTCAAGGATGAACGGCGTAGCCTCGGGGATGGGGCCGTCGTCGAACGTCAGATAAACTGCATGTTCGCGACGGTCCATTCTCCATAGGGCTTTCGGATAAAGCCATCTGAGGTATATCGCAGGTTGCTCTATAAACATCTTAATACTTTGGCAGAGCACCGCCTTTGGCCATATATTGCTGGGCAAGTATAGTCATCTTGCTCTCGTATTCGTTGCCCATCTTTTCGTCAATCATATCAGCGATGTTGATAAGATGGCGCATGACGTAGAAGAGCTGGAGCTGGCAGTTTGACTCAGTGCTCTTGAATTTGTTGTGGTCGAGTGAGAAGTTGAAGATGAGGCTCTGTTCCGACTTCTTCCACAGCTGTTCGAGTATCTCGGTGGCTTTCACTTTATTGCCTATAGAAGCATAGACCTGAGCCATCTCGATAGAAGAGCTTTGGAAATCGTGGGGAACATTGGCTGCGGGGAATTCCTTCTCAGCACGGTCGAGCACCTCTTCTGCACGTTTCTTGTCGCCCTGTGCTGCCAGATGTGAAGCCAACTTGACAAAGAGGCGGCGGTGGGTGTAGCACATACGCATCACTGTCTCGTCGAGATAGATGCCAGGCGTGTTGGCACCACCGAACTTGAAGCGGTGCATCACGTTGTCGTAGGTCTTCTCAGTGTCGAAGTTGGTCATGCCGGGCAACGGTTGGTCGTTGATGTTCGTGGTGAACGGCGTGATACGGTTGGTTAGGCCTTCCTGTATGAAGTTGTCGCCCAGGTTCATGTAGTTCTCCTGTCCCACGGTATAGGCCACGTAGATAGGACGCGTCCAGTTGGCATTGGCCAGCATCTCAAGCATCATCAGCTTGCTCTTGTCGAGACCGCCAAGGCCTGCCAGCGAGATGGTCATACGGTCGGGGATAGCAGCATCAACATCGGTAGAGTCGGCAATGCCCTGAATCAGCATACCACTCTTCTTGACTGCCTCCTTGTCAATAGTCATATAAACGGTGTCGGTAGGAATGATGTTGAGCGTCTCGTCAAGATAGTAGCGACGGTCGTTCATCACCTCGGGCATCTTGGTGTAGGCAAACTCGATGGCATTCTTCTGACGCTGCTTGAGGTTGGCATCGCGATGGTCGCGCACCCAGAATTCCAGCACGTTCTTCAACTCGAAGGGATTGTCACCAAAGAGTTCCTTGGTCTCTTCGGGATACATCTGTTGCAGCAGTTTAATAGCCTTGCGGATATTATTGTCCACACGGACGTACTCGTTGGTGCCAGAGCAGTATTCCAAACGGCTCCACTTGATTGGCAGGGCAGGGGAGTCGTAGGCAGGACGAATCATCTGGTCGATGTACCAGTCGGTCTGCAGGTACGACAAGTTACAAACACGTGCATCGGTACGTACACCTTCGGTGTCCTGATTGTACCAGAGTGGGAAGGTGTCGTTATCACCGTTGGTGAAGATGATGGGGTTACCCTCTTCCTGCAAAGACATCAGGTAGTTCTGGCCGAAGTCACGGCAGGTGTAGCGACCGCTGCGGTCGTGATCGTCCCACGTCTGCGAAGCCATCTGAATAGGTACCAACAGGGCGGCAGCACCAATGATAGAGGCTGTAACAAGCTGATACTTCTTAAAGCTGTTCCATACCATCTGAGTCAGAGCAGCCACACCAAGTCCGCACCAGATAGCGTAGGCATAGAACGAACCTGCGTAGGCATAGTCGCGCTCACGTGGCTGTTGGGGTGTCTGGTTCAGGTAGATGACGATGGCCAGACCTGTCATGAAGAACAGGAAGAATACCACCCAGAACTGCTGTACACCCTTCTTGCCGCGCATGAAGATTTGCCAGAAAATACCCAACAAACCGAGCAGCAGAGGCAGACAGTAGAAGACGTTGTGGCCTTTGTTGTTCTTCAGGTCATCAGGCAGCAGCGACTGGTCGCCCAGACGGGCATTGTCGATGAAGGGAATACCACTGAGCCAGTTGCCGTGATCCAACTCGCCGTGTCCCTGAATGTCGTTCTGACGGCCTGCGAAGTTCCACAGAAAGTAACGCCAGTACATCCAGTTGCACTGATAGATGAAGAAGAACTTCAGGTTCTCCCACTGCGTAGGAATGGTCACGAAATCTCCGTCACGGTAGTTCGACGGTTCCTTGGTACCCTTCACACCGCCAATCCAGCTGTTGTAGTCCTGGATATGACGCTGATTGTTGGAGTACATACGTGGGAACAGCATATTCTGCGCATAGATGGGCTTGTCTTTTGTGCTCACCACAAAATAGGTGTCGGGCTCATTGTCTGAAGCCTTCTCCTTACGCTGATAGATAGGTGCTCCCTGATCCATCTTGACATGACCGTCATTGTCAATCTTATATTCAGAACTGTAGGCCTGTCCGTAAGCCAGAGGACGATAGCCATACTGGTCGCGGCTCAGGTAGTTTCCTAACGTAAAGATATCCTCTGGTGAGTTCTGATCCATTGGAGGGTTGGCCGAAGAACGGATTACGATGACAGCATAAGTAGAATAGCCAATCATCAGCATCAGCATACAGAGCAGCGTGGTGTTCTTCAGACGTGGAGAGATAAGCTGCTTCTTCATGCCAGGCAAGAACAGCACAAGGCCGATGAGCGTCAGGACAAGCGCACCGATGAAGAATGCACTCCAGCCAAAGCCGTAGAAGGGAATGCCCAGCATGGCAATGGCAATGAGGAAGGCAATGTTCTGGCGCATCCAGCTACCTTTGGTCTCCTTGGCCATCTGTGTCTCGTAGATAGCCCAGATAACCAACACAACCAAAAGGAAGAGGTAGATGTACTCACCCGTGTTGAACGACATACCCAGCGTGTTGACAAAGAACAGCTCAAACCATCCTCCTACGGTGATAATGCCTGGAACCACGCCATAGAGCACGGCAGCCAGAATCACAAACGAGATGAGCAGGGCTACGATACTGCCTTTGACATTGGCATTGGGGAAACGCTTGAAGTAGTAAACCAATACGATGGCAGGCAGACACAGCAGGTTCAGCAGGTGCACACCAATGGAGAGGCCTGTCATATACATAATCAATACCAGCCAACGGTCGCTATGAGGCTCGTCAGCATGGTCTTCCCATTTCAGTATCAGCCAGAATACGACAGCTGTGAATGCTGAAGAGTAGGCATAAACCTCACCCTCGACAGCTGAGAACCAGAAGGTGTCGCTGAAGGTGTAAATCAGTGCACCCACCAGTCCGCAGGCCTCGATAGTCACCAGCTTACTCAGAGGTATGGCGGTAGCAGACTCTTCACTCTTCACTCTTAACTCTTCACTTATAAGCAGACGGCGTGCCAGGTGCGTGATACTCCAGAAAAGGAAGAGAATACACGTAGCTGACAGCAGCGCACTCATCGTATTGACCATGAAGGCCACCTTAGTGGGGTCGCTGGTTAACTGTGAGAAAAGATTGGCCGTCAGCATGAAGAAAGGTGCACCAGGTGGGTGACCGACTTCCAGACGATAACCAGTTGTAATAAACTCAGGGCAGTCCCAGAAAGAGGCTGTCGGCTCGACAGTTGAACAATAAACAAAGGCGGCAATGAAGAATGTCAGCCAGCCGAGAATATTGTCCACTATACGGAATTGTTTCATTTTAAAAAGGTTTGTTGTTACGTTAAAATCACTTATAGTGTGCAAAGATAGTCATTTTAAGGGAAAAGGGGACGGTGAAAAGTAAAAAATTTGCTGCCGCTCTACATTAATTAACAGAAAAGCCATTGAGTACCATAGATGAGCAGCCAATAGCGCAGGAGCTTGCCTATCGTAATGCTTAGGAACGAGATGGGCATATTGGCACGCATAAACCCTAAGGTCACCGTGATGGCACTGCCGATAATGGGCAGAAAGGCGAAGAACCCCATCCAGGCACCACGACCTGCCATAAAACGCTGGGCACGCTCCATGTTCTTTCTCTTGATTTTCAGGTATTTCTCTATCCATTCCAACTTGCCAAGACGCCCCACGAAATAGTTGAATACAGAACCCAACACATTGCCGATGGTGCCATAGATGACAAGTAGTCCACCGTCAAGGCCAGACCCTAAGAGCATCAGCATCATCGTCTCGCTGGAAAAGGGGAACACGCTACCGGCTATGAATGCACCAACTAACATACCCCAGTAGCCATAGCTGGTTAGAAACTCAAGAAATACATCCATAGATTAACAGCAGTGATGCAGATACAAATGCCTATGATGACAAAAAACATGATGTTGGTGAAACGGGTGGAGGTGAGTGTTAGCAAATGAGCTATGAGAACACTGCTACATACAATTGCCACACGTATGAATAAATGATAGAATTGGGGCTGGAGTGCGATGAAGAGCAACGTGATGAGCGTCATAGTGGTCAGGAAACCATACAGCTGTCGGATGCGAATCTTGTCTTCATAGCTGTACATCCAGAAATGGATGATACCTGCTATGGAGGTGACTGTCAGAAACGCGAAAACCAACCATTGATCAAGGCTGAGGCTCAGATAGTCGGCTGGGAAAGTGAATGTCCCAAAATCTTTCAGATGCTCTGCCAGTGGGGTGAAGTCGTTTTGGTAAAACAACCATATCGATATCAGCCAATATGGTGTTAGGATGCCGAAGACAGAGGCCAACAGCGTGCGTAGGCTCAGCGACTGAAGTCTGCCGGCCATCAGAATCCATAAGAGGGGAATGTAATATAGGTATTCCACATAGATCAGGCTACAGCCACCCAAACAAAGGAAGGCATAATAAGTCAGACCTGGCAGACTATTGTTCTGGTAGGTGTGAAACAGCAACTGAAGCATTGTGATGATGCATATCTGGCAGATGCCGGCTTGCAATGACTGGAATCCGCTGACAAGCATACATGATAGGAAAATAAATGTGGAAGCTACCATTCGGCTTCGCACACGTATCAGTATATTGCTGTTGTTCAGCTCTACGATGATATACACAGAGACAGCAAAACAAACTATCTCTGGCCAATGTATGGCTAATGTCTCAGAATGGACTGCCGCAGTAGTATTGTGTAGTATGGCAATCAGCCACACTACACAACAATAGACTGCTGCTATTGGCAGTGTCAGGTAACTCTCAGCAATTCTGTTCTGAAGTCTCTTCACCTCTCACTTCTTACCTCTTATAGGTCCTTTCCAATGTCACGACGGAAATACTGGTCGGTGAATTGTATCTTCTGGGCCTCGGTAAATGATTTCTTCAGGGCTTCTTCCTTGTCCTTTCCGTATGAGGAAACAGCGATGACGCGACCGCCATTAGTCACTACCTGACCGTCCTTCATGGCTGTTCCTGCATGGAAGACGATAGAGCCTTCCACATTCTCAATGCCTGTAATGGGATAACCTTTCTTGTAAGTCTCGGGATAACCTCCGCTGACAAGCATGACGCAGACGGCTGCACGCTCATCGAATTCTATCCGACGCTGATCGAGATTGCCCTCTGCTACACCTTCAAAGAGGTCAACGATGTCGCTCTTCAGTCGCAACATCACGCTCTCGGTCTCAGGGTCGCCCATGCGGCAGTTGTATTCGATGACCATTGGCTCACCCTTCACATTGATAAGTCCAAAGAAAATAAAACCTTTGTAGTCGATGCCTTCGGCCTTCAACCCCTCTACAGTAGGACGGATGATGCGGTCGTCTACTTTCTGCATCCACTCTTTGGTGGCAAAGGGAACGGGAGAAACACTACCCATACCACCTGTGTTCAGACCAGTGTCGCCCTCGCCAATACGCTTGTAGTCCTTGGCTTCAGGCAGAATCTTATAGTGGTCACCATCGGTCAGCACGAAGACAGAACACTCGATGCCACTCAAAAATTCCTCGATGACTACGCGGCTGCTGGCATTGCCAAACATACCGCCCAGCATCTCCTTCAGCTCTTTTTGGGCTTCTTCGAGGGTGGGGAGAATCAGTACGCCCTTACCTGCACACAGACCGTCGGCCTTGAGTACGTATGGGGCTTCAAGGGTCTCCAAGAACTTCAGACCCTCCTCCAGATGTTCGCCATCGAAAGTCTCGTAGCGGGCGGTTGGGATGTTATGGCGTTGCATGAAACCCTTGGCAAAGTCCTTGGAGCCTTCAAGCACAGCACCGGCTTTTGATGGGCCGATAACGGGTACGTCCTTTGTCCTCTCGTCATGCTTCAGATTATCGTAGATACCTTTTACCAATGGGTCTTCAGGACCAACTATCACCATGTCGATGCCTTTTTCTACCACAAACAGCTTGATGGCCTCAAAGTCATCTGCCTTCATGTTGACATTTACGCCACAGTTTGACGTGCCTGCGTTGCCAGGGGCAATAAAAAGTTCCTCCACTCGCTCGCTCTGAGCAATTTTCCAAGCCAAGGCGTGCTCGCGGCCGCCGCTTCCCAATAGTAAAATCTTCATAATAAGTAGGTTGATTTCGAAATCGACTGCAAAATTAGTAATTATATTGATAAAAGTAGAAAGTTTTTGATGTTTTTGACTAATTTCTGGGAAAAATTTGCTAACTTTGCGGCCAAATTCTTAACCACTTTAATATGAAGAGACTATTTTTTGTTTTTATCGCAGCCTCATTGGGCATTTTTGCAAAGGCTGGAGGTCTGATGACCAACACGAATTATCACATCTCATTCGACCGAATGTTTGCACGTGGTGCTACGTTTGATATCGATGCGGCTTACAGTAATCCTGCAGGCCTGGCATGGGGACATGAGGGTTGGCAACTGTCGCTTAACTTCCAGAAACCGTGGCAGAACCGTGATATCGAGGCAAATGTTCCAAATTACTTGGCCTATCCGGCACTGGGCTATCAGGGCGTGAATATAGACCAGAAATACAATGGAAAGGCTTCTGCTCCTATAGTCCCGGCTTTGTTTGCTTCCTATAAGCACGACCGTTGGGCAGTGTCAACGATGATTGGTATCGTGGGAAGTGGCGGTTTTGTGAAGTATGAGGAAGGTATTCCCATGTTTAATCTGATGACTATGGGTAAGATTTTTGAGAAGACGGTTCCTACACCTGTGACCCCAGATAAATATGGAATAGACTCAGAGGTTAAAGGTAAACAATATATATATGGTGGACAGCTGAACTTTACATACAAGATATTGGACTGCTTGTCGGCTGCTGTTGGATTGCGTGCCAATTATTATGATGGTTATAACCGTGGATATGTGACGGCAACGACATTGCCTGCATTGGGTAGTAAACAACTAATGGATTTACAGTTGGATGTTATCCAGCGTGGATGGGGTGTGGCACCTATAGTGAGCTTGGACTTCCACAAAGGTCCTCTGACATTGGCTGCCCGCTATGAGTTTCGTACAAAGATCAACACCACTAACGATACTGAGTCGCTCAATGTGACGATGAATGATCAAAAGACGGATATCAAGGCTATGGCAGCACAATATGGAAATGCTGCTACACTGGCAGGCCTTTCTACAAGTATGGGTGAAGCGATGGCATCCAAGATCAAGGATTTTATGCCTGACGAGAAAGTACGATATGATATGCCTTCACTCTTGGTTGTGGCTGCTCAGTATGAGATAACGCCAAAGTTGCGTGCTGCTGCCGAGTATCACTTCTTTGATGACAAGAATGCAAAGATGGCAAACAATCGTCAGGATGATTTGGAGCATGGAACTCACGAAATTCTGCTTGGTGCCGAGTATGACATCAACGACAAGTTTACAGTGAGCTTGGGTGGTCAGCGTACCGACTACGGTTTGTCAGATAAATATCAGACCCATACATCGTTTGCCTGCGATAGCTACTCTTTGGGCTGTGGTGCCGCAATCAACTTGAGCGAGCGTATGCGCTTGAACGTGAGCTATTTCTGCACACTCTATAGCGATTATAAATGTGAATACAACGCTCAGTTAGTTGACGGCAAGATGATAGGTGGCTACCTGAATACTGCCTATTCTGGAAGTGACACCTTCAGTCGTACCAACCACGTGATAGGTGTGGGTATCGACTACAAGTTCTGATTACAGGGGAAGGGTGATGACGAAGCGGGCACCTGGACCGGCATAGGTAGTGTCAAGGTTGACATCGCCTCCCATACGGCGGGCAATCATCCTACACAAGGATAGCCCAAGTCCCAATCCTTCCTTGAAATTGTCAAGCTTGACGAAGCGTTCGAAGATGTGTTCGGCTTCTTTGGCATCAATGCCAATGCCGGTATCCTCGACAGCTATTTGAAGCTTACCATACTTTGTCGATGTCTTGACGGCGATATGGCCCGTAGTGGTGTTCTTGTTGGAATTGTCCAATAGCAGATTCACCATGCGGGCTATCATTTTCTTATTGGTAGGGATGGTGTACTCGTCAGGTAATTCATTTTCAATACGTAGTTCCACTCCTTTGTTGACCAAACCTTTGAAGTCGCCTGCAATCTGGTTGATAAGACTATTAATGTCTGTGGATTCCATATTGATTTCTTCACCGACATTCTCGTTGAGTGACAGTTCAATGAGTTCGTCGAACTGATTGGTGATGATATTGGTGTTCTTAATGACCATCTGCGACATTTCTGCGAGCTCGGCCTTGCTGATCTCTATATTCTCGTCTGAGACAATCTGGGCAAAGCCTGAGATAATGTTCAAAGGTGTACGTACTTCGTGACTGACATTCCGTATGAAGGCCGTCTTCATGTTGTCCGACTCTAAGGCGTGTTCGTAGGCTTTCTTCAGCTGTTTCATGTGCAGTCGGCGTATAAAGACGATGTAGGATAGGGCACAGATGAGCAAGATGAGGAAGGCAATGATAAGAATCATTCCAATAAGTTTTTCTTTGTCTGCCTTGTGCTCTATTTCGTAGAGACGCAATTCATCCTCGATGCCCTTCATGTTGTTGCTTAGGATGATGCTGTTGATAGAGTCATGCCTGTTCATCTGTACACGCTGTGCTTCATAGGCCTCTTTCCATCGCTCGGAATTCTTGTACAGGTTGATGATAATCTCGTCGGCATCGTCGCCCATGGTTTCTCTTGCCAGCTGTAAGGCAGCGTCTGTATTGCCCAGATAGGCCTGATAATAGACGTCTATAGCGCGTCCGCTGATGGTGGTGAGGCCGCTGTCTATCCCCGCCTTGTAGGCCTTGTAGCCTTCGACAAAGCGCTCCATGTCGCCCATGTTATAGTAGCTGAGCAGTCGGCGCGACTCAATGTCGAACACCCGCTCTGGTGCATACTGGCGTGCTATGCTGTCAGCTTTGTTCAACATTTCAAGAGCTTCTTCTGGGTCATCTTCCAACTCAACATTGACAATATTCATGTAGATAGGGGGCATGCTCTCATAGTAGCCATATTTTTCCATGAGTGAAATGACTTCATTGAATGCTTTTTTCGCTGCATCGTGATTACCGCAATAGCGATGAATATGGCCCATCATATTGACGGCCATATATATTTCCTTGTCAAGCCCTCGCTCGCGCAGTTCTTTTGACATTTCCTGCGCTTTCAAATATGCCTCGAAAATCCTCTGGGTGTTCATCAGGAAGACAATCTCATTACATCTCTGTGTGTAATATAAGTGTAGGTCGTTCTGTTCGAGCAAATAATCCTCCAGTCGGGTGACTGCTTCAAAGAAATGTGTGCTGTCGCCCATATTGAATGCATTGCTCATTTCAGCTCGCATAGCCAGATATGTCGAGTCTTCCTTGCAGTCTCTGGCTTGCGCTGTTCCAATGCCAAGCAGGAAGGTAAGAATTAAGGTAAGGTGTCTTAGATTCATAGGTTTAGGATATTTCGTTGGTCTTTTATTTCAGGTAGTCTTCAAAATATTGCGTAATCCGTTCATGCAGATGCACACTGGCATGGCCTCGCATATTGTGCTCTTCGCCAGGGTATGCAAAGAAGTCGGGTTGGGTGCCGGCCTTGATACAGGCATCGAGGAACGACAGACAGTGTTGTGGCACCACGGTTTTGTCGTTATAGCCGGTGATAATCTGGAGCTTACCCTTTAGGTTGCCCGCCTTTGCAATGAGGCTGGTCTTGGCATAGCCCTCAGGGTTTTGCTGTGGGGTGTCCATGTAACGCTCGCCATACATCACCTCGTACCACTGCCAGTCGATGACGGGGCCGCCAGCCACACCTACTTTGAACACGTCTGGATAGTTGGTCATCAGTGAGATGGTCATATAGCCACCATACGACCATCCGTGTACGCCCAGTCGGTTTATGTCGATATATGGCAGGCTCTTCAGGTATTCCACTCCTTTCATCTGATCCAGCATCTCTATCTGTCCCAGCTGTCGGAAGGTTGCCTGTTCAAACTCGCGTCCGCGATTCTCACTGCCACGATTGTCGAGTATGAAGACGATATAGCCCTTCTGTGCCATATAGGTCTCCCACGACCTGCTGTACCAGTGCCACGAAGCCTCTACGTTATGGGCATGAGGACCGCCGTAGACATAAACCACCGTAGGATATTTCTTCGCTGGATCGAAGTCCGCAGGCTTCACCATACGCCAATAGAGGTCTGTCACACCATCGGCAGCTTTGATGCATCCTGACTCAAACTGTGGTACGATATAGTCATTCCATGGGTCGGGAGCAGTAAGCAAATTGTGAATTGTGAATTGTGAATTGTGAATTGAAATAGCGTCAATAGTATTTGGCGTTGTCGGTGTGCTGTACTTATCGTATAGCTGTGTGCCTGATGCAGATAATGTTCCTCTGTGTACACCTTCTCCGTTATCGAGTGGTGTGCGCTTCAAGGTTTTCAGGTTGACGGCATAGAGATTACGCTGCAAAGGGTGTTTCTCGTTGGATGCAATGATAATGCTCTTGTCCTTTTTGTTGAAGCCCAGCACGTCGAGTACTACCCAAGGACCTTTGGTAAGTTGTGCCACCTGTTCACCTTTTATATTATATAGGTATAGGTGGTTATAGCCGTCCTTCTGGCTCTGCATGACAAACAGATTGCTGTCCCAAGGCAGGAACAGGATGGGATGCTCTGGTTCTACGTATTTATCGTTAGTCTCGCGATAGAGTTCCTGTAGGCGTTCACCCGTCTCGGCATCATAGCTCACCAGTCTGCAGTCGTTCTGGTCGCGGTTAAGCTCGAACATATAGATGGTTTTCGCATCAGGACTCCAGGCGATGTTGGTGAAATAACAAGCCTCCCATGCTGCCCCCGAGGGGACATCTTTTGTTTTCAGGTAGATTGTCTTGTGGGTTATGATATCATAAACTCCAACTGTCACCTCATGGCTGGTCATGCCTGCCATTGGGTATTTATCTGGCTCATAGGCAGCTGTACGAGGGAAGATGTTTACCTGCGGATAATCAGTCACCATACTCTGATCCATGCGATAGAATGCCAGACGCTGACCATCGGGGCTCCAGAACGTACCTTTCTCAATGCCGAACTCATTACGGTGTACGGCTTCTCCATATACAATCTCACGTGAACCGTCAGTAGTCAGTTGTTGCTTGTTGCCCTGAGCATCTACCACAAAAAGTTGGTTGTCCTCCTTATAGACCGTGGCTTTTGAAGCGGAATTCCATTCGTTACAGGTCTGTTGTGAGATGCTGTCCTGCCATACAATCTGTTTCTTTTCAAAGTCAAGCAGAATCATGGACTTTTTGAATCCCAGTAGAACGAGAGTTTCGTTGGGGTAGGGGAAGGTGGCATTCATCAGGTGGCGCACGTAATGGTTATCATCGTTGCCTGCCCATTTATTGACATCATCGAGTGTAAACAGCAGTGTCTCCTTGCCTGTCTTGCTATCAATGAGCTTGCATTCCTCTACATCTGTGCGCACCAGTTGGTCGCCCCACCAGGTGAGGAACAAATTCTTGGGCCTCAAGTTATGGAAGTTGGTGCCACCGAAGTTCAGATCCTCCAGTGTGAAAAGCTTCTGTGCAGACATTGGAAGTGCCATTACTGTTAAAAGCAGAAAGGATGCAGCATAGTGCGCCCATAGTCTGATATTACTCGTCGTCATGATCGAATCGCTTGTTACGCTTGCCGCCGCTACGGTCGAAACGCTCGTGTCCGCCGCGGTTCCTATTGTTGTCTCTGAAATCTCTTGGCTTTCTGGAATCCCTTGAGTCCTTCGAGTCCCTCGAATCCCGAGGCTCTCTGGAGTCTTTTGCCTTTCTGGGGTATCTGGAGCCTTTGGAATCTTTAGAATCCATTTCATGCTTGTGGAACGTAAACGAGCGGATGTCGCTGTTCTCGTTCTCCTCCTGCTCGTCAAGTCGCTGTTTGAACTCACGGTTCTTCTTGAAACGGTGCTTCTCTGCCATCTGGCGCTTCTCGTCATCGGTCTTTACCACACCGCCTTCACTGCGGAAGTCCTTCAGTTTGCCATCGAAGATTTGGTATTTGCGAAATTCGCATTCCAGCGAACCATTATAGACGGGAATCTTGATTGAGGGCTTCAAACCAATCTGCTCAAAGCATTCTTCGCGATATGAGAGGATCCACGCATCGTTATTCAGGAACTGATGCTTCAGTCGTTCACCAATCATACGATAGGTACCCAGCAGGTCGGGTGTTGAGATTCGCTCTCCGTAGGGAGGGTTGCATACCAGTATGCTTTTCTCCTTTGGCTGTGTGAAGTTCTTGAAGTCCTGCTCCTCTACGGTGATGTCGGCAGTCAGTCCTGCAGCCTTTGCGTTCAGACGGGCAGTATTCACTGCCTTGATGTCCACATCGTAGCCATAGATATGATGTTTGAACTCACGCTCTTTGGAGTCATCGTTGTAAATCTGGTCAAAAAGGTCGGCATCGAAGTCTGGCCACTTCTCAAAGGCATACTCTTTACGGAAAAGTCCTGGTGCCATGTTGCGGGCAATGAGGGCAGCCTCAATGAGCAGGGTGCCGGAACCGCACATCGGATCGATGAAGTCAGTCTCGCCCTGCCAGCCAGTCATCAGAATCATTCCTGCTGCCAGCACCTCGTTCAAGGGTGCCTCTACGCTTTCCTGGCGATAGCCACGACGATGCAGCGATTCTCCGCTTGAGTCCAGACAGAGCGTACACTCGCTCTTACCAGGAGCTACGTCGGCAATATGGATATGCAGCCGCAGGTCGGGATTTGCAACGGAAATATTAGGACGGCTGCCTGTCTTTTCGCGGAGCTGGTCTACGATGGCATCCTTTACTTTATAGCTCACGAACTTCGAGTGGCGGAACTCTTCTGAGAACACCACCGAGTCAACCGCGAACGTACGGTCGTTATCTAAATATTCTGTCCAGTCTATCTTCTTGATTTCCTCATAGACATCGTCAGCACTCTGCGCCTTGAAATGGGCGATGGGCTTCAGTATCTTGATGGCTGTATGTAGCGAGAAATTAGCGCGATACATCATCTCTTTGTCACCGGTGAATGACACCATTCGCCTGCCGATTTTTACATTGTTAGCCCCCAGTTGGGTCAGCTCTTTCGCCAGCACAGGTTCCAGTCCCATGAACGTTTTGGCGATCAATTCGAATTCGTTTTCCATTTATTGTTGTAATTTACAGCGCAAAGATACAGCAAAACGTGCGAATAACAAAATTAATTATGATTTATTTTCGTGATTCGAAAATTATTCGTACTTTTGCAGTGGTATGATAAATGTTCTCTTGCATACGATGCTTGCCGTTTGGTTCCTGGAGTCCTGGCCTCAGGTTCTGATGACTTTGCTTGTCGTTTTTCTTCTGGTGTTCCTGTGGATCCAGTGGAAAACCGGTCAGCAGTTGAAATCAGAGCTGGCGATGCTGGCTAAGATAGGTAAGCACAACGTAGAGTATGAGTTCGTTTTGGACACCATGAAGCTCTCTATCTGGCATTTGGATGTGAAGACGGGTAAGCTGACGTTTGAGCAGGATTTTCGTGATAAAGGCAATAAGTATTTTACTAACGCCGACGGAATGGAGGTAGATGAATCTGTGGCATTGCTTGATCCTCGCGATTCTGAGCGGGTGGGACAGTCAATGGCTGACCTCTGTAGCGGAAAGAAGTCTTCTTATCATGAAATCTATCGCGTTACTGTGCCTTATGCCCAGACGGTGTATTGGGAGGAAAGCTACGCTACGGTGACTCAGCGTGATATTGACGGACATCCCACGCTCATTGTGGGAACCACCCAACGTATCGACGACCGTAAGTCTATGGAGGAAGCCCTTGTGCAGGCTCGTAACCGTGCTGAGGAGAGCGACCGTTTGAAGACCGCCTTCGTTGCCAATATGAGTCACGAGATCCGTACGCCGTTGAATGCTATCGTAGGCTTCACCAGTGTATTGCCCGACATTACCGATGAGGAAGAGCGTAAGAGCCTGCTCGACCTGATTCAGGAGAATACTCAAAAACTGCTTCGTATCGTTGATGATGTGGTGAACATCTCAAAGATAGAGTCTGGTAAGGAGGAACTGGTGATGACGGCCTTTGAGCTCAATACCCTGTTGCTTGAGAATATGAGCCGTTGTGAACAGTCGTTGCAGCCAGGCGTAGGGCTTGATGCGCAGTTTGCTATGGATGCGCTGACCATTACAACCGACCTGGCTCGTCTCAACGAGATTATGAAGCACTTGCTTCAGAACGCTGCCAAATTCACACAGGCAGGCACTGTCACTGTGGGCTACGACAAGCCTGTTGACGGTCGTATCACTATCTGGGTGCGCGATACGGGTAAAGGTATTGCCGAAGAGAATCTGGAGCGTATCTTCGAAAGATTCTATAAGGTCGATGAGTTTATCCCCGGTGCAGGCTTAGGCTTGAGCCTCTGTCGTGTGATGGCATTCAGCCTGGGCGGAAATGTGACTGTGGAATCCAAATTGGGCGAGGGTTCTACGTTCAAGGTAGAACTGCCGATACAGTAAAGTTTAGAGTTTAGAGTTCAGAGGTTAGAGTTTAGGGTGACTATCGGAAGGAATCCGTCAATAACTTAATCTCAATCTTGGGGGCTATGCGCTCGTAGAGGATGTTGTAGACGGCATCCAGAATAGGCATATTCACGTGCCAGTGACGGTTGATCTCCTTCATACACTTCGTGCCAAAGTATCCCTCGGCAATCATCTCCATCTCCATCTGTGCACTCTTCACGCTGTAGCCTTTGCCTATCATCGTACCGAAGACGCGGTTTCGCGAGAAGTTCGAGTAGCCCGTTACCAGCAGGTCGCCCAGATATACGCTGTCATAGACGTTGCGCTCTGTGGGATGTACACTCTGTAGGAAACGCGACATCTCCTGTACGGCATTGGATATGAGCACGGCTTGGAAGTTATCACCAAACTTCAGTCCGTTGCAGATACCGGCGGCAATGGCATAGACATTCTTCAATACGCTGGAATACTCTATGCCAATGACGTCGGTCGATGTCTTGGTCTTGATAAACTGACTGTTCAGCACTTCAGCAAAGGCCTGTGCTTTCTCCATATCCGAACAGCCCACCGTCAGGTAGCTCAGTCGCTCCAGTGCCACCTCTTCTGCGTGGCTGGGGCCTCCGATACAAGCCAGATTATCATGTGGCACATCAAAAACCTGATGGAAATACTCCGTACATATCAGGTTCTCATCGGGTACGATACCCTTGATGGCTGTGACAATAAACTTATCCTTCAGCCTCACCTTCAACTTCTTCAGGTGGTTCTTCAGATAGGGCGATGGCACTACGAACACCAGAGTGTCGTAGGCCTCAATAATCTTGTTGAGGTCGCTGTTAAAGGTAATCTCGCTGATGTTGAAGTGTACGCTGGTCAGATAGCTGGGGTTATGGCTCAGTCGTTTGAAGTCCTCTATCTGGTCTTCACGACGCATATACCATCCTATGTGGTGCGTATGCTGTACCACAATCTTGGCTATAGCCGTTGCCCACGAGCCTCCGCCAATAATCGCTATCTTACCGCAATCGTACATTATTGTGCTTTGTCAATCCACCCCTGCACTTCGTCCAGCGATGGCTTCTCGTATCCAAGCTTGAATTTCTTGTTGATCTCGCCAATCTTCTGTTGTAGGCCCTGTGCCTTCTCGTCCTTGATGTCCTGGATCAGGTAGAAGCCTGCCTTACGCAGCACGTAGGCCCAGTCTTCTGGCACACCGATGGCAGCCCATTCCTGGATGCTGCTCTGAGGAGCTTTCTTCTCAGGCTTCATCTGTGGGAACAGCATCACCTCGCCAATAGCGAACTTGCCAGTGAGTACCATCACCAGACGGTCGATACCGATACCGATACCAAAGGTAGGTGGCATACCATATTGTAATGCGCGCAAAAAATCCTGATCGATAATCATGGCCTCGTCGTCGCCCTTGGCAGCCAATCGCATCTGCTCCTTGAAGCGCTCCTCCTGATCAATGGGGTCGTTGAGCTCAGAATAGGCGTTAGCCAACTCTTTTCCGTTCACCATCAGTTCGAAGCGCTCTGTCAAGCCGGGCTTAGAGCGGTGCATCTTGGTCAGAGGACTCATCTCTACGGGATAGTCGGTGATGAAAGTGGGCTGGATGAAGGTACCCTCGCAGAACTCACCAAAGAGTTCGTCGATCAGTTTGCCCTTACCCATTGTTTCGTCGACCTCCATATTCTTCGACAGGCAGAACTGGCGAATCTCCTCTTCCGTCTTGCCCTCGCAGTCGAAGCCAGTCTTCTCCTTGATAGCCTCAAGGATAGGCAGACGACGGAAAGGAGCCTTGAACGAGATGACCTTACCGTCAATCTCTACCTCGGGCTTACCATTTACAGCCGTACAGATCTGCTCCAGCATATTCTCTGTGAAGGTCATACCCCACAGCAGGTCTTTATAGCTCACGTAGAGCTCCATGCAGGTGAACTCAGGATTATGAGTCTTGTCCATACCCTCGTTGCGGAAGTTCTTACCCATCTCATAGACACCCTCGAAACCACCTACGATGAGGCGCTTCAGGTAAAGCTCTGTAGCGATACGCATATACATATCCTGATTTAGCGCATTGAAATGGGTAATGAACGGACGAGCCGATGCACCACCAGCGATATTCTGCAGAATAGGCGTATCTACTTCCGTATAACCGGCATTATCGAGAATGCTACGCAGGGTGCGGATGATAGTAGCACGCTTCAGGAACGTCTCCTTCACGCCTGCATTCACCACCAAGTCCACATAACGCTGACGATAGCGCAACTCTGGGTCGTCGAAAGCATCATATACCTTACCGTCAGCATCCGTCTTGACAACTGGCAGAGGCTTCAAGCTCTTGCTCAACACCGTCATCTCCATTACGTGAACGCTGATTTCGCCCGTCTTCGTACGGAACACGTATCCCTTCACGCCGATGAAGTCGCCCAGGTCGAGCAGTTTCTTAAATACAATATTATATAAGTCTTTATTTTCGTCAGGACAGATGGAATCGCGCTGCACATATACCTGGATGCGGCCTTTAGAGTCCTGCAGTTTAGCAAAGGCGGCCTTACCCATGATGCTCTTGCTCATGATTCGTCCAGCGATGCTCACCATCCTACTGTTCTCTGGTGTGGCTGTCTCGCGCACATCGTTGCCTTCCTCGTCCTTTCCAATGACGGGCAGGTCCTCAAATTCGTTGATGATATCTGTGCTCCATGCATTTACGGGAAACTCTGCAGCAGGGTAGGGATTGATCCCCATCTTGCGCAGCTCGTCGAGCGACTGCCGACGAAGGATTTCTTGCTCACTCAGTTCAAGTATGTTCATATCTAATATTCGAATATTTGCAATTTGGGTGCAAAGTTACGAATAAATGAGCGAAATACAAAAGGAAAACTCATTTTTCTTTTTATTTCCGAATGCTAAGTAATTTATATCGCTGCAATCTCCTCAGCCATTGTGTTTAGGGCGACGCAGTCGGCGTGGCTGATATGCCGTTTGCCTGCATCATATTCCCATGGACTGAGGATGAGGGCGCGTCCCTCTGCTACAGCATCAAAAATATCATAGGGCGGCTTGTAGTAATCGCGGAAACCATTGTCGGCAAGCATGATGATGGGATGCCCCTCCTTGATGTCCCTTCCTTTTGCCAATGCCACTGTTCTTGTTTCGCCATAAAAACGCTTGTGGTTTTCTTTTTAACGTATTTCATTTTGATTTATTTTGTCGTTTTGGGCTCACTTTCAAAATGAAAGCAAAAACAGAAGTGGACAGTAGACAGCAATGACAGCAGTTATTGGCAAACTATTCGCGTACGTCTGCGCATACGCGCGTATAGAAATGTACAGACGTACGCCGTGCTTTTTGGAAAACTGCTGTCATTGCTGTCCAGTGTCCATGTGATTCTTAACAACCATTCAATTTGCGGATTTTGTATAAAACCTATTCGATTTTATTTCAAAATGTTAGTTTTTGCAGGCAAAAGAGGTATTGTTAGTATTTTTTAACCATTATTGCGTTTATTTTTATATAGGATTCCGTACCTTTGCACCAACCTAAAGCGAAATATGTAGTCAGTAAAAAATAACTAAAACTATTTACATTATGAGAAAAATTACTAAACTAATGCTCACTCTGGCATTGCTAATTGTCGGTGTGGGGGGGGCAAAAGCTGGTAAGCTCTATGCTACCCTGAGTACGGATTGGTATATTAATGCCTCTTGGAATTCAGAAACTAATACAATGTCTTGGAATGGGGTATGGGCAGCACCCTCTGGTGCTTGGGGCTCATATTATTTTCTAAATACTGGTCTTCCTTCTGGCGATATTACTTCGTATACCAAGTTTCATGTTACATTATCTAATTTTAGTGATAATGTAGATCATATATGGCTTCGTATTAAGCAGGGGGATGATAATTATGCTGATGCGAAGTTGGTCGCAGGAGAAAACAATATAGACCTTACAACTCTTGCCGCTGCTAATCCAGGGGTTGACTTTACTAAAGTAACCGACATCACGCTTTGGGGCGCCAGAGAAGCTTTGGAAGAAAAGACAATCGATGGTGAACATCCAGCCTCTGTAGTCATCACGAATGTTTATCTGTATAAGCCTACAGATGTGGTTGTTTGTACAGGATTTGGAGATGCCGTAACTTCTCTTGACTACATTACAGATGGAGGCAAGTTCATCATCAGTGACAATGGCGCAAAAGCTATTTACTACACGGGCAACCAAGACTATAAGAATTCAGCTTATGCTCTTGTTCCTAATGACTCCTATTTCTATATGAAATTGGAGAAAGTTGAGGATTCCGGTGTTGAAGGGGACAATATTTACAGAATACGTATTCAGAATGGTGATGGCACAGACTATCCTTATGGTATTAGTGGCGGTTCGTACGTAAATATTACCAGCTGGGGCTCTATGTTCTCTGGAACTTCTGCTTCAGATAAAAGTAAAGGTTATGGCGTTGATGGTGCGAACTGGGGCCTCTGGTATGTTTCATACGATGCAGAAAAAGGTTTCTCATTCCAGAATGTTGGTCGTGAGAAATGGATGAAAGTTGATGGCACTGCTGATGATCAGCAATATCTAAAGCTTTACAAGTCTCTTGGTTTTGTTGTGAACTCTGAACTTGACCCCATGGATGAGAATGTTGAAATTACCGTAGATGCAGAGACTCGTAATTATCAGCTCTATGTGCCTGTTAATGCGGGAGACAATTGTCCTTTGGTGATATCATTGCATGGTGCTGGCGGTGCAAGTACAAACTATACACCGTTCGGAAAGGGCGTAGCTGATGCTGAGGGTTGTATCGTAGCCTATCCGCAGGGCAAGGATACCCAATTGTTAGGCAACTTGACTCCCGGTTGGACGGCCTCAGGTGAGGACAATTTTGATGTTGATTTTATTAAAGCTGTAATCGAGGATGTGGCTTCGAAGTGGCAGATCGACCGTAAGCGCATCTACTGCTGTGGTTTCTCTAATGGCGGTATGATGACCTACGCTCTGAGCAATACTTGTAGCGATGTCTTTGCAGCTTTTGCTGCTATTAGTGGCTATCCCATCAATGAGTTCCACCTGCGACATGCGGGCGAGCGTCCTGTGCCTTTCCTGCATATTCACGGCAAGAACGATGACTTCGTGAAGTATTCTCTGATGCCTACGATAGTTGATGAGATGGTAGCTCGTCTTGGTGCTAATCCTGTACCTACGACGACTACGGTGGATGGAAAGTATACTAAGAATGTTTATCAGGCTGGCGATGGTAGCTTCCCATATGTATATTATGAGGTTGACGGAATGGGTCATGAAGCTTATACTGAAAACACCGAGGATGGCAACTCTGCCCAAACCATGTGGAACTTCTTCGAACAGTATACGCTGGATTCTTCTTGTGACCCAACATTGAAGTGGGCTCCTCGCATTGAGGAGGCAGGCTTCGCACCTGCCAGTCACGGTTGGACGATGAACGATGGCACCACATTGTTGCAGTTTGGTGGAGATCAAAATACTAACGAAAACCAGAATGTTTATCATTCGCTGCAGTTCGGCGACGGTGAGTATGTACTTAGCTTTAATTCTACAGGAGCAGCAGTAAGCATGGGTGTAAAGATTCAGAAACTGACAAGCCCGAATACGGTTGTGCTTGATGAAACTGTCAATGTTGGTGAAGACGCTGTGTTGCCTTTTGAAATTACAGACGGATGGGGTGAGTATCAGCTGACAATCACACGTCCCTCAGAAAGCAATGCAATTACTATTAGCAACATTGCTATTAAGGAGGGAACAGTAGAAGAAAATCCAGTAGAATCTACAGGTAACCATTACCTTGAAATCACTACAAACGAGGTAAAGTCCAATGCTTGGGAATGGGCTATCTGGTATGATCTTGAAACTCCGCTTGTGAAAGGTGAGAAATATGTTCTTACAATGGACGCAATTTGCTCTGAATCTTACGATATCGCCTTCTGGCCAAACAAGAAAGGTGGAGGAACAACATATACTGGTTATAAAATAGGTACGGAATGGGGGGCTTGTACATGTGAATTTACAGCCGGTGACGACCTTGATCGTTTGTCGTGGAATTTCGGTCTTCTTAATGGTTTCCTTCGCTTTGATAACGTCAAGTTGGTGAAGAAAGGCGAGACCACGAACTTAATTACCGGTGGGGACTTCGAGTCAGGATTGGATTCTCATTGGGGTAATGATGGTTGGAATAAACCTGAATACGGAGTATATGAGACTGCAGCTAAGCCCAGTAAGTATCTGAAAATGACGACTAATGAGGTAAAGGCCAATGCTTGGGAATGGGCTGTCTGGTATAGACTTGATACTCCGTTGGTGAAAGACAAGACTTACGTCCTCACGATGAAGGCCAAGTGCTCAGAAGCTTATAATATGCCATTCTGGCCTTATAAAGATGGAGGAGGCACCAATTATACAGGATATAATATCGGTACTGAATGGGGAGATTGCTCTTGCACCTTTACTGCTGCTGATGATTTGACACATTTGAAGTGGTGTTTTGGCTCACTTAATGGTACCGTTTGCTTCGACGATGTGAAACTGGTGGAGCAGGGTAGTACAACGAACCTCATCAATGGTGGCGATTTTGAGAAAGGCCTTGCCTCTAATTGGGGCGATGATAGTTGGAATAAGCCCGAGTATAGTGTTGTTATGGAATATCCGGAAGTAACAGCTGAAGTTCCTACCCCAGAATTTGATTTGGTTTCATCGCTTTATAATAATCCAGGTGCTTGTGAAGTAAATGTTAAAAATGAAGCACAAGTAGAAGGTTCTTTGATATATGGAGATGCAAATGTTCATTATTCTAATTATGCAGACCTCTCTTCATGCTCAGGAATCAAGATATATGGTTCGGGCGGTACGGTACGTGTTATGTATAACCGACCTGCGGGAGAAGGAAATGGTGGAGATTGTCCACAAATATTAGTCACTCCGACGGAAGAAGGAACCTTGTTGGACATTTCTTCATATCAGCCTTTCCATCTGAATTCTATCAAGGTAAATTGGGGTAATACTGTAACTGTGACCAAAGTATCTGTGATTAATCCCAATATTCCTACTAATGTAGATTATACATTATCTGGTGATATTAAAGATGGTAAGAAATCTTCTGTGGTAATTGCAGCTTTAGCCGATAGTGAAACAACAGTGATCGATTTGGCAAACGTAACGGGTAGTGGAGTAGGACTCGCTGCAGCAAATCCTAATTGCTTATTTGTGTCCAATGCAGGAACTTTGACTAATGACCATAACGTGATTGTGTCTGGTGTCTGCGAACTGCTTACTATTGCTGATGGTTATTCCTTCAAGTCACCCGTTGACTTTACTGCTACAGCTGTTCCGACCTATAATCGTTCTTTCGTGGCTGACGCTATTACTACCGTCTGCTTGCCCTTTGCATTGACGGAAGCTGAGGCAGCTACTTTGGGTACGTTCTATGAAATGACCAGCTTTGATGGTGCTACAATTCACTTTACATCGGTAGAGGCACCTGAGGCAAATAAGGCTTATTTGGCAGTTCCTACTGCTACAAGTCTTACTTTGTCTGAGCCTGGCAAGACTATTGCTGCCACACCAGCAAACCTTGGTGCAGAAATTACCAACGTGGAGTTTATCGGCACCTTGGCTTCTACTTCGATTCCTGCCAGCGATGAGACGAATAGCTACTTCGCATTCAATAACGGCTCGCTGGTGAAGATTGCTACCAAAGCTGCTACTTTACCTGCCTTCCGAGGCTATTTCAAGGTGAGCACTTCTGCCATCTCTGGTGGTGCACGTGCGCTGAACATCAGCTTCGATGAGGAGACAACTGGCGTGAAAACGATTAATAGTAAGTCATTCAGCGTGAACCAGTATTTCGACCTCAGTGGTCGTCGCGTAATGAATCCCACAAAGGGTTTGTATATTGTGAACGGAAAAAAGGTTGTAAAGTAAAGCAAAGGAGGAAATGATTATGAAAAAGATATATAATAGCCCGGAATTGGTAGTTGTGAAGGTTTCTACCATAACTATGATAGCTACCTCGACTCCTGTTAATCTGAAAGATGCTGAAGAATATGAGGAAGGCGGAGAACTGACAGGTGTCAGACGCCATAATGCATGGGACGACGAAGAAGAGTTAGAAGAGGAAGAAGACTTCTAAATCTTAATGCTCATAGTAAGAATGGGGCTCTTGAATGAACTGGAACCCTATTCTTACTTTAAAAGAAATACATAATAATAACAAAAACTAAACAATTTACATTATGAGAAAATTTACTAAATTGATGCTCACTCTGGCATTGCTAGTTGTTGGAGTGGGGGGGGCAAAAGCGACTAAAACTAATTGGAGTCCTTCTGGTTGGGTTGCATCGTGGAATGGTGAAACCAAAACTATGTCGTGGAAAGGCACAGATGGCTACAAAGTCATGAGTACAAACTTTCCGACAGGCGATTTAAGTGCGTACACAAAGATTCGTGCTACAATAACGAGCATCACAGGTGATAATGGTTATATACAACTGAAGGTTGTAAGTGAAGGAAAAAGCGATCAAATAATTAATCTTACAGAAGGTGTCAACAATGTTGTTTTTTCCAGTTATGATATTAATTTAAATAATGTAACAGAATTAACTCTATGGGGTACAGGATCTTCTGATGGTAGTGCCGTTATTACGGAGATGTATCTCTACAATCCTGTGAAAACGATAACTGTTGCTACTGGCTTTGGTGATGAGATTACTTCATTGTCCGGTATTACAGATGGAACAAAGTTTGTGATTGCTAATTCAGACGCATCCAAAGCAATGTATTTCATGACAAGTTCTACTGATGCAAAAAATATAGAGGTTGCTTCTGTTCCTGTAGATGGATATTATCTATATCAGGTTACTAAAGTAGACGGCCTTGATACTGATAATGACGGAAACGCTGAAGATAACAACTATAAAATTCAGATTTTTAATAGTGCAGGTGATTATTTTACCCACGCATGGAATTTCGGTAGTTTTTTGAATCATTCTCAATATGGCCATACCTTTGCTGCCAGTTCTGCTAGTGGCGTTAATAATAATTATGGTTGGGACTATGAATTTGGTGGCATTTGGAAATTATCATATGAAGCAGGAAACGGATTTGTTTTTCAATGTGCAGATGAAACTGGCGTTTATTTGAAAGTTGACGGCACAAGTGCTAGTAAAGTTTATTTGAAATTGTATGATGGTATTAATTTCTCTGGAAGTACAGACCTCGAAAAGGAAGATAATGCCGCCAACACAAGTATCTTTGCTTTCTCAAACGCTACCGGATACGATGCAGAAGCTGGTACTTTGACTAATGGTACTTGGACATTCGCAACGCCTGTTGACCTCTCTGATTGGGACTATCTTGTGATGGCTTTGTCTAATGGTGGTGCTAATGCTACTCACAAAATTACAATTACAGATAATTCTGGTAATTCAATAAGCGGAGATGAATATGTAGGTGTAGATGCAGGAACAACTGGTCCCAATATGTATTTCAGCCGTTATCATAACCAAAGCATTGCCTGCATTAGTATGGACTATCTGAGAAAAGTTAAGAATATTGATATTTTCCATATCAAGTCGCTTTCAATCGAAGGTACGATAACTCCATCTGTATTCTATCTGACCGACTGCGCTAATGCTAAATTAATGACTGCCAATCGATGGAATCTATACCCATCTGGCGACGTAACGCGTAATTATACATCTTCAACCGTTGGTAAGTTTGGAACTATCTGTCTGCCCTATGTAGCTTCTTGTGCCGGTGCTGAGGTGTATAGCATTGAAGGCAAGGTCGGAAATAGTCTAACATTGACCAAGGTAACTGGTCTGCTTGAGGCAGGAAAGCCATATTTCTATAAGGCAACAGATGTCGTTGGACATGATAATGGTGAAGCATCGGGTAATGACGAACATAACGTGAACTTCTTCCGTGCAGACCTCGATACATATGATGCTGCTTCTGCTGGTTCTGATAATGGTTTGATTGGTACTTTTGTAAGTACGAAGGCACCGTTGAATAGCTATGTACTAAGCAGCAATAAACTTTATCAAGTGGATAATGCTGATGCTGTAACGGTAGATGCCAATAAGGCTTATGTAGATTTGACTGCAATTACTCCTTCTTTGGCTAGAGGTAACGTCTTTATTGATTTTGACGAGCCGACTGGTATAAAGACGGTTAAGAGTTCAGAATCCATTTTTAACGGATCAGAATTCTTCGACCTTCAGGGTCGTCGCGTCGCTCAGCCTGTTAAGGGAATGTACATCGTGAATGGTAAGAAAGTAATGGTGAAATAATTCCTCAATTCTCTAATTCTTGATAGAAAAGAAATTAATGAGAAATTCATGTACAATTAATGGTAATTCATGTTATAATTTAAAGGAAACAACAATGAAAAAGACATATATTGAACCTAAAATGCAGGAGATTCGCTTGAATATTTCCAATATTATCTGCGTATCAGGTCTTGGTGTATCGAATCAAACGACAACTGAAGCTGGTGTTACTGATGCTGAAAGCCGTGGTGGCAGATGGTTTGACGATGATGAAGACTACTAATCAGCAGTTGACATTCCACATCTTTGAAACATAGATGGATGCAGGGGCTCTCGAGGAATCGGGGGCCCTTGTTGCGTAAAGGAAGCTTCATGCTAACCGAAAACGGGACAGTTTGTAGATTCAGATGACATCCTTTGCTATCGGCCGACCAAGGTCAGCAAATCGGCCGACCTTAGTCAGCAGATCGGCCGACCCGGGTCAGCTGATCGGCCGACCTTGGTCGGCAAGTAGGTGATTGGCCTGAATGAAAGTGCAGACAGGCCTGAATGAAAGTGCAGAGCGGCCTGAATGAAAGTGCCGATTGGCCTGAATGAAAATGCCGATGAAGCCAAATGAAGAAGAAAAACGCATTTTCTTTTTGTGTTTCCCCCGTTATTTCGTAACTTTGCAGCCAATTTTCAGAGTGAAGACTATGGCAAAGAAGATATTTGTATTCCTGACCTTCGTGGTGATTATCGTGTTGGTAGTGATGGCACTGACGAAGCCGGAGCCGTGGGAACATCAGGCGGCAGTGAGGGAGCTGGCTATGAAGGTGGTAAGTCAGGAGGTGGCCAGTGTGCAGTTGCCAAAGGAGATGCCTGCGGAATTTGCTGAGCAGGTTACTGAGAAAGGCCTGGATATGGCGATGAACGCTGCGGGCAGTTTCCTGCAGAGCAATATGCAGGTGGAGGACTACCTGGTGCTTTCAGTGGGCTGGGTGAGCTATCACGGTCAGACGCTTCCCATCACGGTAGGTACCTTCGGACGGGTGTTTGTCCTTGCAGACGAGAATGACGTAAGGAACGCATTAAGATAAGACGAGAAAGAAAAGGATTGATGGTTCAGGATATTCGCAAACACAGGTTTCTGGAGATTTTTGGAATTGTGGTCATCGTGCTGGCACTGGTAAGGTGCGGCGTTTCTGGTGTTGGTACTGTCGAGACGACTAAGCAAAAGGAGGCAAGACGGACAACGCAGGCCGCTGAGGCTAAAGAACCCGTCAGTCAGATAAAGCCCGTCAGCACGAAGTACTTGGCCGACGGTGAGCGGCCTCATAGGATTTGGAGCGTTCCCAGCTATCAGAAGGCTTTCCCCGACGTTAATGATGTGCAGATAGTGGCTGCCAACCGATGGGGCGTGAAACCCGTGAAGAACCGCCAGGATGCGGAGGCAAGAAAAGACGAACTGGTGTACATAGGCTGTTCACCTTATTATATTATAGACTCGCTCTATAGCAGTATTCCCTATCTGGTGCCTCGTGCTGCCATCCTGTTGCAGGACATCGGAGAGGCTTTCTTCGACAGTCTTCAGGTGAAAGGCGTACCCTTGCACCGTTTTATCGTGACCAGCGTATTGCGTACGCAGGAGGATGTGTTGAAGCTGCGCCGGCATAACGGCAACGCTACGGAGAACTCGTGCCACCTCTACGGCACTACCGTTGATATTTGCTATAACCGCTATCAGACGGTGGAGGACCCAGACGGTCCGAAACGTCGTGAGGTGCGCAACGACTCGCTGAAGTTCATCCTGAGCGAGGTGCTCAACGATATGCGCCAGAATAATCGCTGCTATATCAAGTATGAGGTGAAGCAGGGCTGTTTTCATATGACGGTACGATGAAAAATGTAAAAATGTAAAAATGTAAAGATGCAAAAATGCAAAATTGTAAAAATGCAAAAATGTAAAAATGTAAAAATTTAAAAATAAAAAAATGTAATTTTTTCACTTTTCACTTTTCACTTCTCACTTTTTTTTGTACCTTTGTACGCCGAAACAAAAAGGCGAAAACGCGTCAGCGGGCTTAAAAATGGCCTTAAACGCAATTTCCAGCCTAAAAGTTCATTGTTCAATTAAGCATTAAGCATTAAGCATTAAGCATTAAGCATTAAGAATTAAGCATTATAAAAAGTGGATCAGACGTTTGATAACGACAGAATTTTGAAGATTAACATCGAGGAAGAGATGAAGTCTTCGTACATTGACTATTCAATGTCCGTGATTGTGGCTCGCGCCCTTCCTGATGTTCGTGATGGATTTAAACCCGTGCATCGCCGTATTCTCTATGGTATGATGGGCATTGGTAACACCAGCGACAAGCCACACAAGAAGTGTGCGCGTGTTGTAGGTGAGGTGCTCGGTAAGTATCACCCCCACGGCGACTCGTCAGTATATGGCGCCCTGGTGCGTATGGGTCAGGAATGGAATATGCGCTATATGCTGGTCGACGGTCAGGGTAACTTCGGTTCGGTAGACGGTGACTCGCCTGCTGCCATGCGTTACACGGAGTGCCGCCTCTCGAAGATGGGTGAGCATATCATGGACGACCTGGAGAAGGACACCGTGGATATGGACCCCAACTTCGACAATACCCTGGTGGAGCCCAGCGTGATGCCAACAAAGGTGCCTAACCTGCTGGTAAACGGTGGTAACGGTATTGCCGTAGGTATGGCAACGAATATGCCTACCCACAACCTGGGTGAGGTGATCGATGGTTGCTGCGCCTTTATCGACAATCCTGAGATTGACTGCGAGGGCTTGATGCAGTATATCCCCGGTCCTGACTTCCCCACAGGCGCTTATATCTATGGCTTGCAGGGTGTAAAGGATGCCTATGAGACAGGTCGAGGCCGTATCGTGATGCGTGCAAAGGCCGAGATCGAGAGTGGCGAGACCCACGATAAGATTGTGGTGACGGAGATTCCTTACGGTGTGAACAAGGCCGACTTGGTGGCTTATATCGCCGATCTGGCTACGCAGCACAAGATTGAGGGTATCTCGAACGTGAACGATGAGTCAGGCCGTCAGGGTATGCGTATCGTGGTTGACGTGAAGCGCGATGCTAATGCCAATGTGATTCTGAACAAGCTGTTCAAGATGACGGCTCTGCAGAGCTCGTTCTCTGTGAACAATATCGCCCTGGTGCCCATTCCCGGCACTCATGGCAAGATGCGTCCAAAGCTCCTTTCACTGCGTGACTGTATCCGCTACTTCATTGAGCATCGTCACGAGGTGACTATCCGTCGCACGAAGTTCGACCTGAAGAAGGCGCAGGAGCGTGCCCACATCCTGGAGGGCTTGATCATTGCCGTGAACAATATCGACGAGGTGGTGCACATCATCCGCCAGTCGGCTACACCTACCGATGCCCAGCGCAACTTGGAGAAGCGCTTCGACCTGGACGAGTTGCAGTCGAAGGCTATCGTGGATATGCGCCTGAGTCAGTTGACCGGCCTGCGTGTGGATCAGTTGCATCAGGAGTACGACGACCTGATGAAACTCATCGCCGACTTGGAAGAAATCCTGAACAATCCTGAGCGTTGCAAGCAGGTGATGAAGGAAGACCTTTTAGAGGTGAAGGAGAAGTACGGCGACGAGCGTAAGACGGAGATTATCCCCTTCGACCATGAGTTCAATGCAGAGGACTTCTATCCCGATGATCCTGTGGTGATTACCATCAGCCACATGGGCTATATCAAACGCACACCGCTGAGCGACTTCCATGCTCAGAGCCGTGGAGGACTGGGCGCTAAGGGTGCTCGTCATCGCGACAACGACTTTACAGAGTATATCTATCCAGCCACAATGCACAACACGCTGCTGTTCTTCACCCAGAAGGGCCGTTGCTACTGGCAGAAGTGCTACGAGATTCCTGAAGGCGACCGCAACTCTAAGGGTCGTGCCATCCAGAATATGCTGAATATTGAGCCAGACGACTCTATCAATGCCGTACTGCGCATCAAGAACTTCAATGATGAGGAGTTCCTGAACAACCACTACGTGGTATTCGCCACCAAGCAGGGTATTGTGAAGAAGACCTGTCTGAACCAATATAAGAACGTGCGTGCTGCTGGTGTGATTGCTATCAATATCAACGAGGGCGACGAGGTTGTAGGCGTTCGTCTGACCAACGGTAAGAACGAAATCCTGCTGGCTAACCGCAACGGACGTGCCGTTCGCTTCAATGAAGACCAGATCCGCACCATGGGTCGTGTATCTACTGGTGTTATCGGAATGCGTCTCGACGGTGGTGATGATGAGGTAGTAGGCATGGTATGTGTCAACGATCCTCAGACAGAGACCATCATGGTGGTGAGCGAGAACGGCTATGGTAAGCGCTCGGACATCGAGGACTATCGTATCACCAACCGCGGTACCAAGGGTGTGAAGACCCTCGCCATCACTGAGAAGACCGGCCGTCTGGTGGCTATCAAGGTGGTGACCGACGAGAACGACCTGATGATTATCAACAAGAGCGGCATCCTGATCCGTCTGAACGTCAGTGAGGTACGCGTCATGGGTCGCGCTACGCAGGGCGTTCGCCTGATCAACCTCACGAAGAAGAACGACACCATCGCCAGCGTCTGCAAGGTGCAGAAAGCTACCGAGGAGGAACTGGCTGAGGAGCAGGAGGCAAATGCCGAGATCTCTGAAAACGCAGAGGACTCAGAAAATACAGAGAATAAAGAATAACCGTTTAACCAATAACTTATGTATATGAAAAAGTTAATGATCATGGCTCTGATGGCAGGTGCTGCCACCACAGCTTTTGCACAGGATGCAGTGGTGAAACAAGCCAAAAAACTTGTTTCGGCAGGTGATTTCGAGGCTGCCACACAGATGCTGGCACCGGCACTCACATCAAGCGAGACGCTCGACAAGGCCGCAGCATGGAACCTTCAGACAGACATCTATTATCAGCAGTATTCACAACAGGCCGACGCTGCTATCAAGAGCATGGTGCCTGGAGCAAAAGAGAAGGCTGATTCCGCATTGATGTATCGCAGTGCCATCAAGGCTTTGGAGGCTGCTGTTGAGACTGATAAGTACGATCAGATGCCTGACGAAAAGGGAAAGGTGAAGGTGAAATACCAGAAGGCAAACCAGGATCGCATGAAGATGCTTTCTGTTCCCCTCGTTCAGGGTGGTCAGTACTACTATAACAAGCAGAACAATGATGAGGCTATTCATTTGTGGAAGGCTTACGTGAATATGCGTGAGACATCTCTCTTCAAGAATCTGCCTGAGACGGAGTTCCCCAAGGAGCCTTTCTATAATGACATCCTCTACTATTGCGCATTCCTCTCTTATCAGATGAAGAACTATGAGGATGCCGTCGTCTATGCCAAGAAGCTCATTGAGGCCGATCCTTCAAAGGCCGGAGATGCCAACGATATCCTGCTCTTCTCGAAGAAAGACCTGATGAAGACCGCTGAGGACTCACTGGACTATGTCAATACCGTGAAGGAATTGCATAAGGCTAATCCTGAGGAGGAGCGTTACTTCAATCTGCTCATGGAGTTCTATACCCGTTCCAACAACCAAAAGGCTCTGGCTGAGTGGGCCGACGAGGAGATTGCCCTGAATGCACAGAACAAGATGGCTTGGGCATTGAAAGGTGAGGTGCAGATGAACAACCGTGAGTGGGACGCTGCCGTAGAGTCTTACAAGAAGGCCATCGAGCTTGATGACGAGTTCATACAGTGCATCTTCAATGCCGGCGTTTGCCTGAACAGTAAGGCTATCGAACTGAAGGACAAGCTGGCCGACAAGAATACCGGTGGTCTCACCAAGGTTAATGCCGACAAGGTGAAGGAAATCCTGAACCAGGCTCTGCCATTCCTGGAGCGTGCCAAGGAGCTGGATCCCGACCGCGAGAAGGTAAAATGGGCTTATCCGCTCTACCAGATTTATTATTCGTTGGGCGACAAGGCTAAGAGCGACGAGATGGAAGCTCTGGTAAATGCTCAATAAGTATCACTTAAACTGACAGAATGAAGCAACTCTTTGCAGTTCTGCTTCTCATATTGATGACGACACCGTGCTTGATGGCTCAAAAGACGAAGGTGAGCAATCCTCGTCAGGAGCTAAGTCAAGCACGGTCGTCTATCAAGAGCGGCAAATATGCAGACGCAGAGAAAACACTGGCTACTCTGCTGAAAGACTCGGTCAACCGTACCGATAAGCGGATATGGCTGGCCTACTATGATGCCGTGCTCGGACAATATGAGCAGGGCAACGAAAAACTTTACTTAAAACAGAAATACGACACAGCGGCCTTCTTCGCAAAGGCTCTGCAGCTGCTTACCGTTGCCGAGACGTATGACAGTCTGACCGATGACAACCGTAAAAAGCATTCACAACTGCTGAATACCATCCGTCCCAATATATTTAACGGTGGATCCTTTCTGTTGAGAAAGGAGAAATGGACTGATGCCTATCGCTACTACGAAGCCTATATAGATTGTAGTAGGCAGCCGTTGTTCGAGGCATATCAATACGATTCACTCGACACACGATTGCCTGAGGCGGCCTATTGGGCTACCTACTGCGGCTATAAGATGCAGGATGCGGTGCTCACGCTGCGCTATCACAAGCTGGCGCTGAAGGATGAGTCGAAGGCCGACTTTACTTTGCAGTTCGTGGCTGAGGCACGTAAGTGGCTGAAAGATGACGAACTGTATGTCAAGACGATGGAAGAGGGGTTCCGAAGATACCCGGACTTCCATTATTTCTTCCCACGTCTGCTGGATGCCTATACCAGCATGGGACAATACGAAAAGGCGTTGGCATTGGCTGATACAGCCTTGATGCTCAAACCGTCGAGCGAACTATTCCTGTTCGCCAAATCTACTACACTGCTGCGCATGGAACGCTATGCCGAGAGCATCAAGTATAGCGAAAGACTTATAGAGGTGAACCCTAACCTCGCAGAACCTTATTTTAATGCCGGTACGGCCTACGTCAACATTGCCGACCGACTGGCTGACCGCAAAGAAAAGAAACTGGTGAAACAGGCTTACCAGAAAGCCTGTCCATATATGGAACATTATCGCAAACTGATGCCAAACGAAAAGGCCAAATGGGCTCCGGTGCTGTACCGCATCTACCTGAACCTGAATATGGGCAAGCAGTTTGACGAGATAGACCGGCTGCTTAAAAAGTGAAGAGTGAAGAGTGAAGAGTGAAGAGTGAATAATTCGCTACCGCTATCTGAGTGGGAAGTGATTTAACATAAGAAGAAAATTACTATGAAAAAGATCTGTATCGTGGCGGGTGCACGCCCTAATTTTGTGAAGGTGGCCCCGCTGATTCGTGCCATTGAGAAGACGGATGGGGCTGAGTACGAACTGGTATATACAGGGTGTGAGGATGACCCTACGCTGGAACCGTCGCTCTTTAATGACCTTCAGATGCCGCGTCCATCAGTATTCTTTGGGGTGGACAGCGTCAGCCTGAATGAGATTACCAGTAGGGTGATGGCACATTTCGATGCTTATCTCGAAGATAATCCTGCCGATGTGGTTATCGTGGTCGATGACCTCGCCTCTACAATGGCTGCTGCTATCGTTACGAAGAAGCGTGGCATCAAACTGGCGCATCTGGTGGCTGGCACCCGTTCCTTCGATATGAATATGCCGAAGGAGGTAAACCGACTGGTTATTGATGCCCTTAGTGACTATCTCTTTACGGCTGGCATCAAGAGCAATAGCATAGCCAGTAGGGAGCAGTCGGATAGCAACAATACCTATATGGTCGGAAACATCCTGATGGATACCCTCCGCTTTAACCATCAGCGACTCGTTAAACCTGAAATCTCCAACCTCCAACCTCAAAACTACTTTGTTTTCACACTCAATAGAAAGGCATTGCTTGCTGATGATGAGAAACTAAAGCTGATGTTAGAGGTAATGACTGAGGCTGCCGGCGATACCCCCATTATCGCCCCGCTGCGTGGAAAGGCCTACGAAACAGTAAGTCGTATGATGGCTTTTAGAAATTCTTCACTCTTCACTCTTCACTCTTCACTCCCCTACTTGGAGTTCGGTTGGCTCATCGCCAATGCAAAAGGCATCATCACCGATTCTGGTAATGTGGCAGAGGAGGCAACCTTTAATAGTGTGCCTTGCATCACACTTAACAGTTACACAGAGCATGAGGAGACGGTCACAGTAGGCAGTAATGTCCTTGTGGGAGAAGATCCTCAGCGATTGAAGGAGGAGATCCTGCGTATTGAGGCAGGCGAATGGAAAAAATGCGCCCTGCCTGACCGATGGGACGGTCGTACGGCAGAGCGCATAGTGCAAATCTTGTTGGCTTAATAATTCTCAGCCTTTACTTGGAAATAAGCCTGGGGATGGTCGCATACAGGGCATACCTCAGGGGCGTTCTTGCCGATGACGATATGTCCGCAGTTTGAACACTGCCAGATAACGTCACCATCTTTTGAGAACACGCGTTCCTTCTTGACGTTGTCCAGAAGTTTGCGATAGCGCTCCTCGTGCTCCTTCTCAATCTTACCAACGGCCTCGAACTTTTCGGCAATCTCATCAAAGCCCTCTTCGCGAGCCTCCTTGGCCATGCGGGCATACATATCCGTCCACTCGAAGTTCTCGCCATTAGCAGCAGCCTCAAGATTCTCGGCAGTACTCTTGATGGCACCGCCTTCCAACAGCTTGAACCACATCTTGGCATGTTCCTTCTCGTTAGCAGCTGTCTCTTCAAAGATAGCAGCTATCTGTACATAACCGTCTTTCTTGGCTTTTGATGCCCAGTAGGTGTACTTGTTGCGTGCCTGACTCTCACCTGCAAAAGCTTCTTGCAGGTTTTTCTCTGTCTTTGTTCCTTTCAATTCTTTCATTGTTGTAGGTTTTTATAGTTAATATTAAATGGAGATTTCTCCACGGATGTTTTGTCTCATATACTTGCGCACCTGTTCAGCGTCTTCGTATTTCCCTTGTAGATACATCAGTTTGGTAACTGCTGCCTCCACCGTTCCGTCGTAACCGCTGATAACACCCGCTTCCTGTAGTTGATAGCCGGTATCATAGCGTCCCATCTCCACACAGCCTTGCAGACATTGGCTAATGTTGATGATGACCTTGCCATTGCGGGTTCCCTCGCGAAGGGCATTGATAAGCCAGGGACTCTGAGGCGCATTGCCTGAGCCAAAGGTACGCATCACGATGGCTCGTAGGTTAGGCGTAGCAATGATGTGACGAATCAGGTCTTCGCGGATGCCAGGGAACAACGAGAAAATGATCACGTTGTTGTCAAGTTTGAATTGAGGCGTAAAGGGTGACGGGTGACGGGTGACGGGTGATGGGCGATGAATGAACTCATTGTGATAGGTAATCTCTACACCAGCATCAGCCAGATGAGGATAGTTGAACGACTCAAAGGCGTTGAACTCATCGGCACTCTGTTTGGTGGTGCGGTTGCCGCGCATCAGGTGTCCGTTGAAGTAGATACCCACTTCAGGTACCATCGCAGAACCGTTCTCTCGTTTTGCCGCAGCCATCTCGATACTGGTAATCAGGTTCTCCTTGCCATCGGTGCGCAGCTGACCGATAGGCAGTTGCGAGCCAGTGAGGATCACAGGTTTCGAAAGGTTCTCGAGCATGAACGATAGGGCCGATGCTGTGTAAGCCATCGTGTCGGTGCCATGAAGAATCACAAAACCGTCGTATTCCTCGTAGTGGTCGGCAATGATATGGGCCAGTTCTGTCCACAGACGGGGCGACATATCGCTGGAGTCGATAGGAGGGTTGAACTGATAGGTGGCTATCTCGGTCTGAAATTGCTTCAGCTCCGGCACACGGCTGAGCAGGTGCTCGAAGTCGAATGGCTCCAGAGCACCTGTCTGCGGGTTTTGGTTCATACCAATCGTTCCGCCTGTGTAGATTAAAAGAACTTTACTTTGCATGAAGCGGTAGCAAATTCTTCACTCTTCACTCTTCACTTTTAGAAGCGGAAATCGAGCTCCACATCTACCATGTTGTAGTTGTGCTTGTCGGGGTTGGCAATGGTGCGGTCGTTCACGCGAGCATACTCCACGTTAATCTGTAGGTTCTTGGTGAACAGGTAGTCGGCACCGATCTCGTACATGGTCTTTGACTGTCCCCATTCCTTGGCCTCGCGATACAGGTCGTAGCGAGCCTTGACGTGCATCTTGTTCTTTTGGATAGGAGCAATGCAGAGTGCATAGATACCATCGGCCTTGTCGCTGGTTTGAGCTGCGTTCCAACCCTGACTGTGGATATACTCTGTACGGAAGGTCCAGTCGTTAGCTGCATATTCGCCTGAAATGGCATAGCGGTTCTTCTCGCCTACGCCTGCACGACTACCAGTCCATCCGAAGGCACCGATACGCAATCCCTTGATAGGCATAACCCATGCACCGCCGATGATGTCCTTGCGGTTGTCTGCGTCGCCAGTGTTGATGCCCTCGCCGTTGAATGCGCCAATCTGATAGTGTAACAGGTTGCGACCCTCGGCATTCTTCAGGAAGTCACCCTGGATCTGGACACCGATGTCACGACCGTTGGATGCGTGTTCGCCAGTACGGTCGGCAAAGCCAGCCAACTTGCTGACATTCTGTGAGTAGCTCATGAAGCCTTGAGTGATAGGGTGCATGGGGTTCTCAAACGTAAAGGGACGTTTGAACTGACCAGCCTTCACTTTAAAGAACTCGTATTTCTGCCACTCTCCGAAGAGGTCTACCAGACGGATGGTCATGTTGTTTTTCTTACCGTCTGCCTTTGTGTCAAAGGCATTTCCGTTAATCTGCATTTGTGTCTTCCAATAGAAGTCTTTGTGGGCGCGCCCCTCCAATGCCAAACGTGCCAGACGGAGGTTAAATCCGTTGGACTCTTTTTGATCTTGGTCACTTGCCTGATACTGCACCATGCCGTATCCGCTGAACTTCACGTTTTCAAACCAATTGCTCTGAGCCTGTGTGCTCAGTGTTGCACCCATCATCAGGGCTGCCATCAAAATCTTCTTCATAGTCTCGATTCTTTTTACATTTAACTTATATACCTTTTTCACTTTTTCACCTTTTCACCAACAGTACAACATTCTCAACGTGCGGGGTATGCGGGAACATATCCACGGGTTGTACTTCTACGACCTTGTACGCTTCGTCCAAATCCTGCAGGTCGCGAGCCTGCGTGGCAGGATTGCATGATACATAGACGATACGTTCAGGAGCAGCACGCAGAATGGTTTTTACTACATCGGGGTGCATACCTGCACGGGGCGGGTCGGTGATGATGACATCGGGACGTCCGTGCTCGGCAATAAATTCATCCGTCAGAATATCTTTCATATCGCCGGCATAGAACAGCGTGTTCTCAATGCCGTTAATCTCAGAGTTGATTTTTGCATCCTCAATAGCCTCGGGGACATACTCAATACCGATGACCTTCTTTGCTTTCTTGGCTACGAAGTTGGCTATAGTGCCCGTTCCTGTATAGAGGTCGTACACCATCTCTTTGCCCGTCAATCCTGCAAACTCGCGTGCAACGCTGTAAAGATGATAGGCCTGCTCGGTGTTCGTCTGATAGAACGACTTTGGCCCCACCTTGAACTTCAGATCCTCCATCAGTTCGAAGATATGATCCTCGCCCTTGAACACCAGGATCTCCTGATCGCCAATGGTGTCGTTGCACTTCTGGTTGTCCAGATAGAGTAGGGAAGTGATCTGCGGGAACGTGTCTGCTACATGCTGCAACAATCCGAGTGCTTTTTCTCCGTCTTCGCTATCCCAATGTTTCTCCCCTCCTTCGGAGGGGCTGGGGGAGGCTCCTAAGTGGAACTGTATGATGACCATCCACTCTCCGCTGGCAGAGTTGCGGATAATCACATCGCGCAAGAGTCCTACCTGCGCCCTGAGGTCGAAGAACGAAAGACCATGCTCTATCGCATAGTCACGAATGTCGTTGCGGATGCAATTGTGCAAATCATCCATCAGCCAGCACTTCTCAATAGGAAGAATCTTATCGAACGCACCTGTGATATGGAAACCGATGGCAGGTACATCCTTGGCTCCACCTCCTTCGGAGGGGGCTGGGGGGAGGCTCCTCATTTCCTCTTTCGTCAGATAGCGCTTGTTAGCGCATCCGTAATCCAGCTTGTTGCGATATTCCTGTGTCTTTACGCTACCCAGAATAGGGCGGAACTCTGGCAACTCCACCTTGCCAATGCGATGCAGCTGATCGAATACTTGTTGCTGTTTGAATTTTAGTTGCTCTTCGTATGGCAGGTTTTGCCATTTGCAGCCGCCGCAAACACCGAAATGCTGGCAGAAAGGTACTGCACGTACGTCGCTCTTCTTTACGAACCGCACTACTTCGCCTTCGGCAAACGAGTGCTTCTTACGACGAATCTGAATGTCACACATGTCGCCAGGCACGCAAAACGGTACGAATACCACCAGTTCGTTCCAGTGGAACAGACATTTGCCTTCTGCTGCTACGGCCTCGATAGTAATGTTTTCTAATAAGGGTAATGGTTTCTTGTTTCTCGCCATTATAAAATCTTTGTAAGTTCATCAATGATATCGCTGGCCACCTCGGACTTCGGTTTCTTCATGAAGTCTTTCTGGCTGTTGCGCGATATGATACTTATCTGGTTCTCGTCGCTCTTGAAACAAGTGCCTTCGTTGCGCAGGGAGTTCAAGACGATGAAGTCCAGGTTCTTCTTTTCCAGTTTCTGCTGGGCATTTTGTTGCTCATCATTGGTCTCAAGGGCAAAGCCTACAAGCACCTGTCCCTTGCGTTTCGTCTTACCAAGTGAGGCTGCGATGTCAGGATTGGGTATCAAGTGGATGTCCATCGTCTGACCTACGCGCTTAATCTTCTGGTCAGCCACTTCTTCAGGACGGAAATCGGCTACGGCAGCGCACAGGATGGCTGCATCCATTTTGGAGAATGAGCTCATTGCTGCATCATACATTTGTTGGCAGCTTTCTACATCGATGCGATGTATATTACTCATCGCACATTGTACGTTAACAGGACCGGCTATCAGCGTTACATCTGCTCCTCTGCGGGCACATTCTTCGGCGAGGGCGAAACCCATCTTGCCGCTTGAATAATTGCCAATGAAACGTACTGGATCAATCTTCTCGTAGGTTGGACCTGCGGTAATCATGATACGTTTGCCCTGCAGGTCTTTTTCTTCGAAGAATAAATCCAGTGCTTCCACAATCTTCTCGGGCTCCTCCATTCGGCCTTTGCCTTCAAGTCCGCTGGCCAGAAAACCGCTCTGTGGTTCAATGATATGGTTGCCAAAGCCCTTCAGACGCTCCATATTCTGTTGCGTGGTAGGGTGGGCATACATATCCAAGTCCATGGCAGGTGCGATAAAGACAGGTGCCTTCATCGATAGATACGTGGTGATGAGCATATTGTCGGCAATGCCGTTGGCCATCTTACCTAAAGTGGATGCTGTGCAGGGAGCAATGAGCATCGCATCAGCCCATAACCCCAAAGCTACATGTGAGTGCCATGTGCCGTCGCGCTGTGAGAAAAACTCACTGATGACAGGCTTCTGCGTGAGTGCCGATAGCGTGATAGGTGTGATAAACTCCTTGCCGGCTGGTGTGATAACCACCTGCACCTCGGCACCACGCTTCACCAGTTCACGAATAATCAAGCATGACTTATAGGCTGCTATAGAGCCCGTTATTCCCAATACGATTTTCTTTCCCTTCAGCATATTGTTATTTCTGTGCCTCGCGCAGACGAATGCGGGTCAGCACCTGTTTGGTGTTATATGTAAACTCGCCGCCCATAATCCAAGCGTAGTAGCCCATGTCGGTACGGAGAACTTCGGCCACGGTCTTGCCTTTATGCTTGCCGAAATTGAAGTATTCTACCATGACGGGCTTGCCGTCTTTGTCCGTGATGGTGTTGCCTTGGGCATCCTTCGCCTCGCCCCAAATGATGCGGCCTGCAAAGTCTACATTATTGTTGGCTTTTGAGAATTGTGCCAGACAATCCATGTCGTTTGTCAATACACGACCTTCAGGATCCTCACCAAGTTCACGCTGCTTCTCTTCCGTATAATAATCCAATTCGCCCATCAGCACGCGATAGGTGGCTTCTGTGTCCTGATCGGCACGGTGAGCCTCAAAGTCCTCTTCCATCTTACGACCGCAGTAGAACTTATAGGCTGAGGCAAGGTTGCGGCGTTCCATCTTCCTGAAGATGGTGCAGGCATCGATGAGTCGGCACTTGGAGAAGTCAAAGTCGATGCCGGCACGCAGAAACTCCTCTGCCAGCAAGGGAATATCGAAATTGTTGGAGTTGAAACCTGCAAAGTCGCAACCCGTGAACTTTTCTGCCAAACTCTTGGCCAGCTGTTTGAAGGTGGGCTGGTCTTGCACATCCTCATTCCTAATGCCTGTCAATTGCGTGATGATAGGCAGAATATGGCATTCCGGGTTAACCAGGTGGTCACCCCGCTCCTCGTGTCCGTCGGGATAAACCTTAATATAGGATATCTGTATGATTCGGTCCTTGACCAAATCAAGACCGGTCGTCTCCAAATCGAAGACGACCAGTGGCTTATTTAAATTCAGTTTCATTTATTCTCAACCTATTATGAATTATGCATTATGAATGATGCATTAATCATTGATCAGCATTGGCATCATCAGCATCAGCACATCCTGATTTTCAGGCTGTTCGGAAGGCAATACCAATCCGGCACGGCTGGGGTCGGCCAACTGTATGATGACCTGGTCGCAGTCGAAGTTGCTCAGTATCTCAATAAATGATGATCCCTTAAATCCGATGCTCATAGGCATACCGTTGTAATCGCAAGTCATGCGCTCTGTAGCGGTCTTTGAGAAGTCATAATCTTCTGCGTCAAGCTGCAGCGTTCCGTTCTCAACGTGGAAACGGATCAGGTTGCTGGAATCGTTGGAGAAAGGCTGTACGCGACGGAGTGCTGCCAGCAGTCCCATGCGGTCAATAGTCAACTGGTTGGGGTTGCTCTGAGGTATCACAGAGTTGTAGTTGGGGAAACGGCCTTCTATCAGGCGGCAGATAATGATGCCGTCCTCGAAGTTAATCTCTGCATTACGCTCATCGAAGCGGATTACTACATCACCGCCCTGCTTACCCAGTACGCCTTTAAGCAGCGATGCAGGTTTCTTAGGCAGGATGAATGAAGCGGGTTGCTCGCTGCGGATGTTGAGCACCTTGTTGCGTACCAGCTTATGGCCATCACTGGCTACGATAGCCAGATACTCACTGGTCAGGTCAAAATAGATACCGTTCATTACGGGACGGAGCTCGTCCTGAGCTGTAGCGAAGATAGAACGGTTGATATTCTCGGCCAGTACGTTGGTGGCTATATTAATAGTGGTGGCACCATCGCCAATCTGCTGAGGCTGCGGGAACTCATCGGCATTCTCGACAGGCAGTGAGAACATACCGTTCTGATAGCTGATCTTGGCCAGGTTGTCGTCCTGGTTTACCTCAATGGTAATGGGCTGCTCAGAGATGCCTTTCACAGCTTCCAATAGGTCATGGTTGCCTACGCAGAAGCGTCCGTCACCGTCGGTCTCAGTCAGCTCAAGCGTTGTCTTCATCATCACCTCGCTGTCTGATGCTGTCAGATTCAGTTTCCCATCGATAATCTCAAACAGGAAGTCACCCAGAATAGGCAACGAGTTCTTGCTGTTAATTACTCTTGACAGAGCTACCAACCGGTTGCTCAGTGCGGTGCTTGATACTATAAATCTCATATGGTTATACTTGTTAGTTGTTATTCGAATTGGACTACAAAAATACAAAAAAACACTTGATTGGCAAAATATTTGCGAAAAAATTGCTTGTTTTCAAACTATTTTAGTAATTTCGCAAGCGATTTCGTGAAAATACAAACAAAAGTAACAATTGAGATATGGATTTAACAGGAAAAGTCATTGCCATCATGGAGGCAAGAGGTGGTGTGTCTGCACGCACAGGTAACCCATGGATGACTCAGGAATACGTGATCGAGGTTCCTGGTCAGTATCCCAGAAAGATGTTATTCAACATCTTTGGTGAGGATCGCATCAAGCAGTTCAATATTCAGCCGGGCGAGGAAATCACGGTTCAGTTTGATATTGATGCCCGTGAATACAACGGACGTTGGTTCAACGATATTCGTGCTTACAACATTATCCGCGGTCAAGTGGCAGGCACTGTACCCGCAGCAACACCTTTCCCACCGCAGCAGGCAGCAGCACCTGCCGCGCCTGATGCAGCAACAGCACCATTCCCTCCTGCACAGGAACCTGCCGGTGAAGGTACAGCCGATGACCTGCCTTTCTAAACGAAAGACAAGAAAAAAAGAGCTAAAGATGAATTCTGCAGCTCTTTTTTCTTGTCTTGATTTCTCGATTTTATCTTTGCGATTCAATAAAACGCAGTTCTGCTTCCAGCATCTCCAACTTGGGCATTCGGAAACCCACCTTTCTGGCTTCAGCGATAGGACGCGTGTAGAGATAGTCTATCTCCATGAGACGATGAAAATCATAGTCTAACTTCATGGAAGGTGAATATGGAGTCATTTCGTCAGTGGTCTGAATCATTTGGTCTACAAACGTCTCGTCGATAGTCACTCCAAGAGCACTTGCTGCACCTACCACTTCCATCATCTGTTCACGAATCAGTTGTCTGGTCGACGGATTCTTCAGAAGACTGTCGGTCTGGGTGTTCAGGACTACTGTCATTCCGTTGAAAGGCATATTCCATACAGCCTTGCGCCAACGGGCTTCGTGGTATTCCACCACTCCGGCTTTCACACCAGCTTTTGTGAAGTCGGCTACCATCTGATTGAATTTCCCTTCGTCGCGACACGAATAGTTTCCGAAATTAATGCTTCCATAGCATTGATGATTCACGTGGCCAGGTTCTGTCTTTGCCGTACAGATAAAGGCGAGGCCTGCTACCAGTTGGATGCCGGGGAACATTTGTTCGACATCTTGCTCTACACCAATGCCGTTCTGTATCAGAATGACGATAGTGTCTGGTTTGAGCAAAGGGGGAAGCAGTTTGCTCAGCTTATGGTTGGTCGTTGTCTTCAGGCAGACTATGACAACGTCAACATCCGGAATGTTTTCCGTTGTATCATAGGCATTGATCTTGGGCAAATGGAATGATCCGTCACACGAGTCCACCTGCAGTCCATGTTCCTTAACATAGTCATAGTCACTGCGAAATAGGAAATGTACCTCCTGTCCGCTGCGGGCCAGCTTGCCGCCATAGTAGCCTCCGATGCCTCCCGTTCCTATCACTGCATACTTCATTCCACCGTCACAGATTTTGCCAGATTACGTGGCTGGTCTACGTTCTTACCCTTGCATACAGCTACATGATAAGCCAGCAGCTGCAGGGGAATGGTGGCAATCAGTGGCTCCAGGCATTCTATCACGTCGGGCAGCTCTATTACCTCGTCGGCAATCTTTGCTATGGTGTTGTCGCCTTTCGATACCAGTGCGATGACACGTCCCTGACGGGCTTTGATCTCCTGTATGTTTGATAGCACTTTTTCGTACATCGCATTGTGCGTGGCGATGACCACCACCGGCATATCGGAGTCAATCAATGCAATAGGACCGTGCTTCATCTCGGCTGCGGGATAGCCCTCAGCATGGATATAAGATATTTCCTTGAGCTTCAGGGCTCCTTCCAGAGCTACGGGATAAGAGTATCCGCGACCCAGATAGAGAAAATTGCGGGCGTATGTGAACGTGCGGGCCAAGTCGTGCACCTTCTCGTTGGTTTTCAATACTTCCTTGATGGTCTCAGGTATGTTGTTCAACTCGCGTGTCACCTCCAGATAGGTCTCGCGCTTAATGGTTCCCTTAGCTTCACCAAGTGCCAGGGCAAACATCGTAAGCACAGTGACCTGACCGGTGAAGGCTTTGGTTGATGCCACACCAATCTCTGGACCTACGTGGATATAGGTACCCGTATTGGTGGCTCTGGGAATGGACGAGCCGATGGCATTGCAGATACCGTAGATGAAAGCTCCTTTCTCCTTTGCCAGCTGGACGGCAGCCAATGTGTCTGCTGTCTCACCACTCTGTGAAATGGCAATCACCACATCGCCTTTTCCCACCACGGGATTACGGTAGCGGAATTCCGAGGCGTATTCTACCTCGCAGGGTATGCGACAGAAATTCTCTATCAACTGCTTGCCTATAAGACCTGCGTGCCATGAGGTACCGCAGGCCACGATGACGATGCGCTTGGCATCAAGCAGCTGACGGCGATAGTCAATCAGTGCCGACAGCGTGACGTGATCACCCTCCACGTTGATACGTCCTCTCATACAGTTGGTCAGACATTCCGGCTGCTCAAAGATCTCCTTTAGCATGAAGTGGTCGTAGCCACCTTTCTCTATCTGACCTAAGTCTATGTCCACGGTCTTGATCTTCAAGTCCTGTTCCTCGCCCAGAATGCTCATCACCTTCATATCGGCATCCAGTCGAATCACGGCAATGTTGCCATCCTCCAGATACACCACCTTGTCGGTGTATTCAATGATAGGACTGGCATCTGAACCGATGAAGAACTCGTCCTTGCCGATGCCTACTACCAGCGGACTCTGCTTGCGGGCAGCGATGATTTGCTGTGGGTCGCTCTTGTCCACTACAGCGATAGCATAGGCACCAATTACCTGATACAAGGCTACCTGTACGGCTTCAAGCAGTGAAATCTGCTTTTTCACCATAATATATTCTATGAGCTGCACCAGCACCTCGGTATCGGTGTCGCTCTTAAACTCCACGCCTTTTTCTATAAGTTTGGCCTTGATGTCGGCATAGTTCTCAATGATGCCGTTGTGGATGATGGCCAGGTTATGGCTCTGTGAGTAATGGGGGTGGGCATTGCGTGCCGAAGGTTCGCCGTGGGTAGCCCAACGGGTGTGGGCAATTCCCACGCATCCTGTCACGTCTTTGTCTGCACAGTATTCCGTCAGGTTGTCTACCTTTCCCTTTGTCTTGTATACGTTCAACTCTCCGTTGCCGCTGATCAGTGCCACGCCTGCTGAGTCGTAACCGCGATACTCCAGTCGGCGAAGTCCCTTAATCAGAATCGGATAGGCTTCTTGCTTTCCGATATAACCTACTATTCCGCACATATTTCGTAAAGTTTATTATCTTGTTTCAATTTTTTTTGGGTGCAAAGGTACGAATTAGCGAGAACAATACAAAACAAAAATAAATATTTCTTTTTTCGTTGAGGAGAAGAGTTTCTAACTGTAAGTAAAACGAGTACAATAGCAACAAATTAAAACACTTCCTAAAGAGGCATCTTCTTGGGTCGTAAACGGTATCTTTCTGAAGGTAAAACAAGTTGTTTTACTGTTGGATGTCATATTCCTTCAACTCTAAAGGCCGATCCTTTGTTGTTGCGTTTGCTTTCATATCCCATCTTAACCAACCTCTTTCCAAGCTCAATATCCGTTCCTTTCTTGATCGTAAAGGCAGGAAACATCTTTTCCAGTCGTTTGCATGGGAGCGCGGGCGTCCTCGCCCGCAATGGTGGCGGGCAAAAGTGATGCAAATAGTGTAAGGTTGAAAAAACCTTACACTGTATGCTACGTTCTGACTATCAATAAATTAGATGTAAAAGTGACAGATTCTATTATTAAGTATCAGAAGTTATGTAGATATAGGAAGATATACGGAGATAGCCGCTGTCTTCTATCTCCTTCTATCTCCTTTTATCTCCTTTTATCTCCTTTTATCTCCAAAGCAAGCAAAGCTCGCAAATTTTGCGACTACCACTTCATCAGCAAGTTCCTCCTTGAGCGCATTGTTGATATGTTTACTGATTGTCTTATAGTCTCTGCCAAATAGTGTAGCCAACTGTTGACGTGTTAACCATATCATTTCACCATCCATCCTGACCTCAAGTTGAATGGCGTTATTCTCGTCCTTGTAGATTATAATCTGATTCTGTGTCATATTATTAACATTCTTCTGCAAATATACAAAAAGGTAACTTATTTGGTCATTTACAATATCTCTCTTGCAATCCACGCACAGGCTTCAGCATCAGCCAGCGCATTGTGATGGTTCTCTAACTGATAGCCGCAGGCTGCTGCTACTGTGTGAAGCTGGTGGTTCTCCAAGTCTGGGAGAACACGACGTGAGACACATAGTGTGTCGTAAAACTCGTAGTCTGGGTAGTCCATCTGATAGACACGAAAAACAGCTTTCAAACATCCCTCATCAAAGGGTCGATTGTGAGCTACGAGTGGTAAACCTTCTATCAGCGGTTCTATCTGTGCCCACACCTTTGGGAATACGGGGGCATCGTCTGTGTCCTGACAGCAGAGACCATGAACTTGGCTGCACCAATAGTTGTAGTAGTTTGGCTCTGGCTGAATCAGAGAGTAGAAAGAATCAACAATCTCCCCATCACGTACTATGACGATGCCAACAGAGCAAACAGAACTTCGCTCATTGTTAGCCGTTTCAAAATCTATTGCTGCAAAATTTTCCATATAAGAGAAATTTCTTTTGTTATTTCAATAATGCTTCTATTTTGTCCCATCTATTGCATGCATTATGCCCCAACTTATTAACATATTCGGGGTATTGCAACTTTTGTGTTGACTTTCCCTTAGAGTTTTGCCCCTGCAACCATTCAACAAACACTCCAACAATGGGCTTTCTAGTTAATGTACGATTCCACTCTTTCAAATACCACAAATTACTTGTTGTTATCAACTCTTTTATTTCATTTTGAGTCATAACGTAGAACTCCATTCCAGAGAAGTCCTTGTTTGGTGAGTAAACAAAGACCCAAGGACCAATTATGCATTTATCAATATCAGGAATACTTCCATCCAACTCTGATGTAAACCCGGTTAATATATTATGTGTTGTTCCGGTTTTTACCTGTATTAAAACGCTTTTACCTGTTTCAGGGTTCATACATACTAAGTCGGCATTCTTGTAATTCTGATAGGTACTGTTGATGTTTATCACATCATACCCTCTCTTTAAAAGTTCTAATGCCACAGCGGTTTCACCGACAGTGCCAATTCTGATATTATTCTGTTTCATAGTTAGTCTTTTCCTATTCCGTGTAATGAACCTAATGCGAAAAATATCCATCTTGGCAATATAACATTGCGGATATTGTATTCATACCATTCTTCAAAGGCGGATACTACTTTAAATTTGTAGTTCGAGTCAATATGGAAAATGCCTTTGAAGTCTGCAAGAACAAACATCTCTTCGGGACGGCTATGAGCATAAATCAAGAAATCATTGAATGCCTTTTTCATGTCACCAACGAAATCCTCCTTATATGGCATTGGAATCTCATAGTGTTTCTCGACTTGATAATCTGGAAAATTATCTGCGAAAATGAAGTAGCACGGTTCTCCATTCTCATCTTCATCATTTGCGTCACAATCTCTGAAATAAGTTAGAGTCTTATCATTAGTCAGTACCTCATCTATCTCGTCATAGGTGAATCGTTGCATTTTCTTTCGCATGGACGTTCCTTCAATAAATGTTGGAGCATCCATTGCTACGGATGCTTTCTCGGCAATTTCTGCAAAAGAAGGGCCACCTTGACAAAACGCATCAGCAGCCCAAATTACAAACGTGGGATTATACTCTTTGAACATCGTTGGATTCACATTTACAAATGCCGTACCCTCTTTGTGAATGGCACCACGACCTTCAAACAAAATGTCGCAGTTGTCACCTGCCAGACCAGGAAATTCAGCATCATTAAAGTATCTGACCAAAGATGTATAACCTTGATATGTCACTACGTCGCCAGTAAAGATTTCTCTGCCCATATCGTCTTTTAACTTAGTATCGACACCTGCGAAGATAACGGGTACAGTAGATAATAGCGTGTGAGCAAGCTGGTCGTTTTTGTGATAAGGAACATAGTTTTTGTCTTTTGTGATGAGCATCATCACGTCACCATCGAAGTAAAAATCACCAAAGTAGGCATAGTCAAATTTACCCCACGGGTTAATGAATCGTACACGTCGACTAAGCAGAAATCTCTTAATGTCCCTGCGTTCCATGATGTCACGATAGTATATACGGCACAGCTCCTGTATTCCACGAAAACTGAAATTGACTTTATACATAGCTATTCCTTATATTTGTTCCACATTCTTTTTATCTTTCCGGCAATCTCTTTACGGAGCCAGAGCGGTTCAAGCACTTCCATGTCTTCGCCATTCCAGAGAATTTCCTGCTGAAAGTCGAACTCTGGACGAAGATTGAAGGTGAAGATGCTATATTCTTCGTTTCGCTCAATCTCTTCCTGTGACTCATGCATCTGGAGGTCACGGATGTAGTTGGCCTGACCTGCAGATACTTTCAGCTTGACTGGTTGGATTTTGACCGACTGTTCCGCTATGATACCAAAGCAGCCGTCAAAGTATTCCTTGGCAGTCCAGTCCTTTGGCATCTCAAAGGTCTCTTCTGTTGCGTGAAGGTCTTTGATGCGGTCTAGTGCATAGATGCGTGGTCCTTTCTTATAATAATAGGAATAGGTGCTGCGAGCAACCATGTACCACCTTTGACGGAATAGTTTTACGCAGTATGGCTGTACATCAAAGTTGTTTTCTTCGTCCTTCCAATAGCTGTGATAGGTCATGTTGAGTACACGATTCTCCTTCATAGCTTCGATAATGGGCTGAAGGTAATCCTGACCAGATGGAACATACTCCAGGATGATACGATCCTTGATACTCTGACTATTCGCTAAGGCATTACTTACGCAGAATGTGTTGTAAAGCCAGGAACGGAGGCCGTTTTTGCTGATGTCCTCTTCGTTCTCAATGTAATAGCGATACTCGCCACGATTCTCATTGGCGATGTTGATGCCAAACATATCCCAAATGACGTAGCGCCAGTTGTCAAAGGTGCGTTTGGGGATATCTACACCTCTACTGATGTCCGTGTCGCGAAGCCAACGTTCATTCAATTCCTTGAACGTAATCTTTCGTCTGCGATAGATTGTCTCTATCACCCAGACGTATTTGCTAATCAGGCTTTGACCTCTATCGTTATTAATCATATTAATTTGTTTTTTCTGCAAAGTTACACTAAGGGTACGCCAAACCGTGGCAGAGGTTTGAGAAAAATGAGATTTTCTCAGTTATTTTGGGCTATATTTGAGCAGTACTTACTAAGCAGATTTGACAAAGGGAGGTCTCCTTTCTTGAATCGCTCAGCATCAAGTTTCAACAATCTTTCACTCACTGGCTTCTTTCCCTTGAACATCGCTTTTAGATAAGGAATGCCATTTTCCTCAGTGATACTTACCTCAGAAAAGAACTGCGACAAGTCCTCCGCATCATAGACGATGGAGTAACTTGGTCGCTTTGCCCCAGGTATGTCTTCTATGAGGATATTTTTTGCTACCAAGTCTTGTATGTCGCGTATGGCGGTGTCCTTTGAGCACTTTGCAAGAGTAGCCCATGTCTTGGATGTGATCTTTGCCTCGTAACCGTCAAGGAAGAGGTTAAGCATCTGAGTCTGACGCTCTGTCATTGGAACGGACGATGCCTTCTGCCAGAAAAAACTCTTGTTCAAGATGGTAGTCACAATAGTATCAGCCTCGTCTAGCGCATCCACCAACTTCTGCATGTACCACTCCAGCCACTCTGTGATGTCACCATCGCCATGCTGCATCCGCTCCAAGATGTCGTAATAGTGGTTCTTATCCTTGTTAATCTGTGATGAGACATTGTAGAAGCGGAACTCACTCTTTTCGCCACGTGCCAGAAGCATGTCGGAAAGGATGCTAGCCAACCTTCCGTTACCGTCCTCGAATGGATGAATACTCACAAACCAGAAATGTGCTATGGCAGATCGGATCACGCTGCTTACAGGCTCATCCTTGTCGAACCATGTGAGGAACTTTTGCATCTCTTCTTCTACACGGTCTGGAGACGGAGCAATATAGTGAATCTTCTCACGTCCGAACATTGGCTTTCCCCTACGGGCCGCCGAGCTAAACCTTCCGCTAACAATATGTTCCTCGTTTGTACGGTACTGGCCTATTTCTACCTGACTCCCTTCACTATAACCAGATGGAAAGAAAGCAGCTTGCCAAGCGCACAGTTTCTCTTTACTGAGTGGCATATCATAGTGCTGAACTGCTTCAAGCATTACACCCACAACGGAATCGACATAGTGCGAAGGCGCAGTATATTTCACGTTTTCTATGCCGAGCTTTCTGGCAATGGAAGAACGAACCTGATCCACGTTCAGCCGTATGCCTTCTATTTCCGAAGAATACACCACGTCATAGGTCAGGTTCTCTGCCATTGCACGCAGTTTGCTGTCAAAGCCCAACGAACTCAACCTTCCGTAAAGCAACCCCTGCTTACGAAATACTTTTTCCTGAAGGAGTGAAACCTTAGAAGTATCCCAACGGAAGTCCGTCCAATTGTTTCTTTCGTGTATATACATAACGCATTCGTACTTTGTGCGACATAATACAGTAATTAACGTCGCAAATTCTGCGGCAAAGATACTGAAATAATGTTGAATTACCAAATAAAATATAAAATATCGCATATTATGCGACGATTTTGTCTATAAATCGTCGATTACCCTCTTGTGGACACAAAAAAGGACCTGCCCAAGCGGACAGGTCCCTTTCATTATGTTAGAATTCGTTTACTCCTCCACTGCAGCCTGCGCGGCGGC
>CACZZQ010000009.1 GCA_902785695.1 uncultured Prevotellaceae bacterium | reverse complement strand
GCCCGCCTGCGCCGATGGTACTGCAATGCAATGCGGGAGAGTAGGAGGCCGCCATCTTTACTTGAGAGCCCTGATTCAGCAATGAGTCAGGGCTTTTTTGGTGATTCGTAAAGGGAAAAGAATGCCCTTCCGTGGGAGACCGTTGAGGGTTAAAACGTATTAATATTGCAAGAAAAAGGTTGTAAGATAGTCGCTGTCTCGGAAAAAATGAGTATCTTTGCACGCAATAAAAATTTAAGGTACCAAAATTATGTCATCATTTATTGCAGATAAGATTGTGATGGACGGCCTCACTTTCGACGACGTCCTGTTGATTCCCGCTTATTCAGAAGTATTGCCCAAGACGGTGGAGCTGCAGACACGCTTCTCGCGTAACATCGTGTTGAACGTGCCGTTTGTTACGGCTGCCATGGACACAGTGACAGAGAGCCAGATGGCCATTGCCATTGCCCGTGAAGGCGGTATTGGCGTGATTCATAAGAATATGTCGATTGAGAATCAGGCCCGTGAGGTGGCCATCGTAAAACGTGCCGAGAACGGTATGATCTACGACCCTGTAACCATCCGTCGCGGTTCTACAGTGGCTCAGGCCCTGGATATCATGGCAGAGTATCATATCGGTGGTATCCCCGTGGTTGACGAAGAGAATCACTTAGTAGGTATCGTGACCAACCGTGACCTGCGCTTCGAGCGTCGTCTGGACCGTCCCGTGGATGATGTGATGTCGAAGGACAACCTTGTCACTACGCATCAGCAGACCGACCTGGCCGCTGCCGCACAGATTCTGCAGGAGAACAAGATAGAGAAATTGCCCGTGGTGGATAAGGACAACCGTCTGGTAGGCCTGATCACCTATAAGGATATCACGAAGGCAAAAGATAAGCCTATGGCTTGCAAAGATGAGAAGGGTAGGCTGCGAGTGGCTGCCGGTGTAGGTGTCACGGTAGATACGCTCGACCGTATGCAGGCTTTGGTGAATGCCGGTGCCGATGCCATTGTCATTGATACAGCCCACGGCCATTCAAAGGGCGTGATTGACAAACTGAAGGAAGCCAAGAACGCCTTTAAGAATATAGATATCGTTGTAGGAAACATTGCTACTGGTGCTGCTGCTCGTATGCTCGTGGAGAACGGTGCCGATGCCGTGAAGGTAGGAATTGGTCCGGGCAGTATCTGCACCACGCGTGTGGTAGCCGGAGTGGGCGTGCCGCAGTTGAGTGCTGTCTATGATGTCTATTCTGCCCTGCAGGGAACGGGAGTACCCTTGATTGCCGATGGTGGCCTGCGCTATTCTGGCGATATCGTGAAGGCTCTGGCTGCCGGTGGCTCATGTGTGATGATAGGATCGCTGGTGGCAGGTACAGAGGAGAGTCCCGGTGAGACGATTATCTTCAACGGACGTAAGTTCAAGAGCTATCGTGGCATGGGATCGCTGGAGGCTATGGAGCATGGTTCCAAGGACCGCTACTTCCAGGCCGATACGAAGGACGTGAAGAAACTGGTGCCCGAGGGTATTGCCGGACGTGTGCCTTACAAAGGCACTGTGCAGGAGGTCATCTACCAGCTCACCGGTGGTTTGCGCTCGGGCATGGGCTATTGTGGTGCCGCCTCTATAGAGAAGCTGCATGATGCCAAGTTCACCCGCATCACTAATGCCGGTGTGATGGAAAGTCATCCGCACGACATCACAATTACCAGTGAGGCTCCGAACTACTCGCGCCCCAACGATTAAGATTCCCACAACAGATTAAACGGATTTTACGGATAATATATGAAACTGAAAATACTTTTTGCCGGATTGCTGGCCTGTGCCTCAGTGAGTGCGCAGACAGCGGATCCTGTAATAATGATAGTTAACGGAGTGCCTGTACCCCGTTCTGAATTTGAGTATTCTTTTAACAAGAACAACTCAGAAGGTGTCATCGATAAGAAAAGTGTGGAGGAGTATGTTGACCTCTTCATTAACTATAAACTGAAGGTGTGTGCCGCACTTGATGCCAAGTATGACACGTTGCAGTCGTTCAAGGACGAGTTTGTACAGTATCGTGACCAGCAGGTGCGTCCAACACTTGTTACTGATGCCGATATCGAGGCAGAAGCCCGTAAGATTTACGACCAGACCGTGGAGCAGATCGGTCCCGACGGACTGATAAAGACTGCTCATATCCTGTTCCGTGCCAATCAGCAGGCCAGTCAGGCAGAGTGGGATGTTGCCAAACAGCGTGCCGACTCCACCTATCAGGCCCTGAAGGCCGGTGCCGACTTTGCAGAGCTGGCAACGAAAGTGTCGCAAGACCCGGGTTCGGCACGTCAGGGTGGTGAACTGCCTTTCGTGCAGCATGGACAGTTGGTGAAGGAGTATGAGAATGCTGCCTTTGCCCTACAACCTGGCGAGATGTCGGGTATTGTGCAGTCGCCCTTCGGCTATCATATCATCCTGATGAAAGAGCGTAAGATGCTGGAGCCGTATGAGTTCCATCATGACGCTATCCTGAAGTTCATTGAACAGCGTAATATGCGCGACCAGATTGCTACGCAAAAGGTAGCTCAGATGGTGAAGGAAACCAACAAGAGCGAGGCTCAGATCATGGATGAGAGAGCCGCAGAGCTGTCGGCTCAGGACATGGAGATGAAGTATCTGATTCAAGAGTACCACGACGGACTGCTGCTCTATGAGATCAGCAATAAACTGGTGTGGGATAAGGCGTCGAAAGACGAGGCAGGATTGGCTCAGTACTTCAAGAGTCATAAGAAGAACTACGCATGGGACCAGCCCCGTTATAAGGGAATGGCCTATCATGTGAAGGAACAGGGCGACGTGAAGGCCGTGAAGGACTGTGTGAAGAAACTGGCCTTTGACAAATGGGCAGAGGCCTTGCGCACTACCTTCAATGCCGACTCCGTCATTCGTATCCGTGTGGAGAAAGGTATTTTCAAGAAGGGTGACAATGCGCTGATTGACAGCATGGTTTTCAAGAAAGACACTACGGTGACCCATCTGAAAGACTATCCCATCAACGCCGTCTATGGAAAGATTTTGAAGAAGGGACCGGAGGACTATACCGACGTACGTGGTCTCGTGGTGGCCGACTATCAGGAGGCACTGGAAAAGGAATGGGTGGCCGAACTGCGTAAGAGATATACCTTTGAAGTCAAGAAGGATGTATTGAAAACTGTCAATAAGCATGAATAAAAGAATTCTAGTTATACTAGTTGTACTAGTGTCACTAGTTCCGTTAGTGAACGCGCAGAAGGATCGTGCCGGCTCTGTTGTCGATGAGGTTATTTGGGTTGTGGGCGATGAAGCCATCCTGAAGAGCGAGGTGGAGGTGACCCGTATTCAGGCCGCCATGGAGGGTATACGCTGGAAGGGTGACCCCGACTGTGCCATCCCCGAACAGTTGGCTGTACAGAAACTGTTCCTTCATCAGGCTGCCATCGACAGTATTGAGGTGACGGAAAACGAGGTGGCTCAGGCAACAGAACAGCGTATTGACTATATGATTCAGCAGATTGGCTCGCGTGAAAAACTGGAAGAGTATAAGAAGCAGAACCTGAGCCAAATACGCCAGTCGATGCATGATGACCTGCGCAACCAGATGATGATACAGCGCATGAAGGAGAAGCTGGTGAAGGATATCAAGGTGACACCTGCCGAGGTGCGCCGCTATTTCCGTGACCTGCCCATAGACAGCGTGCCTTTTGTCCCCACGGAGGTGGAGGTGCAGATCATAGCACAGACACCGCGTATCTCCATAGAGGAGATCAACCGCGTGAAAGATGAACTACGTGAATATACCGAGCGTGTGAACAGCGGAGAAACCTCGTTCCAGACCTTGGCACGCCTGTATTCCGAAGATCCAGGCTCGCGTCGTTCCGGAGGTGAGTTGGACTACACCGGACGTGGTATGTTAGACCCTGCCTTTGCTGCCGTGGCTTTCAACCTCACTGATCCTAAGAAGATATCAAAGATCGTGGAGTCGGAGTTCGGATTCCATATCATACAGTTGGTGGACAAACGCGGCGACAAGATTAAGGTGCGTCATATCCTGCGTAAGCCGGTGGTGTCGGATTCCGCTATCAACAAGTCGATTGCCTATCTCGACACAATAGCCGACAATATACGCAACGGGGTGACACCGGCAGAACTGGCTCCTTTCTATACGGGTAACTTCAATTTCGAAGATGCTGCAACTCTGCTCTCCGATGATAAGGACACACGCAACAACCGTGGTCTGATGTCGAACCGTTCGGAAAACGGACAGACATCGCGCTTCCAGCTGCAAGACCTGCCGTCGGAGGTGGCTCGTGTCGTTGACAAGATGGAGGTAGGCCAGATTTCAGATCCTTTCACAATGGTGAATAACCAGGGAAAGACTGTCTGCGTTATTGCCAAGCTGAAAAGCAGGACAGAGGGACATAAGGCAACTATTACGGAAGATTTTCAGGTGATGAAGAATATCGTGTTGGAGAAACGCCGCGAAAAGATGTTGCACGACTGGGTGGTGAAGAAAATCCAGAATACCTACGTATATGTCAATGATAATTACCGCAATTGCCACTTTGAATATGAAGGCTGGGTGAGATAGTTCATAGTTCATAGTTCATAGTTCATAGTTAAGAGTTTATAGTTGAGAGTTAAGAGTTGAGGTTTATGGGAAAGACTCTTTCTGTGTTGGTATTGTCGTTGGTGGTCTTGTGTGCATTCACTCAGGCTGGCACCGGGAATACAAAAACCTCGAATCAGAAGAGTCGGGTGTACCTGGTACATGCCGACGAACTCTTTTATGACCGTTGGCGAAACAACGATGCACAGGTGTTGCGCGGTAATGTGGAGTTTGAGCACGACGGTGCTCACCTTTATTGCGACAGTGCCAACTATTTCGAGCAGACCAACTCGTTTGAGGCTTGGGGGAATGTGCGTATGGTGCAGGGAGATACCCTTTCGCTGACCAGCGACTTCGGCTATTATGACGGTAACAGGAAACTGCTTCAGGCCAAGGTCTTTGACAGCAGCAAGGAGGTGGTGCTACGTAATCGTGAGACCACATTGACTACCGATACGCTCTTTTTTGACCGTATCGACAATATGGGCTATTATGATGATGGTGGTAAGATAGTGGACAAGACTGCCACGCTGACTTCATGGCACGGCGAATATCATACCGACACTAAGGATGCCTTCTTCACGGATAGGGTGAAACTGGTTGATGGCAGTTCGGTGCTGACAACAGACACACTGGTGTATAACACCAATACCAAGCTGGCCAATATCGTAGGTCCGTCGGATATTCATTCCGGTTCCAGTCATATCTACTCGGAGCTGGGCTTCTATAATACCGATAAGAAACAGGCAGAGCTGTTACAACGCTCGAAGGTGATGAACGAAGGAAGTACCATCGTGGCCGACAGTATCTGGTACGATGGCATCACGGGTGTGAGTGAGGCTTTCCGACAAGTAGTATATGATGATGAGAAAAATAAGAACGGGATGCGCTGTAACTACGGCTATTACGATGACCTGAACGGCTATGCACTCTCTACTGACAGTGCTGTGGCGTTGGAATTCTCGGAGAAAGACACCCTTTACCTTCATGCCGACACGTTCAAGGTCTTTACGTATAATATCAATACAGACTCAGTCTATCGCGTGATGCATGCTTATAATAAAGTACGCGCGTACCGATTTGATATACAGGCCGTGTGCGACTCGTTGGTGTATAACTCGAAAGACTCGTGTATGACGATGTATACCGATCCCATCCTGTGGAATGTCAACCAGCAACTGCTGGGAGAAATGGTGCAGGTCTTCATGAAAGACTCTGTGGTAGACCATGCCCACGTCATTAATCAGGCTTTCTCTATAGAGAAGCTTCCAGAGGAGGGACTCTTTAATCAGGTGTCTTCGAACGACATGTATGCTTTCTTCAAGAATGGCGAGATGCATGAAGGACAGGCCGTTGACCACGTCTTAGTGGCCTATTACCCGGTCAATGAGTCGGACAGCACCTACGAAGGACTGGTGAGAATGGAAACCAGCAAGATGCGTCTGCTCATGGAGCATAAGAAACTGGTCAGCATCTGGACACCCAAGGCCGACGGCATGATGTATCCGATGACCCAGATTCCACCCGACAAGAAATTCCTGGAAGGCTTTTATTGGTTCGATTATGTCAGGCCGCTGTCGAAAGACGATATCTTTGACTGGCGACCCAAGAAGCCGGGAACAGAGATAAAGACTTCGAAACGCTCACGTGGAGTAGCCCGACAAATCAATACGAAAAAAGATGAGTGATGTCATACAATTACTCCCCGACTCGGTAGCCAATCAGATTGCGGCTGGTGAGGTGATTCAGCGACCGGCTTCTGTTATCAAGGAGTTGGTGGAGAATGCTGTTGATGCCGGTGCCAAGAACATCCGTGTGCTGGTGGTCGATGCCGGGCGCACGTCCATCCAGGTCATAGACGATGGATGCGGTATGTCGGAGACCGATGCCCGTCTGGCATTCGAGCGTCATGCCACCTCGAAGATCCGTCAGGCCGATGACCTCTTTGCGCTCCATACCATGGGCTTTCGCGGAGAGGCACTGCCGTCAATCGCTGCCGTTGCCTTTGTGGAGTTGTCAACACGAACCAGTAGTGAGGATATAGGTACGCACCTCACCCTACAGGGATCGCGTGTGGTCGGGCAGGAGCCGACAGCCTGTCCGGTGGGATGTAACTTCAAGGTCGAGAACCTCTTTTTTAATGTTCCGGCTCGTAGGAAGTTCCTGAAGACCAATGCTACCGAACTGAATAACATTATGACGGCTTTTGAGCGTATCGTGCTTGTCTATCCGGATATAAATTTCATGCTCTATAGCAACGGACAGGAACTGATGAATCTCAAAGCCGGTTCACTGCGTCAGCGTATTGCAGATGTGTTTGGTAAGAAGATCAGTCAGGAACTGTTGCCCGTGGAGGTGGATACGGCCATCTGTCGTATTACAGGATTTGTTGGGAAACCGGAATCGGCCCGCAAGAAGGGCGTTCACGACTGCTTCTTTGTCAACGGTCGTTACATGAGGCACCCCTATTTCCATAAGGCAATCGTTAATGCCTTCGAACGCTTGGTCCCAGAAGGAATGCAGGTACCATATTTCATCTACTTTGATGTGGCTCCGGCAGATATCGATGTCAACATACATCCTACCAAGACGGAAATCAAGTTTGAGAACGAACAGAGCATCTGGCAGATTCTTCTGGCGGCGGTCAAGGATGCCATCGGGAAGTTCTGTGAGGTGCCCTCGATAGACTTTGATACGGAAGGACGTCCAGAGATTCCTGTCTTTGATCCTCAGCACGATGCCATAGAGTTGCCGCGTGTTAAATATAATCCTGAGTATAATCCGTTTGCCGGAGATAGTCATTCCTCCAAGCCGAGGGTGACGCCAGGCTGGCAACATCTCTATGAGGCTGCCACTACCGTTCCTTCCTATTCTGAAGAAAATATCTTCGATCCTGCACCTGTGTCAGAGACTTCAACGATTATTTCCGAGAAGTCGCCTGTACATTATCAATATAAGGGACGCTATATCATGACTGCCGTAAAGTCAGGACTTATGATTATTGACCAGCAGCGCGCTGACATCCGCATTCGCTACGAACGCTATATGGAACTGTTTAAACAAAAAACGGCCAATACCCAGCGAATCCTCTTTCCTGTCGTGTTGGAGTTCCCCTTGTCCGACAGCGTGATGGTCGACAAGTTCATGCCTGATTTGCAGAGAATGGGATTTGATGTCAGCTCATTAGGAGGCGGCAGTTATGTGGTCAATGGCATTCCTGCCGGATTGGAGGGTATTGACCCCGAACGTCTCATTCGTCAGGTGGTTGATGATGCAATAGAGAAAGGAGGTAGCGACGCGGAATCTATACATGCAGCCTTGGCATTGAGCCTTGCACGTCATGCAGCCATTCCGTTAGGACAAGTTCTGTCAAACGAAGAGATGGAACAGGTGGTAAATGGGCTTTTTTTATGCTCAAACGTCAATTATACCCCTGACGGAAAGGCCATCCTTGGCATACTCCCTCATAGCGATATTGAGCATTTGTTAGGATAATTTATACCTCAAACGAGCAGAAAATGAACAAAAACGGTATCATTTAACATTATTTTAGAGAAAAATCAAAAAATGTTGTAGGTTTTTGTTGGTGCATTAGAAAAAAATACCTACTTTTGCAGCAAATTTGAAATTGAATATTTGTATATATTAATGAAAAATTGTATGAAAAAGTTTTTGATGGTGCTGGCTTTTGCTGGCGTGTCTGTGGCAGGAATGGCACAGAGTGAGACTCCTGAACTGAAGTACAGCGTTGCTACCAACTCTTTCTGGAGCAATTGGTTTATTTCAGCTGATGTTGCTTATGAGGCTTTCTATTCTTATCAAGAGAATGGTAAGGGTTTTGCTAAGAGCCCTTTGAAGGACTTCCGTCGTAACCTGGGTGCTTCAGTAGCTATTGGCAAGTGGTTTACTCCTGGTCTCGGTCTCCGTACGAAGGTGACTGGTATTTGGGGCCGTGCCGTAGTAAGTGAGGATGCTGAGACAAATGCCATTAAGTTCTGGAATGCACAGGAGCAGGTATTGTTCAATCTGAGCAATCTGTTCTGTGGTTACAGCGAGACTCGCGTTTGGAACCTGATTCCTTATGCTGGTGTTGGTATTCTGCGCAACTGCTCTGAGAATGTGTATGCTCACAGTGCTAGCATTGGTCTGTTGAATACTTGGAAACTGTCTAAGAAGGTGGCCCTGAACCTTGACCTCGGTTTCAATATCCTTGACGATGAGATTGGTGGTGCCGGTTTCCACAATAGTGAGAAAGCTCTTACCAATGGCGACTATGCTCACAATATTGCTTCTGCTGACCGCTATTTCGCTGCTGAGGTTGGTCTGACCTTCAACCTGGGTAAGGGTACTTGGAATAAGGTTCCCGATGTTGACGCTATCAACGCTCTGCACCAGAGCCAGCTCGACGCTCTCAACGCACAGCTTGCTGATGCCAATGCAGAGGCAGAGCGTCTGAACAACCTGCTGAAGAACCACAAGTGTCCCGAGGGCAAGACTATCACCGTGAAGGAAGTTACTACTGCTCCTGTTTCAGTATTCTTCAATATCGGCAAGTCTAAGATTGCTTCTCGCAAGGATCTGCAGAATGTGAAGGCTCTCACTGAGGCTGCTGCTGACAAGAATTTCGTTGTTACTGGTTATGCTGACAGCAAGACTGGAAGTGCTTCGTTCAACCAGAGCCTGAGCCAGAAGCGTGCAGAGGCTGTTGCTGACGAGCTCGTGAAGATGGGTGTTAGCCGCGATAAGATTGAGATTGTTGCTAAGGGTGGTGTAAATGATCTTACTCCTATCTCTTACAACCGTCGTGCTACTGTTGAAATTAAATAAAAAATATAGTAAAACAAGTATGAAAAATCTTTTAACAAAAAGTCTCGCCCTCGTATTCGGACTGGGCGTGGCAGCAACCTTTACCGCTTGTCACAATGGTGAGGATGCACAACCAACGGTCGTGACTAATGTTTCTGTACAGGAAACTGATGAGAACGGTAATGTGGTTGGACGTACATTGGTAATTACAGCTAATAAGACTGCTACTTTCACTTTGGGTAGTGAAACAAAGAGTGGTACTAACGTAACATTTACCAACGCTCCTGTAAAGGGTACCGTTTCTGCAACAGCAGGTTCTACAACAAAGAAGGTTAAATTCAACTTCGGTGATGCTAAGGACTTGGCTTATGACGTTATTTTCGAGTCTGAGGGTACTGCAGTAACACAGGCAGCTGCTCAGGCTGGAACTACGACTGTAAGTAACCAAGGTGCTAATGCTGATGAGACTGGTGTAACAGCTGAGATGGACTTCAGCGGTGGTGTAACCAATGCTGATGCTACTGTTACTGGTGACTATTCTGTTACCGTTGTTACTCCTACTGAGGCTGAGACCTCTGCAGAGGAACTCGAAAGCAAGAAGGGTCAGACCGATGCTATCCAGGAGCCTGTGCTGTCACTGGATTGTAAGCCCGATGGCGCTAAGTTTACTGCTAAACCTGTTAAGGTGAAGGTATATGTGCCTAACAGTGCTGACTATGAGCTGGCTTGCGTAAACAGCGAGAACGACGACGATGCTGCTGATTCATTCGTTCAGAAAGGTGATAGCCTGACTATTGAGCTCAGTCACTTCTCTTTATGGGATATCATTTTGAAGGCTACTGTTGTAAATGTAGAGAAAAAGACTATCGCTAATACGTTTACTGGTAGCTCTAAGGATGGCTCTTTGGCTTATACCATGAATTATGGTTTTGACTCCGATAATTCTGATGCCATTGTTGCAAAGTACCTGAAGAAGGTGTTCGGTATCAATAAGAGAGAGATCAGAAAGCGCGTTACGTTCAGTAAGGTTGACGGTACTGCTATTTTGAATGTTACTCAGCAGGTTAAGGTTTATACCATTGAGTCTGGCCGCGGCGACCACAAGAAGACCTTCACAGCTACTGTTTACGGTAAGGCTGATTTGAACCTCTCTATTGAGACCAACACTCCAGAGGAAGTGAAGACTCACGACGGTGGTTCTGTTAGGAAGTAATTGTTAAATACATTTATGATAATGGGGATGTGTCAGAAATGGCACATCCTTTTTTTTGTTGAAAACTTTTGTTTTGTCGGAATTTATTTTTACCTTTGCAGCAAACTTGTGGAAATATGTTTCGTAGACTAACGATATTGATTCTGTTGACTCTTTCGCTTACGAATGTCAGTGCGCAGCCTAAGCAGCAAGTGGAGCTGTTTTGTGGTGCTGATCTCTATTATGCAGATGTCAATTATATCCGTTTGTACAATGTGTTGCTCAACCTGACACCAGGAGTAAAGTATCATATGGGCCATGATTGGCAATTGGCTGCAATGGCAGAACTACCGATTATCAATGAAGGGTATGGTCAGCGGTTTGACATGATTCGTCTTAGTTTGGCTGCCATTTCCAAACAGATTCATTTTTCAAATGCCCGTCAACACTTTAAAATCTCTGCAGGTCTTTTTGGCTCCGAGCGATACGGTGCTGATTTCCGTTGGATGTATCCCGTTAATTCTTGGTTGATGTTGAATGCCCGTCTGGGTCTTGTGCGTGACTGGGCTCTGGGCTTTGACATGCATAGTAATTCAGAGTGTGAGTTTGGGTCTGATTGGCATTCGCTGGCTCTGTTGGGCGGCAGCTTGTGGATTGATCCCTGGCATACGGAGCTTCGAGCTACGGGCGGTCGTTATCTTGGTAAGGACAAGGGCGTGGAGTTTGAAGCATTCCGTCATTTCAATCATTGTTCTATCGGTCTGTTTTTTCAATTGCACGAGTCGACCTCGTCAATTTATCGTAAAAAGAGTCATACGGAGTCAGGCGGTTTCCGTCTTGTGGTGATGTTGCCTCCATATAAGAAATCGAACGAGAAGGTTGTGTTCCGTCCTGCCTCTAACTTTAATATGTCTTATTATGCTCAGTCTGGCGATGAGACGATGCAGTCGTATTTTACCGATCCTGAGGAGAACAGCCGTACTAACGCTATCGATGTACCTTGGGGAACTGGTAATTTTGAAGAAAATAAACCCGCTGTAGAAGAATGAAGAAGACATTACTCATACTGCTGCTTGTGTGCCTTAACACAACTGTTACCCTTCATGCTCAGATGCATGTGGGTATGAACGGCTTGATTCATGTACCTACAGCCGATATGGATACCATTGGCTTGGCTCGTTTAGGCATTGATTTCGTGCCAAAGGACATGGTTCCAGATGGTATGAAGTGTGATGGCGAGAAGTTCAATACCATGACTCACTATATGAGTGTTACTGCTTTCCGCTGGCTTGAGATAGGCTATGGCTGTACGCTCTGGAAATTTCATTATAATTTGAATCCAGAGCGTGAAACCGGCTTTTATGCAAAGGATCGCTATTTCTCTGTGAAGATACAACCCATATTGGAAGACCGCTGGTGGCCTTCTTTGGCTGTAGGAGGCAATGATGTCTATGGTTCTTCAGATGGAGGCGAGTCGGGCAGTAACTATTATCGCAATTTCTTCGTGGCTGCCTCGAAGCATTTAGATCTTGGCGGTCATATCCTTGGTGCTCATATCGCTTATCGTCAATGGAAACGTGACTATAACCGTAAATGGAATGGTGTAGTAGGTGGTCTGACTTACCAACCGTCCTTTTACCAGCCATTGCGTGGCATGGTAGAGTGGGATGGCCATGCTGTGAATGTAGGCGTGGATTGCCGTATCTATAAGTATTTCTTTGTGCAGTGCGGGTTGTATAATTGTCAGGATTTTACGGGTGGTCTATGTCTTTGTTTCAACCTTCTGTAAACTTTTATCTAAAAAACTGTTAAATAATTTGGTGGACTCAAATAAAGTGCGTACCTTTGCACCCGCTTACAAGAAGTAAGGGCGTTTAGCTCAGTTGGTTTAGAGCATCTGCCTTACAAGCAGAGGGTCGGCGGTTCGAATCCGTCAACGCCCACTAAGAGTTCCAAAGTGATTTGGAACTCTTTTTTTTGTTAAATATCAAGAAAATCATACAGCGGAAGCAAATTCTTCACTTTTCACTCCTTACTTTTTACTTTTTTTTGTACCTTTGCAATCTCATTTGAAGAGTATATTATCTAGATAGTAAAAATGGAACTAAATTTATTGACGGCCATCTCGCCTATTGATGGTCGCTATCGCGGGAAGACAGAGCCGCTGAGTGAGTATTTTTCTGAATATGCATTGGTGAGATACCGTGTACGCGTTGAGATAGAATACTTTATTGCTCTTTGCGAACTGCCCCTTCCCCAGCTTCAGGATTTCAACCATGACCGTTTTGAAGCCATGCGTGACATCTACCGCCAGTTTACGCCAGCCGATGCGCAGCGCGTCAAGGATATTGAGGCTGTGACCAATCACGACGTGAAGGCCGTAGAGTATTTCATCAAGGAACGTCTTGATGCTATGGGTGGCTTTGAGAAGTACAAGGAGTTCATACATTTTGGCTTGACCTCTCAGGATATCAACAATACCAGTGTGCCTCTTTCTGTCAAGGAAGCTCTCGAACAGGTGTATGTACCTCTGTTGGAAGAGCTCATCGAACAACTTCACGACTATGCTGAGGAATGGAAGAATGTGGCCATGTTGGCAAAGACCCACGGTCAGCCGGCTTCTCCCACGCGTCTTGGCAAGGAAATCATGGTTTACGTCTATCGTTTGGAGGAACAGTTGCGCTCGCTGAAGGAGGTGCCTGTTACGGCTAAGTTCGGTGGTGCAACCGGTAATTATAATGCCCATCATGTGGCATATCCCCAGTACGACTGGCGTGAGTTCGGCAACCGCTTCGTGAGCGAGAAACTGGGTTTGGAGCGTGAACAGTACACTACTCAGATTTCCAACTACGACTGGTTGGCAGCCATCTTTGATGCCATGCGCCGTATCAATACGATTGTCATCGACTTGGACCGTGACTTCTGGATGTACATCTCGATGGATTACTTCAAGCAGAAGATCAAGGCCGGCGAGGTAGGTTCCAGTGCTATGCCCCATAAGGTGAACCCCATAGATTACGAGAATTCTGAGGGCAATCTGGGTATGGCTAATGCTGTCTTGAGTTTTTTGGCACAGAAATTGCCAGTTAGCCGTCTGCAGCGTGATCTGACCGACTCTACCGTCCTTCGCAATGTTGGTGTGCCTATGGGACACGCGCTCATTGCTTTCCAGAGCACGCTGAAAGGACTCCGCAAGTTGATTCTCAACGAGGATAAGTTACACGAGGACTTGGAGAACACCTGGGCAGTGGTGGCAGAAGCCATTCAGACCATCCTGCGTCGCGAGGCCTATCCCAATCCTTACGAGACATTGAAGGCTCTGACCCGCACCAATAAGAAGATGGACGAGCAGACCATTCATGAATTCATCCAGACGTTGGAGGTCAGTGATGAGGTAAAACAAGAATTGATGGCTATTACGCCATGGAACTATACAGGAATCTAAAAAAGTCAAGAGTTAATAGTTAAGAGTTCTTCGCAAAGCGAAGCGGCAGAGCCGAGCGATCGGCTTTGCCGAGTAAAAATTAAGAGTTAAGAATTAAGATTTAGTAATTAAGAATTAAAAACCATGGATTTCGAGAACGAAAAGAAAGAAGAACAGCAGTTGAACGACAGTACTGCTAGCCGCGACGGTTACCAGAAGGAATATCGTCCAGTAGGACGCTCACCACGTCCGCGTATTCACACCGCATCGCGTCCTGTAAGTAATAATTACGAACGCCCCAGTTATAACAAGAATAGTCAGGATGAAGAGGGCGGTTTCCGTCCCGAGGGCTTTGGTGCCGGTTTGCAGAGTGCAGCACCACAGCGCAGCTATCGTCCACGTACCAATACATATAATAATGGTGGCTATCAGCCCCGTCAGCAGGGCGATTTCCAGCCTAGAGGCGAATATGGTCAGCCCCGTCAGGGTGGTTACCAGCAGCGTCCCCAGCAGGGCGGCTATCGTCCCCGTTACAACCAGAATGGTGATGAGCAGGGCTATCAGCCTCGTCAGGGTGGCTATCAGCCCCGTCAGCAGGGTGGTTACGGTCAGCGTCCCCAGCAGGGTGGCTACCAGCAGTCCAGAGGTGAATACGGTCAGCCACGAAGTGGTTACGGTCAGCGTCCCCAGCAGGGTGGCTACCAGCAGCGCGGCGGTTACGGTCAACGCCCCCAGCAGGGCGGTTACCAGCAGCGTGGCGGCGGTTACGGCCAGCGTCCACAGGGTGGTTTCCGTCAGCGTACTGCCGACTATGATCCCAATGCCAAGTACTCCATGAAGAAGCGCATTGAGTATAAGGAGCAGAACTATGACCCAACGGAGCCTATCCGTCTGAATAAGTTCCTCGCTAATGCCGGCGTTTGCAGCCGTCGTGAGGCCGATGAGTTCATCCAGGCAGGTGTTGTCACCGTAAATGGTGAAGTTGTCACTGAGTTGGGTACCAAGGTGTTGCGTACCGATGTGGTGAAGTTCCACGATGATCCCGTACTGTTGGAAAAGAAAGTGTATGTTTTGCTTAACAAGCCCAAGGACTATGTGACCACCAGCGATGATCCCCAGCAGCGTAAGACCGTGATGGATCTCGTGAAGAATGCCTGTCCGGAGCGTATCTATCCTGTAGGACGTCTCGACCGCAATACAACAGGTGTGTTGCTGTTGACCAATGATGGTGATTTGGCTTCCAAGCTGACCCATCCTAAGTTCCTGAAGAAGAAGATCTATCATGTCTATCTGGATCGTAACGTGACGGCACATGACATGGAGGAGATAGCCAACGGTATCACCCTCGACGATGGTGAGATCAAGGCCGATGCCATTGAGTATGCCGATCCCGTGGACAAGAAACAGGTGGGCATTGAGATTCACTCTGGCAAGAATCGCATCGTGCGCCGTATCTTCGAGAGCTTCGGCTATAAGGTGTTGAAGCTTGACCGCGTACAGTTTGCCGGTCTCACCAAGAAGAACCTGCGTCGCGGCGACTGGCGTTACCTCACCGAGGACGAGGTTGACCGTCTGCGCATGGGAGCGTATGAATAGTTAAGAGTTAAGAATTAAGAGTTAAGAGTTGTCGGCTTCGCCGATTAAGAGTTAAGAGTTGATGAAAAGAACAAAGATAATTGATGTGCTGAAAAGCACGGAATATGGTAAGGAGGTCTGTGTGAAGGGCTGGGTGCGTACGCACCGCTCTTCTAAGGCTGTTGATTTTATCGCACTCAATGATGGTTCAACTATCAATAACGTGCAGATTGTGGTAGATCCTACTAAGTTCGATGAACAGCTTCTGAAGGACATCACTACTGGTGCCTGCATCTGTGCAGAGGGTACACTGGTAGAGAGCCAGGGTGCCGGTCAGAGCAGTGAGATTCAGGCTGTCAATCTGGTGGTTTACGGTCTCTGTGGCAACGACTATCCCATGCAGAAGAAAGGTCAGAGTTTCGAGGCTATGCGTAAGAACGCCCATATGCGTCTGCGCACCAACACCTTTGGTGCCGTGATGCGTATCCGTCACAATATGGCGATGGCTATTCATACCTATTTCCACGAGCATGGCTTCTATTATTTCCACACACCACTGATTACAGCTTCTGACTGTGAAGGCGCAGGAAATATGTTCCAGGTGACTACCAAGAACCTCTACGACCTGAAGAAGGACGAACAGGGAAAGATTATCTACGATGATGATTTCTTTGGCGAGCAGACCTCGCTGACCGTTTCCGGTCAGTTGGAAGGAGAACTTGGCGCTACGGCCTTAGGTGCCATCTATACCTTTGGTCCTACATTCCGCGCCGAGAATTCAAACACCCCTCGTCACTTGGCTGAGTTCTGGATGGTAGAGCCCGAGGTGGCTTTCTTGGATCAGGAAGAGCTGATGGATCTCGAAGAGGACTTCATCAAGTACTGCGTGCGCTGGGCTCTTGACAATTGTAAGGACGACCTCGAGTTCCTTAATAAGATGATTGACAAGACTCTTATCGAGCGCCTGCAGGGTGTGTTGAAGGAGACCTTCGTCCGCCTGCCATATACTGAGGGTATCAATATCTTGCAGGAAGCAATCAAGAACGGTAAGAAGTTCGAGTTCCCATGCAACTGGGGCGATGATCTTGCTTCTGAACACGAGCGTTACCTCGTTGAGGAGCACTTCAAGAAGCCCGTTATTATGACCGACTACCCCCGTGCATTCAAGTCGTTCTATATGAAACAGAACGAGGCACAGGGCGAGGGCTCTATCGGTTACAAGGGTGCTGTTGCTCCTGGTCCTACCATGCAGGGTACCGACGTGCTGTTCCCGCAGATTGGTGAGATTATCGGTGGTTCTGTCCGTGAGGAGAGTTACGACAAGCTGATGGGCGAGATTGAGCGTCGCCAGATGGATCAGACCCACCTCTGGTGGTATATCGACACCCGTCGTTGGGGCAGTTGTCCTCATGCCGGCTTCGGTCTTGGTTTCGAGCGTCTCATCCTCTTTGTGACGGGTATGCAGAACATCCGCGACGTCATCCCGTTCCCACGTACACCAAAAAGCGCAGAGTTCTAACTTAAAAATACTAATCGTTATGAAGAAATTATTTGTTTTGAGCTGTGTGATGCTGGGTATCACATCTGTTCATGCACAGGTGTTAACAACAACGGTACAGGATACTGTTGCTACGACGGTACAGAGTACGCCACAGTATCCCACTTTCTCGTATTTCTCAGAGAAGGGGAACTCTGGTTCCAGTTCGTTTTTACCCAATAAGCTTGGTGCGAGCCTTGGTGTTGGAACGACGGGTGTTACGTTTGATTTGTCTACTCAGTTTTCCGACTATATCGGCCTGCGTGCTGGTGTTGACTGGGTACCTAATGTGAAGGTGAATGCTGACCTTGATTTGAGCAAGGTTAGCGGATTAAGCAATACCGATCCAGCCTATAGCCAATTCCTTGCAGATAATGGTGTAGCCTCTCTTCCCAACAATCTGAAGGTGCAGGGCAAACTGAATATGACCACGTTCCATTTCCTTATTGATGTCTATCCTTTTGCCGAGTTCAACAGTCTTCACCTGACTGTCGGTGGCTATTTCGGCTCTAAGAAGATTGTCAAGGTGTATAATAAGGATGAGGGTGCTTTGAAGGCTGTGAGCAACTTCAACTCAAGTCTGACGGGTGTAGACCGTGAAACTCACGTGGGAACATTCATATATGGCAGCAATACTCCTATTTCTGGTGTGAAGCAGATTGGTGTTGAGCTGGGCGATTATTTCCTGGAGCCAACCACCGACGGTAATCTCAATGCCAGCATCCAGGTGGCCGGCTTTCGTCCATACGTTGGTATAGGTATCGGTCGTGCCGTTCCTCGCAATCGTATTGGTGTGCAGTGTGACCTTGGTTGCCAGTTCTGGGGTACACCAGACGTGTATGTCAATGGTAAGAACGGTGAAGAAAAGCTGACAAAGGAGAATACCAATGGTGAAGGCGGTGATGCTCTGAAGATCCTGAGTAAGATTACCGTTTATCCTACGCTGACCATCCGTTTGACCGGACGCATTTTCTAAAAAAAGGAAGGGATTTGCTTAAGCCAAGCGAATCCCCTCTTCTTCGATAACAATCAGCCGTCGGCGATACAGGTCTCCGATGGCTTTTTTGTATGCCTTCTTCGACACCTTGAAGCGGTCGTAAATGAGTTCGGCATCGCTCTTGTCGCCCAGGTCGCAGTACCCGTCGTTCTCGTAGAGATAGCGGAGGAGTACTTCGGCAAAGTCCAATGTGTGCTGACGGCCTGTGGGCTGTAGCGTGATGTCTATCTTGCCGTCCTGACGCACGTGGTCAATGTAGGCCGTGAGACGGTTGCCCGAGTGCAGGGGCTGGAAGATTTGGTTGTCGTAGATCTGTCCCTGATATCGGTTGTTGATGATAGCCTTGAAACCTAAGTCGGTCTTTTGCCAGACGAGGCAGTCGCAGGGGTCGCCGTGATGAAGTGGCTCTGTAGGTCCAGCGGGGAAACCGCTGGACACACTGCCTGCTGAAGCGGGGGCAGCGACCAGATGTTTCTCTACTTTTGCCGTAGCCATCAGTCGGTGGGTCTCTTCGTCCTCTTTGACGTAGACGATGTAGTGCTTACCCACCTCCATACGCTGTTTCTGTTCACGGAACGGACAGAAGAGATCCTTCATCAGTCCCCATTTCAGGAATGCCCCGTATTTGTTGATCCATGCTACCTCCAATGAGGCAAACTCGCCCACCTTCGCCAGTGGCTTCTCGGTGGTGGCAATGAGTCGCTCTTCTTGGTCGAGGTAAACGAAGACCTCTATCTCTTTCCCGATGGGAAAACCATCAGGCACGTAGCGATTCGGCAGCAGGATGTCGCCGCTTGCTTCGTCGCCTTCCAAGTAGAATCCCTGTTCAGCGCGACGAATGGCTTTCAGGGTGTTGTAATCGCCAAGTTTTATCATGCGGCCCCCCCTTCTGCCCCCGTGGGGGCTACATTAGTCTCAACGTCTATAGAGGCCCCCTCGGGGGCAGTAAGGGGGGCTTGGAGCTCCAGCAATCCGTCCTTCATGTGTATGGTGCGGTCGGTGATGTTGGCCAAGGTCTCGTCGTGGGTGACGATGACGAAGGTCTGTCCGTACTTGTCTCGCAGGTCGAAGAATAGTTTGTGCAGTTCCTCCTTGTTCTTCGTATCGAGCGATCCGCTGGGCTCGTCGGCCAGTATGACGGCAGGGTTGTTTACCAATGCCCGTGCCACGGCCACGCGCTGCTTCTCACCACCACTCAACTCGTTGGGTTTGTGGTTGGCGCGATCGGTAAGTCCCATGAACTGCAGCAGTTCTGTAGCGCGCTCTTTGGCAGCCTTCCTTGATGTTCCTGCAATATAAGCTGGAATCATGATGTTTTCTATGGCTGTAAATTCTGGCAGCAGCTGGTGGAACTGGAACACGAAGCCCAGGTGCTTGTTGCGGAAGTCGGCCAGTTGTTTTTTGTTTAGCAGGTGGGTGTAAAACTTGTCAATGCATATCGTGCCGCTATCGGGCTTATCCAGTGTGCCGATGATTTGCAGCAGTGTGGTCTTACCTGCGCCGCTGGGGCCTACGATACTCACTACCTCCCCTTTGTCTATATGGAGGTCTATGCCTTTCAGTACTTGCAGTGAGCCGAAGCTCTTGGTAATGTTTTTTATTTCGATCATAACTTAGTTGGACGTTTTGAGTGTATCCATCGTAGCAGCGTATCATAGATGCTATTCTCCTCATGGTGCTGTGCCTCGGTGAAGCTCATCTTCTCTTCCTTTGCGTTGCCGTACTGGTCGGGGAAGATGATCATCAGGTTGGTACCCGAGAAAAATTTTGTCAGCTCATCGGGCAGGCGGTCGAGTGCGTTCTTATAGCTGATGGTACCCTTACGTGCAGTGACCACCACCAGAAGGTTGTCTGTTCCTATATGACTGGCCAGCTGCGGCAGTTCGTTCCAGTGTGCCATAAACGTATATTCTGCACGTACGTTAGGATGATGGATGTTAATATACTTCTGAATCGGTTCCAGTGATTCGTTGCGTCCGTGGAACAGTACGCGGCAGTCCAACTGTCCTGCAAACCTGCACAGGCGCTCCAGCCATCGCCGGAAGCCATGCTCGTATTCTGCCCTGCTGGGTACTACCACCTGTATGCGACGCAGGGTGCTCAGCGGCTGAGTGAATCGCATCAGTATAATCTGGCGGTTCAGTCCGTTGTAGAGACTCTGTATGAACTCACCCCAGAACTTTTTGCTCACCTCCGTATGCACGTGCATACCCATCACCACCTCCGAGCATCCGCTCTCGCGGAAGGCGTGCTTGATGCCGTTGGCAATGTTCGTGGCCAGTCGCACTTGCGTCTGTACCTGCACCTCCGCTGCGCTTGCCTGCTGTTGCAGTTTCTCCAACAGTTGTATACCCTTCTCGCGTTCGGGCATACTGTTTTCGCCGTCGTACACCACGTTGAGTGCCACCAGCTCGCGTTTCAGTTTCTGGTTTCTCACGAGCAGAGCCAGCTCCAGCAGTTGCGGTGCTATCTCGGGATATTTTACACACACCATGATACGCTCGTCATCGTTCTTGTTGCTTTTAGCTATTGGCTGTTGGCTATTAGCAATGACCAGCTGCTGTGAAGCCCTCTCCGTTGTAAAGGTCGAAACGACACAGGTGACCAGAATCATGAGGACCACACCGTTCAGCATATTGTTGTCGGCCAGTGCCACGCCGTCGCCAATCATCAGCTCGCGCCCCACCATCACCATCGCTATGGCACCGGCAGCATGAGCCGAAGTCAGACCGAACATCATCTTTCCTTCCGATTTTGTCAACTTGAACAGCAGGGCAGAGATATATGCCGCCAGTGCCTTTCCGAAGGTGCCGAAGAAGGCGATGAGGAACATGATGCCCCATACCTCGGCACCATCCGAGAGCGATCGCAGGTTGATGAGCATTCCCACGCCAATCAGGAAATAGGGGATGAAGAGTGCGTTGCCTATAAACTCGATACGGTTCATCAGCGGCGACACGTGGGGTATGTATCTGTTGATAATCAGTCCCGAGAAGAATGCACCGAAGATGCCCTCCAGTCCGATGAGTGCCGACATGGCCGCACTGATAAACATCACTGCCATCACGAAGATATACTGCATCACTGCATCGCTGTATCGCCTGAGGAAATAGCGCGTCAGCCGGGGGATAATAAAAATACTGCCGGCACAGAATGCCGCAAACTTTGCTACAAACAGGAGCCAGAACAGCCATCCGCTGTTATCGCTGAACGTACCCACCAGTATGGCCAGCATCACCAGTGCCAGGAAGAGCGACAGCATCGAACTTCCCACGCTCAGCATCACGCTCGAGTTGCGCTGCAGGCCGTAGCGGCCAATGATGGGGTAGGCCACCAGCGTATTAGAAGCCATGATACATCCCAGCAGAAACGAGGCCTTGTCGCCATATCCCAGTATGGTGACCGACATCACGTAGGTCAGTACCAGTGGCACGAAACAGGTGAGCAGTCCGAAGATCACCAGTCGTTTGGAGTTCTTCTTGATGCTCTCCAAGTCCATCTCCAGTCCTGCCAGGAACATGATATAGTAGAGACCCACCTGTCCGAAGACCTCGAACGACGTGTCGCGAGCCAGCAGGTTGAACCCGTGTTCACCTATCAGCACACCCGCCAGCACCAGTCCTATGATATGCGGAATGCGTAGCTTGCTCATCACGATAGGCGCGAAGAGCACGATGAGCAGCACCACGAAAAATATCATTGTGGGGTCTTGTATCAGCGGTTGTATGGCGGTCGGTGTACCCATTAAGTTTCAATTGGTGGGGCAAAGGTACAAAAAGTCGGGCGAATCACAAAGGAAACTAACAAAAAAACCGTCATCGAAATGCTGCTTAAGCACCTTGGTAAATGTTCCAAGCAACAACAATCCCACCTAATAGACCATCTGCCGACCTTGGTCGGCACATCTGCTGACCCGGGTCGGCCGATCTGCTGACCAAGGTCGGCAGATGTGTTGACCAAGGTCGGCAGGTAACCAAGGATGGCGGTTGCGACAACAAACTCTGCCATTTCAATGGTTGATATATTTCAATTATTCAGGCAAAATGTAATTTTTTCTTTCAAATTGATAGTTATTTGACGGAAAAATTGTAATTTTGCACCCAAAATTTAAATTTAAGTGAAATGAAAGTAGCAATTGTTGGCGCATCAGGCGCTGTAGGACAGGAGTTTTTGAGACTTCTTGATGAGAGAAATTTTCCGATGGACGAACTGGTATTGTTTGGTTCTGAGCGCAGTGCCGGCACTACATACACCTTCCGAGGCAAGGAACTCACGGTAAAGCTCCTGCAGCATAATGATGACTTCAAGGATGTTGATATAGCCTTCACTTCTGCCGGTGCTGGCACCTCAAAGGAGTTTGCTGAGACCATCACGAAGTACGGTGCCGTGATGATCGACAACTCAAGTGCTTTCCGTATGGACGATGATGTACCCTTGGTGGTGCCTGAGTGTAATGCCGAGGATGCACTGAATCGTCCCCGTGGCATCATTGCCAATCCCAACTGCACCACGATTATGATGGTGGTGGTGCTCCAACCCTTAGAGAATATCTCGCACATCAAGCGCATCCACGTCAGTTCTTACCAGAGTGCTTCTGGTGCAGGTGCAGCTGCTATGGCTGAGTTGCAGCAGCAGTACAAGGAGATTGTAGAGACGGGCGAGGTGAAGACCATCAAAAAGTTCCCACACCAGCTGGCCTACAACGTGATTCCTCAGATTGACGTGTTCCAGCCCAATGGTTACACCAAGGAGGAGATGAAGATGTACAACGAGACGCGGAAGATCATGCATACCGATGCGAAGTGCTCGGCTATGTGTGTGCGCGTCAGCTCGCTGCGCTCTCACTCTGAGTCAGTATGGATTGAGACCGAAAAGCCCATCTCTGTAGAAGAGGCTCAGAAGGCCATCGCCGCTGCACCCGGTTGTACGCTGGTTGACGATCCTGCCAACCTCGTTTACCCCATGCCTTTAGAGACCGCTGGCAAAGACGATGTCTATGTAGGTCGTGTGCGCAAGGATATCTCCGATGAGAATGGTCTGACTCTCTGGCTCTCAGGCGACCAGATCCGTAAGGGTGCTGCTCTGAATGCCGTACAGATAGGCGAGTACCTCATTAAGGTTGGAAATGTGAAATAAGCATTGTAAATTGTTGTTTTATATGGGGTTGGCACTTCTTGTGGGTGTCAACCTTATTAATTTATACAAATTGATACTAAATACCTACTATTTGTGATTGCAGATATGAGAAAAAGTACGTACCTTTGCAGCCGAAAATGAATAACAAACCAAAAATAAGCTTATGAAATTTTTTACTTCAATGAAAACGCTGGCTCTCGTGGCTGGAATGCTGTTGGCAGGAACAGCGAGCAGCGAGGCAAAGATTGAGAAGCCAAGCTCTGGAAACGTGGTGATTAGCAAGGTGTTTTATGCTGGCAGCACGCGCCTAAACGGTGCCACTCCCAAGAACTATATGCTGCATCTCTATGTTGAGCTATATAATAATTCTGCAGACGAGGTGGATTTGCAGGGTATGTATGTGGCCTTTGCAAACAGTGATGCTGCAGCGAATGCATGGACAGCAGCCGATATGACCACTGAGAACGGTATGAGCGGTAAAGCTGTGGTAAAGCAGATTTTCCAGATTTCGCCTGATGCCAGCTATGTGATTCAGCCAGGTCAGAGTGTGGTCATCACCAACAGTGCCATTGACCATAGCCAGATTGCTGAAGGTAACGTGGATTTGAGCACTGCAGACTTTGAGGCAAAGAGTCAGAATAAATCCTTTGCGGATTTCCACAATGAGGCAGTACCCGAATTGAAGATGGTGGCAACCATTGGTACCACGGACTTTATCAATTTCCTGAACCCCGGTCCGTGTGGCATTGTGTTGTTGGCCTCTGACACAGATATTTCTAACAAGACATTCGCTAAGGGAAAGGATAGCGGCAACGAATACACAGTGGTACCCATGTATAAGAGCATTGACTGTGTGGACATCGTGAAGCAGAAGACACCATCGGCTGAGGATAAGCGCTTTACCGAAAGCTATGATGCCGGTTTCTGTGTCACTGACTCCATTGGAACATTCAACGGTCAGGCCGTGGTTCGTAAGACGGCATTCATTGCCAGTAACGGACGTGTGGTGCTCTATGACACGAACAACTCAAGCGTAGACTTCGTGGCTACGAACGACCTCTCGCTCCGAACCTATAGTCAGGAAGTTTCTGGTATGAGTGATTCTACCCTTACTATTCCTGAGAGCGGCTTCGTGGCTGTGAATATTGACAAGCCTTTCTGCGGTCCTAAGGATTTGTATTTCAGTTACGTGAATGTATCCAACAATGCCGCAACAACAGATTTGACCTATTACAACTATCCTGGCGACAGTTTGTTGCTGATCAAGGGTCCGTGGATTGCTGTTGGCAAGCCCGGTACTTATACCATCAAGCTGTCGGAATCACAGGGCGTAATGAAGGTTCGCTCTTCTGGTATGACTTGGGCTGATGAGGATACTAAGACGTTGACAGGCAGTAAGGCCAGCAACATGATATATAAGTTCCAGAATGAGAAGGGTAATGTGGGTTTCAAACGAGTGGCTGCTGTCGGCGGTAAGTACAACACGGCAACCTTCTCTGATGGTGACCGCTTGTATTGTGCTATCAGCACGGCTATTGCCGACAAGATTGCCGCTGCTAATGGTGCTACCAATAATGCTGATTTGGACTTCATCGCATGGCACGGCGTGACACCTGAGCTGATAACAAATGATATTGCTTGCGTTCAGGTGAAGGCCGATGTTCAGAAGCAGGCAATCTTCAACCTGCAAGGTCAGAAGCTCGTGCGTCTGCAGAAAGGTCTGAATATCGTGAACGGTAAGAAGATAATCGTGAAATAATGATAAAGAAAGTGCTTATCGCTATGACTCTCATGCTGATTGCTCAGTTGGGAGTCATGGCTCAAGACATAGATACACTGACCGTGCGCATCAAGGGAATGCGCTGTGAGGAGTGTGCCCATAAGGTGAAGAATGTGGTGAAGAAGCTGCCAGGCATCGATGGCATCACATTTAATATTGAGCGCCGCACGGCCAGCATCGCTTTCGACAAGAACCATGTATGTGCCGATAGCATCAAAGGCCGGCTGGCAGCAACGGTTCGTTATAAGGCCTCTGCCTATAGTCCTACTGACGCAGATAAGCTCCAGAATGACATCAAGGCTGCAGGCATTACCATAACGGTACCACCTACGCACGAGTGTGACGAGAAATAGTCTAAAGAATTAGAATTCACATCCAATGGCCAGGGTTGCTTGTGTGCGGTTCTGGCCATTGCTGTATTCATAGCTTTCGTTGGCTTTGCGATGACTTAATGCCAAGCGGGCGAAAGTCTTGATACGTGTGTTAGGCCATACGAATGAATACTTGGCCTGACCGCCGATACAGAACTGTGCTGCTGTGAGCCATTGGTATTCCCGATAGAGGTAGGCATCCATCGATGGAGGAACGGTCTGTTTGTCGCTGGGTGTCTGGAAGGTCTGGTCTTCGTAAGGTGCGCCTCCACCTTTAAGGAATGAACCGTTAACGGAAAGTGACCATACGCCCTTTTGTGTCAGGATATTGCGACAAACAGAGGCAAACATCTCCTCGTTGTGTATCTTCTGACGACGGTAGTAGGGGAAAACATAAGCCGTCTGTTTGCGCTTCATGCTGTTAAAGCATGCTTGTATGGTCCATGTGGGCAGTGTCTCGTTGATGCCCCAATGGATTGTGTATGTGGCGTGGAAGTCCTGCCAAAGTTTGTCTGACGTCTTGTTGGGTGAGTAGTATTCGTAGAAATTGGCACCAGATAGATTCTTGAGCTCGCGATAGATGTTGGCATCATTCTGAAACTTTTCCAACTCCATGCTGAGGTCAAGGATATGCTTAGCCCTCCCGTGGTTGTAGGAGGCCTGTAGTTGCAGGGCATGGCGGTCGCTTTCATGTCCGGTATAGGAAATGGTATAGGGCGACTTATGACCATAATAGCCTGAGCCGTGGAGGTAGGTGTACGAGAAGAAAGTGGAAAGTGGAAAGTGAAAAGTGGAAAGTTGTAGGCTTATGCCGTTCTTGTCGGTCACTATGGGAATCTCCTTGCTTTTGTCCGTATAGCCTTCTGCGCCAAACTGCTCAATGTGTCCAGTGAAGTTGGCATAAGAAATGAGTGTGTTGTACACCTTGTCGCTTGTGCCGTAGGTACCAAACTTGATGCTTTCCGTATTGCGCTGATACAGGAAGTTGGCACCAATGCTGCACCATGTAGTCAGCGGGATGTATGTGCCTGCCGACAGTTGTAAGTCCATCAGCTTGTTCTGGTGGCGCAGGTCTTTGTATTTGGCATAGTTGGCTGCGGTATAGTCGAACTTCAAGCCTAAGGCGATATCATGGTATATCCTGGTGCCGAAACCGCCCTGTAGCTTGTAGGTGTCACGATGTTTCGTACCTTCGTTGGTGAGCGAGTCTTCTACGATATCGAACGGTTGCCTTTCAGGATTGATAAAGGCTGAACCGGCCATGTGATGGCCTGTGAAGCTTTCGTAACTGATATTTCCGAAGAATACGGTTCGGGGGCTGTAGCGATAGAACGACTCTATCCGTCCTTTCATGGTCAGCGACTCTGATGCGTCATAGTAGTTCGTTAGTCCACCTTGCCTTCCGTCGGCAGCTATCTCGGCCTGTGCTATCTTGCCTTCGCCAAACCGTGTTAGGGCTGCAGCATTCGTGCTGGTAAGCCACGGGTCGGCCTGTTTCACGTATTCGTAGTCGTGAAGCAGAATTGAGTCTTGCGCCTGACTTGCCAATGAAGCTATCAGGCCGATGGAGAGTGTCAGTCTTTTAATGAGCATGATAGTCGTTCGTGAAAGTCGTTTGATGAATTGTTGGTGTCTTGATAGACAATGTGTGCACCGTTTCTGATGCTTGCCTCTGCATCGATGCCACTGGGGTCAGAGACATAGCCGTACACTAATTTCCCTTTGTTCTCTGGCAATGACTCTGTCGCTTTCTTGTCCACGTTGCGGTAGAGCGAGTGACCATGCTGGTTTGTCAGGTTCACATAGCCGGCATCTACCATCGACGTCAGACGTTTCTTGTTGCCAGTGGAGGTGGCTGAAAAGACTTCCAAGCCATCTGTAATCCATTCGGTAGGCACCTTCACCACCTTGAACGCATCCGTCTGTGATGCTCCTGGCGTGTAGCCTGTGTTGCCTACGTTGGTGGCAAAGTCACGTGGTAAGGCATCGTGTGTCTGAAAGATATACAAAGCTGGCGATGAAGTGCTCAGAGCCCACGCATTTGACGTGCCTATCTTTATAGCTTTCAGATAATGCGATGTGGGAATCACTTCTGATGGGGTGGGGTAATAATTGGTGTTGGTATAGCCGTGTTCCGGGTCATACATGCAGTAGTAGTCGGCATTGGCATAGTTCACGGATTGCGGATAGGTCTGCACGTTGTTAATGGCACCGTGGACATTGACCACAATCTGTGAGTAAGGCGCAATGTGTAATGTCTCTTGGAAATACCAGATGCCGTCAGTAGCAGGCGTATATCCATCGCTTTCGTAGATGAGTTTGCCGTCGGCTCCATACCAGTTGTTGTTGGCTTGGCTATTATATGGAGAGGCAATACCTACACAAAGGTTCTCAAGGCTGGCGGTTGTATTGGAGTTGTTGTAGAGGATAAAGCATTTGTCGTACATGAAGAGTTTCCCGTCGTCTTTCATGACACCGCCATTATAGAGTTCTTTGATGACCACTTGACTGATTCTCGACGCCATCAGGTCTATGAAGACTGTATTCTGTTTTGTCTTGTCGATGACAATCTGTCCGGAGGTGCCGTTGAGCACAAGCAGACTGTTGCCATGCTGCCGGGTGACCGATGTGCTGGCCTCATAAACTCCAGGTGTCACCTCGAAGTGAGCCTTGCCTTGTGTGTCGGTAGAATCCACAAAGATGGCATTGTTGCTGATGCTCTTCAGCTCTATGCGTATGCCCCCCATTGCCTCAGCCTCGTTTGAGGACGTTGGGAATTTCAGCTCCACGGTAAGCATATTGGTGTCTACCGTCTCGTCGTAAGAGCAAGACAGGAGCAGTGTTACACCTATTATAAATAATAGCAGCCGTTTCATAACTTGAGTCTGAGTGAGAGTCCGTAATAATAGCTTGGCACATAGCTGCTGTCGAATAGCGAAGTGTCGAGACCTGTTTGCGATGAGTGTACATATCGCATGGTGTTGAAGAAATTGTTGGCATAGAACGACAATGAGACATAGTCGCCAATCTCCTTGGTTACGCTCAGGTTGGCAGAATAGTAGGCTGACAACTTATTGGGATTCAGTACGTAGGCATAGTTCGAGCGTACCACCAGTTTCGACAGGTCACTGTAGAGTGCGGCATCGTTCTCTTTTGCCCATCTCAGTTTCTCGGCAAAGGGAATCAGTTCTGAGGGATTGTCCCATGTGCTGTAGTATTCTGGATAAACCACTACGAATTTGTCTGTTGTCTTTCCATCGTAGGGTTCGCCCTCTATGCCGTTCTCATTGTCAAGCATATAGCCACGCGTGCCATTGCCAAATTCGCTCAGTTGGCGCTGGTAGCTGTAGAGGGTGCTTTCTATGCGAAGCGACATGATCATTCGTATTTTTGGTATGTGAGTGGTAATAGTCAGATTCTGGTTCAGTTGTCGGGATAGGTAACCATTGCTTGCGTATGCTTTGGCAGCAACATTGGTGCTTGACACATTTGATCCCCGATAATAGCCAACGTATTGATATAACTGTCCGTCGCTCTGATAGGTATTCACACCGTTAGGGATGTCGGCAAACAGGAACTCATCCAGTCCCTTATACCAGTAGTAGTTGCCATCTAGTCGGATGCTGGTACGGAGCGGCTTTATTTGCGCGAAGTCAATGATCCATTCCAATCCGTAGCGTTTAATGGGAGTATCTGCATTGATATACATTGGACTGACGGCATAGGTCTTGCGGTTCACCCCGTCAAGTATGCCTGGGCTTACTGTACCGGTAGCATCGGTCAAGGTCACAACACCTGTTTCCCGGTCGATGCTAAACTGTCTGTCCTCTGGAGCAATGCTGCTAAAGTTTGTGGTCGGTGTGTAGCGGTATTCGAAAGGCGTGAAGACATCTTTTGCCATATACGTGCGGTGGGTGCTATGGTAGAAGGCAGAAAGCGCAATGTGTGTGCCGTCGATGTCCATTGCCATCCCCAGGTCTGTCTGGTTGGTGTATTGCCACCGTAGGTCGGGATTGTAGATGGCCTTGACGGGTGTGGTGTGATAGGCACGGTATGCGGTGTTGCTGGCATCGCTCGTGGCAGCAAACACCTCACGGTCGGCATACGTTGGGGCAGGGTAGAGCACCTGTTGTGACGGTAGCTTGACGCTCTTTCCCCAACCAGCATGTACCTCAAGCTGATGCACCATGCGCTGATACTGGTTGCGCCAGAATACGTAACGGCTGTTGATGCGTGGCGATATGCTGCCCACCGTGCTATAGTCCGAACCGCTTATCATGGTGATGTCATCGCGTAAACCTGCTGTCAGTTCCAGAGAGGCACGTCTGGTGGTAGGCATGATAACCTTGTTCTCGGCGTAGAACGCCAGGTTGTTCATTGCTGGCAGATCCTTGTAGCGATATTCGCGCCAGGTAGGAGCTACGGCCATGTCGCTATAGTAAGTGCCACATCCAAGGTTCTTACTGCCTGTATATTGGATGCCGGCAGTCAGTCGGTTGATAACCTGGTGGAAATGGCGGCTCCAGTCGACCTTCCCTTTTAGCGACCATGCCATCGGTTTGGAATCGTTGAAGCCTTTCACGTACCAATAGCCCGTAGGACTAAGTATGATGCCGTTGGCCTGTGAATCCTGAGCAGAAAATTCAGAACTCATATAATAACCCTCCTCAGTAGTGTGGATATAGGGCTGTGTAGAGGCACTGCTGGTATAAGTATAGGTCTCTGACTTACGGTCGCTATAAGAAAACGAACCGCCGAGTTGCACGTTGGTAATCCATTTCTTGTTCAGCAGCCATCGCATCTCGAAGTTGGCTCTGAGAGCGTTGTCGCGCATCTTACTGTAATCATTCTTGATTTCATCGGGGTCGCTCTCGGAGTCGTAGCCACCAATAATGCCTGACAAGCCGATGTTGAGCGTTAATGGTGTGCTCTCCTTCAGGAATGTTGTCATGTAATGAAGGCTGAGGATATTGCGCTGGTAGGCCGTGTGGGGCGAAGCTGCGTTGGAGAATGACTCGGCATGCTCCAGCGAGGTGTTCAGTATGCCTCCATGGTGTCCCAGTTCAAAGCCTTTGTTCACGGAAATCTGTTTGGTGTGCTGCGTCAGGCTGCTTTCAATGATAAACGGTGATTTGCCCCTGCGGGTGTTCACTTTTACAATGCCATTCGACAAATCTCCATATTCAACTGATGGGATGCCCGTGACAATCTCTATACTCTCAATATTCGAGGCACTCACTGTGCGTGTTGAGGCTCCTAAGGTCTCACCGCTAATGGCATTATTGTCCAGACGGATGCCATCTATCTCGATGGCAGTACCAAATGATGCGTTCCCTTTTTCCAAGGATCCACTGCGTAAGGCCAGTCGGTTGTCGTTCATCAGTGTAGGGTTCACTGTCTTGCCACCAGGCAGCAGCGTGCTGATGTCGCCCACGTTAAGAATCTGCTGATTGTCCAGTGCCTGACGGTTGATGCTATAGGAAGTGGTTGCCTCGTCTTGCTTTCGTTTGGCCACCACCGTCACTCCGTCGAGTTTCAGGTTCTCAGGCTTTATCCTCAGCACCAGGTCATCAATGTTACGGTTCAGTTCCACGTGCATGATGCGTTTCTGATATCCCAGACATTGCACGGCCAGTGTGCTTTTTCCTGCCGGTACGTTCTTAATGGCGAAAACGCCTTCCTCGTTGGAAAAAGCCCAGAGACTATTGTCGGACAGCAGCACTGTGGCATATTCTACCGGTTTTCCCGTATCGGCATCAATCACCTTTCCCGACAACAGGAGGTGCTGGGCACGTATCGTTTGGCCTATCAGCAGAAGCCCAACGAACAGGAGGAAAGCGGTTTTTCTCATTTCTGCTGCAAAAATACGCATTTTTCTTGAAACAGACAATACCAAATTGTAAGTATTCTTCAAAAAATGATTGGAGATATGAATTCTTTTTCGTAATTTTGCCACGAAATACGAATGTATGTGTTAATGATGATGAAAAAACAAGTTGTTTTCTTCTGGCTGCTAATGGTTGTGCTGGGTCTTTCAGCACAGAATGCGCTTCCTGTTGACCCAGAGGTGCGTATGGGAAAGCTGAAGAACGGCATGACCTATTATATTCGTCATAACGACAAGGAACCGGGACTGGCCGATTTCTATATCGCCCAGCGTGTGGGGTCTATTGTGGAAGAGCCGCGTCAGCGCGGACTGGCTCATTTCCTGGAGCACATGGCCTTCAACGGAACGAAGAATTTTCCCGGCAAGGGGAAACGGCTGGGCATTGTACCTTGGTGTGAGACCATCGGCGTGAAGTTCGGTGCCAACCTGAATGCCTATACCAGCATAGACCAGACAGTATATCATATTGGAGCGGCTCCCTTGAAGCGAGAGGGAATCATCGACTCTTGCCTGTTGGTGCTCCATGACTGGAGTCACTATCTGCTGCTCGAAGATGCCGAGATTGATAAGGAACGCGGTGTTATCCATGAGGAATGGCGTACACGCCGTGCTGGACGTGCCGTTCAGCGACTGATGGAAGAGGCAATGCCGAAGGTCTACAAGGGTACGAAGTACGAGGATTGTATGCCAATCGGGTCGATGGATATTGTTGACAACTTTCCCTATCAGGATTTGAGAGACTATTATAATAAATGGTATAGGCCTGATCTCCAGGCTGTCATTGTGGTGGGCGACATCAACGTAGACCAGATGGAGAGGAAGATCAAGAAAACCTTCTCTTCTATTCCCATGCCGAAGAATCCGGCAGAACGCATCTACTACCCTGTCAGCGACAATGAACGCATGATTGTGGCTATTGAGAAAGATGTCGAACAGCCCGTCGTGCTCTGTCATTTATATATGAAGCGCGATGCCACGCCCGATGACCAGAAGAACAATGAGGCATATCTGCGTGGTGGCTATGTGGATGAACTCATTGAATATATGGTTAACGGACGACTCTCGGATATCAAACAGCAGGCTAATCCACCTTTCCGGAGTGCTACGGCGCGCAGCTCCAATTTCTTCCTTAGTCGTACGAAGGAGTCGTTCTCACTCTCTATCAGTTGTAAGCAGGAGAATGTCCTTGGGGGAATTATCAGTTCTGTGGCTGCCTGTGAGCAGGTGCGTCAGCAGGGCTTTTCGCAAAGCGAACTGGAATATGCCAAGCGGTTCCGCTTCAATCATAATGAGCGCAAATTCAACGAGCGGCACGACCGTTCGAACTCAAGACTCGTTTCCCTTTGCGTGAGCCATTTCCTAACGGGAGAGCCGCTGGTGTCTATTGATAAGCAATGGGAACTGACGCAGAAGTTCGACCGTGAGGTGACGCTGGAAGAGGTCAACAGGGCAGCTCGTGAACTGATTACCGACCAGAATCAGGTGGTGGTGATGTATGCGCCCGATAAAGAGAGCGTACATCTGCCTACGGAATCCCAGATAGAGGATGTTATCCTTGCAACACAGCGACAGAAGTATGCAGCAGTCCCCCATTCTGCCCCCGAGGGGATTACTATAGCGGAATATGTCGATAGCCTCATATCGAAAGATGCCCTCTCCGGGGCTGTAGGGGGAACTCCGGCCTCTATCCTTAGCGAAAAACCTTGGAAACACGGATTTACGGAACTGACACTCAGTAATGGCATGAAGGTCTATGTCCGCCAGACCGACTATAGTAAGAACACTGTCCAGATGACTATCAAGGCAGAGGGCGGTACCAGCGTCTATGGTGATGAGGATATTCCGCATTTCCCGCTCATCTCCAGTGCTGTAAGCGAGGGCGGTGTAGGGCCTTGGGATGCTATTACGTTGCGTAAGAAACTGGCCGACAAGAGTGTGCGTGTTCAGACTTCTGTGGTAAGCAGGTCACAGAGTATCACAGGGGGAGCGTCCGTTAAGGATGCAGAGACCATGATGCAGCTGGCTTACCTTTATTTCACCCAGCCAAGACGAGATACAGTGGCCTATGAAGGCTTTTATAATCGCAACTACTCTTTCTTGAACAATCGTAACGCTTCGCCACGCGTTGACTATAACGACTCTGTCACGGCCATCCTCTATGGGCATCACCCACGCATGGAGCCTATGACGCAAGAACGTCTGGCTAAGGCAAGTTACGACAGGATTCTGGAAATCTATAAAGACCGTTTCTGTAATGCTGCCGACTTCCGAACCGTGATTATCGGTAATATGTCGCTCGAAGAGCTTCGTCCGATGATCTGCAAGTATCTGGCCAGTCTGCCGTCCGTGAACAGGAAACATTCTGCCGTCAATAAGGCGAATTTGCCACAACTCCAGAAAGGAGATATTACGCGGGTTTTTAAGAAGAAAATGGCTACGCCATTGGCAAATGTCAGCATCTATTATATGGCTGACATACCCTTTACGGCTAAGAACGACTTGACACTCGACTTCTTGAAGCGTATCCTCTCTATAGCCTATACCGACTCGGTTCGCGAACAGAAAAGCGGCACTTATGGTGTCAGCGTGGACTTCACTCTGGTGAGTGACGAGACACCTAATGCCATCCTTAAGATTTCGTATAATGCCGACCCATCGCGCTATGAGGAACTCAATCCCGTGGTCTATGAGCAGCTAAAAACCATTGCCGGACGTGGGCCGCAGGCCACTTCCTTGGAAAAAGTGCGCGAATACCTGTTGAAACAATACGACCAGATGGCTATCACTAATGGCTATTGGGACTATATCATTTGGCATCAGTTGGATGACAATGAAGATTTTGATACTGGCTACTGTGATATGGTGCGTCAGATGACGGCTAATGACATACAGCAGATGGCACGCATACTCTTGCAACAGAATAATCGCATCGAGGTAACGATGCTGTCGGAATAATTAAGCATTAAGAATTAAGAATTAAACATTAATAACAATGGGAAGAGTAAGAGAAGCAATTATCCTGTCAGTCGGTGTGATGGTGATGGGATGGTGTGTGAAGGCAGGTATAGATAACTTCACCAACAAAGATCGTAAGGTAACCGTTAAGGGATTGGCAGAGCGCGAGGTGCCTGCTGACAAAGTAACGTGGAGTATCAGCACGAAAGAGACGGGCAACGATTTGCCCACACTTTATGAGCGCATCAACGTGCAGGCTAATAAAATCAAGGCATTCTTAAAACAGAATGGGCTTGAGGAAAGTGAGATAACGGTGAACCCACCTTCCGTCTCTGATCTTGAGGCACGTGAGTGGGGTGATAACCAAAAGCCGTTCCGTTATATCGTAAACACCACGATTACTGTAGCTACGACGAAGGTGGAGGAAGTGAACAAAGCCATCTTTAAACAGGCAGAACTGCTGAAACAGGGCGTGGCTCTTGACAGTAGCTATCCCAACTACGAGTATGCTTCGTTCCAGCAGATGAAACCTGAAATGATGTCGGAGGCTATCAAGAATGCACAGAAAACAGCAGAGCAGTTTGCTGAGGCCAGTGAGTCAAAACTTGGAAAGATCCAGACCGCTGGTCAAGGACAGTTTGAAATAGAGAACCGTGACGAGAATACACCTTATATAAAGAAAATTCGTGTGGTAACTACCGTCACCTATTCTCTCAACGACTAAAAAATAAATTGTAATGATTCAATCAATGACAGGCTACGGCAAGGTGGTCGTAGCATTTAAGGACAAGAAGATTAACGCAGAAATAAAGTCGCTCAACTCAAAACAACTGGATTTGCAGACGCGCATAGCTCCGCTCTATCGAGAGAAAGAGATGGAGATTCGGCAGATGATTGCCGCAGCTTTGGAGCGTGGTAAGGTGGACTTTAGCCTTTGGATAGAGAAGGATGCTGGTGTGGATGCAACGCCTGTGAATGCAGCATTGGTAGAGAACTATTATCATCAGCTGAAGAGTGTGGCAGAGAAGGTGGGTATTCCTGAGCCCGAAGACTGGATGTACACGTTGACGCGTATGCCTGACGTGCTGACAAAGACGGAGCAGGTGGAACTGACTGATGAGGAATGGACTGCAGCCCGCAAGGCCGTAGAGGGTGCCATCAATGCTTTGGTGGACTTTCGTAAGCAGGAGGGGGCCGCTCTGGAGAAGAAGTTCGCAGAGAAAATTGATAACATTGAGCGTCTGATGGCTGAGATTGAGCCTTACGAGAAGAGTCGTGTTGAGAAGATCCGCCAGCGTATCGTGGATGGCTTGCAGCAGATTCCTGGTGTGGAGTATGACAAGAACCGCTTGGAACAGGAACTCATCTACTACATTGAGAAGCTGGATATCAGCGAGGAGAAACAACGCCTGACCAATCATCTGAAGTATTTCCGCGAGACGATGCGTGATGGTCACGGACAGGGCAAGAAACTTGGCTTCATCGCTCAGGAAATGGGTCGCGAAATCAATACCACTGGCTCGAAGTCGAATCAAGCCGAGATGCAGAATATCGTTGTGCAAATGAAGGATGAGTTAGAGCAGATTAAGGAACAGGTCTTGAATGCACTTTGATTTGAACCACGAATTTCACGAATTAGGAAATAGATGAAAGGGAAAATGTTGATAGTAAGTGCTCCAAGCGGCAGCGGAAAGAGCACCATCGTACAATGGTTGATGAAGGAGTATCCTGAGTTGAAACTCTACTTCTCGATTTCCTGTACGTCAAGAGCACCAAGAGGTACGGAACAGGATGGGGTGGAGTATTTCTTCCTGACACCAGAAGAGTTTCGTCAGCGCATTGATAACAATGAGTTCTTGGAGTATGAAGAGGTCTATCAGGATCGTTTTTATGGCACCCTGAAAGCACAGGTAGAACGTCAGCGAGAGGCAGGGCAGAACGTGGTGTTTGATGTCGATGTGAAAGGGGGTATCAATATCAAGAATTACTATGGTGATGAGGCCCTGAGCCTTTTTATACAGCCACCTTCTGTAGAAGAACTGCGCCGTCGCTTGGAAGGTCGTGCTACAGATACCCCAGAGGCTATCTCAGAGCGTCTGGCAAAGGCAGAATACGAGATGACCTTCGCTTCGCAGTTTGACCATATCATCGTGAATGATGATTTGGAGACTGCCAAACAAGAGACACTTCAAATAGTCAAAGCATTCTTGGGATGAAGCGAATAGGACTCTTTGGCGGCTCTTTTAACCCCATCCATAATGGACACATTGCCTTGGCAAAGACTTTGTTAAGGCAATGTGCGTTAGATGAGGTGTGGCTCATGGTGTCACCGCAGAATCCGCTGAAGCGTCATTCGTCCGACCTGCTTGATGATAATCTGAGATACAAGATGGCAGAGATTGCCCTTGAGGGTGTAGAAGGTGTAAAGGCTTGTGACTATGAGCTGAAGCTACCGAAGCCGAGCTACACATGGAACACGCTGCAACACCTGCACGAAGATTATCCTGATGATGAGTTTGTGATGCTGATTGGTGGCGACAATTGGGCTCTCTTTCCCAAATGGTATCGTGCAGAAGATATTCTTCGAAACCATCGGGTTGTTGTATATCCTCGTCGCGGCAGTGAGATTGATCAGTCGGTCCTTCCTGCAAACGTCACCGTTGTAGATACGGAACTGCTCGACATCTCAAGTACCATGATTAGGGAAAGGGTAAGTAAGGGTAAGAGTATCACGGGTTATGTGCCGTCAGTCATCGAACCCTTGGTACAGAATTATTACTGCGGATGCGGCAAAGAGACACCTTAGTAGTACATATTTATTATTGGAAGTTCGAAGTTTATTGATAATTCATACAGCGATTATGGAGAATAAAGTGATAAAGAAACCGCGTTTGGAGTGGCTGGATGCCCTTCGTGGATTTACGATGATTCTGGTTGTGGCCTTTCACGTAGCTGAGATGGGATTCGGAGAGTCGTGGCGTCATTCGTCATCTATGCCGTTCCTCGTCTTGTTCCGTATGCCGCTGTTCTTTTTTGTCAGTGGATTCTTAGCCTATAAGGCTTCCCAAGTATGGAATATCAGCAACTTCGGTTCCCTGTTGTGGAAGAAAATCAAGGTACAGACTATTCCTACTATCGTGTTCTTCTGTCTGGCAATGGCTATATTGAACAAACATGTTCTTCCTGCTATGGAGGAGAGTTTCCACTCGCCCTATAAGGGAGGTTATTGGTTTACCATCGCCTTGCTTTATATGTTTATTGTCTATTATGCGTTCTCCTATTTGGAAAGCAAGTTGCCTTGGAAATCCTGGATTCCCATCACGGTGCTGTTTCTCGTGTCGCTGGTGTTATATGAGAGCTGCTATCAGCCGAGATACTTCTCGTGGGCGATGGGCTACAGGGGAGCAAAGACGGCTGTCTATCATTTTATGATTGATAGTTGTTTGGGGCAAGTTCTGCTCTACTTCCCCTTCTTTATCTACGGAAATATTGTTCATCGCTACTGGGAAAGAATCCAGCGGGTGATGGACAGCAAATGGTTCTTCCCGTTGATTGTTGTCGTTGTGGTGTTTGCTACGGTTGATGCCTTAAAGTGGCACACTTTACGAATGGCTTGGGCTATTATACCGCTGACGATAGCAAAGTTTGGACTCCTGACTATCACATTCATGTACTTCCGCAACTATAAGCAGTACTTCACGAAGCTGTCGCCCATCGGTGCTTCCTTGCAATATATCGGACGGCGTACGCTCGATATTTATCTGTTGCATTTCCTTTTCATTCCTGAGTTGCCAGGATTGGGTTCCTTCTTCAATGCTCACTCGCACAACTTTGTCATAGATACCACGTTGTCGGTTGTCGTTGGCCTGCTTATCATCGGTTTCTGTATTATCACGTCCAATATCCTGCGCATCAGCCCATTCTTCAAGAAATGGCTGTTTGGGCGTTCATGAGCGGTTTCTGCTTCTTTTTCTTCGTTTGATAAATTCCAGAATCTGTTTGTAGCCATGTATTAACAGGTAACTGATACGAGGCGGCAGTTGTATGGCCAGTCGGTCTTTGAAGGGAATGTCCTTGCTCGTTTGTTTCCTTAAAGGGGCGTAATAGTCTTTCAGAACCTGATACTGACGCTCGTCAATATAATGCTCATAGCGCTTTATTTGGTATAAGGTGAAATAGCTCTTGATATCGCTCCATATCGGTTGCAGCGATTCCCGTAGCAATTTGTCGTACTGCTTTTCATAATCCAATGTGATCTTCGGATATGTTGACAGACCCTGATTGTATATGTAGTTGCTTTTGTCCAGACAGTAAACCCTGGAGATATTGGTAAGATAGCGGATGTGGAAGAGAATGTCTTCACCCATATAGATATTGCGGGGCATTTCCAGACACCCATTGAGCAGTATCTTACGACGAAAAAGTATGGCACAGTTGGGTGGAAAACTATTGCGAAGAGCCAGAAAATCCGTAATCACTTCTGTGGATTTGATGATGCCTCTTCTTCCTGAGTCAAAGATTTCTCCTCGCTGGTTCTGAAAAGGCGCCACCACCTCGTCTGCCTCATGTTGCAAAGCAGCATCGTAGGCATCACGAAGGGCATGGGATAAAAGCTCGTCATCGCTGTCGCAAAACATTACAAATTCACCCTTTGCCTCTTCTACACCACGACGGCGGGCAGCCATCACTCCACCGTTTTTCGTATGTATTATCCTGAGTCGAGCATCCTCTTTAGCCATTTCGTCGCAAATCTTTCCCGACAGGTCTGTCGAACCGTCATTTACGGCAATCACTTCGTAGTCGGTAAAGTCTTGCGACAACGCACTTTTAAGGCATTGCCTGACGAATGCTTCTTTATTATACACAGGTATGACTACGGAGATGTTCATGAGCGGTTCCGTCTTTGTTTGATAAATTGAATGCACTCCTTCATGATGGCAACGTGGAGCAGTCGCATGACAGCCATATAGAGCAAAGCGGCTATGATGATACGTAGGACAAGCAGCAGCCATAGGTTGGCGATGGGAAGTGTCAAGAAATAGGTGGCAGCAGTGGTGGCAGAAGCAATAAAGAGGAATGGACATACATCACGCATCAGGTCAAGGAACCTCAAACCTATGATGCTGTGGGCGGCTGGTAGCCATGCGGCAATCCATACTATATAGAATACTGTATAGGCAATGACCAAAGCGGTTATTCCCTGCTTATAGAACAGGAATATGATGCCTATTTGCAGTAGTATCTGAGCAATATTCAGCCACATATTGATGTCGCTTCTGCCGTGACTGATAACCAGGTTCTGCAACAGTGTGTAGAGCGGCATAAAGGCTCCGCTCAGACAGAGGATCTGGAGTAGGGGGATGCAGTCTATCCATTTCGTACCAATGCTGCAAAGAATAAACTCATGTGCTATCATGGCTAAACCGAAGAGGGCTGGGAAGGACAGGAAAGAGGCAAAGCGTACCATTTTCCTGAATACGTTCAGTTCCCTGTTACGCTCATCACGTACGCTTACAAACACGGGCTGGGCCACCTGCTGTAGGGTGCCGCTGATGGTTTGATGTCCCATCGAAGTCCATTTGTTGGCTTGCGTGTAGTTTCCTACATCGTGAATAGGGAACAGACGGCCGAAAGCCACCGTGAGAATCTGCTGACTCACGGTGTTGATGATATTGGTCAGCAAAATCTTGACGCTGAAAGGAAACAGTTCCTTGATGGGAGCCGGGTCGAATCTGAACCTGGGATGCCAGGGCACATACCAGTAACGTCCCAGATTGGTGACCAGAATATAGATCATCTGCTGCCAAGCCAAACTCCAAACGCCTTTATCCAGCCATGCCAGTACAATGCCGACAGCACCAGAGATAACAAGTGCCAGAAGGCTGATGATGGCTATCTCGCGGTTCATCATGTTTTTCACCATATAAGCATTATACGACATACCTGATGCGGTGATGATGAAACAGAGGAATACGAAACGGGAGAGGGGAACCAATATGGGCTGATGGAAGAACCTGGCAATGAGGGGAGCACAGCAGAAGAGAATGACGTAACAGACGATGCTTACCGTCACATTGAACCAGAACACCGAGTTGTAGTCATTGTCGGAAGGCGACTTGTTGATCAGCCCATTGGCAAATCCGCTACTGCTGAGGCTGGCTGCCAGCACAGTGAAAATCGTAAGCAGCCCCACAATACCATAGTCGCTTGGCAGCAAGAGATTGGCCAAGACGATGCCGATAAGCAGGTTCAGTACCTGAGTGCCGCCATTGGCAATGGCACCCCACATCAGACCCTTTGCGGTTTTTTCTTTTAAATCCTCTGTCATGAGGCTGCAAAAGTACATTATTTTTTTGGAAGTTCAAAATAAAAGAAGTACTTTTGCAGGGTATAAAAGAAAAAGACAAATGGTAATTGGTTATACAACAGGGGTTTTTGACCTCTTTCATATTGGGCATTTGAATTTGTTGAAGAATGCCAAGGGTATGTGCGATAAGCTGATAGTGGGGGTTACGGTCGATGAACTTGTGCTATACAAAGGCAAACACGCCATGATTCCGTTCTCTGACAGGGCCGAGATAGTAAGAAGCGTCAAATATGTTGATGCCGTAGTACCCCAATATGATATGGATAAACTGACTGCTTGCAAAAAGTTAGGTGCTACGGTGCTGTTCGTGGGTGACGACTGGTATGGTACTGAGAAGTGGAAGAAATATGAGGAGGACTTTGCCAAGGAGGGTATAAGGATTGTTTATTTCCCCTATACCTTAGGCGTTTCATCAACAAAGATTACGGAAGCTCTTAAATCAACTCGTGGTTGGGTTGACGGAAAAGAGGTGAAAAGCCAGGAAGAGGCTCATTTAAACAAATAAGTTGAAATGGTTGACAAGAGTTATTGCATGAGTTCTTTTCTTTCGCTGAGATATGTGGAAGATGACAACAAAGAATTCTTCGAGGGCTTACACCACCAGGTTTACAAACAGCAGCCGCTTAGCAGGAAAGTGCTGGTATCCGATGCCCATGATATTGACGTTGCCCTTCGTAATGTGTTCAGACGTATATCGCACGAGAAATTGGGTATGCTTCTTTCCGGTGGTATGGACAGTTCCATCTTGGCTTCTTATATGCCCGAAGGTTCTGATGCCTATACTTTCCGTTTCCTTGGAGGCAACTACCAGAAGGATGAGTTGGAGCGTGCGGAGTATTATGCCTCGTACTATCACCTAAATCTTCATTACGTTGACATCGACTGGAATACGGTTGACCAGAATGTGGATAAGTTGATGGAGCATAAGGGCGCTCCTGTCCATTCCATAGAACCCCAGTTGTATGTCGCAGCCAAGCAGGCACAAAAAGACGGGATAACGATGCTTGTCATCGGTGATGCAGCAGATTATGTGTTCGGAGGAATGGATGGCCTTCTATCTCAGAATTGGAGCTATGACCAGTATGTAAAGAGAACCGTCTATGTCAATCCGGCAGAAGTGCTGAAAGAACCCTACGACATGAACTACCTCTTCGAGCGATACCGTCTTGGAAAGAGTAGTATAGACTATCTGCGCTTCTACGACGAGATAGTGACTGACGAGAGCTATGCTTCATACGAAAATGCCTTTGAGACAGCAGAGATGGATTTCATCGACCCATACGAATTGCTGAAAATGGCCAAGCCACTCGATTTGGGTAGAATCCGCAATGGTGACACGAAATATCTGATTCGTGACCTGTTCAGGATGAAATACCCAGAGACCACAGTACCCATTAAGCAACCGATGCCCCGTCCTGTTGATGCGTATTTTGCCAATTGGAAAGGCCCAAAGCGCAAGGAGTTTAGAGACGGCATCGATATCAGTGCATACAGTGGCAATCAGAAATGGCTGCTTTACTGCTTGGAGCGTTTCTTGAGTAAATTTGACAAATAAAAAAACGATATGGTAGACAGGAATTATTGCTTAAGCTCTTATATGGCGTTTCGCTATATATGGAAAGACGGAAAAGATTTTGCCGAAGGCTTTCAACACAAGAACTTCCGTCCTGTTGAGATGAAGGACAGAATAGCTGTGCGGACATCTGAGGATATTGACAGGGAGATACAGAAGCAGTTCGACGAACTGTATGCAAAATACGAGCATATCGGCATCCTGCTTTCTGGCGGTATGGATAGTGCTAACTTGGCTGCATATCTGAAGCGGGGGAGTCATGCCTATACATTTAATTCCGCTTCGGGCGAGTTTGATGCCGATGTAGAACGCGCAAAGACCTATTGCAAGAAACTACAGTTGAATCATCACCTGATAGACATCACGATGGATGACTACAAGAAGTATACTCCTATCGTGATGCAACAGAAGTTTGCCCCCGTCCATTCTATTGAACCCCAGATTTATAAGGCTGCAGAAATGGCCAAACAAGACGGGGTGCAGTTGATGATAGTTGGCGAGAGTGCAGATTTGATTTTTGGTGGAATGGATAAGCTGATTTCTCCGCAATGGACATTTGATGCCTTTGCCAAACGCTATACCTTCCTTGCCCCCCAATTGGTACTAAAGAATCCCGTTGACCAGTCAGAACTCTTCGAGCAATATCGTCAGGGAGAGAATGGTATTGATGTGCTCACATTCATGGATGAAGTGTTTTCTATAGAGAGCAGCAGCTCGTATATGAATGCCTTTGGAGCCGCTTGGATGCCCTATTACGACCCGTATGCCAAACTGGTGATGGCCGATCCGTTGGATATGAATCGTGTGCGTAATGGTGAACCGAAATATCTGGTGCGTGGCCTCTATGCCATCAAATATCCTGACTTGGAAATTCCTTTCAAGATACCGATGCCGCGTCCTGTTGATGCTGTCTTCAAAGATTGGGAAGGCCCCAAGCGTCCTGAGTTCCGTGACGATATTCCCATGAATCAGCTGACAGGCAACCAGAAGTGGCAATTGTGGTGCGCAGAGCAGTTCTTGAATAGTCTATGACGATACAGCCTTTATTACGTACCCTCTATTATCGTTGTTGGAAGACTTGGCGACAGCGGGTCATCCATGATAAAAGAATAATAGACATTCGGAAACGTGGCAGGGCAGAGGTGGTGTTCTTAGCCACAAATCTGCCCATGTGGCGTTATGATGGCGTGCTTCGTCTGATGTTGACTGATAACAGGTTTGTCTGCACGGTCGTAGTACATCCAGTGTCGAACTATTCGGAAGATGAGACACGGCGCAACAACGAAGTCCTGCATACTTATTTTCAGGAGTTTGGCGTTCATTGTATCCTGGCTTCAACTCCGGAAGGAATGCAGTCAGCCCTCGCCACGATGAAGCGTGCGGATATTATCTTTTATCCCCAGCCATACGGCGACTTGTATGGTAATCAACTGGATAATCGCAATTACCGTAAGCAATTGCTCTGTTATGTGCCTTATGGTGTCTGTACTTTCTCCACCCAGTGGGCTTTCAATACGGCTTTGCATAATCAGGCATGGCGCATCTACTGTGAGAGTGAGTTCCATCGTGGGGAGTCCCGTCGCCTGGCTTTTAATAAGGGAGCCAATGTGGTGGTAGTAGGCACGCCGCTGGCCGATGCCTTCCTGCATCCTTCAGACAAGATGGTGTGGAAACCACAGGAGTGTAAAAAGAAACGCATTATCTGGGCTCCCCATTTCTCTATCTCAGCCGAGGGGTTGCATAGGAATGGGTTCTTGTGGATGGCAGAGCTCATGCTGGAACTGGCAAAGAGCTACGCTGACAGCATACAGTTCGCCTTTAAGCCTCACCCGCGCCTACTCTCCATGCTTTATGAACATCCGGAGTGGGGCGTGCAGCGAGCTAACGACTACTATGAGCGGTGGGCATCAATGCCGAATACGCAGTATGAAAGTGGGGCTTATGCCGAATTGTTTGCCCAGTCGGATGCCATGATTCACGACTGCGGGTCGTTCACTGTCGAATATCTGTTTTCTCGTAATCCGGTGATGTTTGTTTCAAGTGACGTAACATCGGCTATTGGGGCAGTGAATGACTTCGGTCGTCAGGCGTTTCAGCAGCATTACATTGGTTCGAATGCTGATGACATCAAGCATTTCCTGGATGATGTGGTATTGTTTGGTCAAGATCCAAAACGTGAAGGACGGGAGGCTTTTTTCAATACTTACTTACTTCCCCCAGGCGGTGTTTCTGTGGGCCAGAATATCTATCAGGATATCGTTTCTTCTATTTTTGCCTGACATACGAAACTGGAATGCCCTCCTTCTTCAATTCACAGGCCAGTTGCTGAGGCTTCAGGGTGACTGGGCCGCACATGAACTCCGGCACGTTATAGCTCTTCATGAACTGACGGTGGAAGTCGGGATCGGCAGTGGGCAGTTCGAAGGGTTTGGTGGTCTTGCCGACGTTGTCGATATGGGCAAAGAACGGACGGGTGAACATACCGTCGTAGCGGCGTGAGGAGAAGACAATCCATCGGCCGTTGCTCGACCAGGAGTGGTAACTCTCTGTATCGTCAGAGTTGGCTTCGGTCAAAGGATAGGCCCCCCCTACGGCCCCCGAGGGGGCTTCTATAGTGTCCCCCTCGGGGGATGACAGGGGGGCTAACCACAGGTCAGCATCGTGGTGCCAGATATGGAAGCATCCCCATTCTCCCATGGTGAAGAGTAGCCAGCGTCCGTCGGGCGAGATGCGAGGCAGGGTGGCACTCATGCCCAGCGTATCGGCACAGAACACAATTTCGCGCTCACCAAAGCTCTTCGTCTGAGGGTCGAACGCCTTGCGGTAGATGTTGTATCTCACCTCTTGTGCACGCATGGTAATCTCCTCAATATCCGCTTTGCCAGCCTGATATTCAAAATGGGCACTACAGAAATAGAGCCAGCGTCCGTCGGGTGTCCACGTGGGGAAGATTTCCAGCTCGTTGGGCTGTTGCTCTATGGTGGTTACTTCATGGCGGTCAATGTCGTAAAGAATCAGGTCGCTCTCAGAGTCGAGTACCTCAATCTTGTTGGCATGACTTGTATGGAAGCTCTGCAGGGTCTTGTTGGTGGAGTAGGCGATGAGCTTTTGCGTGGGATGCCAGGCAGGATAGACACCAGCCGAGAGCAGAGCATCAGTTTTCATGTTGACTTTCTCAATCTTCCCGTCGTAGGCAATGATGGTGCCGCCGTGGGTCTCACGGGCATGAAACTGCATCCTGTCGGGGTTGTACTGCTGGTAGCTGTGACAGTTCACGCATTGTCCACCGCTCTCTGTAGAACAGAGCATATTGTCAACGATAACCTGCTCGTCAAACGATTCCAGGCAGCGTTGGTTGATGGTTAGCTCTTCGTAGGATACAAACGAGGGCGATATAAGACGATAGCTCATCCACGGGTCGATGCTGTCTGGCGAGACATGGATGCGGAACGGCCGGAACCTTGCCCATTGCTCGCCATTCTTGGCAAACACCTCTACGCTGATTTCTTTTCCCTGAGCCTTTGCCGTGAGCGTCTTCCACTCTTCGATGCCTGGCCTTGCTTTCATGCCTTCGCACAGCACCTCGTAGCCGTCGGTCGAGAATCGCGTGACGGCATCGTCGGCAGGTGTAAGCAGTTCGAAATTCAGCGGTGCCATGTTGACAGGGATGGTCACCTCGGTGTAGTCGGGGTAGATAATGGGCGCGGCCTGCAACTGCTTGTAGTCGGTGGGTACTTGGGCTTGTCGGCACGACAGCATCAGTATGATAAGTATATAGAACGGTATCCTTTTCATTGCTCAACGATTTTAAAGCGATTGTTCCTGTAGTAATACTGTGTCAGGCGGGCCAGTTCCTCTTGCTCTCTGTTTTCTATCGGAGAGCTGAGAATCTGTTCAACGAGGAACATCTCTAACTGCGACTGGTCGCCAGTCAGGAAGTTGTCCTGATGGAGCAGTGGAAGGATGGGCTTTAGCTCCTTGTCGCGATAAACCAGTGCGGGGTTCTGTATGTATTCCTTATACTGCTTTGCCCATGCCTTATGGAAGTCGGTCTTGCTCAGCAGGTTCACAAACCGCATAGCAGCCACTGGCTCCTTGTTGAGCAGAGCGCATTTTGCCATCAGTTTCAGCTTCTCTGCGCTCCAGCCATACTCCACGCCATCCTCTACGCACCAGCGGTGACAGTAGTTTGGTACGCCGTAATGAAGATAGAGCAGCTTCCCTTGCGTATGAACGGTGCGGATGGGGAAGGGAGCATTGGGACGCTTCGCACCGTTGGGATATTTGAACATCTCGTTGCCCATACGGCCCAGACGGTAGAGTGCCAGGTTCTGCATCATACACATGGCACGTGTGGGCTCGCCCTTCACGCCTTTCGCCGTTTCCAACACCTTTTCCCACTGCCCGTCCTCAATGCTGCGCATCATGCTGAGCTCGCGATGCAGGTTGTCATCACGGTTCCAAAAGATGAACAGACTGAGAGTCACAACAAGAATGATGGTTCGGTTCACCCACTTAGTCTGTTTGATACTCGGTGCCAATGCCATCAATATCATGCTGGCAAAGAGAATGATATAGGGGATGTTGTAGGCAAAGCATCGCTCGCCCAGATGGACAAAGACGGGCAGGGCAGCCCAGTAGATGTTGACGATGTTGGTTCCGTGGGAATAGAAAAAGTAGTCCATCAGAGGCCATGCAATGACTTGGATGATGGCAAGGATGCTGTCATTCCATAATGTCTTTTCCTTACACCAAGCGATAATGGCTATCAGGATGGTTGCCATCAAGGCGTAGAACCCAATTAACAGATAGCCTGCCCCTGCTGTGAAGACGATATAGACTGATGGCAGATGGTAGCGGCGAGGCAAGACTCTGTAGCCCCAAACCAAAGCTACTGTCATGATACTGCCGATGGTGGCACAGAAGGCATGACCGGGCAGCTTAAGGTAGAAAACCCAGTAGCCCAGCGTGGTGATGGTGAGCACCAGACAAGCTACAGGTATCAGCGTCAGATAAATGTTCTGTAGTAGGAACGCACGTTTACAGAGCCACATGAATAAGACCCAGAGCATGCATAGGATGCCAGTGCCGAGCATGGGGTAATAGAAGAACTGAGTCAGATAACAGCCTGTCCATGTAAGCAGCCCTCCTGCTTTCATCATGTGTTGTTGGAAAAACAAGGGCGTGTGCAGGAAGAGGTTCTGTTCCTCCAAGCGAAACAGAAAGTCTGACTCAAAGACCGTTAGTAGGACTGTAATGAGTAGAATGCTAAATATGCTTACGTATTTTCCTTTCTCCGTTCTCATCAATATATTGTTCTATGACAACGCCTCTATGCTTGCTGCCGTTAGTAAGTCGGCGTCCGCTGAGGTCATAGACCTTCTTTTCTGTGTCGCCGTTTTTGCTCATACTGGCTTCCGTGATTCCAGCGGGATCGTACTCGGTAAACTGCCAGGTGTCAAACTGTACCTTGTTGGATTCCGTAAATACGAAGAACACATTCTTGACTCCCTTGAATACGGCAGGATCTACATTGAAAATGAAATCCTGGAATGCTGTCGATGAAAATTCAAATGTGGCAGAAGGTTTCGCCGTCTTGCTGGATAGGCGTATTTCCATTTTTCCAGTACCCCTTGCTCTCATCGTAAATGAGTGGGCACCGTTGTTTCCGAAATCCACCTTGCGAACCTGCGTCCATGCACCAGCGGCCATCTTTACGTACAGATTCTCTGAGGCATCATTGCCAAGCGAACTCTTCGATACGCTCTTCGTGTTCTTGAAGTCTTCATAGTTCACACCTCCAGAGGTAGCCATCGTCTCTGCTTGCTGTAGCTCGTAGGGGTTCAGGTTCTTGATGGCACTAACGCCTGTTTTGCTCATCGATACCTTGTTGAGCTTCTGCGTGCTCTCGTCAACAGTCAACTTGTTGACACAGAGGGAACGATAGCCGGATGCACTGCCATCTATAGCATTCTTGCCCTTCATCGTCTTCTCCAGCACGTTGCCGTGATAGAACAGGTAGTATTCATCATTGAACTTATGCAGATGAGTATGGTTGTTGCCATAGTCGGCACCAAGACCGCTGAAACTGCCCTCATTGGGTACGTACTCACCACGATACTCCCAGGATTCAGGGTCGAGTGGGGTGTCGGTCACCATATAGCACATACTACATGCTGATGGAGCGGCTTGTCCGTTGCGCTTCTCGTAAGTGTTCCAGTTAGGACGATCGCCCCATGAGGTGTTGTAGGTATAGACGAAACGTCCACCGATGATATTCAGTTCGCTGGCCTCAAAGAGATAGGGGGCTGGCATATTAACGGCAGCACCGTCAAGCCCCGTCATCGTAGTTTTCAGCTTTGCGATGCGTGAGTTGCCTGGCCAGAGCTTGGAGCCTGTGGATTGTGGGTCACCGCCTCCAAAGGCAATCCATCCCACACCATTCTCGTCAATAACGGCACCTGGGTCAAACACCCAGTTGCAGGGTCTTACGCCTGCTGTGTTCTGGTCAATCATGGGCTTACTCAAAGGCGAGGTGAAGGGGCCGAGGGGTGACTTGGTGCTTTTCATCACGCCTACACTACCACCGCCATTGGCAAAATAAATATAGAACTCGTTGGTCTTTGTGCCGTTGGCATTCTCTTTCTCACGCCATACGGCAGAAGGTGCCCACGACTGTACTGCCCATGTGCAAACCTTACTCACGTCAATGGTGCCATGAAAAGTCCAGTTCACCATATCATCAGTCGAGAATACCACCAGCGATTTGATGTTGCCGTAACCGTTGGAGTTCTTTTTGCCGTTGACGATGTATTGCTGGTGATCGTTGGTGCCATAGACATAGAGGCGTCCTTCGTAATCAATGGCTGTAGGGTCGGCACAAAATACGATGGGGCTGATGGGGTTGCCACTACCTGTCCCTTTATATTCCGTCGCAAGTGTCTGCGCTTTTGTTTGAAGGTATAACGACATGAGTGCCGTTGCCAGGATGATTGCTCTTTTCATTTTAGGTTTTAGGTCTTTTGGCTTTATTGTTTAATTTTTAATTTTTAATGTTTAATTTTTAATTTTTAATGTTTAATTATTAATGTTTAATTTTTAATGTTTAATGTTTAATGTATCCTGATCCAGTCGGCATCCACCCAACCGCGATCGGCCTTGGAGTTAGTCTCGGCAGAGATGAAACCAAACTTGGCGCCTATCCATTTGCCTTGACGCATCTGGAAGAGCTCGCCACAGTCCTGGAACTTCTTGCCGTTGAGGCTATAGGCGAACTGCACCATAGGCTTACCACCATGAGGTGCACCAGCCTCTGCATTGCTTACTCGCAGACGCAGGTAGATATCCTCGTGGATGCCTGGTTTATAGTCTGTCTTGTCTTCTGCCGTAGGTTTCAGCGTGGCTAATACAGTCTCTGTCTGCTGCTTGCCTTTATCGGCATCCTTGCAAGTCATCTGTACCAGTTGGAATTCTTTTCCTACACGCTTCACAACCAAAGCGGAATAGTCGAGGCCCATCATGATCAGACCTCCAAATTGTCCGTCGGCTTTCGATGTGAAACGCAGTTTGGTGGTCACAGTAAACTCATCGGCAGGTGTCTTTTGCAACAGCATATTAGGCACCTCCCAGAAGTTCTTCCATCCTTCAGATAACTTATAGTTGTATATACGATAAGTGCCAAAAGCGGTGGCTGTGCCAAACTTCTCATCATAGTTTCCGTGCCATTGCCACTGGAGTCCCAACTTGGTGTCGTTGAACTCGTCGCTCTCTTGGGGGTTGGTCGTTTGGTCGTTTGGTCGTTTGGTCGTTTGGGGCTTGCGCCAGGTGGTCACTGGCTCTCCAGTGTAATTACTCCCCTCTCCCCCGCGAGAGGGGTCGGGGGTGAGGCTTCCCATGACAGGCCACCCTGTTGACCAATCCACAGGATTCAGATGCACCACGCGACCGTAGGCCTCCTTGTCTTGGAAATGCAGGAACCAGTCCTCACCGTATTTGGTATGAATCCATCCCCCCTGATGAGGCCCGTTGATGTTGGTCTTTCCTTGTTGTAAGACAATCTTATGCTCATAGGGACCGTAGGGCGACTTTGAGCGCATAGCGAGCTGGAAACCAGAGGGTACTCCGCCAGCCGGACACATAATCCAATACCAGCCATCGCGCTTGTAGAACTTAGGACCTTCGCAAGTACGATTCTCCGTACCGTTGCCGTCAAACACGATGACAGGCTGTCCGACAGGTCTCATGCCGTCGGCACTCATCTCGCGAACTGTCAGCACAGAGGCATACTTCGAACGACTGTTGGCCCATCCGTTTACCAGATAGCAGCGTCCGTCCGACGATTGGTCCTCACCATCGTCTTCCCAAAGCGGACAGGTGTCGATATAGCCTTCGCCCTTGATGACACACACAGGCTTGGTCCATTCGCCTGCTGGGTCTTGGGTCTTCACCATCATCACGCCAAAGTCGGGGTCACCCCAGTAGATATAGTACCACCCATTGTGATAGCGGATGCTGGGAGCCCACACGCCATTGCCGTGTTGGGGCTTGCTGCTGAAATGGGCAAGAAGGGCATCATCACCCTCATAAAGGTTGCCTAAAGCATAGTTGATAATTTCCCAGTTTACTAAATCCTTGGAATGAAGGATTGGTAAACCGGGTGTGCATTGAAACGACGAGGCTGTCATGTAGTAGTCCTCACCACTGGCTCCCACGCAGACATCAGGGTCTGAGTAGTCGGCGTTAATCACGGGGTTGGTATAGGTGCCGTCTCCATTGTCGGGACACCACACCTGCGATTTGTACTGTGCCATTGCCAGCAAGGGCAACCACATGACAGTCAATAGAATCAGTCGTCTCATATAGCAGTCTGTTTAAAGTTCCCCTCCCTTGGGGAGGGGGTAGGGGTGGGCTATCCTACCTGTGAACCAGGTTTCACATCCTTCGTGGTTGTTACTACACTCAGGCTTTCGTCAGCATCTACAGCACTGAGAATCATACCCTGACTCTCGATGCCCATCATATTGCGAGGCGCAAAGTTGGCTACGAAAAGGATGCGCTTGCCAATCAATTCTTCTGGGTTCTCGTAGAAGGCAGCGATACCGGAGCAGATGGTGCGATCAACGCCAGAACCATCGTCGATGGTAAACTGAAGGAGCTTCTTACTCTTCTTCACCTTCTGACAATCCTTTACCAGACCAACACGGATGTCGAGTTTTTCAAACTCCTCGAAGCTAACAGTATCCTTAATAGGAGCTGCCTTATAAGCTGCTGCCTCGTTGGCCTTCTTGGTGGCCTCGAGCTTATCAAGCTGCTTCTGGATGACCTCATCCTCAATCTTCTCGAACAGCAGAGCAGGCTCACCCAGCTGATGTCCAGCCTTCAGGAGGTCGGTGCTACCCAGCTGCTCCCACTCGAAGTTCTCGATATTCAGCATCTCGCGGAGCTTCTTGCTTGAGAATGGCAGGAATGGCTCGAAGGCGATAGCGAGGTTGGCTGTCAACTGCAAGCAGATGTTCAGGATAGTCTCACAACGCTTGGGATCGGTCTTCCAAACCTTCCAAGGCTCACACTCTGTGATATAGCGATTACCAATACGAGCCAGGTTCATGGCCTCGAACTGAGCATCGCGGAACTTGAACTGTTCCAGCAGAGCCTCCACCTTAGCCTTCACATCCTTGAACTCTTCTAAAGCTTGACGGTCAACGTCAAGCAACTCTCCGCAGGCGGGAACGATGCCGTTCCAGTACTTCTTAGTCAACTGGAGGGCACGATTCACGAAGTTGCCATAAACAGCAACCAGCTCGTTGTTATTGCGATCCTGGAAGTCCTTCCAAGTAAAGTTGTTATCCTTGGTCTCAGGTGCATTGGCTGTCAGTACATAGCGCAACACATCCTGCTTGCCAGGCATATCTACCAGATACTCATGGAGCCATACAGCCCAGTTACGAGAGGTAGAAATCTTATCGTTCTCAAGATTCAGGAACTCGTTGGCTGGCACGTTATCAGGCATGATATACTTGCCGTGAGCCTTCATCATCACAGGGAAGATGATGCAGTGGAACACGATGTTGTCCTTACCAATAAAGTGCACCAGACGAGTGTCCTCATCCTGCCACCACTTCTCCCATGAGCCCCACTTCTCAGGCTCCTTCTCGCAGAGCTCCTTGGTGTTTGACACATAACCGATGGGTGCATCAAACCATACGTAGAGCACTTTGCCCTCAGCTCCCTCAACGGGTACGGGGATACCCCAATCCAAGTCGCGAGTCATAGCACGAGGCTGCAGGTCCATGTCGAGCCAACTCTTGCACTGACCGTAGACGTTAGAGCGCCACTCCTTGTGACCCTCCAGAATCCACTGCTTCAGCCAGTCCTGATACTCGTTCAGGGGCAGGTACCAGTTCTTCGTCTCCTTCAACACAGGCGTAGAACCACTGATGGTGGACTTCGGGTTGATCAGCTCCGTAGGCGAGAGGTCGCGTCCGCATTTCTCACACTGGTCGCCGTATGCACCTTCGTTGTGGCAGTAAGGACATTCGCCCGTCACGTAGCGGTCGGCCAGGAACTGCTTGGCCTCCTCGTCGTAGAGCTGCTGGGTGGTCTCTTCTACCAGCTTGCCCTCGTCGTACATCTTGCGGAACCACTCGGCAGCAAACTTATGGTGAGTCTCTGAGGTAGTACGGCTATAGATATCGAACGAGATTCCGAACTCATCGAAAGAGTCCTTGATCATCTTGTGATAACGATCTACTACATCCTGTGGAGTGATACCCTCCTTGCGGGCACGAACGGTGATGGGCACACCGTGCTCGTCAGAACCACCAATGAACATCACCTCGCGCTTCTTCAGACGGAGGTAGCGCACGTAGATATCGGCAGGCACATACACGCCAGCCAAGTGACCGATGTGCACACCGCCATTGGCGTAGGGCAGGGCAGAGGTCACGGTTATTCTCTTATAGTTTTTCTGTTCCATAATTTAATAATGTGTATTTGGGGTGCAAAGGTAGTTTATTTTTTCCGAATTCGGCATCCCTTCAAATAAAATTTTGGCCAGAATTCAAAAAATAATGGCCAAAATTCTAAAAATTCTGGCCAAAATTTTATTTCAACTCTACTCATCCTCATCATCCTCTTCGTCCCAAGCATCCCTGTACCTGCGTGAACTCGGGTCTTTTGTTCCCTCTTCGTCCACACCTCTGACTCTATACCAATTTCATAATGACTTACTGTTTAACTACGATACGCCCACCACCATCACCAAAGATATTTTCCCCAACAACCTTAACTGAGCGTGGTATATATAATGTCATTCGCTGTTCTTGATTAGCTCTCCATGAGAATGCATCATCACAGACAGTGGTTACGCCATCTTTAACCGTGTGTTCTGCTTCATTAAATGTATTGAGGCAATTCAGCAAATGCTTCTCATCCCCGCACATAGCCAACTCACCATCTACTATGTACTGGTATTCATCTCCGTCCTTTACCCTGTCAAACTCCTTCATTAGATTGTCTTTTTTCAACGTATTTACTGATTACATCTGTGGCAAACTGCTCTTTTGAAGGCATTTCCTGCCAGCTTATACTTCCCAACAAGGAATGTTCCTCTGTATCCACCTTACATAACACATAGTCTGGAGAATCCTCTTTTTCAACAGTAAAGTATCCCAGTAGTTCCTCGTCGCTATTTCGAGTCACAACCATACACATGGGTACCTCCATATCAGCAAAGAATGTTTCATCGAAGGAAATAACACGGCAGGTCTTATCCTCAATTTCAAGTTTATGCAGTTCAATACCACACGGACTATTCAGACCGATGTATTCTTCATCATCCAACAGGGACTTGCGTTCCGGTTTCAAATTATAGACGAACCAAGGCATGAAGTGAAACACAAAGTCATACATTTCGTCGTCAAAACTATCTGTCAGTTCTTCTATCATATTTGTTATTATTTAAAAGTTTACACTCTGTCAGGGAAGCCGCCAAGATACCCCTGAGTCAGTAATTCTTGTATTCAATGATATTGACATCGAGTTTTTCTATAAACTTATGTAGAGAATCATTGTTCCAGAAATAATACAAAGAATAATCACCATCAGCTAATTTAAATTCTTTATACCGGCCATCTCCTATGCCCTCTTGCGTAGGTTCGTATGGTCTCTCTGCACCTGTTCTAAAATCATTTGGGAAAAGTGAAGTAAATGTATTAATTGACATCTTTCCACCATTTTCATTCTCATAGTCTGAAAGTACTTTTTCACAATGGTATATACAAGTTCCTTTTCCGATGAATAGTATTCCCCTTCGAAAGTATAGACATATTAACTACGTAGCAATTCATTCCATTTTTGCAGTCCTTCCCAATCAGGAGTACCTTTTACATAATTCAGCCATTCTTGTTGTAAGTTGGCATCAACCCCTTGCTCTTTCGAATTAAAAACGCTTCTGAAATCCCAACGACGAAAATCTTCCATCAACACACCGAGGGCATATTCCGCAGGCTGCGATTGCATAAATTGTTTGGTATAATCATAGAAATTTTTGTTCTCAAAATCCTTTATTATCTGAAGAGCTACGGCATTCGCCATTGACTCTTCACGCCAACGACCAAATTCCGTATGGTAAAACACTTTCTCTGATTGAGGAGTATCTTCCAAATTAAAAATATCTAAGGCTGCGTGAGCCAATTCGTGAATCAGGACTTGAGTAAAGAGCCAAATAAAATGTTTGTCATCGTTTCCTGCCGAACTATCGATAGCTGTCAAATACAATTCGATATAGGGGCTATCACCCTTTCGGTTAGAATAATATGCTCCCAAAGGGTCTATAATGCTATTATCGTCGCGGATTATGTCAGGTTTTGAATCACGAAGATAAATAGGTATAGCATGTAAAAGAGTTGCTATGTTTTCATATCTACCCCTCTCAAACTTCCAGATAGGCGAGAGGGGAAGCGGCGTGTTTGTGTAAAAAGAATATACTCCACAAATAATTTGCTCATCAGTATAATGATCATAGAACTCTTCCTCTAAAGGTCGCACAACCTCAATAACAAACTCTGGTATACTTAATCTTACAACTTTATTTGTAAGATTCTCGGGCGCATCAATATTAACTATTTTCATAACAAAAAAAAGATAAATAACGTTTAATTCCTTCGATTAGACAAATCAGGTGTCAGTCCCTTGATTCATTTTAATGTTTTACTCAACTCTCTCAGGGAAGCCGCCAAGATAGTATTTAATTTCATTTCCATCGGCCAGCGACCACCAGTCATCCATTGAGCAGGGCTCATAGTGATAGATGATTTCTCGATAGTAGTCTGTCTCTTCAGGCCCACCTATTGTCATGCGCTCTGCGAGGGTTTCCTCTGTCGCGTCGACAATGACGTTGGCCAGTATGGGATGATTCTTTTGAAGCCAAGGAAAGAACTGCTCGTCGAGAGCGTCTTCGTCGAGACCCTTTAATGGACCTTTGACAGCCTGGTCGTAGATATATACCAGCGTTGCCACATCGTCATAAGGCAATTGGATACCCAAATCAATGTCGTTTCCATTAATCGTAAGTCCGATTCCTACAGTTCTTTTGAGAGATATAGGCATGTAGCCCGTATTCTTTTTGTTCTTGTTGAAACTGGCCACTTCTTTGGCAAAACGTACGGGACGATAGTGGTCTTTAAATGGATTAATATCCATTTTCTTTTCCAGACACTCCGACACATACTCAAAATCCTGTTGCGAATAAGCGTGGTTGGTAGGATAGTGTGCATCAACCCCCAGATCAGGCTCCTTGCCGTACTCCATTTTGTGATAGCGTATGTAGTTGATGAGTTGTGGATGCTGCTTACTGTCAATAGCCCACGACAGGAGGCTGCTGCGATTCCATATGTATTCTGAAATGATGAACTGGTTTTTCCACAGGTCTAATGCCTCATATTTCTCATAAGGCGACGCTACATGCAGAATGCCGACAAAATGTTTTTTCGTATCTTGCTGTGCCCGATAAATTTCGCTCAAACGATTCTCAATGGCTTCTTCCGATCCATAGCCATTCTTGTCGATATAGTCTGACAATACCGGTTGTGGCACTGATCGTAGGGCGACAACATTGTTCATCGCCTTCGGACAAACGGCATATCCCTTGTCGCCAAAAAAATCCTGAGCTACTTGTCTGACCACTTCGACGGCACAGAAGGTATAACCCATCTCAATGATAAGCAATGGCTTGACATGGGGATTTTTGAAATACTCTTCCAGCACTTTTTTCATCTCTTCGCGCTCTCTCGCTATGCCATCGCCTCCAATGATACGCATACCGGGATTCTCTTTTTCTAAATCACGTCTAAGTTTGCCAACTGATTCCAGAAACTCTCCCTCGCCAGCACTTTTTGCCATATCTTCTTCCATCTCTTTTGAAATGAGCTTAAAGATATTTATCCCGAGAGCCTTACCGATATCTCTGAGATGACCTGTTTTGAAATCTGGGCGCTTATAGATGTCATAGACATTTGTACGCGTGGTGTTTATTAGGTTAGCAAATTCACCTTCTGACAAGTGCTGTCGTTTCACCTCTTTTTGGATAATTTCACCGATATGTACTGCCATATGCTTTTATTAATTTAGATTAGATGGTGCAAAGGTAAATAAAAGACTGTGTAACTCCAAACAGAATCTGTCAATTTTAGAAGAATTTCTTGTCAGTTTTATAGACATGAAAAATTATAGGAATAATGCTTGCAATTCAGAAAAATGTTGTAATTTTGTGGCATCATTTATGATACTAACCAATGGCAAACAAAGGACTATCAAAATCGAAATACACAAAGTTTCGCCAGTGTGAAAAGGCTTTGTGGCTACGCGTGTACCATCCGGAATTGGCTGTAGAAGACCCACAGATGGCTGCCCGCTTCCAGGCAGGTAACGAGGTGGGTGACCTTGCCATGCACCTCTTTGGCAACTATGTTGAGGTTACCACGCTCAAGGCTGATGGCACACTCGACCTGAAAGCGATGCTCGACAAGACGCAGCAATGTCTCAGCGATGGTACGCAGAACATCTGTGAGGCCTCGTTTACCTTCGAGGGCTGTTATTGTGCAGTAGATATTCTCTGTAAGACAGCTGGCGGTTATGCCATCTATGAGGTGAAGAGCAGTTCTGCTTCGGAAGACGACGAAGGTGCCAAGAAAGACAAGATGGAGGTTTATGCCCAGGATATTGCCTACCAGAAGTGGGTGCTGACCCATTGTGGTGTGAATGTCACGGGTGTCTATCTTGTCAGACTCAATTCCGATTATGTCCGTGGCGAAGAACTTGACATCAGCCAGCTGTTTATCACAACAGATATGACAGACTATGTGGCTCATGAATATCCACATATCGAGCGCTTCATCAATACGGCCCGCCAGACGTTGCAGCAACAACAGGAGCCTGAGGCTGAGTTGACCAAGCACTGCCACAAGCCCTACCATTGTGAGTTCTGGAATTACTGCGCGCAGCATATTCCGCATCCCTCGGTGTTCGACCTGTATAAGAAGCGTTTCGACCATAAGTTGAGCCTCTATAATAAAGGTAAGGTGACGTTTGACGATATTGCTGGCGAGAAGCTCACAGACTTCCAGCAGACGCAAGTGGCTTGTACGTTGTCAAACGAGACGCATATTGACCGTGCTGCCATCCGCGAGTTCATGCAGCAGTTGAGTTATCCACTCTACTTCCTCGACTTCGAGACCATGCAGGTGGTCATTCCGCAATATCCTGGCACTAAGCCCTATCAGCAGATCACCTTCCAATACTCTTTGCATTATATAGAAAAAGAGGGAGGCCCACTGTTGCATAAAGAGTTCTTAGGTGTATCAGGTGAAGACCCTCGTAGGGCCTTGGCTGAACAGTTGTGTCAGGACATCCCCATGAATGTCTGTGTTACGGCTTATAATAAATCGTTCGAGTGTACGCGCATCAAGGAGTTGGCTCAGGCCTTCCCAGACCTCAGCGAACACCTGCTGAATATCCGTGACCACATCGTCGATCTGTGGGATCCCTTCAAGGCTGGCCACTATTATGTGCCCGCTATGGGAGGCTCCACCAGCATCAAGTACGTGTTGCCTGCCCTCTGGCCCAACGAGCCATCTCTCGACTATCACAACTTGGACGAACGTTGTCAGAATGGCGGCAATGCAATGACCATCTTCCCACAAATCAAGGATATGGAGCCCGCAGAGCAGCAAGCCACCCGCAAAGCCCTACTTGCCTATTGCTGCCTGGATACCTACGCAATGGTCAAGGTTTGGGAGAGATTGAAAGAACAAATGTAATTCCAATATTTTGTATATGAAAGAAAAAGATATTTTATCTCTACAAGAGATATTAAAATGGATCCAGTCATATTATCAATCTAATGAGTATCATGCATTAAAGGTTCTAAACGAACGCAAAACCATGCTAGACATATTCAAAAAATCGAAATCTGAAACCGTGCATAGTGCAATGATAGCTTGGTGTTTTGCTAATGACGAATTTAACAGATTAGATGAGTCTCCAGTTCTTTTCCTTTTACGTCTTTTAGCTGTTAATGCAGAATCTCAGAAAAATGTTTATTTAAACAAAAAAGACGGAGAAAATGGTAGACTTCGATTTATAACTGATGAGATGTGGAACGACATCGTTTCTAATTCCATTAAAGTCAAAGTCGATAATGTTTACACAGAAGAGAAAACCGAGGGGGAGAAAAATGGAAGAGCTGATATTGTTATTCTTTTAACGGCCGGAGAAGGTAAAAAAGTAAGGATTTGTATTGAAAACAAAGTTGGAACAAATGAACATGATGATCAATGCAAAAAGTATTTTAACTATTATAATAATAAAGAGGATGGATATATAAATGTTTATGTCTTTTTAGCTCCATACGCACCTAAGCAACTCAGTTGTAACAATTTTATTTGTATAACATATCAAGATTTACTGGATAATATTCTATACCCAATACAGAATTATAAAGAATTCTATTCAGAACAATCTTATTTCTATCTTGATGAATATATTAATACAATAACATCAATAAAAGCAGAAAAAATATTAGCTATGAGTGATTCTTATAAAAATCTATTAAGAGATTTCTATTACAATAATGAAGACTTAATTTTTGCAGCTATAGAAGCTGTTGGTGATGAAAACGCCAAAAAGCAGGCAAGGGATATTAGAGATAGCGCAACGAAATATATACTCACCTATGATGGAAATACTCACGAGGTGTCAAGCCATTCAAAGATGGCTTTGGAAGTAGCAAAATTTCTTGCTACGAAATATAAGCATGACGAATTATTAAAGAAATATGGCAAAGTAAAAAGTGTTCCTTTTATTTCAAAAGAAATGTTGTATGACAAAACAACTAAAGAAGGTAAGGAACCTACAAAAAGAACTTATGAAGAAAAAATAAAATGTACAGATGGAAACTTTGTTTATTGTAGTAATCAATGGAGCTCTGATAGGGTTAATGCGCTAAAAGACAAGATCGTTGAAAATAAAGACGAGGAAAATATAAAAATTTCATAACAGATGAAACTCCTCCTCGCTGTCCTGATGCTCCTGCTGACGCTGGCTCTGATATTGAGTCCGCTCTATCTGGTGTGGCTGGGCCTTACGGGCACAGGTAGCTTTTGGATAAGAGCCCTACTTGTGGTGGCAGGGTTGGTGCTTTGCCGAATGACAAAACCCATCTCTATCATCACAGGCAGGGATTGGAAAATCTTTTGATGTGATACCAGAGAGTTCTACTTCGCTGCCAAGATAGGCCTGAGGACTTCGATGGTGTCCTTAATTTTGCGGGCCTCAGAGGGATAATGTTCGCTGTACAGATTATAAAGGCGTCTTAGTCCCTCAAAGATGTCAGGTTCATCGTCAGCCAAAGCTGCGACTTCGTTCCAAGTCGGCGTATCCCATTGTGCCTTTCTCAGATCCAATCCGTTCTGTAGTTTTCTAATAAGTTTCTCTAGGTAATAGTAGTAGAACACAAAGGGCCAGCGTCCGTCGCCATCGGCAGCGACACGCTTTTCATACGCTTTATACCAGGGGGCGCAACTGTGGGCTAGACGGGTAATAATCGTCCCAGTCGTTACACGCTTTACATCAGAATAATCAAATGCCATAATTGTATTATTTTAATTAGTTAAAACCTATTCTTCTGTTGTTTCTATTATCCAACTGCTCATTCTCGCAGTGGCGCAAGAGGGTGTCCTGCGTGTTGACGTTGTCACCATGCAGGATGCTGTCAATGGTATAGTGGCGGGCAATATTCTCAATCTGTCCACCGCTGAAGTCGTACTTCTGAGCCAGCAGGGTGGCCGTCTCGGACTTTAATGACGGAATCATTGAGAGCCAGATGTGACTGCGAACATCAAGGGTGGGCTTGTTGAACTTCACCTTATAGAGGAAGCGGCGCTCAAAGGCCTTGTCCATGTTCTGCTCCAAGTTGGTGGTGGCAATGAGGATGCCGTCGAGCGTTTCCATCTCCTGCAGGATGATGTTTTGGATGGTGTTCTCCATCTTGTCAACAGAGTGCTCCACGCCCTCCTTACGACGACTGATGATTGCGTCGGCCTCGTTGAACAGCAGTATGGGGGTCAGTTCGCAGTCGCGCACCTTACGGCGGTAGTTGTCGAATATAGCCTTGATGTTCTTCTCGCTGTCGCCCACCCATTTGCTCCTGATTTCAGTCACGTTCACTTGCATGATGTCGCGTCCCGTCTTACGTGCCAGTTGCAACACGGTTTCCGTCTTGCCCGTACCAGGAGCACCATAGAACAGACAGGCGAAACCACAACGGAACCCCTTCTCTTTCAGACGGCTGCGGATGCCTTGATAGTTGTCCTCATTGAGCAGGTGTTCCAACTCATCCACCTGTATGGATGTCTGTTCGTCGTAGTACATGGACTTCTTTGTGATTTGCTCGTGCAGGGTAAGTCCCTGGCGCTGTGCCTCCTCGTCCTTCAGCTCAATGCCGAGTTCGCTCAGCATGGCCTTCTTGGCTGATAAGGTCAGGTGGAAGAAGCTACGGCTGGCAAAACCGTCTTCGTTGCAGAATTCAACCAGATGCTGCTTGATGAGTGTATGGCTACCCATGCTCAGTTCATTGCAGATGGTCTTCGAGGTGTGACGGTCTTTGAATATAGCCCTGATTTCCATCAGATTGATACGGTCATCATGATTGTTGGCGAAGGCATGGGCGAAATAGACCAGCAGCATCAGGTCATTGTTATTGAGACGGAACGTGTTGACAAACTGACAGAAAGCCAGCGTCGGATTACTCTCCATGAGAGCCTGAACCTTCTTCGTGGCACCCTGAAGAGTCATTTCCTGATTGCCCAGCATCTCAAAGATGTCGTCGAATTGTCCGAACAGCTCATGACAGTCCAGTTCCTTGATGTCGTTGTTGTCGATATTCCTGTTGTCGTTCAGTGCCTCTAACACATAATAAGGTATACGGTAGGTCGGACGGCTATTCGAACGGTTGCAGATAATGAAACCTCGTTCAGCCAGCACATCTAGGTCTTTCATGTAAGGCAGAAAATGGAAAGCGCTACAATGCAGGTGGCGACAGTAGTCTACCATCTCGATGCGCTGGTCACTACAGAAGTTGACTGTGAGCGCCAGTGCCAACACCTGTTGATGGGTAAGGTCTAACTTCTTGGCAACATAGTCGAAGGCTTCTTCAGTCTCAACATAGAGGCTGTCGTCTCTGAGCTCGCAGCACTCAGACCTGTTAATAATCGCTTCGAATGCCAATAGAATGGTTGGTTCTTTGTCACCGAAGGTAAAGCGATCCATCAAGATCTCCTCCTCTTCGTCTGCCTCGTCTTCTGTGTGGCAAGGCTCGTTTTCCGACCCCTTCAGGCCAGCCATGATTTCATCGTACTCTTTCTTTTCTTCTTCTGTCATATAAATCCTTTCTTTTTTAGTTTGCCGCTGCAAAATTAAGAAGAATTCAGCAAAGTGCACAGAAAAAGTTGTCAATGTGATTGGAAAACGCTGTCAAAGTTATAGACAATATGATTTTAGCACAGCCATGCAAGACTTACCTTTGCTCTCGCTTAATCGCAGCCTTGATAGGTTTATTTGGCCTAAAAAGGCTGAAAAAAGCAACATGGGAAATCTTAACGATTTATCCATGCTGCTTATTTTCAATTAGTTACGCAAAATCAGCGTATAATTAAATGATCAATACTCATCTTCGTTGAAGTTTAAAGCACATACTGAGTACCAACGAGTTACGGTGCTCTGTGCCATTATTGTGCCAGTAATTTGACACTAGAATACGGCAATAAGCCGTTCTATTCCACATCTCTGAACAGGTCGTCCATTGTCACCACCCGTTGAAAGACGCCACTGTATTCGTTATATTTCAATCCGTATGTGGTGACTAAGGCGGGATGGACTTTTTCCCGCTTGGCAATCTGTTCCGTAAGCAGTTTCTCCCGGATGTTGAGTTTCTGAAAATATGCCTTATCGACAAAGAATTCCTCACCATAGAACTTCATCTCGCACATGTTCACAATAAGGTCGGCACGTTCTATGATCAAGTCAATCTGTGTTCCCTCTTTTTCATCATCACCCCGAAGTGCCCACGATGACTGTTTCGTATTGACACCTTGGATTCCCAAAGCCTGCTTAATCTGGCTGATATGTTTGAGGCAAATTTCCTCGAATGCAAATCCGCGCCAACTGACGATGCTTTGTGAAGTATGGCTCTCCTGCCAGAAACTGGTGGTATAGCTGCTATTGTCGGGCACATAGCGAAGATAGAAGATGCAAAACGGGTCTGACAGTTTGTAATGCTCTTCCCGCTTGCTGTGCCCAAATGGTACGTATTTCAGGACAAAGTCACTTCCGATAAGAGCCTTCAGCATATTTGTCAAAGTGCCTCCTTGCGTAATGCCAGTCTTCTTGGCTATCTCCTCCCGGGTGAATCCAGAACGTCTTGTGCTGAGGAACTTGACGATTCGTTTCATTTCTTCAGGCCGCGAGAACACTGATGCAAACAGACGGTCATACTCATCGAATAACTTAGCCCCCTTTACAAAGAACAGATTGTCGATGTTCTGAGGAAGGCTAAGACCCCGTTGGAAATAATCGAGATAATAGGGAATCCCGCCAACTGCCATATAACTCTGCACTATATCATACCGTGACAACTTGATGTTTTTATTCTCGAAGAAATCCTCACATTCCTTCAACGTAAATGGTGACAGTTTCATTTCACAGGTGAGCCTTCCGTAGAGTCCGCCATAATTGTTAATCAGATTATCAAGCATCCATGAAGTTGCTGAGCCGCACACAACCAGCATGAAATTATGGCGATGACATCCCCAGCCATTCCAGAAAGATTCCAGTCCAGTGATAAAGCCAGAACGTGGCGTGTCCATCCACGGCAGTTCGTCAAGAAAGACCACCTGACGGGAACCGTCATCTATACTCTGTAAATACATCTCCAACATAAAGAAAGCCTCCAACCACGATGTAGGACATTTGCTTTTCTTCATACCGTGACTGAGCAGTGAATAATAGAAACTCTTCAGTTGCTCCTTCATTTGGTTTTTCTTCTGTTTGTTATCGACAGGGGATAGTCCTGCATGACGGAACGTGATTTGTCCTGCAAGAGCCTGATCAATCAGGAAAGTCTTACCGACCCTTCTTCTCCCATATACAGCAACAAACTGAGCCCTATCGCTTGAGTATCGCTCTTGCAATTCCCTTATTTCTGTCTCTCTACCTACAATACCTTTCATAAATAATCAATGTTTTATTCAGCCGCGAAATTAACAATTTTACATTTCATGGCCAAACAAAAAGCATTATTTGTGATAAAGCTTAACTTTACATAACACTTAGACGGCCAAACAAAGTCATTTCCCCCAAGACATATGGCCCGTATTTCGGTGCAAGAAGAAACGAGAGGCTGGCTTTACCCTTCGTTTCTTTACAGAGGATTTAGATGCAGACTGAACTATTTGCAAAGGTACCTGTTATTGTGAAAATAATCCATTTTCCTCCCCTAAATAAGCCTGATTTTGACCGTTTGTGTCATTATTGTGCCACTAAAAACGGCCAAAAACGGCACAATAATAAAGTGTGCAAATAATCGATATTTGCACACTTTGCTGATAATCAACGAATTATTCCGTCTATAGCCGCCTAATATTCATCCTCGTTGAAGTTTAAAGCACATACTGATTTACAGTAAGTTACGGTGCTCTGTGCCATTATTGTGCCACTAATTGGACACTGATTTGCGGTAAAAGTCCGCTCTATTCCACATCCCTGAACAGATCATCCATTGTCACCTCACGCTGGATAACGTCGCTATATTTGTTGCGCTTCAGCCCGTATGTAGTAACCATCGTTGTATGAAGCGACTTACGTGTCCCTGTCAAAGCACGGAAAGTTTCCTTGCGTGAGTTCAGCTGTTCGGCATAGTCCTGGCTGATGATATATGCATCTGTGGAGAACTTACATTCGCAAAGGTTGACGGTCTCGTCACGACGGTCAATAATCAAATCTATCTGCGTGCCTTTGTACCGTGTACCATCTTTGTCCGTGAATGCTTTACAAGACCATGAACAGACTTCGCTTAATACACCGCTGATTCCCAACTTCTGTTTTATTTGCGGAATATGATGCAGACAGACCTGTTCGAATGCATATCCCTGCCATGTCATCCGACGCGGATTGTCCTGCATATTGCTCCAGAAATGGCTGTCCTGACCACTGAACTTGCTGACGAACTGCAGGTGGAACAGCGAGAACAGGTCTATCAGCTGGTACATCTGGCCTTGTTCTTTCTTCCCGAATGCAGCATACTGTCGCAGGAAGTCGCACTTGCACAGATTGTCAAGCACTTCTGTCAGGAAACCGCCATCCTCCATTTTCATTGCTTCTTGTATGTTTTGGCGGCTCATACCGACAGAGTTGTTGGCAAGCAACTCTACGACAGAACGGTAAACTTTGGAGTTACGGAACAGCGAACGGAAGATGAAGTCATACTCAGTGCGCAGGGCGGCTCCTTCCTGAAAGAACAGGTGGTCGATGTTCTCGTTGAGTGAGAGATTACCTTCCAGCATGTCTATATAATAAGGTATGCCTCCCATCGTCATATAAGCCTCTGTGACTTGGTACATCTCCCAGTCAATATTCTTGCTTCTCAGGAACTGCTGAGTCTCATAGAGTGTGAACGGACGAAGATATATCTGACGGTTCACACGGCCATGCATACCTCCCTTGTCACCGATGAACTTAGAGAGCATCCATGTCGTGGCAGAGCCGCAGACGAACAGTTTCAATCCAGGAACAGACGACGCCCAACTGTTCCAGAAGTAACTGAAAGCAGAAAGGAAGCCAGACTTAGGAGTGTCTATCCAGGGTAACTCGTCAAGAAACACCACTACGCGCTTTTTATGAAGTGATGATATATACTCCCGCAAAGCATCAAATGCTTCATACCAGTCCTTGGGCTTACGCAGTTTGCGGCCGGAGTACCTCTCCAACTCCTTCTTAAATAGAGTTAGTTGTGTACTTCGTGGTGTCTCGAAAGAACCTGTGAAGTAGAAGTCAAATGTTTCATCGAAACATTGTTTGATGAGATAAGTCTTGCCGACACGTCTGCGCCCATAGACAGCCACAAGTTCAGCCTTAGGGGATTCATAGTACTCCCTAATCAAATCTTGTTCATGCCGTCGTCCGATAATTGTAGTCTTATAGTCCATAATTTTCGAATTTTGCTGCAAACTTACAAAAAAATCGCGATACTACTTCCGAAATGCCTTTTTTTTTGACGTAACGGAAGTAAAATCGCCACTATTTAACATTTAGTATGAATCTCTATTCTCATCTATACGCCTGATTTGTGCCACATGTTCTAATATTTTGAAACGGGAAGAAATCTTCGCCGAGGAAAAACATCTCAAATCTGAAATAATTGTTGTACCTTTGTACTCATTTTCTGTGAGTTACACAAACTTCGAAGCCTTTTTTATTCCTATTTTATGTTAAATTATGCAGGTGCGCCATCACTTGCGAAACTTTAGTAACCCTTACTTATAACTTTTCTCGTCTTACCATTCTTTGTCCTAACAATATTCAGACCAGTTCTTGGATTTTTGTTTTTTACACCATTGATTGAGTAGTATTGGTCAATAGCACAAGAAGAACCATTAGTTACAGACTCTATTCCTAAAATTATGTCTGCAACACTGATTTTGTCATTTAGGACAAAAATCCACTGATTTTGATTGTCGTCACCTAAAGCGATACCGTTCTTTCCATTTTCTATAGTAATAGCAACAGGAGCACTTGTGAGTTTCAATAATCCGTCAGCATTTAGTTGGGCAAACTTTTTTGCTCCTATATTATAAAGATAATTCTTGCCATCTTCTTCAATGATTTGCCAGCAATTATTCTCCGAATTCTCATCAACTTGATAGTAGGTATCTCTAATTGCTGTAGTATCGTTTACTGCATCATATACTATATAATTAAAGGTGTTGGCCCTCATGAGGGTATAGGCCTGCTTTGAAGATAAATCAACGGAACTCGTAACGGTCTCTCTTATATTGATAAAACGCCAAAAATCTCCATGATATACAGCATCCGACCAACTGTCTTTAGGAATATATAACATAGTATGATTGTAAGAAGCTTGCGAGAAAGAACGTTCATTCAGATGTATACCAGTATTTTTCACAAATATATTTTCAAGCATACAGCCGGAAAAGGCAGATTCACCAATGAATGATATACTCTCAGGTATAGTAACAGATGTCAAATTCGCACATTTAGAAAAGGCAGAGTCGCCTATGCGGGTCACATCGAAAGAAGTCCCATCTTTTGTTACTGTAGAAGGAATGGATACTTGACCCGTAAACCCATCAGTCACATCGAATCCAACAATTTCTGCTGTCTTTTCTTTTACCCAAAGCGTGTATTGTATTCCGTCAAGTGCTAACTGTTCACTTGTTAAAGTAAACGAACCAGTTACCGTGACATCATGTTTAGGCATTCTCTCAGGTATTTCGCTCCATCCTGAAAAGGTGTAGCCTTCTTTTTCCGGTGCTGGTTCCGGCGTGATATATTCGCCTTCTTCCAGCGTGAATGATTTATACAAAGCGTCATCAACATAATACGCAAGCTGATGTTTGGGAATATTGAGAGCCACGATGTCATAAAAATCCGACCAAGGTGCTTTACTGCTATACGCTTCAAGGGCAGCGCTCGGCACATAGAGGATGGCCTGGTCCTTAATGGCACTATCAAAACTATTGCTGGTTGTGCTGGGAACCTTCCTGGGCAGAGATGTCAGCGAGGTCAATGCCGAGCAACCATAGAAAGCCCAACTGCCAATACTGGTAACATTCTCTCCGATGGTGATTGAGGCGCAATTCTTACAGCCATAAAAAGCCGATGTGCCAATTTTCGTGACATTCTCTCCCATGGTGACAGAGGTAATGTTGGTACATCCCCTAAAAGCATAATCACCAATATATGTTACGTCATCAGGAATAACGAGGTCTCTTATTTCTTCGTTATTAATCTTCAATGTCTTGGTCGTTGTCAACGGATTAGAATTATAATCCCCAAAATTAATCATTGACCATGAAGTAAGGTCTGGGATTATTACGGTGTTTAATGCGCTACAATCACCAAATGCTCCCCTGCCTACGTAAGTGAGACCTTTTGACATCTCGACATACGTAAGACCTTTACATAAAGCAAATGCCCAATCTTCTATCCTTGTGACAGAATTGGGAATAATCAGAGAGTCTAAGCTATAGCAACTATTGAATGCCGAGTTATCGATAAGTGTTAAGCCTTCAGGGATGACAACTCGTCTCAAGTTTGTGCAGTTTGCAAAAAGCATATCACCGATGACTGTCACTTTCTCTGGTAACGCAACTGAATCCAAACTACTACAGCAATAAAAGGCTGCACGATCTATAGATGTGATACTGTTTGGAAAGGTAATGGACGTGATATTTCTCTGGAAAAATGCACTTTCTCCAATTGCTGTCACAGTATATTGTTTGCCTTCATACGTAATGGCTTCTGGTATTACGATATCTCCCTTGTACTGGTGGGAAGGATTGGCAACCACTTCTGTAAGGCCAGTTTTCACATTGATGTTATACATGATTCCGTCAATCTCAACATTAATGGCTCTGACCATCAGGGAGATGAAAAAGATAACAGTAAGCGAGTAGATTCTTTTCATATATACTTTAGATTAACCTAAATTCCGCAGCACTTTAGTTTAACTTTGTTATAAGTTCCTGAGCAACAAAAAGTTCTTCGACGCGCGAAGCGGCAAAGCCGAGCGGCCCAGGATTTTGCCATGTCAGATTATTTACTTACCTTAGTGCTGCAAATCAAGTCAAGCAAAATCATCAATGGCATGGCAAAGGTAAGCATAAAATATGAGAAAATCACTCCTTTTGGAGGAATATTTCACCCCAAAAAGCAACATGGAAAATCTTGGTGATTTATCCATGCTGCTTATTTTCAATTAGTTACGCAAAATCAGCGCGTAATTAAATGATTAATACTCATCCTCGTTGAAGTTTAAAGCACATACTGAGTACCAACGAGTTACGGCGCTCTGTGCCATTATTGTGCCACTAATTCTACATAGAATTGAAGTTTATGCCAAGAGTTTCTTTACAATCTCAGAAATGACTCGGCCATCAGCCTTTCCTGCCAACTGCTTGCTGGCTGTGCCCATAACCATCCCCATCTCCTTCATGCTTGTGGCTCCCACTTCAGCAATAATCTTCTTCACCTCTGCCTCAATCTCCTCTTGGGAAAGTTGTTTCGGCAGGTAACTCTCAAGTACCTCCACCTGTGCCAACTCAGCATCAGCCAAATCCTGACGCCCTGCTTGAGTGTAGGTCGTCGCCGTCTCTTTGCCCTGCTTGGCCAGTTTTGAGATAATCTTCAATGCATCAGCATCAGCCAATGTATCGTTGGCTCCAGGAGCAGTCTTTGCCTCAAGGAACACTTTCTTAATGTTGCGGAGCGTCTCCAGACGCACCTTGTCGCGAGCCTTCATTGCAGACTTGATGTCCTCGCTAATCTGATCGAATAAAGTCATAATGCTTTTATTTAAACCTTAATATGATGCAAAGATACAGTTTTTTTACTCAACAATCCCCTTTTACGTGAAGTCTTAGTCTTTTTTAGCGATTACACTTTGTTTTACGGCTTTAGGAGTCCAGTTCTTGAAGAAACGCAGCACTTTCTTCTGGTCATAGCCTTGGCCT
>CACZZQ010000008.1 GCA_902785695.1 uncultured Prevotellaceae bacterium | reverse complement strand
CCTGAACATGGGGCTCACCTCGTTCGGACTCATCAACCTCGATGAGTTCGACCGCGTCACCCAACGCCAGCAGATTGTACTGAAGTACCTCGTCTCGACGGCCGACCTGAAATACCGCCCGCCCTACGGCAAGGCCTATACCACCAACCGCCGCTATGCCTCGTTTATCGGCACCACTAACGAACCCACACCGCTCACCGACCCCAGCGGCTCGCGCCGGTTCCTCTGCGTCACCATCGACGGCGACATCGACTTCGAGACACCCGTACAGCACGACCAGCTCTACGCCCAGCTGAAGCACGAGATACAACAGGGCGAACGCTACTGGCTGACGAAGGACGAGGAGCGTGCACTGATGGAGCATAACCTGCAGTTCCAGCAGATGAACGGCTTAGGCGAGATGCTGATGGCTGTCATACAGAGGCCGCGGGAGAATGAAGACGGTCAGTGGATGAGTATCTCGGAAATCTCAGCCCTGATGAAGTCCCACTTCAAAGGCTATAAGGAAGAAACCGCCGTATTCCAGAAAATAGGCAACTATCTGAAACGTCCGCAATACCGGTTCCAGAGTAAGCACACTATGAATGGAAATCAATACTGGGTGAAACTCCGATAAAAAGAATGAAGGCCTCGACATCGAGACCTTCATTCTTTTTATCTAATTCAACTTTCGCAAGTCGTATATCTTTGAAGTTAACGAAGTTAGCGAAGTTCTTGCGCTCCGTTGGTGCTCAGGCGCTTCGCGGAGCGCAAGAACTTCAGAAACTTGAATTATCTAACCACAACCTTCTTGCCGTTTACGAGGTAGATGCCCTTCGAGGGTTTCGTTATCTCGCATCCTTGCAGGTTGAGAAAATGGGGTGTGGCGTGGAGAACTGTAGGGTGGGTGATGTCAGTAGAAAAGTCCTGTTGGTCGGTCAGTAATACACCGCCCTCATTCTGTGCTGTAGTAATGTCGGCAACAAGTGAGTTGATATAGTTCTCTATATTGGTGTAACCATTGTCGGCAACAGCCTTTCCGTCATCTATGCTGTTGGGGTTTAGGCCATGTGAAGTTTCCCATTCGTCGGGCATACCGTCACCATCAGTATCGGTGAGGGCTATGCTGCTCTGTAGCTCTGGCCAAGCACTCCATTCTGCTGATGCGTTAGCAGGCTTAAGGTCGTCCTGAGAGTTAATGAAACCATATCTGTTGCCCGAGCCTGTATAGGTAGCCTTGCCGTTGCGCGTATCGCTGACCATTAATTCGTCGTGTGCATCACGATGCAGCGAAGCACCGGCATAGGCTAACACACGCTCGTAGGCCTGTTCGGCAGAGTGGGTGGTCGTATTGACAAAGGCGATAGGGGTACTCAGCCGTATCGTATCTTTTGTGGTCTGGGTATAGGTGTAATCGTTCTTGGAGTTGTCTATCTGATTATAGATACCGTATGTCCAATTATCTTTGCTCATAGTACTGCTGTTGGGGTTGACATTGCCATTTACAAAGAACTTTCCCCAGATATGCCACATGACATCCCATTGGTTGGGAGATGATGTGTTGTGATTTGTATATTCCGATGTACGTATGCCGATGCCTGCGATGCGCTGCAAAATAGTGGCACTTCCCTGTAAAGTGCCAGGACCGGGCTTGTAGTAGTTGTTGACAATGTTGACGTTCATACCTTCGCCACCATAGCAGCCGTTGCCGCTCCAGTTGTAGATGACATTGTTGCGCATATCCATGCGCTCGTCGGTCTGTGTGCCAGGGCGCGGTCCCAGACGGGGCGTGCGCGAGGTGTGGTGAGCCAAGAGGTTATGATGATAGCTGGCTCCGCTGCCGCCCCAGTTGCCACCGTAGCCGTGTGCACCCTTAGAGTGACCTGCGTTGACAAGACTTTGTGAAACGATGCACCACTGAACGGTGAGATTCTTGGAGCCATAGACCGATAGACATTCGTCGATAGACCAGCTGACGGAGCAGTGGTCGATGATGACATTTTGAAGATCCATGCCTCCAAGGCCATCGCCTTCATGAGCTGACGAATTCTTTTTTAGCGCTTCGTTGCCCAGCCGAAAGCGCATATAGCGTATGATGACGTTGTTACAGTTAATGGTAAATGGGTAGTCGGCTATACAGATGCCGTCGCCTGGGGCTGTCTGTCCGGCAATGGTGACGTTGCTGTTCTTTAGTTTTAATTCAGACTGCAAGTGAATAGTACCCGATACATCGAAGACAATGATGCGCCGGCCACTTTGGCTTAAAGCCCATCTTAGCGAGCCTTCACCGGAATCATTCAAGTTGGTAACATGATAAACCTTGCCCTTTCGCCCTCCTGTGGTGTACATCCCATAGCCCTCTGCACCGGGAAATGCGGGTATGTTTTCTGCGTTTGCCTGAATGAAAATGACAGAAAAACAGGTCAGGATCTGTAATAATGCTTTTTTCATATACACTTGTAGTTGGATAAATTTGACTGCAAATTTACGAATAAATATAAAGAATAGTGCAAAAAGATAATAAAAAAAAGTTTTTCTCATTCTTTTTTTATACCATATTGATTTTTTTGTATATCTTTGCAATCGATTTCAAAAACAATTTAATTAAAACTAAAACAAAACTAAAGTATGAAGAAACTTTTTACGCTAATGACGTTGTTCATGCTGACGCTTTCAACATGGGCAGCAAAGGGTGACATCTATGAACTCATTTTCAACGGCAGCAATGTTGTGCGTCTGAACGGTACAGAATTGGAGGATCCGTCCGTTTTCTTTACTTACAATAAGGACAAGCACAATTTTAATGCTAAGTTTAAGGATTGTTCGTATGCAGGTATTGACTTTACAAAGGGTCTGAAGATGGAAGGAGCAACACTTGTTCAGTGGACTGCTACTGCGGAATCAAAGGTGACAATTCTTCAGTCATCATGGAGCGATAATACGATTCTTTTTGACGGAGAGGCTCTTGATATAAACACAGCAGAACTCATTCAAGGCGGTATCCTTTATAAAGCCATAGAGAATGTACCAGCCGGTACACACCAACTTAAACGTGGCAGCGGTGAAACTGGTTTGTTCTACGTCCGCATTGACTATACAGGCGAAGAGAAAGTTCGTTTGGCTGATGCAGAGATTACTGCCGACAAGGACGGTTTGGTAACTATTGCTGCTGTGCCTAATGCTAAGGAGGTACGTTATACAACAGATGGCACGAATCCAACAGAAGAAACAGGTGAAATCTATACAGCGCCCTTTAAGGTGGAAGACGGAACGACAATAAAGGCTATAGCTATTGGCGAGGGCAACTATGTCAATTCCAATATTACGTCACTCCTCGTCCTTGTTGACGGAATCACCGTTGCCGCTCCCGTCATTAATCAGCTGAACGGAACTGTTTATATCAAGAGTTCTACGGTTAATTCTACTATCGAGTATAGCCTTGATCAGCAGAACTGGCAGAATGGTGACCGTGCCTTCACGCTCAGCGAGTCGGCTACTGTCTATGCCCGTGCCGGCCGTGCCAACAGCACTACCTCGGAGGTCGTTTCTGCTGAAGTAAAAGTCATTGCGGCTCCTACTCATACAGAGAAAGTTTATCTCTTCTATGACAATCCAGAGAACTATACTGCATGGATGGGCTGCAACGAGAATGAGATGGAAGGTAACATGGGAACACCATACGCTGACTACCTGATGGCTATCTCTGGCAACACATCAAAGAACTGGAGCAATGGTGAAAAGATTATTGTTCCTGGTATTACTTTCCCAAATCTGACTTTTGATGGCGACAGCGTCACTTCGTTGAAGGTGTCGAATGGTGCACAGAACACCATCACCCTGCCAGAAGGAAAGAAGGCTGTGCGTATCACGTTCTATAGCTATGTGAATGGTGCTTCAACTGCTGCTACAGCAGCAACAGGATGGCAGGAAGTGGATGGTGTAACCTATGACTACGCTTCAGTGCCAATGACTGCGTTCACCGATCAGTTCCGTACCGAAGAAATTGCTGATTCTCTTGATGCAAAGGGTAATCCCGCTACCAAACAGGTGAAGGATATTGCCGGCAACCTTGATGTCCGTGTATTCGACTTCAACTTCAAGGAAGGCTCAATTACATTCACCAACAAAGGCACACAGGTTTGCTTCGTGGCTGTGTTGGAGATGGCTACAGAACAGACAGAAATTGATCAGGTCGTTACATCTATTAATGAAGCGAAAACCGTTGGACGTAAGGGCGTGAGCTACAACTTAGCTGGTCAGAAAGTCACCGACGCTTTCCGTGGAATCGTCATTGAGAATGGCAAGAAGGTGATGAGAAAATAGTGTGTCATCGCCTTTTAAATAAAAAACTGGAATCCATGTTTGGGTTCCAGTTTTTTATTGGGGCTTGCATCTGTTCGGTAAGTCTATCTGATAATCTTGTGAATGCGTTTTGTACCATCTGCCATATAATCAGTACGAATGTATAAACCGTGATGAGGCAATTGTATGCGCTGTCCCTTTAGGTTATGGAAAGCTGAGCTCAACACGGGCGAGGCAGCTTGTGGATTGCTGATGGTTGTTTGTTTATACTCTGGATAGTATTCGTCAACAGATTCCTCTGCATCGGCATTCTCGGCCTTCATTATCTCTTCTACAAGAGAGTTGAGATAAACCTCCAGATTGGTGTACCATTTCTTCTCTGCATCAAGGGTATAGGTCTTACCGTCATTGGCGTTATGGGGATCCAAACCGTTTGCCGTCTCCCAATCGTCTGGCATTCCATCACCATCGGTGTCAAAGCCCTCCGGACGAGAACCGGTAGGGAAGTTAGCTTCCGTATAACCTTTTACGTCTGAAACCTTGTCAATATGTCCACCCTTTCCTGTTACAGAACCTTTGTATGTGGCAGTGCCTGTGCGTGTCTCTCGCATATAACGGGCATCTACTGTATCGCGATAGAGCGAGGCACCGCCATAAGCCAATACTTTTTCGTATGCCTTTGTTGCCTTATGGGTAGTCACTGTGCCGAATGCAGTTGGCTCTGACATCTGTATCTTCACACAGCTTTTTCCTGATGTGTTATTCAGATGCTCCACGGCTTCTCCGTAGTAGTTGTTTTCGTCTAAACTGCATTTCGCTCCATTGATGGTGTATATGCCACTGTCATATTTGAAACCCTTTCCGAAGTTGTCGTTGCTAATAGTGGTATTACCTTCCACCATGTTTCCTTCAACATAATATCTGCTGGTCATGCCCCAGTAGATAGGGTAGCCTTCAGCATTATCCTCTGCTCCGACAGAAACAGTTGTGATTCGGTCAATGGTAGCTGCTGGTCCACTCTTATAGTAGTTGCCCACCATGTTGATTTGTCCACCTCCAGGACCTCCATAACAGCCATTGGCATTATAGATGACGCAATTACGGAAGTCCACATTCTCTGCCTGAACAGCATTTTCCCATTTGTAGGTTTGGTAGAGCTTGTTGGTGGTGTAGCCAGTCCAGTTATAGCGGGCTCCGTTGAAACGTGGTGAACGGTTGTTTACATGGCATATCAGGTTGTGGTGAAATGAAGCGAGTTTGCCTCCCCAAATGCCGCCATAGCCGTGTGCACCCTTGTTGTGTCCGGCATTGTTGAGACTTTCTCCCAAAGTGCACCATTGCATGGTGAAGTTGTTGTTGTCATAGAAGGAAGCAACCTCATCAATTGACCAAGAGAACGAACAGTGGTCGAGGATGATATTGGTAAAATGTCGGGCTGTAGAGGCATCGGCACCGTCGTTAACGTCTTTCTCTTCACCGCGGCGGATTCGGATGAAACGCATGATAATCTCATTGCCGTTCGGATTGACAGAATAGTAGCGTAGGGTGATGCCGGGGTAGGGGGCTGTCTGACCGGCAATGGTGGTGTTTGAGGGAATCTTCAGGTCGCTTGTTAATGCTATAACACCTCCTACATCAAATACAATAGTCTTGCGTGTGGTTCCTCCCTTTTTGAGAGCCCAGCGCAAAGAACCCTCTTCGTTTTCATTATCCGAGAGGTTTGTAACATGATATACTGTTCCTTTGCGCCCGCCTGAGACATTCCTGCCATGTCCTTCTGCACCTGGGAATGCAGGTATCTGAGCATTGGCTGTAAATGCGAATGCAAAGAATGCAATAATAGATAGAGATAGTTTCATTTTAATTTGATGATAATATGTAATAACAGAGAAGAAAGGGGTATGCTTGAACATACCCCTTTCTTAGTAAAAATGCTATTGGCGCCATTTGGGGGCTCCTATGCCTTTCTGGAAGAGAATGTTGTCACTCGTTTTCGCACTAGGTTGGAAGTGCAGGTCAACCATACCACTGACATAGTCTTCGCGGATATTGGCATCCGGATTGGTTACTGTACCGTCAATACCGTCGCAAATGTGATCATAGTGGTTGGGGGTGGCAGACATCTTATGAGGTGGGTTGGGCTGTACCATCAGGTTCTTTGCAGAAATGGGGGCAACAAGCACGGTTAGACCATCCATACCTTCAGCCTCCGTTTTCGATCCTTCGCCATCAGTCACTGTTCCCCAGACAACTGTATAGTTCTTTTTCATTGCGCCAAAGGTGTTTTTGTTGGCAAAGTCAAAAGCAGTTGCGGTATTACTGAAGATTTGACCTGCCTTAGTGATATTACCTTCGCCATCTTTCACCTCACCAAAGAGGTAGTCGTTTGTGGAATAGTTGTCCTCAAAGTCCAGATAAACAGTCTCTTCGCCATTGATGGTTCTAATATCGCAACCTGCCTGAACCATTTTGCGTAGATCGTCGCCATCCTGACAGGTCAGCACAAAAAGATTGCGCTTCACGGTGAACGATGAACCACCGGGAATGTATCTGAGGTTGAAGAAGAGGCTATTACCCACATTGCAGGTATTGAAGTTGACAAATGTATTGTTCAGTAGTGTGATATTGTAATGAATGTCACTAGGCCAATCTACGCTTTCTGCGGGTTTGTTGTGGTTGAACATATAACCGAGCGGATTGTCGTAGATGGTGCAGTTGGACATGGTGAACTTCTCCCAGATGTTGATCTTGTTGTTTGCTTCGGGATTGGCATGGAACCAGTTATAGCGGCGTCCGTCGGCATTGTAATAGCCACCGTTGTAAAAGTCGCAGTTATCAACGGTAAACTCCTTAATACGTACACCATAGTTGGCCTGAACGCGATAGAAACCACCAACAATTCCCTGGAATGAGCAGTTCTTGATGGAAAGTTTCTCAACCACTGCACCCATACCTTCTGAATACATATTCATGAAGTAGCTATTGGTTACAATCTTGTCACCGTCACCGATGTTGCGTGCCATGGGAATAGCAAAATCGATATCTTCGAACTCAATCTTGTCTATGTCATTGGTAACCATTGGGTTTTCAGAGCCTTCAGGTATACGGCTGAGCATGAAGAAAGCTGGTGAGGGAGAGGTGCCGGTACTGATGTCAAGCACGTTCTGATGGTAGAGAAGCAGACGCGCACGACCTTTGCCGGCAGCAATGTCCTCTGGTTTCGTAGCAAGTTTGAATCCTTTATAAACATTCATACCTGCTGTGGTAAAGTAGGTTTGACCACCTTCTAAGTAGAATACTTGATTCTCTGCATAGACATTACTTGTCATGAATTCATCGAGCTTTGCCCTGATGGGGGTAGCAGGGATGGGAAGCTTGATGCTTTCTTCAAACACTTCATCAACGAAGTAGTGCATCGTATCCTGGGGAGCAGCCTCGATGGTCATTGGTGCGAAAGGATCACCTTTTGTACGAGCGGTAATGTCAATATTATACTGTGCATAGACAAGTTTTCTTTCCTTAGCAATCTTGGCATCGTACGCATAGACATTGTATACTGAGTTGGAATCAAGACCAGTGATAGCAATACTTGCAAATCCTTTGGCATCAAATTTTCCCGTCAGGTCGATTTTCTTGAATTCATCTGGAACCTTTGCCGATGGGTTTGAACCTCCTGGCTCAACAACCAAATAGTCAACTTTCCATACTTCATTTCCATTTTCGTCAGTCACGGTGTTGAACATTTCTTTGAATGCTTTCACTTGTGAATTAACATAACGCTGACTGATGGGGCGGCTTGCCTGATTCAGACTACGGTCAAGTGTGACAGTAAAGCCTGATTTCGTAATGTCGCTCTTACCGGTTACAACGGCTGGCACCTCTTCGCGGTCGCCAGTACGGATGGCACAATAGTCAGCCCAATGGCGCAAGTCGCCAATGCCAAACCATTGTGAGTTATGCGGGTCGTTCAGATTATTCTTATCTGCTAAAGCGCGAATGGCAAAGCGGTAAGTCTTCGAATAGAGAAGGTCATTTAATAGCAATGTGTCAATCTCTTCGCCTACCAAAATGGTGTCGAGCACGAGATAGCTTGGATCATCCCAACGCTCTGTCGTACCTGTTGCTACACTTTGCGAAGTAGACGCACGTAGCTGATAAGCCTGGGCACCATTTACACGCGACCAGTAGAGCTGAATGCTGTTTCCGTGCTCACCGCCCACTAGTCTGCAAAGGTAGGGATCGTTAGAGCCATTTGATACTGTCAGATTCGTGCGGAAGAAGGGACGAACCAAACGGTCATTTTCTGCACTATAACTTTCGTTGTCGTCTTTATCACTGCATGAAAAGACTGCAAATGAAGTTACAATTGCTAATGCATATAGAAATATCCTTTTCATAAATTCTTTGAAGCTTTAATATCCATAATAATTCTTGTATGCTCCCTCAGAGCGGGTAATAGCTTCACGGGGAATAGGAAGCAGATAGCGCACTACAGGAAGATTCGTGGGATTGGCCTGGAACTGTCCAAGAGAACCAATGAGTTCTTCACGTCCGTCACGAACAAAGTAGTAGTTCGACTTGTCGGATGCACCTCCGTGGATAAATCCATACAAAGAGTAAAGCACTTGGTTGCGTGCATAACCGTTCTCTGGATAGTACCAGTTGAAGAAATCAATATAGGGTATAGCCGTGTTTAGAGTAGCTGATGGCGTCTCTGGATCGGGAATCCAGGTATAGGAAGCCAATTTCTTGATGCGGCTGACCTTTTCAGGATTAGGCGCTACCACAACACTCGGGTCGTTCAGTTTGTCTAATTCTTTCTGAATATACTCCTTGAACTTTTGTGGGGTCTTCACATTGTTCCAGTTCTTGAGGTCTGCAGTAGCTGGATTGAAAATGTAGAGTGTTCTCAGTTTCTTATTGGCAAAATATGAATTATCGTTGGGATTCTCTATCCAGCAATAGTAAATCTTGCTGGCAAGAATAGAACCTTTTGCCTTACCTGCTTCTTGACCGTATGCCATGTCGCCTGGCAGGGCTGCATCGATTTCAGCTTGAGTGAATACGTCACCATTCTCGTTGAAGTAATCTATGCCGTCATAATCGACTACGTAGCTGTTGATTGTACTTTCTGAAACACCGCCAACTTCTGATGCCACTGCATTGTAGCGCATAAAGGTGTGATAGAGCACCTCGGATAGCTTGTTGTTGCGCACCAAGTCTTTCCAGCGCATATTCTCACCAGCAAATTCCCATTTGCGCTCTTGAAGGATTTCATCCATAAACGAGGCTGAGTCTGTAGCTGCTATGGTAGGTGCTGTTACATTTGAACCCATATAGGCACGGTTACGAACTGCTTGTACGTATCCTGCTGCAGTAGTGCTGACGGTCTTAGTCAGTTTCACGTCGGCCTCAGCATACATCAACAGCACATCAGCCAGACGTAGATAGGGATAGTTAATACCTGTATTACCCGAAGTGGTCTTACTGAATTCACCTGTTTCATTATATAGTTTTGACCACTTGTTGTTATACATCGTATAGCCGCTGTTAAACTTGGGGATACCATCGTAGGTGTAGTACCACCAACCAATGGTTGCATTCTTACGCATATCGCCAGGCTTAAAACTGAAACGGTAGAAAGCTTCTACTTGCTGACCGCCGTTGGTCTCACCCCACTCATAGTTGGTTGAACCACCATTAGAACGGAACTGAGGACCATGACGATAACCAATGCAACCAGATGTCTCCTTAGCAAACGGAATCTCGAAGAGGGGATCATCATCGTTGATAACTTTAAAGTTGCATTCATTAAGGAATACGTCCTGATAAGAAAGATTCAAACTGTGGTTACTGAAGTTGATGACAGAGTCAGCATAGTTTCGTGCCTGTGTAAGGAACCATGTCTCTTCCGCAGGAGTAGGTTTTCCCATATATCCGTATGAATTTTCATCATCAGTGTGGCGCAGTGAATAGCCTGATGCTTGAAGACCAATGCGAGAAATCATAGCCCAACAAGCTTCCTTAGAGATACGCTCAATACCTTCTGATAGTTCTGAGGCTGGACGCATAGAAGGGGCAATGAGCATAAGGTCTTCCATCAGAGCCTTGGCAATGACATCACGAGAAGTGATGGCTGGAGTGAAATCCTCGGTGGCATTAGTCGGTTTTAATGTGAAAGGTACATCACCCCAATAGCATAATAGCTCATAATACAATATGGAACGAATCACTTTTGCTTCACCCATGTACTGGGTTAAGTCATTGAAATTCTCGTTATCCTTATTATAGATGCTACTGTTTTCCAAATAGTAAATGAAATTATTGGCAGTTTCAATTCCTGAATAGGTAGCATTCCATACGCTGTTGGCAGTCGAACTGGCAGCTGTCATATCGTAGCGCTTGGGGGTATTGGTCTGCGCATTTTCATTTGAATTGGCAACGAAATCAACATCACTATTTAGCACCAAGTTGTATGTATATGCTTGGCCAAATGTATTACTCTGAAGAAGTTCTGCATAGACACCATTAAGAGCTGTATTGACATCTTTTGCAGACTTGTAAATGGATTCTGGAGAGAACTTGGATGGTGCATCGACATCAAGATAGTCATTACAAGCCGTCAGCGCCCAAAGACCCATTCCGCAGATGATTATATTTTTGAATTTCATATTGTTTTCTTTTTTCATAAAGTTGAATTAGAATGTCACGTTAACGCCAAGAGAAAAAGCTCGGTTACGTGGGTAACGGTTGTAGTCCATAGAAGGTGTCAAACCTGACTGTACATCAACTTCTGGATCATAGCCTGAATAGCTCGTAAGGATGAAGAGATTTGATGCTGAAGCATAGACACGCAACTTTGACATGGCCCACTTCTGACTGACTTTCTTTGGTAGGGTATAGCCAATAGTAACGTCTGAACAACGCAAGAATGAACCATCTTCAATAAAATAAGAGTTGATAGTATTGCTAACAACGTCAGCAGGATTCCACAGAGACTTACCTTGGTTCTCATTCATGTAGTCAGTAATGGTTAAGTTTGAACCTGTCCAGTAATCATCATGACTTCCAGAATTTTGGGTGTAGTTCCAACGATCTCCGCGACCGAACTTAGCCAGTACGTTTGTGTACTCTTGACTGTTGCTTGAACTAGATGAAAGTGCGTATGCTGTAGCGTTGTAGATATCGAAGTTGAGCATATAGGTGAAGTTGGCTGTGAAGTCAAAGTCTTTGTACTGTCCGCTTAAACCGAATCCACCTTGTAGGGTGGGGTTAGTATTACCAATCACAGCACGGTCTTTTGTGGTAATCTTGCCATCGCCGTCCAAATCCTTGAATTTAATCTTACCTGGCATAGAGGGATCACCAGAGGTGGATGCAGCAAGAACATCGGTAGTCATTTCAGGAACTCCGTCCTTCAGCTCCCACTTCTTCTTCGTGTTATATTGGGACTCGTCAAAATCAGAGAATTGGTAGAGACCGTCGTAGACATAACCATAGAACAGACCTACTTCGCCTCCAACCTCAAGCAGGTAGTCGTCTTTACCAGAAGAGTAGAAACGGCTGCTATTGTTATATAGAGGAACATTCTTGTCAGTAGCGTTTAATTCTTTCACAGTCATCTTGTTATGTCCTAAGGTAAGGTTTCCACTTAATACATAATCCTTGCCTCTGAGAATGTCTCCATTGATCGTTAACTCAAAACCATTATTCTGTACCTTTCCGATGTTCTGGTACTGTTTTGTGTAACCAGTAGCAGCAGGAATGGTAGACCGATAGAGCAAATCACGTGTTGTATTGAAATATAATTCCGGTGTAACTGTCAGACGACCACCGAAGAACTGCATATCAAGTGCAATGTTTCGAGTAATAGTAGTCTCCCACTTCAACTTCGTATTAGGATACTCGCCAGGTTTAGAATAGTACATCTCACCATACTGTGTGGCTTCACCGAAACCAGGTCCACCTTCTATTTCCATAGAGTAGAGGTAGCGCCAGAGGTCTGAGTTGATGTTATTATTACCAGCAAGACCGAACGCAACACGGAGTTTCATCTGGTCAATCCATTTGATGTTTTTAAGGAATGCCTCACGTTTCAGGTCCCATGCACCAGAGATTGAGGGGAAATAGCCCCACTGGTTTCCCTGTGAGAATTTAGAACTACCGTCTGCACGGAATGTTCCTGAGAGCAAATATTTGTGATCGTAGTTGTATGAAATCTGACCGAAGAAAGATGCGGTGCGATTGGCTGTAGACAATTCTGTTGTTGATAGGTATGGAGTACCAAGACCCATGTTGTTGAATGCTGTCTCTGCATTTACAGAACGGTCGAAATAGCGGTTTTTCTGTACACTTTCCTTGTATTGTGTATTATAGATTTCCTGACCTAAAAGGAATGAAAAATTGTGGTCATCCTTAATGGTCATATCGTAACTAGCTGTATTAGTCCATGTATATGACTCCGTAGTACGGTTAGTTATCTGAGCTACAGGTAACGAATTATATTTTTTTCCTTCGTCAGTTAAAGCTCCCCAGAATCTGTTTGTGTCTCTGAAGGTAATCGAATAGTTTCCTTCTGAACGCAAGGTAAGGTGATCGATAGGATTCCAGCTCAATGCAATGCGATTATTCAGATTGTAAGAGTGGCGCTTTTGTACGTTTGTGCTAATATCTTCTACAGGATTAGTAAAGTCAAAAGCTTTTTCAACGTCTTCGTCAACCCATGAGGTATTCCACTTGGCAAATTGACGATAGCCCTTAGTGGGCATGTACTTAAGGACATCAATAATACCACCGGTTCCTACGTACTCACCACCAGCACCCTCGTCGCGACGATAAGTGATAGTTGGATTGTAAGTCAGTTTCAGACGCTTTGTGATATTTGTGTTGAGCTTGAGGTTTACATTTGTACGGCGAACACCGGAACCCATAATTATACCTTTATCCTCAGTCTGGGTGAGAGAGAGGTTGAACTTAGTGTCAGCACTACCGCCACCGATGGTTACGTTGGCTGAATAATTAATGGGTGTCTCACTCATAACCTCATCTTGCCAATCAACAGATGAAAGGGTACGGTAGATGTCCATATCTGCTGGGTTTCCGAAATTGTCACGATAGTAACGAACAGAAGCTGCTGAATATGACACACCTCCTTGGGCTCGATCCCATGAATACTCAACAAAAGAAGGAATACTCATCAGGTCAAGTTTTTTTGAGATGTGGGCTACAGTTAGACGGCCATTGAACGATACTTGTATCTTTCCTTCTTTTGCACTCTTTGTGGTGACAATAATGACACCGTTACCACCCTTGGCACCATAGATGGCTGTCAGGGAGGCATCTTTTAAAACATCGATAGATGCAATGTCTGAAGGTGGAATGTCGTTGATATTAGGTACTTGGAATCCATCAACGATATAAAGGGGTTCATTTGACTGGGTAACAGAGGTAGCACCGCGTACGCGAATATTAATGTCTGCACCTGGCTGGCCGTCAACCGTTGTTACCTGCACACCTGCAATCTTACCTTGTAGTGCTTCAGCTGCTGAAGATACAGGAACTGCTTCAAGTTTTTTTCCTTGGATAGAACCTACTGAACCTGTTAGGTCTTTGCGGGCTTTGCTGGTATAACCCACAACAACCACTTCGTCCATCAGGTTACTGTCATCTTCCAGCACCACTTTCATGCTAGGACTCGCAGTTACTTCTGCTGGCTTCATGCCGATGTATGAAATAATGACAGTCTTACCTTTTTTCAAGGTAAGTGTGAAGTTTCCGTCGAAATCAGTCACTACGGCATTTTGGGGATTGCCTTTCTCTACTACAGTAGCACCAATGACAGTTTCGCCAGTTTGATCGAAGACTTGTCCTTTTGCAGTTGTCTGTGCCATCAGCTCAGGGGGAGCGAGCACAAAAAAAGCTGCCAAAAGACATAGTTTGCACAATAGTTTCATTGCGTCCTTCATACTTTGCTTTTGTTTGTTGTTAAGTTTGTTAATGTTAATAGTATTTTTGTTTGTTTTAGTTTTTGATATGGATCAGAATGTCCAAATCGGTGCAAAGTTAAGTAAAATTTGTGAACTGACAAAATTTTGTTTAAAAAAATAGGAGACATTCTGAAAAATGCCTCCTATATAATCTTGAGTATTGTGAAAGACCTTATTTTACCATTACTTTTTTGCCTTTGATAAAATAGAGCCCTTTTTGAGTCTTATTCACACGGATACCCTGTAGGTTGTAAATGGTGTTCTGCACAGTATCTATGCTTAAGATGGGTAGACAAATGGCAGTTGGTGTGTCAGAAACTCCTGTGCGATCCTGGAATTCCTTCGGCGTGTCGGCAAAGACCTTCTCCTTTGTGTATTGGGAAGCCTCGTTAGCATTGAGGATGGTTTCATAAGACTTGTTGCCCGTAGAGTGGGTGAAGTTGATAATATTACTAGTGGGAGAAATTGCATTACCATCTTCATCCATTGTGTTATACTCAAAGAATGCATCGGCAGCCGCATTCATTCCTGCTGCGGTGAAACGGCTTGAAACAATCTTCGAAGGTTGCTTCAGTGTGGTGTTCATCCAAACAAGTCCAGAGAATGATCCCCAGGCACGTCCCCAGTTGAAGTCTTTTGAGTGGCAGTCTACTGTACAATGATCCATAACGTAACCATATTTCTTTCCACCATTAGGTGCTGCTATGGTGACACCACCGACACCCTCTTGCATCTCGCGGCTCTCAAGGTAGAACAAGGTATTTTCGAAGAATACATCACCGCCTCCGCAGACAAAATCTACGAGTCCGTGAATCTCACAGTTGTTGAAATAGAAGTAGCCATTGCTGTTGTTGCTATAATAGGTGTCTTGATAGGAGAGCAATGTAACATTGCGGCAAACGGTATAGTTTCCTTTATCCTGAAGGCATACAGCACGTCCGGCAAAGGCTGAGGCCTTGCCTGTAGCGGGATCGTAATACGGGAAGGCGTTCTTCAGAGTCAGGCTTTCCAATGTCAGATACTGACTGGTATTAAGCAATGTTGCTGTCACGCCAATACCTTCTGTGGTAGGCAGATTCTGGATGATAACACCTTGCTGGCTCTCTCCTATGATGGAGATGTTGTTGCGGCCGATGGTGGTCAGTGTAGCCTGTCCCAAATCATAGGTGCCATTAGGTAAGTAGATGGTAAGTGCTTCATTTCCGCTCTCACCGTTTGCAGCATCAAGGGCATCGATGAAACTTGAGGCATCGCCTTGTTTCACCATGAACTTGTTTCCTTTACGCTGGTAATTGGTGGTTGTCGTATTCAGAATGGTGATACCATGTACATAGGTTGTACCTTTGAAAGTCAGTGTTAAGATTCCCTCCTCGCCTTCGTAACTGATAGACTCCATGCCACCATCAGTAGCAACTTTTGCGGCAACCGTTGTTCCATTGGATGCTTCAATGTCTACGTCTGCAGAGTAAGCACAGAGCGTTAGCGTAACAGATGCTTTTTTGCCGACCAAAAGCTCCACCTTGTCGCCATTGCCAAATACCCAACCGTGATTGTTGTGATAGTGACCATTGCCAACAGGATTGAATGCTTCGTGATCTTCGGCATAGAAGAACTTATCTGTCAAGTTAAATACATACTTGCGGCTGTCGCTCGGTCCTTCAATCTCAGTTTCTATAGCGTAGAGATTGATATTGCCCGTTACAACGTCTTCCACACTGTATTTCTCACCTACATATTGGTTCTTGAACCAGCCACGTGCTTTCTTGCCTTCGGAAGACTTGGCACTGGCAATGTCGTATAAAAATGCACCGATTTTTTTGTCTTTCTCAATTATTTGAGTGCCTAATGTAGATCCGTCTGTATCAAAGTAGCTTAGAGTATAGTCGGGCTTCTGAATAATATTGAGCACATAGTTCATGGTTGTTTCACCAGCAGTGACAGGAATGATTACCTTGCATGAGGTCTCTGTACTTTCATAATTGACATTGCCAATCTCGCCATTAGTTGCTGTAATGTCTGTCATTGGGTTCTCACTGCTAACCATGTTTTCTTTCTTTGATAGCTCAAGAGTGGCCTCATAGCTCTCACCGAACACATCCTCTATGGCATACTCTATACCGTTAATCTTGAAAGAGGAAAGGATGGGTATATCCTTTTCCGTTCCGTTCAGTGTTCCTTCAATGACGATATCTGAGAAACCTACTCGCTTGCCATTGTCAAGGCTGTAAAGGTTAATCTTTAAGCCGCATGACCCTTCAGAAACGGTGGTGCTAACTACTGTATATGTAAGGTCACTTATGTTCGGGTCGCCATTATCACGATTTGGCTGTACATCAGTAGCCAACGAAACGGTCGAGCCATCGGTATTCTGCCATGCGATGTCGAGCTTACCGCCATTTGTACCGAAGCGTGTAGTCTTTAGACTAACTTTAGAAGGGGTGAAGGTGAAACCTGGTTTCGGAGTAATGATAAATCGGATGGCATTCCCTTCATTGGCACTACCGTCTTTTGCGGCAGGATTGAACCAAGTTTGATTGAGACTCTTGTTGTCTTTGCCTTCAAGTGTCAGACCGTTTCCATGAGTTACTTTACTGTTAAGGAAGTAGTCAGCGTTTGAGAATATTGCTACCTGCCCTTCTGTACCTTCATTGAATGCAAAGGTTGCAGTAGCTACTTCGTTATCAAGTGTCACTTTTTCCTTTGGCGCATACTGGGTTACGGATAGTGAATAATAATAGTTGTTGCCATCAGCAGACGTGATTGCAACATAGCCAGCTTCTACATCACTGTTCTTTGCTTTGTAGGTGTTCTCGTCAGTTAGCACCTCTGAATTATTTCCAATCGTATATTTTGAGTAGCCTGGATAGCCTTTCACGGTAACGAGGTCGCCAGCATTCTTAACGGGAACCTTGAATACCGCTCCAGTAGTAACCTGAATGTTGTTGCCGTTATTACGGAATGTGGCACCGTTGGCTTCGATAATCATTTTCAAACCATTCTTCTCTACGGCCTCCACCTCTCCAGCTTCACTGCTTCCCGAAAAGGCCATTGTGGCTGCCATAATATCAGTATCACCATAATTCCATGTACCAGTGATGTCCTGTGCGATAGGTTGAGGGTCGTTGTCTTCGTTCTGTGTAACACTAATAGAGATGATGTACTGTCCTTTGCTGACAATTTCTACATAGCCTTGTGTAACATCTGTTGTAGTAGCAGTATAACTGGTGGTGGCTTCCGTTGCATCAGTGCCAGCAATAGAATATGCAAAATAACCAGGATAACCAACTACAGTCACCTCGTCTTTCTTTCCTTGTACAGGTACCTTGAATACAACTGGATTGCCTGTCTGAATGGAGTTTCCATTGTTACGGATGGTCTGTCCGTTGGCCTCAATGGTTAACAGTAATCCGTTGTTTTCAACAGCAGCGATGGTGCTTGCTTCTGTTGAACCAGACAAGGCTACTGCCGCAGTAACTACATCTGCATTGGTGAAGTCCCAAGTTGCAGTTTGGGGTAAGTCTGCATGAGCCACTCCACAGAGGATGCTGAATAAACTCAGAAAAGAGAATCGTAATAGTTTGTCCATGTTGTTTTTTTATTTAGTTAGTTATAATAAAGTTGATAGTTCTATCTGTTTTAGTTAATAATTCGGTGCAAAAGTACAAAGATTGTTTTGAAATTCCAAATTTTTAAGGCAATTCTTTGAAAAAGACCTTATGCAGACCTTATGACTCTTAATAAAAGGATGCTGAACTCGTAGAGCAGCCAGATGGGGAGTGACACAATAATGAGTGTGAATACATCTGTAGTAGGGGTTATAATGGCAGCTAAGACGAGTATGGCTACAATGGCATGGCGGCGATATCGGCTCATAAGATGGCTGCTTAGAATGCCCATGCGTCCGAGAATGGCACAGATGACGGGCAACTCAAAGATAACTCCCATGACAAGACTCATGGAGATGAGCGTGTCGGTATAGGATTGCAGGGTGAGCATATTGTCCACATCAACACTTACTTGGTAGGTACCCAGAAATCGGACGGTGAGCGGAAAGATAAGCAGATAGTTGAGTAGCGTACCCAACATGAACATCAGATAACCTGAGGTGACGATCCATAAACCAGCACGACGTTCGTTTTGGTAAAGGCCTGGTGATACGAAACGGAAGAGTTCGTAGATGATATAGGGGGCGGCGCAGAGCAAACCAGCATAGATGGCCACACGCATGTGGGTCATAAACTGCTCGGTGAGTCCGGTGTTCATCAAGTGAATGCTGAAAGGTTCTACGCCTAACCACTGATAGGTGATAAAATCACTGGTACGTGGTGCCAGGACAACGGCAAAGAGCCAGTCCTTCATACAAAAAGCGGCTACGGCGAATATGGTTGAAACAGCCAGTGAGCGCACAATGACCCATCGGAGCATGTCAAGATGCTGCCAGAAGGTAGCAGGCTCGCTATTTTTCATCCTTCTTCACCTCGTCGTCAACTTCCTTCATACCCTCTTTGAAACTCTTGATGCCTTTACCAAGGCCTCGCATCAGTTCGGGAATCTTCGCACCTCCGAAGAGTAGGAGTACAATCAGGGCGATGAGCAGCAATTCCTGTGTGCCCAATCCAAGGAAAAGTAGGGTGTTAAGTGTAGTCATATTCATTGTTTTTTGATTTAAATCGATGCAAAGTTACGAATTTAAATTCTTTTTTCGTAATTTTGTAGCCAAATTTTTAATGATATATTGATATGGGATTTTGGAAATCGTTTTTCGGAGGGGAAGAACAAAACCCTGAAGAGGAGAAAAGAGACGCTGAGGCCAAACAGTTTGACCTGATGAAATATGACGGTGTGAAGGCTATGCGCATCGGTCAGTTTGAATATGCAGAGAAATGTTTCCGTGAGGCTTTGAAGGTACATGAAGATTTAGAGATTCACGACTATCTGTCGCAGACGTTGATGCATCTGAATCGTTTACAGGAATCACTCGAGGAATTGTTGCTGATAAGTAGGGAACAGCCCGATAATCAGTCTGTTATTTTACAGGCAGCACACGTGGCCTATATGCTTGAAGACTATGCGCAGATGCATTCTTTGGCAGAACAGGCTCAGGCTTTGGACCCAGAAAATGCTACTGCCTATTATCAGATGGCTCAGGCAGATTTAGGGCTTGGAGACTTGGTTAACGGTATCGCTCAATTGACGAAAGCCATCGTGCTGAATGAGAATCATGGTGATGCCCGTCTGTTACGTTCTAAAACGCTGTTGATGATGGGTGATCTCGATGGTGCTGAACAGGATGCCAATTGGTTGCTGGAGCATACAGAAGATGAAGAGGATGTGCTGCTGACAGTTGCACGTATAGCTCATGCCAAGGGCAACGATGACGATGCTCTTAATATATATAATAAGGTGGTAGATGTGAACCCCTTCCAGATTGATGCCTATCGTGAGCGCGGACAGATAAAGTTTGATCGAGGCGACAAGGATGGAGCACAGGAAGATATGCAAAAAGTGCTGGAACTGAATCCTAACGAGACCGCTGATGTCAATGGTGATTATTCAGCTGAAGGGGTAGAACAACAGGTGAAACGTGCCTATTCTAACATGAATCCGTTTGGAATCTAAAAAAAACTGTGATTTTATTTGGTGATTTCATGGATTTGTTATAATTTTGCATCCGAAAATTACAAATAGTTACAATAATGACGAAATTCAATGCATTCTTTTACTTTTATTATTACTTTACAAGCAATTGTGAAGCGGGTAGTCGTATGTAAAATTGAAGGAATGAAAAATTGAGAAATTAAATAAGGCCCCGCTTCACGAAGAGTGAAAGTGGGGCTTAATATTAAGTGATATGTTAAGATGAAAAGAATAGCAATACAGGGAGAGATTGGGTCGTTCCACGATATCGCTGCCCATCAGTATTTTGAGGGAGAACAGTTGCAACTTATTTGTTGTAACACTTTTGAACAGGTCTATGAGAGTATTCGCAAAGACCCTACAGTGATAGGAATGGCTGCTATCGAGAATACCATTGCCGGTAGCTTGCTTCACAATTATGAGTTGTTGCGTGATAGCGATACTACTGTTGTGGGTGAACATAAGCTTCATATCACTCACTGCATCTGTTGCTTGCCAGAGGATGATTGGGATACGATTACTGAGGTCCATTCTCACCCTGTGGCACTGATGCAGACACGTCACTATTTGGAGCGTCATCCCCATCTGCGCATTGTGGAAGGCGATGATACGGCAGGTTCGGCCAAGATGATTGCCGAGGGACAGCACAAGGGATGGGCAGCTATCTGTCATGCAGAGGCAGCACGACTTTATGGCTTGAAAGTGCTGGAAGACGGTATTGAGGATAATAAGCACAACTACACTCGCTTCCTTGTATGCTCAGCTCCTCAGAAGGCTGATATGTTGCGTCCGTTGGTCGAGACAAATAAGTCGAGTATAGTCTTTGCCCTGCCTCATGAAGAGGGCTCACTTTCGGCTGTTCTCGCTATTTTGTCGTTCTACAAGATTAATCTGACAAAGATTCAGTCACTGCCCATCATCGGTCGTGAATGGGAATATCTGTTCTATGTCGATGTGACTTATAACGATTTGACACGTTATCGTCAGGCCGTGGATGCCATAATTCCGTTAACCCGTGACTTAAAGATATTAGGAGAATATAAGGAGGTTTGAGATTTAAGATTTGAGAATTATGATACAACCAGCAGACAGACTAAGTTTAGTCCAGGAATATTACTTCAGTAGAAAACTGAAAGAGGTAGCACAACTCAATGCAGAGGGTAAGGACATCATCTCCCTTGCCATCGGCAGTCCTGATATGCCTCCATCAGAACAGACTATCAACAAACTTTGTGAGGTTGCTCGTCAACCGAATGCTCACGGCTATCAGCCCACACAGGGTACGCCTGAACTTCGCGAAGCAATGGCTAACTTCTACAAGCGTTGGTACAATGTTGACCTCGACGCTAAGACAGAGGTGCTTCCATTGATAGGCTCTAAGGAGGGTATTCTGTATGTGACGTTGGCTTTTGTGAATCCTGGAGACGAGGTGCTGGTGCCAAATCCTGGTTATCCCACTTATACGTCTCTCTCGAAGATTCTGGGTGCAAAAATCGTTAACTACGATCTGTGCGAGGACAATGGCTGGCAGCCTGATTTTGACGAACTGGAGAAGATGGATCTCAGTAAGGTGAAGCTGATGTGGACAAACTATCCCAATATGCCGACAGGTGAACGTGCACAGATGGAAACCTATGAGCGTCTGGTGGCTTTCGCTAAAAAGCACGATATCGTGATGGTGAATGACAATCCCTATAGCTTTATCCTGAGCGAGGAACATCTGAGCATTCTTCAGGTGCCAGGTGCCAAGGACTGCTGCATTGAGTTTAATTCTATGTCGAAGAGCCATAATATGCCAGGCTGGCGTGTGGGTCTGTGTGCTTCAAATGCTCAGTTTATTCAGTGGATTTTGAAGGTGCAGTCAAACATTGAGAGCGGAATGTTCCGTGGTATCCAGTTGGCTGCTGCCGAGGCCTATAAAAATGACGAGGCTTGGCATCGCGAATACAATATCGTGACCTATGCCCGTCGCCGTCAGTGGGCTGAGAAAATCATGGATGTCTTGGGTTGCACATACGATAAGAACCAGGTGGGGATGTTCCTATGGGGAAAGATACCTGCAGACATCCAGAATGTGGAAGACCTGACGGAACGTGTGCTCCATGAGGCGCGTGTCTTTATCACCCCAGGCTTTATCTTTGGCTCGAATGGCGAGCGCTATATCCGTATTTCGCTCTGCGCCAAGGAAGATAAAATCAAAGAAGCATTAGAAAGAATAAAAAACGCAATATAATTATGGAATTAGAATTAGCACCATTGAATTTACCCAGTGACAACGAACGTCCCTTTGTCATTGCAGGCCCATGTTCTGCAGAAACCGAAGAGCAAGTTATGAACACAGCCAAGCAACTGGCTATGAAAGGCTGCCACAATTTCCGTGCTGGTGTGTGGAAACCACGTACCAAACCAGGCGGCTTTGAAGGTCATGGAGAACCTGCGCTGCAGTGGTTGAAGCAAGTGAAGGAGGAAACAAAGATGCTCGTGGCTACAGAAGTGGCTACTCCAGAACATGTAGAGCTTGTTCTGAAATATGATATCGATATCCTGTGGATAGGTGCCCGTACTTCGGCAAACCCCTTTGCTATGCAGGCACTGGCAGATTCGTTGAAGGGTGTTGACGTGCCTGTGTTTGTTAAGAACCCAGTAAATCCTGACTTGGAGTTGTGGATTGGTGCCTTGGAGCGTATTAATCAGGCTGGAATAAAGCGTCTTGGAGCCATTCATCGCGGCTTTTCATCTTATGAGAAAAAGATTTACCGTAATATGCCTATGTGGCAAATTCCAATCGAGTTGCATCGTCGTATACCTGATCTGCCTATCATCAGCGACCCCAGTCATATCGGTGGACGTCGTGAACTGATTGCCCCACTTTGTCAGCAAGCTATGGACTTGGGCTTCGACGGCCTTATCATTGAGAGCCATTGTGACCCAGATAAGGCTTGGAGCGATGCCTCACAACAGGTTACGCCAGATGTACTCGACTATATCCTCTCGCTTCTGGTTATTCGTGACGAACATACTACTACGGAAGGCATTCAGACCTTACGAAAAAAGATTGACGAGTTGGATAATCAGCTGATGGATCTGCTAGCTAAGCGTATGCGTGTTTGCCGTGAAATAGGTCAGTATAAGAAGGAACACAACATGACCGTGCTTCAGACCTCGCGCTACAATGAGATTCTCTCGAAGCGTGGTGCTCAGGGATCGCTTTTAGGTATGGGTGCAGAGTTCGTGGCTAAGGTCTTCGAGGGCATCCACGAAGAAAGTGTTCGTCAGCAAATCGAAATTATCAACAAGTAGAAGGCTTCTATGAAAATTCTAGTAATGGGAGCAGGTAAGATGGGAAGCTTCTTCATCGACCTGCTGAGTTTTGAACATGAAGTGGCAGTTTTCGAACGTGATGCCAAACGTATGCGTTTCACATACAACTGTCAGCGATTCACTACTTACGAGGAGATCCAGGCCTTTCAGCCAGAATTGCTCATCAATGCTGTCACACTGAAATATACGATACCTGTATTCAAGGAGGTGATTCCGTATCTTCCTAAGGAGTGTATCATTAGCGATATTGCCAGTGTGAAGACCGATATGAAGGAGTTCTATGAATCTACGGGTATGCGCTATGTGAGCACTCACCCTATGTTTGGCCCCACTTTCGCCAACCTACAGCAGCTTTCAGAGGAGAATGCCATTATCATCAGTGAAGGTGATTATATGGGACGCATCTTCTTCAAGGATCTCTATCAGAAACTTGGACTCAATATCTACGAGTACACCTTTGAGGAACACGATAAAACGGTGGCTTATTCTCTGTCTATCCCCTTTGTCTCTACCTTCGTTTTTGCTGCTGTGATGAAGCATCAGGATGCACCTGGTACTACCTTCAAGCGACATATGCGAATCGCTAAGGGCGTGCTCAATGAGGATGACTACCTCCTTCAGGAAATTCTCTTCAACCCCTATACTCATGATCAGGTTTCGCAGATTCGTTCTGAGCTCAAGGAACTACTCGAGATTATCGATCAAAAGGATGCTGAGGGTATGAAAGGTTATCTCACCAAGATCCGTAATAATGTCAAGCGCGACATCGAGATCAAGTAATGGCGGGAAAAACAGATAATTATTTATATCATTTGGTTGCGCTGGTGACAGTAGTTATCTGGGGCAGTACGTTTGTTTTTACAAAACTGCTGTTGCTCAGTGGATTGTCACCAGCCCAGATTTTTACGTTCAGGTTCCTGATTGCTTATGTGTTGCTCGTGGCTTTTTCATTCTGTCAAGGACGTCGCTTCCGTTGGTTCTCCGGCTCATGGAAAGACGAAGGACTGATGCTGGCACTGGGTGTCACGGGTGGCTCCCTCTATTTTCTCACAGAGAACGAGGCGTTAAACTATACCACCACGACCAATACCTCACTTATTGTCTGTTCGTGTCCGTTGGTGGCAGCATTGCTCATTAGTCTGTTTTATAAGTCGCAACGTCTTCGTAAGATTCAAGCCTTGGGCTCGCTGATAGCTGTCGTTGGTGTTGCTGTGGTGGTGCTCAATGGTTGTCTTGTGCTCCATTTGTCGCCTGTGGGCGATGCGTTGGCGTTGGCAGCCAACCTGTGTTGGGCTTGCTACGGTGGTCTTCGCTTGGTGGTTGTTGTCCGAGCAAATCACCCCGTTCTTTGTCGTAGGTTCAGTATTAATACTGATGGGTATGTATTTGGCTGACCGCAAACGATGATTTTTGTTTGCGATTATTTGCAGGGGTGCTGAAAAAATAGTACCTTTGCAGCCGAATTCGAATTTAAACAATTGTTTTAGGAATGAATATTTCTTATAAATGGCTGAAAGAATACGTTGATTTCGACCTTTCGCCGCAGCAGTTATGCGATGCACTGACCTCTACGGGACTCGAAGTTGACGCTCTGGAAGAAGTACAGTCCATACGTGGTGGACTGAAAGGACTCTATGTGGGCAAGGTGCTCACTTGTGAAGTGCATCCCAACTCTGATCACTTGCATGTAACGACGGTTGACCTGGGCAAGGGCGAACCCTCACAGATTGTGTGTGGCGCTCCTAATGTGGCTGCTGGTCAGAAGGTTATCGTGGCCGACCTGGGCTGCGTGCTCTATGATGGTGATCAGGAATTTGTTATCAAGAAATCAAAGTTGCGTGGTGTCGAGTCAAACGGCATGATCTGTGCCGAGGATGAGATTGGTGTGGGTACCAGTCATGATGGTATCATCGTGCTGCCCGAGGATGCTGTGGTAGGTACACCTGCCGCAGAATACTACAACCTGGAGAGCGACTGGCTCATCGAGGTGGACATCACAGCCAACCGTGCTGATGCCCTCTCTCACTGGGGCGTGGCTCGCGACCTCTATGCCTGGTTGAAGCAGAATGGCTATGAGACTTCGCTGCATCGCCCTTCTGATGAGGCTTTCGCTGTGGACAACCACGACCTGCCCATCGAGGTGAAGATTGAGAATACTGAGGCCTGCAAGCGCTATGCTTGCGTAAGCATCACGGATTGCGAGGTGAAGGAATCGCCCGACTGGCTGAAGAATAAGCTGACTACCATCGGTCTGCGTCCTATCAATAACATCGTGGACATCACTAACTATGTGATGATGGCCTACGGACAGCCTCTGCATACCTTTGATGCCGATATGGTGAAGGGACACCAGATTGTGGTGAAGACAATGCCCGAGGGTACGCCTTTCGTTACGCTCGATGGCGAGGAGCATAAACTCTCTGATCGCGATCTGGCGATCTGCAACGCAGAGGATCCTATGTGTATCGCTGGTGTGTTTGGTGGAAAGGGTAGTGGTACTTACGAAACCACCAAGAACGTGGTGCTTGAAAGTGCTTACTTCCATCCCACATGGATTCGTAAGTCAGCCCGTCGTCACGGACTCTCTACCGATGCATCGTTCCGTTTCGAGCGTGGTATAGACCCTAATGGCGTTATCTATGCTCTGAAGCAGGCAGCTCTGCTTTGCAAGGAGTTGGCAGGCGGTAAAGTATCAATGGACATCTGCGACGTTTATCCTGAGAAGATGGAGAATGCTGTGGTAGACCTGCAGTACAGCTATGTGCATAACCTCGTTGGTAAGGATATTCCCGTGGAGACTATCAAGAGCATCTGCGAGACGCTGGAGATGAAGGTGCTCAGTGAGACGGCTGAAGGCTTGAAACTCGAGATCCCAGCCTATCGTGTGGACGTAACTCGTCCTTGCGACGTGGTGGAGGACATCCTGCGTATCTATGGCTATAACAATGTGGAGATTCCCACACAGTTGAAGTCGAGCCTGGTCATCAAGGCCGACGAGGACCGCAAACACAAGCTGCAGAACCTCGTTTCTGAGCAGTTGGTAGGTGCTGGCTTCAACGAAATCCTGAATAACTCACTGACAAAGGTTTCATACTATGAGGTAAAAGACGAGCAATCTCAAACCTCAAGCCTCAAACCAGAAATCGTCAAGATCTTGAACCCGCTGTCAAGTGACCTCGGTGTGATGCGTCAGACACTGCTTTATGGCGGTTTGGAGAGCATCGAGCACAATGTGAAGCGTAAGAATGCCAACCTGAAGTTCTTCGAGTTTGGCAACTGCTACTTCTTCGATCCTGAGAAGGAGAATCCTGAGACCCCCATGCAGGCCTATAAGGAAGAGAACTTCATGGGTATCTGGGTGACAGGTAAGCGCGTAGAGGGCTCATGGGCACATCCCAATGAGGACACTACTTACTACGAGCTCGCTGCCTATGTGCAGAACATCCTGAGCCGTATTGGCATGAAGCAGGGTTTGATGGTTCAGAAGAAGTCTGAGAATCCTAACTTCTCTGCTGGCATCCTTATCGAGAACCGTGGTGGCAAGAAGCTCATAGAGATGGGTATTCTCTCGAAGAAGCTCCTGAAGCAGTTCGACCTGCAGCAGCCTGTTTACTTCGCTGAGCTTAACTGGACCCAACTGATGAAGGCTACGAAGAAGAACGAGGTGACCTTCACTGAGATTTCGAAGCATCCTGCCGTGAGTCGTGACCTGGCTCTGCTGGTTGACGATGCTGTAGAGTTTGCACAGATTGAGCAGATTGCCCGTCAGACTGAGAAGAAACTACTGAAGAAGGTAGAGCTGTTCGACGTTTACGAAGGAAAGAATCTGCCCGAAGGTAAGAAGTCGTATGCTGTGAACTTCATACTGCAGGATACGGAGAAGACGATGAACGACAAGCAGATCGATGCCATCATGCAGAAACTCATCGCTAACATCAAGAAACAACTTGGTGCAGAGCTGAGATAAGCCCACCCCCTGACCCCTCCCCAAGGGAGGGGAGTCTTTCAGACTCGTGGGATGGGAAAAGAGAAACAATATAAAATAACAATAAGTATAAACAAATTTAATTAAGGAGACCCCGGGTCAAAACAGACCCCCCTCCCTTGGGGAGGGGTTGGGGATAGGCTTATGGGAAGAGCATTTGAATATCGTAAAGCTACAAAGCTGAAGAGATGGGGCCACATGGCCAAGACATTTACAAAGATCGGAAAGCAGATTGCCATCGCCGTGAAGGCTGGTGGTCCTGAGCCCGAGAACAACCCCGCACTGCGTGCTTGCATCGCCAATGCAAAGCGTGAGAATATGCCGAAGGATAACATCGAGCGTGCTATCAAGAACGCAATGGGTAAGGATCAAAGTGATTATAAGGAGGTAACCTACGAGGGATATGGCCCTCACGGTGTTGCCATCTTCGTGGAGACGCTGACCGATAACACCACCCGTACTGTGGGTGACGTTCGGTCGGTGTTCAACAAGTTCAATGGTAACCTGGGTACTCAGGGCTCTCTGAGCTTCCTCTTCGATCACAAGTCTGTGTTCACCTTCAAGAAGAAGGACGGATTGGATATGGACGAGATGATTCTTGACTTGATTGACTATGGTGTGGACGATGAGTTTGATGAGGATGAGGAAGAGAACAGCATCACCATCTATGGCGATCCTTCTTCTTTCAGTGCCATCCAGAAGCACTTGGAAGAGAATGGCTTCGAGGTAACTGGTGCAGAGTTTACTCGTATTCCTAACGATTTGAAGGACGTTACACCCGAGGAACGCGAGACTATCGACAAGATGGTTGAGAAGCTCGAGGACTTCGATGACGTGCAGACCGTTTACACCAATATGAAGCCTGAGGAGTAAAGATTGATTGTTTTGAGGTGCCAAATTTGGCACCTCAATTTTGTTTTATCACCTATCAGAACCATTGTTCGACGTGGAAAATATCGTTTTCTGGCTTAGAAAATAGTATTTTCCTTTGTGGAAAACATCGTTTTCTGCTGTAGAAAACGCATTTTCAAAGCATACTGCATACATCTTGGACGCACAGTATGTTCATTTTCTATTTTGATTGCCCATAATCAGCTTTAGTGATTATAAAATCAAAGTATGTTTTTTTTCGGTCTTTTGTAGAACGGTAAACATAGCGGAAATTAACCCCCCGTTTCATCAAGGTTTTGTATGTGGTGGTGTTTTTCAATTCAAGAATCAGTGCACCTTTTAAATCGGTGTCTCTCATCGCAACTACCATACTGTCGTTATCTGTGTCGCCAATAAAGCGGAAGTACTGAGTCTGTGTTAAAGAAGTAATATCAAAGACAATACTGTCCAGATACATATTGTTGCCAACTGGCATTGGACATTTTTCTTCAGTGACCTCACGAGCCTCGCGTGCAGCTCGTTCCTCAAGTGATTCTTGGCATGAAACAAGAATGAAAGCTGTTATAGCCAGTATAAATAATTTTTTTATCATATGCGGCATCTTATTAATTTTGATGCAAAGATAAAAAAATTACAGCAAAAATGTAAACTTACATCCAAAAATTTGGTGTTATCTTCAACAATTTGTACTTTTGCGGCTATGGAACAGATAAACAAACAACGTCAAAAACAAATTTATAGAGTTACCTTTGTAGGAGGAGTAGTAAACGTGATACTCCTTGTCTTCAAGTTTGTGGCAGGCTTCTTAGGGAATAGTGCAGCAATGATAGCCGATGCTGTCCATTCGCTTAGCGATTTCTTGACAGATGTCATTGTTGTAGTGTTTATTCATATCAGTGGTAAACCAAAGGATAAGTCTCACGACTATGGTCATGGGAAGTTTGAAACATTAGCAATGACCATTATCGGTTTTGCATTGTTGCTTGTGGCTATAGGTATAGTGTATAGCGGTATTATCAAAATCGTTGCGTGGATTGGTGGGGAACAATTGCCAGCTCCTGAATTATTGGCACTTTGGGCTGCCCTGATTTCAATTATATTGAAGGAGGCCGTATTCCGTTATTCTATGCTCAAAGCTCGTCAACTAAATTCACAAGCTGTTGAGGCAAATGCTTGGCATCATCGTAGCGATGCAATGTCATCTGTAGGAACAGCGATAGGCATTTGTGGTGCTATTGTCTTAGGACAACGATGGACGGTACTTGACCCGGTTGCATCTGTCATTGTAGGCTTTTTTATCACAAAAGTCAGTATCGAATTACTGTATCGTGGCATTGGTGACTTAATGGAACAGTCACTTCCAGATGACATAGAGGCAGAGATAACGCGTCTGGCTGCTTCTGTTCCAGGTGTTGCTGAACCTCATGACCTACGTACCCGTAGAATTGGCAATCATTATGCCATAGAATTACATATCCTTGTGGATGGTAATATCACTCTTAATGAAGCTCATGATAAGGCTTCGGAAGTAGAGGAGTTGCTGAAAGGCCAGTACGGTAATGATACCCACATAGCTGTGCATGTAGAACCGAAATAGTGTTAAGGTATATCCAATTATGGATGTAAACCACTAAAAAGTAATATATGTTTTGTTTTTTCGCAAAAAAATCACTATCTTTGCAGCGAAAAGAGACGTATACACAGATGAAAAATATCAGAAATTTCTGTATCATTGCACATATAGATCACGGAAAGTCAACCCTTGCCGATAGGCTTCTTGAGCGCACAAATACCATACAAGTGACTGAGGGACAGATGCTTGACGATATGGATTTGGAGCGTGAACGTGGTATTACCATTAAGAGTCACGCCATTCAGATGGAATACGAAAAGGATGGCGAAAAGTATATCCTGAATCTGATTGATACTCCAGGACATGTTGACTTTTCATACGAGGTATCGCGCAGTATTGCTGCTTGCGAGGGTGCTCTGCTGGTGGTAGATGCTACTCAGGGCGTTCAGGCTCAAACTATTTCAAATCTCTATATGGCTATCGACAATAATTTGGAGATAATCCCAGTTATTAATAAGATAGATATGCCCAGTGCGATGCCTGATGAGGTTGAGGATGAGATTGTTGACTTGATAGGTTGCGACCCTGCCGATATCATACGTGCATCAGGCAAGACGGGCGAAGGTGTTGATGATATATTAAACGCCGTTGTTGACCGTATACCTCATCCTAAAGGTGATGAAGATGCTCCTTTACAGGCACTTATTTTCGATTCTGTTTTTAATTCCTTCCGTGGTATTATTGCCTATTTCAAAATCACTAACGGTGTTATTCACAAGGGTGACAAGGTGAAGTTCTTCAATACAGGCATGGAGTATGAGGCTGACGAGGTAGGCGTACTGAAGATGGACATGATTCCCCGCAAGGAACTACGTACGGGTGATGTTGGCTATATTATCAGTGGTATCAAGAACTCAAAAGAGGTTAAAGTAGGCGATACGATAACACATGTTAGCAATCCCTGCGACAAAGCTATTGAAGGCTTTCAGGAAGTCAAGCCTATGGTGTTTGCCGGTGTCTATCCCATTGATCCCACTGACTATGAGAATCTGAGAGCTTCGTTAGAAAAGTTGCAATTGAACGACGCATCCCTTACATTCCAGCCAGAGTCTTCTGTGGCTTTGGGCTTTGGCTTCCGTTGTGGTTTCTTGGGTCTGCTCCACATGGAGATCGTGCAAGAGCGATTGGATCGTGAGTTTGATATGGATGTTATCACCACTGTGCCTAATGTAAGCTATATGTGCTATACGAAACAGGGTGAAGTGAAAGAAGTACACAACCCGTCAGGATTACCTGATCAGACGATGATTGACCATATTGAGGAACCCTATATCCGTGCAAGCATTATCACTTCTGCTGACTTTATAGGTCCCATTATGACGCTTTGTCTCGATAAGCGAGGCGAACTTATTGACCAACAATATGTTAGCGGAAACCGTGTAGAACTTCGCTTCATGCTGCCTTTGGGTGAAATTGTCATTGATTTCTACGATAAGTTGAAGAGCATCTCGAAGGGATATGCCTCGTTCGATTATCATATTGATTCTTTCCGTCCTTCTAAGTTGGTAAAACTGGATATCTTGTTGAATGGAGAACCGGTTGACGCACTCTCAACGCTGACCCATCAGGACAATGCTGTGACCTTTGGCCGCCGTATGTGTGAAAAGCTGAAGGAACTGATACCCCGTCAGCAGTTCGATATTGCCATTCAGGCTGCTATTGGTGCTAAGATTATTGCACGAGAAACAGTGAAACAAGTACGAAAGGATGTGTTGGCAAAATGTTATGGCGGTGACGTGAGCCGTAAACGTAAACTGTTGGAGAAACAGAAACGAGGAAAGAAGCGCATGAAGCAGATAGGAAATGTAGAAGTGCCTCAGAAAGCTTTCCTGGCTGTGCTGAAACTTGATTAATTATATCTACTAACGTAATAAAGCAACTAATATGCTGAACCTAAGTTTAACCTCACGCGATGTGGCCCGCGAACTGGCCCGCAGATATAGTACGATGACGCATGATGAACTGGACATCTTGGAGAGTGTTCTCGTGCCTATGAAGTTTGCCAAGAACGAGATGATTCTTGGTGAAGGTGAAATATGCAAACAGATATTTTGGATTGTCAAGGGGTTGGCGCGGCAATTCTATTATAAGAATGGTAAGGAAGTGACAGAGTATATGGCCACGGAGAATACCGTGATGATGAGTATTGAAAGTCTTTTCCAAGAGAAGCCTTCGACTCAGGTTATTCAAGCTGTTGAACCTACTATCATTTACGCTTTGCCAAAGAAAGAACTGGAAGCGGTTGCTATGCGAAGTGTTAATATTCAAATCCTGTATCGTAAGATATTGGAAGAATCATTGATTATCAGTCAGCAACGTGCTGATATGTTGCGTTTTGAGAGCGCTCCCGACCGATATCAGAAGTTGGTGAAGAATGCTCCCCAGTTGGTATTGCGTGCTCCTTTAGTCTATATTGCCAGTTATCTACAGATGACTCCAGAGACATTAAGTCGTGTACGAACCGCAGTACTTATGAACTCGTAATTTTATAATATACTCAAAAAAGGCTCTGTATCTGTTGTCAAGATGCAGAGCCTTTTACGTAGTAGTTGAATTTGTTTTATTGTGCTGTAATATTATTCACAACGCTTGTTGTTCCCTTATGAGATGAACCCAGATAGAGTCCGTGCCATGCTGTTGTAGCGTCAGTAGGTTCTGTAGTACTGGATTTAACTGAATAGGTAGAACCTTTTACCATTCCTTTCGCAGTAATGAGTGCTAAGCTACTGCTGCAAGCCGCAGCAAAGCTATAGGTCACGAGATTATTACCAGACGCATCTGCAAGTGTGTAATAGGTACCTGTTTTATAACTGATAGAACTCGTAACAAAGGCATAGCCCTGTTTTGCATTCGAGATTGTGTTGCCGCTTGAGGTACCGCCACCACCAGGCCCAGGGCGTCCACCGCCACCGCCGCCTCCACCTTGACTGCCACCTGCACTAATGCCGATGCCAGTGCCGGTGATTTGGATGTAGGAGTTGTTATCGCAGTCAAAGCCTTCCTCGGGGCTTCCTTTCGTTGTGTAAGCAAAAGCCACGCCATTGCCAATGGTGATAGCACCAGTAGTGCCTGCGTTAGAGTCAACGGCATCATTTCCATTGGAGTAACAAACTGTGACACCACCATTAAAGAATATCTTGCCTGCCGAGTTGATGCAGTCATCGTAGCACTGGAAGTAGTGCTTACCGCCCTGAATATCGACGCTTGTCTTTGACTCCAATCCTTCTCCACCACTGGACTTGGTATAGACATCAGTTTCACCTCCATATATGGTAACGGCGCAGATAGCCTTGATGCCCTTAGCTGATGATGAACTGTAGGTAGAACCGTTCTGACGGATAGTCAGGGTAGGGCCGGTGCCGTCACTAAGACCTTGGGTGTAGGTACCCTTTACATTCGTCCATTTTGTGCTGCCGCCCATGCCACCACCTGGCCAGCCTCCACCTCCACCACTTGTTGATTGGGTGCCGTCGCCACAGCGGATGGCCTTAGATGCGTTGCCGCTCATGGTGATGTTGATGATACCGGCATTAAGAGCCATGTTAAGAGCCTTTAGTCCTTTAGCACCCTTCACGTCGCTACTGATAGTAGTGGGAGCACCGCTATTGGTAATGGTGATAGTGCCACCATTGGTTGTAATCGTATTGTCGGCAGAGATGCCTCGTCCTGCTGCTCCTGCCACTTGAATTGTTATGGTGCCTTCATTAATGGTGACGTTAGTACCCTTGATAGCAGCAGTATATGAGGGGTCAGTGCTGTCGCTGGTATCCACCTTGCCGTTGGCAGTTAATGTAAGCATACCACCAGCAATACGTGCCAATCCTTCAGCCTTTAGGCATTTGCCGCCAGCAGCTGTTGTTGGAATGGTGATGCTTAAAGTTCCGTCTTCCACGTATAGGTTACCTGAGTTCTCATCTTCATGGCCATCAGTCTCTGCGGTAGTGTCATTGTCAGATTCAAGGTCTGCCTGAATACCGTCATCACCTACAGCTTTGATGGTTACGTTACCACTCTTCATCTGGAAGTATTTGTTGCACGAGATACCGTCTTTGACAGCGGAAAGGATATTGAGCGTCAGGTTTTTCACGCTGATGTAGTCACCGCTCTTAATAGCGTGAGCCGTATTGCCTGTTACGTTAAGAGTGCCGTTGCCTTGCAGTTGCAGTTGGCCTTTGCTGTAGATACACGCCTTTTGTGAACCGTTGGAGCAGTCGGTCAGTGTGTTTTCTGTATCTTTCTTTACGCTCAACTGGATACGCTTCTTGTTGTTGATGGTGATAGCTGCGCCATTGGGATTTGTCAGCGTAATGCCAGCCAGGGAAACGGTGCATTTATAACTGCCGTCGAGTGTCATCGAACCGTTGGTTGATGCTCCGCTCAGTACATAGGTTATTTCGTCTCCATCGATGTCTTCTGTATTGGTTTGACTGATGGTGACATGAGAACCGCTGACAGAAGCATTGACATAAGATGCTATGTTTCCTGCAACGAAGACATTGGCTGATGTGTCATCGTAAACGATATTTACTTTGTTGCTATTCACTTCAGTGCCATCTATGTACATCTTAGTGATGTCGCTGACGGTAAATATCTTTCCCATGATTGACAGTGTGGTGCCATCCGAATAGTTCATCTCGCCGGCCTGACTGGCTGGGAACTGATAGGTGGTACCGTTGGTAACGACATTCAATGTCTGCGCCTGTACTGCTATTGTCAGAATCAGGGCTGCAAGTATGTTGTATATCCTTTTCATTTTACTGCGATTTTGTAGGTTCTTGACTTGCTCTTCAGGATATAGAGTCCTGGCTTTAATGAGGCTTTTGCAGTATTCTCGTTTTCGTACTTGCCCAGTGCTACACCTCCTGTGGTATAGATTTCTACGACATCGTCATAAGTGTCTGTATTTGTGATGCCAGTCAGATCGGCCTGTTGCGTGAAGAACATCTTGTTGAGGTCTTTGAGTGAAAAAGTCTGTGAGCCGTTATCATTAGTAGCAACGAGATTCCCATTGACTATTGTGATTACCAGGTTATCGACGGCTACCGTCGTTGTTCCCCCGTTGGAATCCTGTAATACCAGATAGGGGTATTCGTAGGCATGTATATTCAGCATACCCGTTATCATCAACGCCATGAAAAATAGTCTTCTCATTTTAATTCGTTTTATAGTTTAATCAATAATAAATAAATGTTTGCTTGCAAAGTTAGTCATTTATGTTTAAAATGACCAAACTTTTTAAGCAAACATTCAAAAATATTCAGTGAAATCTTGTTTCTATTTATATAGATAGCGTTTGATGCTCTTTTTGGGTGTCTTTTCAAATTCTGCTTCGTGGATTTCCACTTCTGCAATTTTCTCGTATGCAGGTAGCATTTGGTTCAGTGTGTTACGGTTCTGTTCCATGATACCTTCCAAGTCTTCCCTTGTGAAATTAAGTGTTTTCGCTTCATCCAGATCTGGGTGTATCAGTGCTATCAATTTGTTGTCGCGCTGCACTACAATGCTTTCAACGACCATTGCCATAGAGTTGAGCTTGTCTTCAATTTCCTCAGGATAAATGTTTTGTCCGTTAGGGCCGAGTAGCATATTCTTTGAGCGACCGTTAATAAACACGTTGCCTTCGCTGTCCATCGTACCAAGGTCTCCAGTGTGATACCAACCGTCCTTGTCAATGGTTTCTGCAGTGGCTTCTTCGTTTTTATAGTAACCCAGCATGACGTTGAGTCCACGTGCAAGAATCTCTCCGGGTATATTTTCGGGGTCTGGTGAGTCAATCTTTACTTGCATATGGAGCACAGCCCTGCCGCAAGAACCTGGAACGAATGAGTGCCAGTCACTGTAGCAAATGATTGGTGCGCACTCTGTAGCTCCGTAGCCTACGGTGTAAGGGAAGTTGATGCGATGCATGAATTGCTCTACTTCCTGATTAAATGCAGCACCGCCGATGATGATTTCATAGAGGTTTCCTCCAAAGGCTTTGAGCACTTCCTGACAAATCATTTCCCTAACCTTCAATGATATGATAGGCATCTGTAGGAGCAGTCGCATACGGTTGTTTTGAATCTTTGGGAACACCTTCTTGCGGATGATCTTCTCGATAACCAATGGTACGGCAATGATGATTCTTGGCTTGACCTCTGCGAATGCCTGTGCGATGATGGCGGGTGATGGTGTGCGGTTCAGATAGTATACGTGACAGCCGTGCAAGAATTCGAAGATAAACTCAAATGCCATTCCATACATATGAGCCATTGGGAGGATAGAGATGATCTTGTCGCCCCTTTTGATGGTAGTACCCAGTACATTGCATGCAAAGTCGTAGTTTGACCACAGTGCACGATAGGGTATCATCACGCCTTTCGAGAATCCTGTTGTTCCGCTGGTATAATTAATCAATGCCAGCTCGTCTGGACTTTGTTCAATATAGTAGCTGATATGCTCTTGACGGAAATATTTGGGGTATTTCTGTCCATAAAGGGCATTCAGGTTTTCGCGTGCATACGTGAGTTTTTCTGATCGTGACACGATGAGCGAGAAATCTGTGCTACGTATGATGCCTTCCAATCCGGGCATTGCATCTGGATCAATACATCCTGCTACGTAATCGCCAGCAAAGAGCAGTTTTGCATCCGAGTGGTTCACGATATTGTGAATCTGCTCTGGCATAAACTCATGTAGGATTGGTACAGCAATTGCTCCATAGGTGAGTGTGGCGATGAATGCTACAGCCCACTGACTGCTGTTTCTGCCGCAGAGGGCAATCTTGTCTCCTTTCTTTACACCGGAATTTTCAAAAAGTATGTGTACTTTCTCAATCTTTCGAGCGACATCATGATATTGAAGTGTCTGTCCCTTGTAATCGGTCAGAGCATCCAAATCCCAGTTGGCGATGATACTGTCCTGGATAAGCTTGTTAAAACTCGGTATTGTTTCCATATCTTAGATTTGTGTTATGCTTGATTATGCTTGATAGAGATATCGTTTAATGCTTTTCTTTGGGGTTTTCTGGAATTCCTCGTAGCGCAGCACGAAGCGGCTGATGCGGCTGTAAACGGGCAGCTGTGCATTCAGGTTCTCGCGGTTCTGATCCATCACGGCTTCCAGTTCTTCCTGCCCGAAATTGGCAGTCTCGTCCTGATCGGGATAGACAAGTGCCACTAGCTTGTCGCCATCTTGTACCACGAGACTTTCACAGACCATCGGCATTGAGTTGAGTTTGTCTTCTATTTCCTCAGGATATACGTTTTGTCCGCTGGCTCCGAGTAGCATATTCTTGATACGCCCGCGAATAAAGATGTTGCGATCTGCGTCCATGGTGCCAAGGTCGCCAGTGTGGTACCATCCGTCTTTGTCGATGGCTTCACGCGTAGCTTCTTCGTTTTTGTAATAGCCAAGCATGACGTGCGGGCCTCTTGTGACAATTTCTCCAGGAATATTCATGGGGTCATCGCTCAAGATTTTCACTTCCATATTGTCAACTGGACATCCGCATGATGTAGCTACGAACTCTTTCCAGTCGCGATAGCTGATAAGTGGAGCGCATTCTGTTGCTCCATATCCCACAGCCAATGGGAATCCAATGCTTAACAGGAATTCCTCTACTTCTTTCGACAGTGCTGCACCTCCTACAATGATTTCGTATGCACGTCCACCGAAGGCCTCGTAAACTTGCTGGCAGATGCGTTCCTTCACCTTTGTTGATACTATAGGCATGGCCAGCAGCAGTTTCATTCTGTGGGTTTGAATGATGGGGAATACTTTCTTTCTGATGATTTTTTCCACTATCAAGGGAACTGAAACAACCAAAGCGGGTCGTATGTCCGTGAAAGCCTTTGCTATCAGCGTGGGTGATGGCAGTCGGTTGAGGAAGAACAGATGGCATCCGTTGCAGAATCCGAAGATGAACTCTACTGCCATTCCATACATATGTGCCATAGGCAGGATGCTGAGCATCGGGTCGCTGGCCTTTATCTTTTCGCCTAAATGTCGCAGACAGAATGTGAGGTTTCCGCTGAGGGCACGATAGGGTAGCATGACACCCTTCGAGAATCCCGTGGTGCCGCTGGTATAGTTGATGACAGCCAGCTCTTCAGGTGTGTCTTCGTGGTAGTGTACGTGTTCTTGTCTGAATGCCTTGGGGTATTTTGAACCGAACATCAAATTAAGATGTTCGCGTGCGTAGGTCAGTTTTTCCGAACGCGATATAATCAGCGAGAAATTCGGCAGGAAGACGATACCTTCCAAATTAGGCATCTGCTCTGGGTCAATCTCCTTAGCTACATAGTCGCCCACGAAAAGGGCCTTTGCTCCGGAATGGTTCACGATGTTGTGAATCTGTTCGGCATTGAATTCGTGGAGTATAGGTACCGCTACAGCTCCGTAGGTAAGTGTTGCCAGGAATGTGACAGCCCAGTGTGCGGAGTTGCGTCCGCAGATGGCTATTTTGTCACCTTTTTCAATGTCGCAGTTTTCAAAGACGATATGTAGCTTTTCTATTTTACGTGCCACGTCGTGAAACTGCAATGTAGCTCCCTGATAGTCGGTCAGGGCATCTGCATCCCAGTTTTTAATGATAGTGTCGTAAATGTATTTGTTAAAGCTAATATTAGAGCTCATTGCACAATATTCAAATTTTTGTGCAAAGGTAGCTTGTTTCTTGCACAAATCCAAAAAAAACGTGCAATATTTTAGTAATTATAACAGTTTTCGGAAAAAAAGATAAAATCTTTGGTTCTTTTGGGCTTATTCGTAATTCATCGAGCGTGTAGGTCTGATGTGTGATACCAGATAGCTTGGTGCAATAAGTACGAAGAGGCTGATGAGCAAAGTGGCGAGGTTGAGAAGTACGATGAGTGGTATGTTAATCAACATGGGTGCTTCGCTGACATAGTAGGTTTGCGGGTCAAGTTTGACGATTCCTGTGTGTTGTTGCAGCAGTACGATAGCCAATCCTATGATATTGCCCCATATCATGCCTCTTCCGATGATAAACGTGGCAAACCAGAGGAACAGGTGCCTGATGGTTGAGTTTCTGGCTCCCAGTGCTTTCAGCAGTCCTATCATTTGCGTGCGTTCCAAGATGATGATCAGCAGCCCGCTAATCATAGTGAATCCTGTGACAGCAATCATCAATCCCAGAATAATCCACACATTGATATCCAGCAGTTCTAACCACGAGAATACTTGCGGATAGACTTCTGTTATGGGGTAGCTGATGGCGTAATTGCCATCGCGGTCGGTCTGTCCTTTGATGGTTTTGAGCACATTGTTGTTGACGGTTTTCAACTGTTCGAAATCATATATTGTCAGTTCTGCTCCAGTGCATTGCAGGCTGTCCCATCCATTGAGTCGCTGCGTAGCATAGATGTCTGTCAAGCAGATTTGGTCGTCATAGCGTTTCATGTTTGTCTGATAGATGCCGCTAATGGTGAACCGTCGTGTTTTTACGTTGTCCTCGTCAATGAAATAGGCAAATATTCGGGAGCCGGTTTTTACGCGCAGCTTGTTTGCCATACTCTTTGAGATGACCAGTGGATAGTCTGTTGATGAGTCCGAGAAATGCGGTAGCTGGCCTTCTACCATATTATTATATAGGAAGGTGGTGTCGTATTCTGGCCCGATGCCTTTGAGTACCACTCCCATGAATTCTTCATCAGTCTTCAGGATGCCCTGTGTCATTACCACGCGCCCTGCTTTCCGGATGCCTTCTATGGCTTGGTATGCGTTGAGCGTGCTGTCATCAATACAGATGGGATAGCCTGTTGACTGTAGGTTGTAAACCTGTATGTCTCCTCCGAATCCTGCTATTTTCTCGCGAATGGTATGTTTGAAGCCCAGAACCACGCAGACGGTGATGATCATCACTGCCAGTCCGATGCTGACGCCAATCGTTGCTATACGAATAGCAGGGCGGCTCACTTTGAGTCGGTCGCCTTCATCGTTGTATATCCGTTTTGCTATGAATAACGGTAAGTTCATTCTGTGACCCTTCCGGGATAAGCTTCCAGTGCTTTCTGCAGTACTACGAGTGCTTTCATCAGGTCTTCCTTCTTAAGCACGTAGGCTATACGTACCTGGTTGATTCCTGCACCAGGTGTGGTATAGAAGCCTGCTGCTGGAGCCATCATCACTGTCTGTCCCTCGTATTCGAACTCCGAAAGGCACCATCGGCAGAATTTCTCGGCATCATCGACGGGGAGTTTGGCAACGGTATAGAATGCGCCCATAGGTATGGGTGAGTAGACACCCGGTATGCGGTTCAGCCCGTCAATCAGACATTTCCTGCGCTCCACGTATTCATCGTACACGTCGCGATAATAGTCCTCGGGTGCATCGAGCGAAGCTTCTGCCACGATTTGTCCGATGAGGGGAGGTGAGAGGCGTGCCTGACAGAATTTCATCACGGCAGCGCGTACCTCTTTATTCTTGGTAATCAGTGCGCCTATACGGATGCCGCACTCGCTGTAGCGTTTTGATACGGAGTCGATGAGTATCACGTTCTGCTCGATTCCTTCCAGGTGGCAGGCCGAGATGTATGGCGAGCCAGTGTAGATATACTCGCGATAGACCTCGTCTGAGAAGAGATAGAGGTCGTATTTCTTCACCAGGTCGCGAATCTGGTTCATCTCCCTGCGGGTATAGAGGTAGCCCGTGGGGTTGTTGGGGTTGCAAATCATAATGGCACGTGTGCGCTCATTGATCAGCTCCTCGAACTTCTCGACCTTGGGTAGTGAAAAGCCTTCTTCTATCGTGGTGGCAATGGTACGTATCTTTGCCCCAGCCGATATGGCGAAGGCCATATAGTTGGCGTATGCAGGCTCTGGGACAATGATTTCGTCGCCAGGATTCAGGCAACTGAGGAATGCGAAGAGCACCGCTTCCGAGCCTCCGCTGGTGATGATGATGTCATCGGCGGTGACGTTGATGTTGTATTTCGCATAGTAGCCCACCAACTTCTCGCGATAGCTCTGATAGCCCTGCGACGGCGAGTATTCCAGTATCTCGCGGTCAATCTGCTTCAGTGCGTCAAGCCCTACTTGTGGCGTAGGCAGGTCGGGCTGACCGATATTCAGGTGATACACCTTTGTGCCGCGCTTCTTGGCGGCTACAGCCAGTGGTGCCAATTTTCTGATTGGCGATTCTGGCATTTCCAGTCCTCGTACTGATATTTCCGGCATTTTGTTGTCCTCTGTTTTTATAATTGCGTGCAAAGTTACTATTTTCTTTTGAGATAACAACAGAATCTACAGAAAAAAAGGCTTTTGTTTGCGCATTTCGGATTTAATGCGTACTTTTGCACGTGAAAACAAAAGAGTAGAAGGTATGAATTTTGAGGAAATGCTGATTGCTCATGAGAATCAGAATCCCACATATGAAAAAACGCCGCTTGGCAGTTTCTCTCGTCGCCAAGTGGATGGGAAGTATCGCTATTTCATTGAACTGCGCGGTGCATTGACCGACAGCATCGTATTTTGCGAGGCGTTGAAGTCCGAGCAGCAATGGTCGTTACAACATCGTTCCAAGCATCAGCTGCGCTACGAGCTTCGCTACGACGGCAGCAACCTGAAGGAAATCGAGCTTGAGTATGGCAATTTTAATACCCTGGCATCGCTGCTCGACCAGAATCCGGCCATCGTTGCCAAAAAGGGATTCGTGGATGAGATGGTCAACTCGCTCTTCGACTATGCTTCGTCGCTCCATTCCATGAACGTCTTTCACCTTTGTTTCGCCCCTAACTTCGTCTTCTTGCGCAAGAACGAGAATACGCCTCTGCTGCTCTGTCACGGCAGCTTCTACAAGGCTATGAGCGACCAGCCGACACTTTATGCGAACGTGGAGGAGTACGTGGCTCCAGAAGTGCTGTTAGGACAGGATGCCGACGAGCGCAGCGATGTCTATTCCCTGGGACGACTTATCGCTTTCCTCTTCAGCCAGGGTGACGTACCTTATGAATACAGGCACGTGGTGAAGAAGGCCACCTCGGGAAATCCCGACAATCGATATAAGTCGATAGGCGATATGCGAAATGCCATTGCAAAGAAACGCTATATGCGCCGCTCGCTCATATACCTCGCTGTCGCAGTGGCCATTTCCCTGCTCTCGGTCTACCTCTATATGGATTCGCTCAACGTTGCTACCGCTGACATCGAATTCGTGGAACCCGTTCAGCAAGCCGGACTTATCAGCAGCGAAGAGCTGGAAGATAACGCCCTTGTGGTGGATTCGCTCGACGTGACTGACGAGGCCCTGCTTCAGAAGGCAGAGATGATCTACAGGAAACGCTATCAGGCGGCTGCCAACGAGATATTGTCAAAAGTCTACAACAGCAAGCACATGGGTGCGTCGGAGAAAACCTTTATGGCCAATACGCATTCTATGGCAGAAGAACTCCTGAAGGTTCAGCAGGAACTGGCAGAAGAGGCAGGCATCCCTGAAAGCCTTGCTGGTAAGATAGGCCATGAAATAGTGGAGAAATTGACCGAGGAAAAACAGAAGGAGTTGACCCACAACGGCTACATTAAGTCCAATCAAGAAGAAGAGTAATTAACACATATTCAAATAGATAAGATAAAAAATGAGAAGTAGAACAGCAACATGGTTTGAGTGTAAAATCCGTTACGAGAAGGTCATGGAGGATGGTATGCAGAAAAAGGTTACCGAGGCTTACGTGGTCGATGCACTGAGCTTCAGCGAGGCCGAGGAACGTATCATCGAGGAAATGTCAGCATATATCAGCGGAGAGTTCACCGTTACCGACATCAAGAAAGCCCCCTACGGCGAGATTTTCTTCAGCGATCAGGAGATGGCCGACCGTTGGTACAAGGCAAAGCTACAGTTCATCACCCTCGACGAGAAGACCGAGAAGGAGAAGAAGTCAAACGTCAACTATCTGGTTCAGGCAGGCTCGTTCAACGGAGCCGTGAAGAATCTGGAAGAGGTGATGGGCGGCACGATGATCGACTACAACATTGCCAGCGTGGCAGAGACCACCCTGATGGATGTCTTCGAGCACATGGCAAAAAGCACCAAACAGGACGATAAACCCGAGTTTGAAGGGTAAAGGGAATAGTGAAAAGTGAAAAGTGAAAAATTGGCTACCGCAATATGTACGACGTTAAAGGACATCTTCGTGAAGTAACCGACAGTCTTCCTCAGGGCGTGAAACTGGTTGCTGTCAGCAAGTTCCACCCAGAGGAATACATCATGGCTGCATACCAGGAAGGTCAGCGCATCTTCGGAGAGAGTCACGAACAGGAACTGGCACGAAAGGTGCCTGTTCTGCCTCAGGATATTGAGTGGCATTTCATTGGTCATCTTCAGACCAATAAGGTGAAGTACATCGCACCTTATATCTCGATGATTGAAGCAGTAGACTCTCTGAAGCTGCTTCGCGAGATCGAGAAGCAGGCTGCCAAGGCCGATAGGGTGGTGCGTGTGCTGCTGGAACTCCATATTGCCGAAGAGGCCACGAAGTACGGACTTACCCTCGATGCCTGCCGACAACTGCTGGCCGACGGTGAGTGGCGTAGTATGACTCATGTGCAGATCTGCGGCCTGATGATGATGGCATCCAACATCGACGATGAAGCCCAGATAGCCCGCGAGTTCCAGACAGCATCCGATTTCTTCGATGAGGTCAAGCAGCAGTATTTCCCTGCCGACGATGCCTTCTGCGAGCGTTCGTGGGGCATGAGTGCCGACTATCACATTGCCGTCCGTCACGCCTCCACGATGGTGCGTATCGGCACCACCATCTTCGGCCCACGGATATATTAATCCCATATCCATCAACGACAAAGGACTGACAGCCACCTCCTCTATGCTGCCAGCCCTTTTTTCATTTTCTCATTTTCTCATTTTTCCTACGCCATGCACGAGGTCACTCCCAGTGCGGTTGCAATCGCAGACAGGATGCTAATCTATATCGTTTTTGGTTAAAAAGTGGCTTACTTTTTTTTGTAAGTGGCTCACTTTTTTTTATAAGTGGCTCACTTTTTTTTATAAGTGGCTTACTTTTGAGTGGGAAGTGGCATGGTTTTGAGTTGCCATATTTGCCACATTTGCCACATTTGCCACATTATTTACAAAAATCCTCACGCGTACGTCTGTACACTATATACACGTGCATACGCAGACGTACGCAAGAAAAGTTCAGAATATAGTGTCAAATGTGGCAGATTTGGCATCTTCCGGTTCAGCGTCGCAAGCTTTGATACGTTTCCGCGCCTTGATTTCTTCGGCACTGTAAGGTACTACGATATAGCCTCGCTCGTTTTGATAGCGCATACGCTCGAATCCCAGGTCTTTCATGGCCCTTCCCACCCTGTTGACATTGAGGGAATGTGTAAGGTTGCCACTGATAGTCTGAAGAATGGCCGTCGTAGTGAAGAACTCGCCCTTTTCGCCTTGTATGGGTAAACGGAAATGTTCGTTTATCAGTTCTCGTTCCTTATGTGGTGCCTCGAAAACAGTATTATGCTTAGAGAGCAGTTGTATTTCCTCTTTTGAGAACCAGTACTGGAATCCCGCATTATAGAGTGCGTATGCCTGTGAGTAGATGCCTTCGTAGTTGAAGGGGCGCGAGGATGAAATTAAGCAAAGCGGGACGCGTCAATGATGACACGTCCCGCTTGTTTGACAGTTATTTGCTGTAAAGTCTTACTCGCCCTTGATGGCAGCCACGCCTGGGAGAACTTTTCCCTCTATGGCTTCCAGAAGAGCACCGCCACCGGTAGAGATGTAAGATACCTGATCTGCCAGACCGAACTTGTTGACACAAGCTACAGAGTCGCCACCACCAATCAGAGAGAATGCACCGTTCTTGGTAGCCTCTGCGATAGCCTCGCCGATAGCACGTGAGCCAGCGGTGAAAGCATCGCACTCGAATACACCGGCAGGACCGTTCCACAGAATGGTCTTAGCACCCTTGATAGCCTCGGCAAATGCCTTCTGGCTCTCAGGACCTGCGTCAACGCCCTCGAAACCTGCAGGAACCTGGTTAGCAGGACAGGTGATAATCTCGGCACCCTCCTTGACGCTCATCGTACCGAAGTCGAGACCGTTGGTAGCTGTGCAGTCGCTGCCCAGGACGAGCTCTACGCCGTTCTTCTTAGCCAGTTCCTCAACACCCAGAGCTACATCGAGCTTGTCCATCTCAACGATAGAGTTGCCAATCTCGCCGTCGTGAGCCTTAGCGAAGGTGTAGGTCATACCACCGCAGAGGATGAGCTTGTCAACCTTGCCAAGCAGGTTCTCGATGATACCAATCTTAGAAGAAACCTTAGAACCACCCATGATGGCAACGAAAGGACGCTTGATGTTAGAGAGCACATTGTCGACAGCCTGAACCTCCTTCTCCATGAGCAGACCCAGCATCTTGTGGTCAGCGTCGAAGTAGTCGGCGATAACGGCGGTAGAGGCGTGCTTGCGGTGAGCGGTACCGAAGGCATCCATCACGTAGCAGTCAGCGTAAGAAGCCAGGGTCTTGGCAAACTCCTTCTGAGACACCTTCAGGGCCTTCTTGGCCTCGTCGTACTCAGGAGTACCCTTCTCCAGACCTACGGGCTTGCCCTCTTCCTCGGGGTAGAAACGCAGGTTCTCAAGCAGCAGAGCCTCGCCCATCTTCAGAGCAGCAGCAGCCTCCTGAGCCTTGGCACAGTCGGGAGCGAAAGCCACGGGAACACCCAGAGCCTTCTCTACGGCCTCGCGAATCTGACCCAGAGACTTCTTCATGTCCACCTTACCTTTGGGCTTGCCCATGTGGCTCATGATGATAGTAGCACCACCATCGGCCAGAATCTTCTTCAGTGTGGGCAGGGCACCGCGGATGCGGGTGTCGTCAGTAATCTTACCATTCTCATCGAGGGGCACGTTGAAGTCAACGCGCACGATTGCCTTCTTACCGGCAAAGTTGAATTCGTTGATAGTCATTTTACTACAATATTTAAATTAAAAAACAAACTGTTTGCAAAGATACGAAGTTTTCTTGAATAATTGTCTTTTTGGTACAGAAATTATTATAATTATTAAAATTTTGGCTTATGGACACACTAAAGAGCACCTTTGGTGGAGGGCAGCTGATAGTGGTCTATATCTCGGCGTACGGCAGCACGCAGAGCACGAGCCAGTGCCTTGAAGATGGCCTCGGCCTTATGGTGCTCGTTGTCGCCCTCGGCCTCTATGTAGAGGTTCATCAGGGCTGCGTCGCTCAGGCTCTTGAAGAAATGGAAGAACATTTCCGTAGGCACATCACCGACATATTCTCGATGGAACTCCGTTTTCCAGATAAGCCAGGGACGGCCAGAGAAGTCGAGCGTGACGTGGGCGTGACAATCATCCATAGGCAACGAGAAGCCGTAGCGCTCAATGCCGCGCTTGGAGCCGAGAGCCTCGCGGATGCATTGGCCTAAGGCAAGGCCTGTGTCCTCGATGGTGTGGTGCTCGTCTACGTGGAGGTCGCCCTTGGTATGTATCATCAAGTCCATCTGACCGTGACGGGCAATCTGTTCCAGCATATGGTCGAAGAAGCCCAGGCCTGTAGAGATGTCGGACTTACCAGTGCCGTCGAGGGTGAGGCGTATGTGGATGTCTGTCTCCTTGGTGGTGCGAACGACTTCTGCCGTGCGCTCACCGTCGAAGATCTGCTCTGCCACCTGCTTCCACGTGAGGTGGTCGCTGAGGATCATGGCCTTACAACCGATGTTTTCAGCTAACTTGGCATCGGTCTCACGATCGCCGATCACGTAGCTATGGGCAATGTCGTACTCAGGATTGTCCATGTATTTCTTCACCAAGCCCGTATTTGGCTTGCGGGTGGGGGCATTGTCCTCAGGGAAATGGTTGTCAATGAGGATGTCATCGAACTCAATACCCTCGCCCTTCAAGGCATCGAGGATGAAGTTCTGTGAGGGCCAAAATGTGTCTTCAGGGAAAGAAGCGGTGCCCAGTCCGTCCTGATTACTCACCATGACGAAGAGGAAGTCGGTCTTCTCACGCAGGAATCCCAGCCAGCGGAACACGCCGGGCTTGAACTTGATTTTCTCAAGAGCGTCGACCTGCTCGTCGTTAGGTTCCTCTACGAGGGTACCGTCGCGGTCGATAAACAATATACGTTTCATATCTTCATTTTATTTCGTTCCGTTTCAATGGTCTTGGCCATGCCAAAGGCATAATAGAAGGGGAAGATGCTGGCCAGATGGACGTATGCCTGCACGAAGCCTGCCACGAAGAATGCAATGAAGGTCATCAGGGGCAGATAGTCGGGCATTCCTAATGGGTCGCCCATAGCTGCGCCTGTGTAGGCCTTGACGTTGGCAATGCCGATGATGACAGCCGGCAGTTCACAGAAGAGTGTGATGGCAGTAGTGATGAACATCGTAATGAGCCATGTGGCAAAGAACATTCCCCAATAACGGAAACCTGGCTTGAAAAACCACTTGATGCTCTTGCCGAGCGTCTTCGGATACCATAGTGAAGGCCACACACCCCACCAGTGGAGAGAACGCTCGATGGCTCCTGTCTGCTTGTGACAACGACAAGCCCAGAAAGCAGTAGAGGCCAGAAGCAGGGCTGCAATGACAAACAGGAGCATGGAGCCGATTGCCATCCAGCAATGAGACAAAAATGCACTCCAATCTACCATCGACCAGTCGCTGATGGTGGTAACGGTGGTCAGTACGTCGCGTATGAAAAGATTGGTGGTTAATGCGAATACTGCGGCGTAGATGATGGCTAAAGGCCATGATGCACGGAACAGTTTCTTGAAATTGTCCATATATAAACGGTAGGCATCGCTGATGATGCTTGCCATACTGCGTTTCCTTAGAAGCGCCAAATCTGTTGTGTTACCCATTGTGTCTTCTTTTAATGTGGCGCAAAGGTACAAATAATTTTTAATTCATAATTCATAATTCATAATTATTTTATACCTTTGCAGAAAATTTGACGGTACATGAAAGAATTACGGTGGGGATTTATAGGCTGTGGCGAGGTTTGCGAGCTGAAAAGCGGACCTGCCTTCGACCAGGTGGAAGATTCCAGAGTGGTGGCAGTAATGAGCCGCACGGAGCTGAAAGCACGGTCGTATGCCGTGCGTCACGGGGTGCCACGATGGTACACCGATGCACAGGAACTGATAGACGATCCAGAGGTGAATGCCATCTATGTGGCTACGCCCCCAGCCAGTCATGCCACCTTTGCCATCATGGCTATGAAGGCAGGGAAGCCGGTATATGTAGAGAAGCCCTTAGCAGCCAACTATGAAGACTGTATTCGCGTGAACCGTATATCGGAACAGACGGGCATACCCTGCTTCGTGGCCTATTATCGCAGGAACCTGCCTTATTTCCAGCGCGTGAAGCAATTGGTGGAACAGGGAACGATAGGCAATGTCATCAATGTGCAGATACGATTCTCGTGGCCCCCACGCCCATTGGATTATGCACACCCGGAGAACCTGCCCTGGCGACTGAAGCCCGATATTTCTGGCGGCGGCTATTTCTACGACCTCGCACCTCATCAGATAGACCTGCTACAAGATATGTTTGGCATGATACTGGAGGCACGTGGCATCTGTGCCAATCGCGGACACCTGTACACTGCCGAAGACACGGTGAGTGCCGTGTTCCAGTTTGAGAACGGATTGCCTGGAAGCGGCTCGTGGTGCTTCGTAGGACATGAGTCGGCACGCAACGACCGAATACTGCTCATCGGCAATCAGGGCTCACTTAGCTTCTCGGTGTTCAACTATAAGCCTATCGAGGTGAACACAAGCGAGGGTACCCAGCGCATCGAGGTTCCCAATCCGCAGTATGTGCAATATCCGCTGATCAAGAGCGTGTGCGAACATCTGCAGGGCAAGGCCATCTGTACTGCCACCAGCGTGTCGGCAACATCCATCAACTGGGTGATGGATAGGATTTTAGGTAAGTTCTAAAAACGAAAACTGAAGGATTGAAAAGACTCCTTTTATATATAATATGTATTTGGATAACGATCTCGGCAGCTGCACAAGAGCCTGTCGACACGCTGCAAATTGCCGTAGCTGATGAGGTGAAGCAGGAAGAGGCACCAGTAAGGAAACTGAGTCTCATACGCAGGGTGATACGAGGATTCGACCGCCTTGACGAGCGATACATTGAACCTCAGCACTATGTGTTTGCTGCTATGGTTCAGGGTACGATGAACTATGATATCTATACGCTTCGCTCGTCGGCTGACAACAGCCAGTCAATCACCTTTGCACCTGATCAGGAACTTCGTGTAGGCCCCTATGCCGGGTGGAAGTGGGTGTTTTTGGGCTATACCTTTTCACTCAACAATCTGGGTATGAACGACGGTAGGAAGGAGTTTGACTTGAGTATCTATAGTTCGCAGATAGGTCTTGACTTGTTCTACCGACGCACTGGCAGCAACTATAAAATCAGGAATGCCAACTTGCGCAGTCATCAGGACTTCTCTGCCCTGGATAATCAGCCCTTTGACGGACTCGAAGCAGGCGTTACGGGGTTCAATGTCTACTATATATTCAACCATGGAAAGTTCTCATATCCAGCAGCTTTCGCTCAAAGCACAATCCAAAAGATTAGCTGCGGATCATGGCTGGCCGGCTTTGGCTATATGCGCAACTCCATAGAATTGGATCATAGTAGCCTCCAACAATTGGTGGATGAAAAGATGGGTAGCCAGACGGTGCCTCTTGACAGCGGATTGATGTTTCATAGCGTGAAATATGTGGATTTCAGCTTGTCGGGTGGCTATGCCTACAACTGGGTGTTTGCACGTAACTGGCTGTTGGGTGCCAGCGTTCAAGCTGCCGTTGCCCATAAGCGAACTATCAGCAGTATGGTGGATGACAACAAGAAGAACCGGTTCAGTTTCAGTAATCTGAATATTGACGGTATAGGAAGATTCGGTCTGGTGTATAATAACATGAGATGGTATGCCGGTACAAGCATGATTATTCACACATACAATTTCCGCAGGTCACACTTCTATACCAACAACACGTTTGGTTCGTTGAACATCTACGTGGGATGTAATTTCGGATTGAAAAAGAAATACAGAAAGAAAGAATCATGAGAACTTTTTTCCTTGCATTGATCATGTTGCTATGTGCCTGCTGCGACTCTTTCGCCCAGGTTTCGGACAGCCTCTTCATAGAACAATCGCTGGCAGGAGCACCAGCCGATGCCGGCACGCTGTATTTCGCAAGACGTTTTCTGGGGCGTCCGTATGTGGCTCACACACTGGAAATCAACGATGTGGAGGCATTGGTGGTCAATACCCGTCAGCTTGACTGCACCACGCTGGTGGAGAATGTGGTAGCTCTGACCTTTTGTCACCAGCAGGGGAAACGCTCGTTTCGTGATTTCCGCACCATGCTTCAAACCCTGCGCTATCGTCAGGGAATCCTGGACGGATATCCATCTCGTCTGCATTACTTCACGGATTGGATAGTCGATAAGTCGGAAATGGGCATTGTCAGTGAAGTTCAGATGAAGGAATCACCCTTTATTGCGCTCCAGACTGTAAAGTTGGACTACATGAGTCGGCATCACAAGGCATACAGTTCACTGAAAGCACACCCTGAGTTCATACCAGTGATCGCAGCTCAGGAAAAAGCTCTGACTGGTATGACTTTCCGCTATATTCCCAAGTCTGAAGTCAAAAACACCAAACTGTTGAGGTCGGTCATCAAGGACGGTGACATCCTGGCTATCACCTGTTCGAAGGCAGGGCTCGACATTGCTCATTTGGGTTTTGCTGTCTGGCGTAAGGACGGTCTTCACCTGCTGAACGCCTCTATGATTCATCATAAAGTTGTAGAGGAACCGATGACTTTGCGTCAGTACCTCTACAAACATCCTTCACATACGGGCATCCGAGTAGTGCGGCTTAAAGGCAAATAGCCTATACTTGCTTCATGGACAACGATATACGGTTGCGGCGATAGTCGATTTCTATGACGCGGACGGTGACGTGCTGATGAAGTTTCACTACATCAGTAGGATGGGCTATACGTCGGTTTGCCATCTGTGAGATATGCACAAGGCCGTCCTGATGTACACCAATATCTACGAAAGCTCCGAAATTGGTGATGTTGGTCACGATGCCAGGAAGAATCATGCCTTCCTCCAAATCGTCAACTGTCTGAACACGACTGTCAAATTCGAAAGCCTCCAACTGTTCGCGAGGGTCACGACCGGGCTTTTCCAACTCCTTCATAATATCCGTCAGGGTGGGGAGTCCCACTTCTGCTGTCACGTATCGTTTGATATCGATACGCCCCCTCAGTTCCTTTTGTTCTATGAGGTCTTTGACGGCACATCCCAAATCCTTCGCCATCTGCTCCACGACAGGATAGCTCTCAGGATGAACGGCACTATTATCCAGCGGGTTCTTTGCACCGGGGATGCGTAGGAAACCGGCACATTGCTGGAAAGCAGAAGGGCCTAAGCGCGGTACTTTCTTAAGTTGTGCACGAGATGAGAATGCACCGTTCTCCTTCCTGTAGTCAATGATGTTCTTTGCCAGCGTCGGGCCTAATCCACTGACGTATTGCAACAGGTGGCTGGAAGCAGTGTTGAGGTTGACACCCACCTGATTGACGCAACTCTCTACGGTCTGGTCGAGCTGGTGTTTCAGTTTTGTCTGATCTACGTCGTGCTGATATTGTCCTACACCAATGCTTTTGGGATCAATCTTCACCAGTTCTGCCAACGGATCCATCAGTCGGCGGCCTATGGATACGGCTCCGCGAACGGTGACATCTTCGTCTGGAAACTCGTCGCGTGCAACCTTAGAGGCAGAATAGACGGAGGCACCGTCTTCGCTGACTACATAAAGCCTCACCCCCGACCCCTCTCCGAATGGCGAGGGGAGTGATTTGATCGCATCCTCCACAAAGGCCTTTGTCTCGCGACTCGCTGTACCATTACCAATAGCGATTGCCTCAATATGATATTGTTCCAACATTTGTTGCACATGAACGGTAGCTTGCATCCTCTTGTTGATGGGAGGGTGGGGGAAGATGGCCTCGTGATGGAGCAGGTTACCCTGAGCATCAAGGCACACAACCTTACAACCCGTGCGGAATCCAGGATCTACGCCCATTACACGTTTCTGTCCTAAAGGTGCTCCAAGCAACAGCTGACGCAGGTTCTCTGCAAACACACGGATAGCCTCTTCGTCGGCCTTCTCCTTGCTCAGATTGGTAAACTCTGTCTCTATGCTGGGCTTCAGAAGGCGTTTGTAACTATCCTCTACAGCTTCTGCTACCAGATCTCCGCAGGGGGTATGACCATAGACATAATGATGCAACAGGCGTTCTATACATTCGTCATCATCAATGGGGTCGATACTCAGTCGGAGAATACCTTCGCTTTCACCTCGGCGCATAGCCAGCAAGCGGTGACTGGAACAGCGCTTCAGGGGTTCCTTCCAGTCAAAATAGTCGTGATACTTGGCAGCTTCGTCAGTTTCGGCTTTGGCTTTCACCACTTTGGATGTGATGATGGCTGTGCGACGATAGGCACCACGCAGTTGCTGACGCGAACGCTCGTCCTCACTCACCGTCTCGGCAATGATATCCTGAGCACCTTTCAATGCCATCTCAGCATCTTTGACCTCGCCTTTCACAAAGGCTTGGGCAGCGCGTTCTGGATCACGTTCGCGTTGCATTAATAAGATCTGAGCCAGAGGTTCAAGGCCTTGTTCACGAGCCACCTGTGCACGCGTCCTGCGGCGAGGCTTGAAGGGCAGGTAGATGTCTTCCAATTCTGTAGCGTCCCAGCATTGTTCTATGCGCTTCTGCAACTCAGGTGTCATCTTCTCCTGATCAGTAATCGTCTTAACGACGGTTTCCTTACGTTTCTGGATCTCTTTCAAACGCTCGTTCTCATCGCTGATGGTTGCAATCTGTACTTCGTCGAGTGCGCCTGTACGCTCCTTTCTATAGCGCGATATGAATGGAATCGTACATCCCTCTTCTAATAAAGATAAGGTGTTGCCAACAGCCTCGATGTTCAGGTTCAGGCTCTGCGCAATGAGTCGGGCAAAGGTGTTTTGTTCTTTCATTGATAGGTTTTATTTGTCAAGATGATGCAAAAGTAAGAAATATCTGTGAATAAAAGAAAAATAAATATGATTTTTTCCTGCTTTTCTTTTTTAGTTTCAGATATTCTGCTTATCTTTGCAAACTATAAAATCAAAACTTATATAATATTACAATTCAAACTATGTCAAACATCAAAGAGAAACTCTTTACCGAGTTTACTGCACCTACCACTCAAGAGTGGCTGGACAAGATTGAAGTAGACCTGAAAGGTGCCGACTTCCAGAAACGCTTGGTATGGAGAACAAACGAAGGTTTTAATGTGCAACCCTTCTATCGTCGCGAAGATCTCGCTAACCTGAAGACACCCGATGCACTTCCTGGTGAGTTCCCGTTCGTGCGTGGTAACAAGAAGGACACCAATGAGTGGTACGTTCGTCAGAACATCGTAGTAACTGACCCTGCGGAAGCCAACAAAAAGGCTCTCGACATCCTGATGAAGGGTGTGGACAGTATAGGATTCAAACTGGGTCATGCAGAGTTAAGTGCTGAATTCATCGACACATTGCTGAAGGATATCCGTCTCGACTGTGTTGAGGTGAGCTATCGTGCGTGCCAACGTCATGCCCTGCAATTGGCTGACCTCTTGGTGGCATACTTCGAGAAAGAAGGCTACGATAAGGAAAAGATAGTAGGAGGTGTAGGCTTCGATCCTATCGAGCGTATGCTGATGAAGGGCAAGGACTCTACGATGATGCTGCCCGATATGCCAAAGTTGGTAGAGAAACTGAAAGACTATCCCAACCTGCGTTGCGTGATGGTACACAGCGATCTGCTGAACAACAGCGGTGCCTATATCGTTCAGGAGATGGGCTACGCTTTGGCTTGGGGTAATGAGTATCTGCAACAACTGACAGATGCTGGTATTGATGTAGATCTTGCTGCCAAGAAGATTAAGTTCTACATGGGCATCTCTGAGAACTATTTCATGGAAATTGCCAAGTTCCGCGCCTGTCGCCTGCTGTGGGCACAGATTGTTAAGCAGTATGAGCCTAAGTGCGACTGCGCTTGCAAGATGATTATCAATGCCTCTACATCGACCTATAATCAAACGGTGTTCGACAGTTATGTCAACTTGCTCCGTTCACAGACAGAAGCAATGAGTGCTGCCCTCGGTGGTGTTCACTCTTTGGTGGTTACACCTTTCGATGCACCTTACGAGAAACCAACGGAATTCAGCGAGCGTATCGCCCGTAACCAACAGCTGATAATCAAGGAAGAGAGTCATTTCGACCGTATCGTAGATGCGGGTGCTGGCTCTTATTATATTGAACACCTCACTGATGCCCTGGCTCAGGAGGCTTGGAAACTGTTCCTAAAGATTGAGGATGAAGGTGGATTCTTGGAGGCCGTGAAGAAAGGCATCGTACAGGATGACATCAACGCTACCAACGTAAAGCGTCACGGTGATGCCGCCAAGCGCAAGGAGTTCCTGCTGGGTACCAATCAGTTCCCCAATTTCACGGAGAAGAGTGAGGGTAAGGAGCCTCTTGCAGTTGACAACTGCGCTACTCATGCTGGCGATGCTGATGTGCCAGGCTTGAAGACCAGCCGTCTGGCATCTGATTTCGAGACACTGCGTCTTGCTACTGAGAAGGCCGAGAAGGTTCCTGTGGCATTCATGCTCACGATTGGTAATCTGGCCATGCGTCAGGCTCGTGCACAGTTCTCTTGCAACTTCCTCGCTTGCGCTGGATACAAGGTGATTGATAACCTCGGCTTCAAGACTGTTGAGGAGGGTGTCGATGCTGCTTTGGAGGCTAAGGCCGATATCGTAGTGATTTGCTCTTCCGACGATGAGTATGCTGAGTACGCTATTCCTGCATTTAAGTACCTCGATGGTCGCGCTATGTTCGTAGTTGCTGGTGCTCCTGCTTGCATGGAAGACCTGAAGGCTGCTGGCATCGAGAACTTTGTTCACGTGAAGTGCAACGTGCTTGAGACTTTGAAAGAATATAATCAGAAACTTGGCATTTAAAGAATAGGAGACTTGAATTATGCGTAAACAGTTTAAAGATATTGATATCTATGCAGGCATCAAGGCTCAAGATGGTGCCAAGTGGATTGCTGACAATAAGATTGAAGCCAACTGGAAGACCCCAGAGCATATTGAGGTTCGCCCGGTTTATACGAAAGAAGACCTCGAAGGCATGGAGCACCTCGATTTTACAGCTGGTATTCCTCCTTATCTGCGTGGTCCTTACTCTATGATGTACCCCTTCAAGCCTTGGACCATCCGTCAGTATGCCGGTTTTTCAACTGCTGAGGAGTCAAACGCTTTCTATCGCCGTAACCTGGCTTCTGGTCAGAAGGGACTTTCTGTAGCCTTCGACCTGCCTACACACCGTGGTTACGACCCCGATAACGCTCGTGTGGTGGGCGATGTTGGTAAAGCTGGTGTAAGTATCTGTAACGAGGAGAACATGAAGGTGCTCTTCTCTGGTATCCCCTTGAACAAGATGTCTGTGTCGATGACCATGAACGGTGCCGTACTGCCTATCCTGGCATTCTACATCGTGGCAGGTTTGGAGCAGGGTGCTCAATTGGAAGAAATGGCTGGAACCATCCAGAACGATATTCTGAAGGAGTTCATGGTGCGTAATACCTATATTTACCCACCTGCATTCTCCATGAAGATCATCGCCGATATCTTCGAGTACACCTCACAGAAGATGCCTAAGTTCAACTCTATCTCTATCTCTGGCTACCACATGCAGGAGGCTGGAGCTACGGCTGATATCGAGTTGGCTTATACCTTGGCCGATGGTATGGACTACCTGCGTACTGGTGTGAATGCCGGTATCGATGTGGATGCTTTCGCTCCTCGACTCTCGTTCTTCTGGGCTATTGGTATGAACCACTTCATGGAAATAGCCAAGATGCGTGCTGGTCGATTGTTGTGGGCTAAGATTGTGAAGAGCTTTGGTGCTAAGAATCCTAAGTCGCTGGCTCTGCGTACCCACTCTCAGACCTCTGGTTGGAGCCTCACCGAGCAGGATCCATTCAACAACGTAGGTCGTACCTGTATCGAGGCTATGGCTGCTGTTTTGGGTCACACCCAGTCTCTGCATACCAACGCGCTCGACGAGGCTATCGCTCTGCCTACCGACTTCTCGGCTCGTATCGCCCGTAACACCCAGATCTACATCCAGAATGAGACCAAGGTATGCAAGCAGATTGACCCATGGGCTGGTAGCTACTATGTTGAGACCCTGACCAACGAGCTGGTACATAAGGCTTGGGAGCATATTCAGGAGATTGAGAAGCTGGGCGGTATGGCTAAGGCTATCGAGACCGGTCTGCCAAAGATGCGTATCGAGGAGGCTGCAGCTCGCACTCAGGCTCGTATCGACTCTGGCACACAGACCATCGTGGGCATCAACAAGTATCGTCTGGATCACGAGGATCCTATTGATATCCTTGAGGTTGACAACACCGCTGTGCGCAAGCAGCAGGAGGAGTGCTTGAAGGAGGTTCGTGCCGCTCGTGATGAGGCCGCTTGTCAGGCTGCTCTGAAGGAGATTACCGAGTGCGTGCGCGATTTCAAGGAAGGCCGCAAGAGCGAGAACAACCTGCTCGACCTGGCTGTGAAGGCCGCTCAGTTGCGTTGTACGCTGGGTGAGATTTCAGATGCCTGCGAGGAGATCGTAGGTCGTTATAAAGCAGTAATCAGAACAATTTCAGGCGTGTATAGTTCAGAATCAAAGAATGATAAGGAATTCGAGGAGGCTAAGAAGCTTACCGACGAGTTCGCCGAGAAGGAAGGTCGCCGTCCGCGTATCTTCGTTGCCAAGATGGGGCAGGATGGTCACGACCGTGGTGCTAAGGTAGTGGCAACAGGTTATGCCGACTGTGGCTTCGACGTGGATATGGGGCCCTTGTTCCAGACACCAGAAGAGGCTGCCCGCATGGCTGTTGAGAACGATGTGCACATCGTAGGTGCTTCGTCGCTTGCTGCTGGTCATAAGACCCTCATTCCGCAGCTTATCGAGGAACTCAAGAAACTGGGTCGTGAGGACATCATGGTCACCGCTGGTGGTGTGATTCCCGCTCAGGACTACGACTTCCTCTACAAGGCTGGTGTAGCTTGCATCTTTGGCCCTGGCACTCCGATTCCGTATTCTGCCATCCAAATGATGAAGATTCTGTTAGACAAGAACGATTAAGGAATTAATCGGAACGTCTAAGAAAAAAGGTAGAGCTTTTAAACGAGCTCTACCTTATTTATATCCTGTTCCTTTTCGCAGTAGTGACACGTCAGGATGCCGTCTTGTACGTGGAAATGCGTTTGCATCGGTTCGTTGTTGGTGATGCACTTTGGATTATTGCATTTCACGATACCCCGAATCTCGTCAGGTGTGACTACGGCTTTCTTTTCTACAACCTCATAGTCACGGATAATGCTGAGTATGACGTTGGGTGCTACAACCGACAGACGTGAAATCTCGTCATCAGAGAAGAACTTATCGCTTACCTTAATGATGCCCTTGCTCCCCACTTTCTGTGAGGGGTAGTTAAAACCTATGGTGACGGGAGTCTTCAAATGGAAAAGCCCCAACAAGCTTGCCACCTGATAAGTCTTGTCAGCGGGTATATGGTCTATCACGGTGCCGTGCTCAATAGCGGCAACCAGTCGCTCTTTCTTGTTCATTTGATAATGGTTTTGTCGTTCTTAACTTGGTCGAGTGTTATTCCCAGTACGTCGCAGAAGATGGCTTCGCGTGCGAAAAGTCCGTTGCCTGCCTGCTGGATATAGTAGGCATGAGGATTATCATCCACCTCGTAGGCAATTTCGTTGACACGGGGTAGGGGATGGAGTATCTTCATGTTTGGCTTGGCGTTCTTCAGCAGATCATTGTTCAGCACATAGACATTCTTCACACGCTCATACTCCATCAGATCCGAGAAACGCTCCTTTTGTACGCGAGTCATATAGAGGATGTCGGCATCCTGTATGATCTTGTCGTTGAAGGCCGTATGTTCCTGATACTTGATGCCATGCTCCTCGCAATACAGTTTGTACTCCTTCGGCATAGCCAGTTCCTTGGGAGCCACGAAATGGAACGTGGGGTTGAAGTGGCGCATAGCCATGAGCAGCGAGTGAACGGTACGTCCGTATTTCAAGTCGCCCACCATATAGATGTTCAGGTTTTCCAGCGTCCCCTGAGTCTTGTAGATAGAGTAGAGGTCGAGCATACACTGTGAGGGATGCTGATGTGCACCGTCGCCGGCATTCACAATGGGTACAGGTGCCACCTCTGAGGCGTACTGTGCTGCCCCCTCGATATAGTGGCGCATCACAATCACGTCGGCATAGTTGCTGACCATCAGGATCGTGTCCTTCAATGTCTCGCCCTTTGTGCCGCTGGTCACCTTCGGGTCGGCAAAGCCAATGACGCGTGCGCCAAGCCGGTTGGCTGCGGTCTCAAAGGAAAGACGGGTTCTGGTACTGGGCTCAAAGAAAAGTGTGGCAACCACTTTCCCCTTGAGCAATTCTCGGTTAGGGTGCTTCTCAAACTCCTGTGCCATCTCTATCATGTAGAGAATCTTTTCGCGGGTGAGGTCTGCAATGGTGACGAAATTATGTTTGTCCATAATTGACTGATAATCTTTCGGGGTGCAAAGGTACGAAAAAACGAGAGAAATGCAAAAGGAAAACTCGTATTTCTTTTTGGGGAGCACACCGCTTTGCTTTTAGGAATACATCGCATTGTTATTTGGAAAACATCGTTTCCTGCGTTAGAAAACATCGTTTTCTGTGTTAGAAAACATCGTTTTCTACGCAAGAAAACGCATATGCCTTTTTCTTTCATTTCCGTGTGAATAGTTAGTTCGTCGTAGCCAAAGTTGCGGAAATTCGTGAGCATCACAAAAGTTTTTGTAGTTTTGGTGTGCATTTTGACAAGGAATTAGTACCTTTGCACGCAAAAAGTAAACAAACGGACTCAATTATGAATAAAATTGTCAGAAAAGAGCAGTTCTCAGAGAAGGTCTTTCTCTTTGAAATCGAGGCACCGCTGATTGCAAACAGTCGCAAGGCGGGCAATTTTGTAATTGTACGTGTCGGACAGAAGGGTGAGCGTATGCCGCTTACCATTGCTGGTGCCGACAAAGACAAGGGTACCATTACGCTGGTAGTACAGCAGGTGGGACTCTCGTCGAAGAAACTGTGTATGCTGAACGAGGGCGACTATGTGACTGATATCGTAGGCCCGCTGGGTAATCCTACGCACATTGAGAAGTTCGGCACTGTGGTATGCGCTGGTGGTGGCTTGGGCGTAGCTCCCATGTTGCCTATCATCCAGGCGCTGAAGGCTGCGGGCAACCGTGTGCTTAGTGTGATGGCTGGCCGTAGCAAAGACCTTATTATATTAGAAGATAAGGTACGCGAGAGTTCTGACGAGGTCATTATCATGACCGACGATGGATCATACGGTGAAAAGGGTGTTGTCACCGTTGGTATCGAGAAATTTATTGAGCAGGAGCACGTTGACAAAGTATTTGCCGTTGGCCCTCCAATCATGATGAAGTTCTCGAACCTCACCGCCCAGAAGCATAATATCCCCTGCGAAGTATCGCTCAATACCATCATGGTGGATGGTACTGGTATGTGTGGTGCCTGCCGTTTGACTATCGGTGGAAAGACGAAGTTCGTCTGCATCGACGGCCCTGAGTTCGACGGTGCACTCGTTGACTGGGACGAGATGTTCAAGCGCATGGGTACCTTCAAGAAGGCCGAGCAGGAAGAGATGGAGCACTTCCAGGAACATTTGGATAATACCCACCCCCAACCCCTCCCTGTTATGGAGGAGAGTGGTCAGAAATCGACTGCAGAACGATCTACTCCAGAGGGGCAGGGGGGAGAGTCTATTGAGGTTCTCACCGACCGCAATGCACCTTGGCGTAAGGAGCTTCAGCAGAGCATGAAGCCAAAGGAGCGCACGCAGATAGAGCGTGTAAAGATGCCCGAACTCGATCCCGTTTATCGCGCTACCACCCGTTTGGAAGAGGTAAACATCGGCTTGACGAAGGAGATGGCTATGACAGAAGCAAAACGTTGTCTCGACTGTGCTAAACCTTCGTGCGTAGAGGGCTGTCCTGTGAATATCAATATCCCATCATTCATCAAGAATATCGAGCGTGGAGAGTTCTTAGCTGCCGCCAAGGTGCTGAAGAACACCTCAGCTCTGCCCGCTGTCTGTGGTCGTGTTTGTCCTCAGGAGAAACAGTGTGAGAGCAAGTGTATCCACCTGAAGATGAACGAGCCCGCTGTGGCTATCGGTTATCTGGAGCGCTTTGCTGCCGACTATGAGCGCGAGAGCGGCAACATCTCTCTGCCTGAGATTGCCCCCTCTAACGGCATTAAGATTGCCGTCGTAGGTTCTGGCCCTGCAGGCCTGAGCTTCGCTGGCGATATGGTGAAGAAGGGCTACGACGTGTATGTCTTCGAGGCCTTGCACGAGATTGGCGGTGTGCTGAAATATGGTATCCCTGAGTTCCGCTTGCCCAATAAGATTGTGGATGTGGAAATCGAGAACCTGCGTAAGATGGGCGTACACTTCCAGACAGACGTGATTGTAGGTAAAACGATTAGCGTTGAAACACTTGAGCAACAGGGCTTTAAGGGAATCTTCGTAGGCTCTGGAGCAGGTCTGCCTAACTTCATGAATATTCCTGGTGAGAACAGCATCAACATCATGTCGTCAAACGAATATCTGACACGTGTGAACCTGATGGATGCTGCTAATCCTACTACCGATACACCTATCAATCTGGGTAAGAAAGTACTCGTTGTAGGTGGTGGTAATACCGCTATGGACTCTTGTCGTACAGCCAAGCGTCTGGGGGCAGAGGTAACCCTCGTCTATCGCCGTAGCGAACAGGAGATGCCTGCCCGTCTGGAGGAGGTGAAGCACGCTAAGGAAGAGGGAATCAACTTCCTCACACTCCACAACCCCATTGAGTATCTGGCTGACGAGAACGGTGCCGTGAAGGCTGCTGTGCTTCAGGTGATGGAGCTGGGCGAGCCCGATGCATCAGGTCGTCGCAGTCCTGTGCCTGTAGAGGGTAAGACCGTGACACTTGATGTTGACCAGGTGGTCGTTGCTGTAGGCGTTAGTCCTAACCCATTGGTTCCCAAGTCAATCGAAGGTTTGGAACTGGGACGCAAGAACACCATCGTGGTCAACGAGGGTATGCAGTCGAATCGTTCTGAGATTTTCGCCGGTGGTGACATCGTGCGCGGCGGTGCTACAGTAATCCTCGCAATGGGTGACGGTCGCCGTGCTGCTCAGAACATGGATGAATATCTACAGAAGAAATGAACGGTTTTTATACTATCTTATTGCTCATACTAAGCAACGTGTTTATGACACTTGCCTGGTATGGGCATTTGAAATTACAGGAGACGGGCGTGAGCAACCACTGGCCACTTATCGGGGTGATCGCTTTCTCGTGGGGCATCGCCTTCTTTGAATACTGCTGTCAGGTGCCTGCCAACCGCATCGGCTTCGTAGAGAACGGAGGTCCCTTCAACCTCATTCAGTTGAAGGTGATTCAGGAATGCATCTCGCTGGCAGTCTTTTGTATCATTGCCAACATCATGTTCCAAGGCACACATCTGCACTGGAACCATATCCTCGCCTTCTTCCTGATTATCTGCGCCGTCTACTTAGTCTTCATGAAATGAGAACGGAAGTAGAAGTTCTTGAAAAACGCATCCGCGAGCGATTTGTAAAAGCCTTTGCCTCATATCATCTGCTGGAGGACGATGACCACGTGCTCGTAGCATTGTCAGGTGGCAAAGACTCTTTATGCATGCTTGAGATGCTGGGTAAGCGTGCCCAAATATCTCATCCGCGATTCAGCGTGGATGCCATTCATGTGAGAATGGAGAATATAGCCTACGAGACCTCGACGGATTATCTGGAGCAGTTCTGCAAAGAACTCGACGTTCCCCTTCATATTGTCACCACCCGTTTCGAGCCTTCTGATAAGAAACCACCGTGCTTTCTCTGTTCCTGGTATCGTCGCAAGGAAATCTTTAATCTGGCGCAGGAGTTAGGTTGCAATAAGATTGCACTTGGTCATCATCAGGACGATTTGCTCCACACCTGCCTGATGAATCAGTTCTATCAAGGACGGTTCGACACGATGCCCGCCCTGTTGAAAATGCGAAAAATGCCCCTCAGCATTATACGTCCGCTGTGTATGGCAGAAGAAGCGGACATTCGTCGCTATGCAGAACTGCGAGGGTATGAGAAGCAAGTGAAGCTCTGTCCATACGAGACGGATAGCCATCGCGATGATATGCGACAGCTCTTCAATCAGATTCAGCAACTGAACCCAGAAGCCCGTCACAGCCTGTGGAATGCCATCGTGCGTGCAGGAAAACTGGTGGAAAACTATTAAATTCAGTTAATTCCTCGCTCCTTCTCTGTTTTTTTCAATTTATTATCGTACCTTTGCTGTTTAAAGAAAATAATTGAAGCAATGAAAAAGTTCGTGATACTCGTCGTGGGTCTTATGATGGTGGCTACAGTGGGGCAGGCAGAAAGTCCACGTAAGGTCGTAAACGTAAAGAAGAAATTGAAGAAGAAGGAAGTCGTTGTAGAAGACCCTCGCATCGCTCAGATGCTTGCCTCTACTCAGCAGATTATGTTTATCGACAGTATGGTGGTCAATAAGCGTAATTTCATGCGACACATCCCTCTTTCTACCGATGCGGGTTTTGTTGAACAGAACGACTCTATGGGGCAGTTTACCAATGAGTTGCGTGACCATAGACTTTCCGTTATGTTCGATGCTAAAGACTCCGTATGTCATATTTATCAGAGCGATTATATTGCTAACACCTGGACGAATCCTGTAAGGGTCGAGGGTATATCAGAATCCTCGGCTATATATCCTTTCCTGATGCCCGACGGCATTACACTATATTATGCCCAGAAAGGTGAGAACAGCATTGGCGGCTACGATCTTTTCGTAACTCGCTACGACAGTGATTCTGGTGCTTTCCTGCGTCCTGAGAATATAGGTATGCCTTTCTCATCGACTGCCAACGACTACTTCTATGCTATTGACGAAGTCAATAACCTGGGATATTTCGTGACAGACCGTCATCAGCCTGCCGATACGGTATGCATTTACATCTTCGAGCCCAATCCGACACGCAAGGTCTATCAGTCGGAGGCTTATTCTGAACAACAGCTTCGTGAACTTGCCGACATCAGACATATTGCCGATACATGGACGGATAATCTGCAATACAGGCAGGCAAAGGCCCGTTTGGATGAGGCAAAGTTAAAGACTCGCAATACCGCTAAGTCAAATGTCCCACAAAGTGAGTTGGAACAGTTGCGCCATCAGGCAGAAGTGCTCGAGAAGGCTTTGCTCTTAGCCCGAAACTATTATGCACGCGCTTCTAAGAATGAGCGTCAGTCGCTACGTTCCGAAATACTTAACAGCGAGAAAGAACTTGAAACGCTCCAACTAGAGATACGCAGGGCCGAGAAGGCATCCCACAATGCTCAATATAAGAATAATCACTAACTAATAAATCCTGAAAACTATGACAAACGAGAAGAAAATTTTTGCACCTTCTGAGTTGATTATCAATGATGACGGCTCCTGTTTCCACCTTCATCTGAAACCGGAGTATCTGGCTGATAGGGTAGTGCTTGTGGGCGACCCAGCCCGTGTGAATACCGTTGCGGCACATTTCGATACGATAGAACACGAAGTGAGCAGCCGTGAGTTCCACACCATCACCGGTACTTATAAAGGCAAGCGCATCACCTGCCAGAGTCACGGCATTGGTTGCGACAATATTGATATCGTGGCCAACGAGCTCGATACGCTGGCGAATATCGACTACACCACCCGTATGGAGCGCGACGAGCACCGCACACTGACGATGGTACGTATTGGTACATGCGGCGGCCTGCAGCCTTTCACACCTACAGGAACTTTCATTGCCAGCGTGAAGAGCATCGGCTTCGACGGGCTGCTCAACTACTATGCTGGACGTAACGTGGTGTGCGATATCCCTATGGAGAAAGCCTTCTGCGAGCACATGCAATGGGATCCCATCAAGGGTGCACCCTACGTGGCTGTGGCTGATGCCGACCTCATCGACCAGGTGGCTCAGGACGATATGGTGCGCGGCTATACCGTGGCATGTGGCGGCTTCTATGGCCCTCAAGGACGCCAGTTGCGTGCCGATATTGCCGACCCTCAGCAGAACGAAAAGATTGAAGCCTTCGAGTACGAGGGTATGAAGATTTGCAACTTCGAGATGGAGTCATCGGCTCTTGCAGGTCTTGCCTCACTGCTGGGACATCGTGCAATGACTTGCTGTATGGTCATTGCCAACCGCTATGCCAAGGAGATGAACACCAATTACAAGAATTCTATTGATACGCTCATAGAAAAAGTACTTGATCGCATCTAAATGAACGAAACGATTTGTGCACTTGCTACTGCCCCTGGTGGCGCAATTGGAATCATAAGAATCTCAGGAGATCAGTCTCTTGAGATTCTTTCTCGTATATTCTCTAAGGATCTTACAAATGTAAGTCCCAATACCATCCACTACGGATGTATCCTGACGCCCTCTCCGATTGGAGAGGGTAGGGGGGAGGCACTTGATGAGGTACTTGTCTCTGTATTCAAATCACCCCATTCCTATACTGGGGAAAATAGCGCAGAAATCAGTTGCCACGGGTCGCGCTATATCCTTCAGCAAGTGCTCGATCTGCTTTGTCAGAATGGCTGTCGAATGGCTCATCCGGGCGAATTCACAATGCGTGCCTATCTCAATGGCAAGATGGACTTATCGCAAGCCGAGGCTGTTGCCGACCTCATTGCATCTACTAACAAAGTGACCCACCAGATGGCGATGAGCCAATTGAGGGGACATTTTTCGTCAGAGTTGTCGCGCCTCCGCGAAAAGCTGCTGAAACTCACTTCGCTCTTGGAACTTGAGCTCGACTTCTCTGATCATGAGGACTTGGAGTTTGCCGACCGCAGTGAACTTCTCACTCTTGCCCGTGATATCGATACACGTGTGGTGCGTTTAGCCGAATCATTCCAGACGGGTAATGCCTTGAAGAACGGCATTCCCGTAGCCATCATAGGAGCACCCAATGTGGGTAAGTCCACTTTGCTTAATGCACTTGTGGGCGAGGAGCGTGCCATCGTCAGCGATATCCAGGGTACTACACGCGATGCCATTGAGGATACCATAGAGCTCGGCGGCATCACCTTCCGTTTCATTGACACCGCAGGCATACGCCATACCGATGACACTGTAGAGAACCTGGGTATTGAGCGTTCTATGGCTGCTGCACAGCGGGCTCACATCATCCTACTGATGACCGAGCCAGGCGTTCCTTATCCTGATGTTACCTTACGCAAAGACCAAACTGTTATCCGCATAGAAAACAAGACAGAAGCTTTTCAGGCGAAGTATGGCATAGGACTAGACACTTTGCGCCAGCAACTCATCGATGCTGCTCCCCATACCGATGACAGCGACATCATCGTCACCTCTGCCCGTCAATACGAAGCGTTGACACATGCACAAGAAAACCTGCAGCGCGTACTGGAAGGCCTTGACCAACAAATTAGCGGAGACCTCCTTTCGGAAGACCTCCGCCTTGTTCTTGGTAACCTTGCCGAAATCACTGGCGATGGTCAGATTACGCCTCAGGAAACCCTCAACAATATTTTCTCACATTTCTGCGTGGGAAAGTAAGTTACTAAAAACGAGATATTATGAGCGTTATCAATACCTTCGACCAACGGACCATTGAAGCTCTCGCATATTATGTTTACGCTTTAGTTGATCCAAGAGACAATAAGATTTTCTATATCGGCAAAGGAAAAGGAAACAGAGTATTTCAGCACGCAAAAGATGCTCTGAACGAAGAAGACGAAAGCCTTAAACTTGATAAAATCCGGAGTATTCTGCAAGAAGGGAAACAAGTCAACCTCTATATCTTACGACATAACTTAACAGAAGATGTTGCATATATTGTGGAATCTACGCTCATCGATTTATTAACCTACAGCAAGTTTAACAAGATAAATCAATTGACAAATATTGTTGCAGGTCATCATCAATGGGATGAAGGTATTAAAGACGTTGATGAGATAAATGCCATATACAATTGTTCGAAAATAAACATAAATCATGGTGAGACATTGCTATTAGTTAGTCTAAATAGAAGTTTCAATCAGGCAAAAGCGAATGGGGTATATCGCAGGCTTGACATTTATGAAGCTACCCGAAAGTATTGGAAGATTAGTAAAAATGCACCTCACGAGGTTAAGTATGTGCTGGGTGTTTATAAAGGAGTTGTCCGTAGCGTCATAGAGGTCAATTCCTGGCATTGGACAACTGTTGCAGAAGATGGTACGACGTTTGATAAAGAACGTTGTGTCTTTGAAGGTAAACTCATAGAAGATTCGCCATACTTAAACAAAGATATTTCAGATTATCCTTTTGGAAGTGGAGGAGCCGTGAGGTATATTAGATCATGATTGGGCAATATCATCGTGAAGATGTTTATCGCAAATAACCATAAGGTTTCTCTATAAAATCACAAAAATCTTTGTACAGTTTCTCCTTTTCTGGGTATTTTGAATACGCATAAAGAATATTGTCTACTTTCTTTTCTGCAATTTGATTTGATCTCAGAATATTAACACGAGATTTTGTAATTATGTTTTCTGCATTCCCATTATCACATTCCACTAGTACCGGTAAGTCATCTTTCATATTACTCCCCGTAGCATCGTAACTTCTGAATAACTCAGCACAAGCTAATGGACCTTTCAGAACTTTGCCACTTTTCTTTTCTATCAACTGACGAATAAGAATACCGCCAAAGTATGCACTATCATCTAGCACAAACTTCTGAACTATTTTCCCTTTATCATCAAATTTGTTTGTAGACTCAATACTACTTGAAAAGTTAAGGTCTATTCCTCCGAAATCATTAACGTACCAATATAATGGTTTGGACACTCGTGGATGAGTGATAATATCACGATGATTTTTGTTGTAAAAGTAAAACTCAATCTCCTTGAAGAGACAAGTTGTGTTCCCTTTTTGAATGGCAAAATTCTCAAACAGCTTCTTTGCTATTTGATTAAAACGAGCTTCGATGTCAGATGATTTCATGTTGGCATCTAAAGTCATCAGATTGTGGAGATGATCAATATTTCTCATAAAATACACCAATGTATTAAACTAAAATATGCTGCGAAATTTAGTTTGTTCTAATGATATCTTATCATAAAAATACTCACCTTTACGTTTCTTATATAAAGTAACCAAGTTAATAATTGGAATTTCCTCATTCTTGTATATTGCCTTTTGCTGAAGATAACGACTATCTTTATCCACTTGTGAAACATTGATAATGGACGTTCCCATTGAAAACTCTAATTCATATTGACAAGATGCATCCATTGTTTCTTTAGCGAGTAGTTTTTCTATTGCAATATTGATAAATTCATAATAAGGTGCACTCTTTTTGATTTTTTCCCAATAGTAATCATCACGGAAAGTACCATTCTTGAATTGCCACGTATTTTCCTTTTTGTTATACACCAAATATATTCTATAGTCAATTTTTCTGTCTAATTCTTCTGTGATTTTAATTGTTGTAAATACCGGTACATATAACGTTGTATCAGCATATGTAAAACTCTTTTTCGCAGGAACGATATCACCTATTTGAATAAAATCATATTTGGAACTGTTTGAAGAGTATGTGGAGTCTGCACGTATTTCCAATTGTATGTAATCATCAAAAATATTTCTCTTTATATTATCTAAAAGAAACTTCTTCATTTTTGTTCCGTCAATATTTATATGATACTTTGCTGAAACGGATGCGTCATTGTTATCAAATCGTGGAATACCGATATTTTGCCATTTTTTGATGATGTCTAATTCTTGCCATTTCTTTTCTTCTCTATAACAACGCAATATACAGTTTATTTCTGCTGAATTAAAACCAATTGTTTTAAAATTGGCTGTAAAATCACTTTCTCCAAATGACCTGCAATATTGCAAAGCAAATTCCGCTGCTTTAATAGGTTCATCCTTAAAACTGTATATGGAAGCATTGAATTTATTAAGTGCATCCTTATCCCAAGTATCAACCTTATTTTCAAAAGCATACCATTGCATTAAAGGATATGAAACACCTGCAGTTGTATGGACAGGTTTAAAATATGCAGAGATTATTTTCTGAGGCATATCCTTAATTTCGTCCAATGATATAGAAACAGTTTCTTTCCTTTGTCCAAATAACACATTAGAAACAAGAAACAATGCAAAAACTAAACATATACTATTTGTTTTCATCTCTTTATTTTTCTTTGATTTTGAGATATCATTCTAACAAATCACTCTCTTTTCCCCTCCATCTTATCTATATCGCTAAAGATGGAAACCAAAGTACGACATATAATCAGATCTTGTTCTATCTGGGCATTATCTATCCAGGGAGCATGCTCGCTCCACTGTTGTATTGCTGTTCTGTTAATCATATATCGTCTGTTTCTATTTCTACGTTTATGTTTATCTTCCACCGGCTGTCTCTGACAGATGGATTATCTTCTGCCGATGTACTCAAAGGTTGATATTTGAAATAACCCGATGATGTACGAAGCTGTTCATACAATTCATCTGCTAACTTCTTTTCCCCGACAACATTTTCAAGTATATAGCCAAGTCGTTGCCATACAACCTTTTTCACATAAGTTGCAAGTGGTGCAAACTGATTATTAATGTCAATCTGCTCTGAAAGTTCTTCAAGTATGGTGGCGACTCGCGACAATCCACCCACATGTTGCTGATATTGCACTAAGTCAGCGGCGGTTAGAAGAGGATTTGAAATGCGGATAGTTCCCGTTTCTGTATTCTTTGTAATCAGGGCTTCCTCCGGTAGTCCATCCCGATAAAACCAATCAATGGTTACATTACGAGTAGAAACTGTCCTACGCTTAGGAAAAGTCGTCATTACAGAGAATTGCTGGGGACGCTGATGAGCTGCACCAAGCATCTCGGCTGCGCTAAGCATACATACATAGTAAGGCTTTTGCAGGTACGACATTAACTGATCAATATAGTAGGTCGCTGGCACAGATCCACGCAACACATATTGAGTGGGAATAATAACGTAATACCCTCTATATACACTGGCTATAGTCTTGTTTGAACTAAGTCTGGAAAGTTCATTTTGAAGAATCTGTTCTGAAGAGCACAAGTCAGCAACCCTAACATCCTCAACAGAAAACGTAGGAAAGCCATGAACATCCTCAACAGAAAACGTAGGAAAGCCATGAATAGCTCTATCTTCAATCCACTTTTGTAATGTCATACTGAGTAATTTTGGTGCAAATATAATAAAATAAATATTATCTTTGTACTGTTTTTGTCTAAAATCACTCTGTTTTATAGAAATTTATCCTCAAATTCGCATTTTTATCGAATTTGGAAGCAAAATACACGCATATAACTCTAAATATGAGATATGATTGCCGTCCTATTCAGTTTGATAGCACAACCCTTTGGTTTAGTTTATACCCATATTATATATCTATAACCTAAACTAAACCTTAATGCAAGAATGTGCAAAAATCTGCGTTAAAAAGTGTAAACGTGCAAAGAACTGGAAAAACGATTTTGCAGATGTTTGCATTTTCTTTTTTTGACGGCAGTCATATTTGCAGATTTTTGCCTATATTGCGTCCCCCCACCGTCCCTCGGAGTCACTTTAGACACCCTAAAACAAAGGTGTTTGTGCTGATTATCAGCCGCTTATATTTGCAGATAGTAACTTCTGCATCGGAAAGTAGATTTTGCGTGGGCAAGTGACCCCTTATAAACAACTCTGAGCAACTTGGAGTAATTTGAACTAAGTCCCTCTAAATGAGGGACTTTTGTATTTTAACACTTCAAGTTGCATATTTGTTTGTACCAGTTTTTCGAGCTATTTTTGCACAGTATTTCTACCGCGAGTGTAAAACAGATAATAAAAACGCCCTTAAAAACGCGATATTTGGAACAAAGGTGATACACCATGAGAAAGTACCAAAACGCCATCGAAGGGACAGCCCATAAGAGGGAGACACAAGGAAAATATTTTGATCTATTTCAACTGACGTTATTTATTTCTCTAACGCTTGTTAGGGCTTGGCTGGAGCTGTAAGCCGAATGATGTTCAGCGAGTATGGAGGTACATCAAACTGAACGCTATTGTTCTCTGGGGAGAGTAACTGCTCCACAGGGTGAATGGTGGTAGGGGCATCGAGCGTGTTCTCTTCCATACCATCGTTGGCTGCCAAGCGTACTACT
>CACZZQ010000007.1 GCA_902785695.1 uncultured Prevotellaceae bacterium | reverse complement strand
CATCGTCACAGATGCCAGTTTATTAGCACCATCAAATAAATTTGGGTTGACGGTTGTCATCTGGTCGCCAATCTCAACGCTGGTGGCTCCCGGGAAGAAACACCATTCGCCCTCTGTCGTTAGATCACGACCGAGATACAAAGTGTAGTTGGAATTCACCTGGTCCAGCGGATGATAATCAGTACCGTTCCACTGAAGCGCAGTCTCGCTGTCTTCGATGGTGATGGCGGTCAGCCCGTCGCAATTGTAAAACGCCTGACTGCCAACGCTCAGTACTGAGGCTGGAATGGTGACGCTAGTGATTCCTGTTTCATAGAAACCGCTGGCTCCAACAGAAGTCACCGTGTAGGTTACAGTCTCATAAACCACACTCGACGGGATCACCAGTGCGCTGTTGAAGGTAGCCTCATCAGCCTTAGCAATTGAAACGTAATGGTTTTCATCGTCTGTCACCGTATATTTAAAGTTACCTACGGTGAACGTAGTTGGTTCTTGTGCCCATCCGGCTATTGCCGTGAGGACAAACAGGAATGAAAAAAGTAGTCTTTTCATAATCTCTTTCTTTTGGTTATTAGTACATATTTTGTGCAAATATAGAAAAAAAAAGACATAGAGGGACTAACAAAAAATACAAACTGACTAACAATTGCAAGAAATGTTAGTCAATTTGCATCTTTCGTATTAGAAAGTTATTAGGACGGCTGACTATCCTTCCACTCCTTAGGCGTCATACTTGTGATGGCCTTGAAGGTGCGGAAGAACGACATTTCGTTGGCAAAGCCCGATTGCAGAGCAACTGCTGCCACCTTGATGTCGGGCTGACTGACTAGCAGTTGCTTGGCATAGTCAATGCGGTAGGCGTTGACAAACTGCGAGAAGGAACAGCCACGAGCAGCCTTAATACAATCTGACACATTACGGCTGTTGGTGCCTGCCAGTTCAGCTACATCGGCCACCTTCAATTCGCTGTTCAGATAGAGCTGTTGCTCCTCCATCAGTTGAATGATGGTTGCAATGAGTTGGTCTGTATGAACAGTCTGAATAGTCTCGACTTCTGTTTCTGAAACGGCATCGGTATTGGTGTCAGACATAGTAAAAGCCCGTGATTTCCTTCTTTTTCTGAGAAGCCACAGTACAGCGGCACCTCCCGTCAATACGGCAATGAAGAGTAGCGACAGCCAGAGCCAGCCGTTACCGGCCTCTGCTTCAACATCGTCGGTGGTACCAAGGTGGAATCGATACGCGGTGGCAAAAGGAGTGAAATTATTGTCGGTAACGCCGCCTGTCATCAGCAAATCGCCATCGGGCAGAAGCACAGGAGTAGAGAAAGGCAGGGAATCCTGTAGTTCCGTCTCATAGAGAGTAAGGCGAGCGGGCTGCTTGTCGTACTCCACAGCGAGGACATACAGATAGAATCTCTCGTCACGCCCCACGACATAGCCTCGGTGGATAGTGCGATCGACTATGACAGACGTGAACCACTCCAAGCGTCCTCCTGCCTCAACGCTCATGGGGATGCTGCAATCGGTAGGCAGCAATTGAAGGTCGGTGCCCTCCAACTTGGCAATAGCCGCCTGTTGGTTCTTTTTGTTAAGCACCAAGAGCAGATAGGCGTACTGGCACGAATCCCGACTGATACGACTGGCTTCGGCCGGTTTGGGAAGCAGCACGGATATGGGATACCACTCGTTGAACAGCGGCATCTGCGGAGCATCGCCTTTCAAGCGATCCACAACTACTGTATCGGAGTTGAGAGCCATGTGTCCGTCCATGCATCCTATGACGAGGGCATCGTCGGAAGCTATCGGGAAGATGAAAGGAGAAGCCCGGAAGGCCGACACCGCCTTGACGAACTTGTTCTGTCGCGAACCATCGAACACCTCCATGCAGTCTTCCTCGTAAGAGTTGCCACTGATGAGCACACGTCCGTCTGCCAGCAGGGCCGATGAAGGGAAGAAGCGTTTCTTCTCCATACAGCCGTAGCCCTCAAAAGTGCGTGTCTCAGGATCAAAAAGTTCCACGGAAAAAGTCTGTCCTATGCCTAAGGCTTTCTCATGACCAGCAGCCAGTAGCACTTTGCCCGATGGAAGTGGCTGGCACAGGCCGTGGTCGTGGGTATAGACCATAGGCAGCACATGCCACTCACCGTTCTCGAAATACTCGGCGGTGGGCGTGGGTATGAACCCCGAAGTATGACCTCCCATGACGTATGGGATGCCATTAATGACCAGCGTGCTTCCTCCACTACGTGGGATGTTGAGGTCGGGCAGCCGCTCCACCTGCACCTTCTTCACGGTACAGGATATGGAGGCAGCAGTCTGTTGCTGTGCCTTAGCACCCGAGGCGAGCATCAGGATTAATAAAAAAAATAAGGTACGCACGTACATTTTCTATTATTATGCTTTATTACCTGTAGAATTAATGATTAAGACTCGTTAGAGCCTAATTGTATGCAAAATTACAAAAAATGCGCAAGAATACTTCGGTTATTTGAGAAAAAAAGAGTAATTTTGCACGCAAAATTGAAAATAACTAATTATTGATAATGACTGCAAAAGAAATTCGCGACTCATTTAAGAGCTTTTTTGAGTCGAAACAACACGCCATCGTGCCTTCTGCACCGATGGTGATTAAGGACGACCCCACGCTGATGTTCACCAACGCGGGTATGAACCAGTGGAAAGATATCATTCTTGGAACACGCGACCCAGAACCTCGTCGCCGTGCCGACACTCAGAAGTGTCTGCGCGTTAGCGGTAAGCATAACGACTTGGAGGAAGTAGGTCACGACACCTACCACCACACCATGTTCGAGATGCTGGGCAACTGGTCTTTCGGTGATTACTTCAAGGAAGGTGCCATTGATATGGCTTGGGAATATCTGGTTGACGTACTGAAACTGAATCCTGAGGACCTCTACGTAACAGTCTTCGAGGGTTCACCCGAAGAGAATATCCCTCGCGATGACGAGGCTGCCAAATATTGGGCTAAGCACGTGCCAGCCAACCATATCATCAATGGTAACAAGCACGATAACTTCTGGGAGATGGGCGATACGGGTCCCTGCGGTCCCTGCTCTGAGATTCATGTTGACTCTCGTACCCCCGAGCAGCGCGCGGCCAGCGGAAAGTCTGGTCGTGAGTTGGTGAACCAGGACGATCCACAGGTTATTGAGATCTGGAACATCGTGTTCATGCAGTTCAACCGTAAGGCTGACGGTTCCCTGGAGCCCCTGTCAATGAACGTGATTGATACTGGTATGGGCTTCGAGCGCTTGGTTCGCATGATGCAGGGCAAGCACTCTAACTATGATACCGATGTGTTCCAGCCTATCATTAAGGCCGAGCAGCAGATTACAGGCTTGAAATACACCACCTTCGAAGAGGAGGTTGTGAGTCCTATCACCAAGGAGCAGGACGACATCAACGTGGCTATGCGTGTCTGCGCTGACCACCTGCGTGCTGTAGCCTTCTCTATTGCTGATGGTCAGTTGCCTTCAAATGCTAAGGCTGGTTACGTTATTCGTCGTATCTTGCGCCGTGCCGTACGTTACGCTTACACCTTCCTCGGTCAGAAAGAGGCCTTCCTTTATAAGCTGCTGCCTACCCTCACAGAGGAGATGGGCGATGCCTTCCCAGAGTTGAAAGCTCAGCAGACCCTCATCGCTAAGGTGATGAAGGAAGAGGAGGATTCTTTCCTGCGCACATTGGATAAGGGTATCTCTATGCTCGACAAGGCTATGGAGCAACTCAAGGCTGCGGGTAAGACCGAACTCGACGGTGTTCAGGCTTTCCGCCTGTTCGACACCTACGGATTCCCTCTCGACCTTACCGAACTTATCTGCCGTGAGAACGGATTCACCGTTAATGAGGAGCAGTTCAATGCCGAGATGCAGAAGCAGAAGGACCGTGCCCGTAATGCCGCCGCTGTTGAAAACTCTGACTGGGTAGAGCTTCAGGCTGGCGAACAGCAGTTCGTGGGCTACGACTATACCGAGTACGACTGTCACATCCTGCGTTACCGCAAGGTGACACAGAAAAAGAACGAGTTCTACGAGCTGGTACTCGACAAAACTCCTTTCTATGGAGAGATGGGTGGTCAGGTAGGCGACCAGGGCGTGCTCGTCAATGAGAACGAAACTATCGAGATTATCGATACCAAGCGCGAGAACAACCAGAGCGTGCATATCGTGAAGCAGTTGCCTAAGGATCCCACGGCTCAGTTCATGGCTTGCGTAGATACCGACAAGCGTAATGCCAGTGCTGCCAATCATACCGCTACCCACTTGCTCGACTATGCCTTGAAGCAGGTTTTGGGCGACCATGTGGAGCAGAAGGGTTCGTTCGTAAGCCCCGACACCCTGCGTTTCGACTTCTCTCACTTCGAGAAGGTGACAGATGAGCAGATTCGCGAGGTTGAGCGTATGGTGAACGATATGATTCGTCAGGACATCCATATCGACGAGCGTCGCGATGTTCCCTTTGAAGAAGCTAAGGAACTCGGTGCTATCGCCCTCTTCGGCGAGAAGTATGGCGACAAGGTGCGTGTGGTTCGCTTCGGACCTTCATGCGAGTTCTGCGGTGGTGTTCACGCCAGCAGCACAGGTCGCATCGGTATGTTCAAGATTCTCTCTGAGAGTTCTGTAGCTGCCGGTATCCGTCGTATCGAGGCAAAGACAGGTGGTGAATGCGAGGAACTGCTCTATCAGCTGGAGGACACCCTCAAGGCAGTAAAGGCGTTCTTCAACAATGCCAAGGACCTGCAGGGCGTTATCAAGAAGTATATAGATGAGCACGATGCCATGAAGAAAGAGATTGAAAGCTTCCAGGCACAGGCTGTGGAGCGTGCTGCCCAACGTCTTGTAGAGAAAGCTCGTGAGATTAATGGTGTGAAGGTTATCTCCACTGTTGTACCCATGAATCCTGCCGCTGCGAAAGATTTGGCATTTAAGATTCGCGCTGCTGTTGAGGGCTCACTACTCTGTGTTATCGGTTCTCATGACAACCAGAAACCTCAGCTCTCTATTATGATGAGCGACGACATGGTAAGTGATCACGGACTCAATGCCGGTCAGATGGTACGCGAAGCTGCCAAACTGATTCAGGGCGGTGGTGGCGGTCAGCCTCACTTCGCTCAGGCAGGCGGTAAGAGTGTCGATGGCCTCAGCGCAGCAGTTGACAAAGTTGTAGAGTTAGCTAATCTGTAATTAGCTTCAGATACAGACATCAAGTAAAGAGGGTGTGCAAAAAAAATGCTCCGCAAATTATTGGAAATGCCCTGTACAAGGGCAAAGTACTGCGGAGCATTTTCTACTGCACGCCTTATACTCTTTGCTTTAAAGCACCCCAATCTGCCATACATATTGTGCTTGTTTTTGCCATCTGCTCACCATTCCTTTTATCGTAAATAGCCTCATTTCCACCTTACGACTTAAGTCGTAAAACCTTTCGACTCCAGTCGTAAGACCTTTCGACTCCAGTCGTAAGATCTTTCGACTTAAGTCATAAAGTGATATGTAGCTTATTTATCACTTTTATCAACCCTATTTTCACAAAAAAGGAATGCATCTGACTACTAAGAACCACCGAATATCCAAGCCTCTTGCTAACCCTACAAAATGCTCCGCACTTATATCACTGGAAGACAGCATTTTATCCGCTTTTGCGGAGAATTTTTAACGATGACGATCGGCTTATTTGCTTCGTTAGTCCAAGAACTTTTGCTATTCCTTATCGTATGCGTGAGGAGGATAGTCGATGGTGTAATGCAATCCGCGACTCTCCTTACGCTCCAAGGCGAAGCGGGTGATGAGGTAGCCCACGTTAATCATGTTGCGGAGCTCACAGATATCCTTCGTCGCTTTTACACGTTTGAAGAGGTTCTCAGTTTCTTCGTAAAGGGTATCAAGGCGCACCCAGGCACGATGCAAGCGCAGGTCGGAACGGACGATGCCCACATAGTTGGACATAATCTCGCCCACCTCCTTGACACTCTGCGTGATAAGCACCTTTTCTTCATTGGTCAGCGTACCCTCATCATTCCATTCAGGCACCTTATCGTTGAAATCGTATAGATCTACGTGCTCCAGAGAGTGCTTGGCAGCAGCGTCGGCATAAACAACCGCCTCAATCAATGAGTTAGATGCCAGACGGTTACCTCCATGCAAGCCTGTGCATGAGCATTCACCAATGGCGTAGAGACGCTCAATGCTACTGCAACCATTCAAATCGACCTTGATACCACCGCACATATAGTGAGCAGCAGGGCGTACGGGGATATAATCGGTGGTGATGTCGATACCCATACTCAGGCATTTCTGATAGATATTGGGGAAGTGCTTGCGGGTCTCAGCGGGATCCTTATGCGTAACGTCCAGGCAGACATGATCCAGACCGTGAATTTTCATCTCCTTATCGATGGCACGCGCTACGATATCACGTGGAGCCAACGAGAGGCGCTCGTCGTATTTCTCCATGAACGACTCACCATTAGGCAAGCGAAGAATACCGCCGTAACCACGCATAGCCTCAGTAATCAGGAAGGCTGGATGCGTCTCACCTGGCGAATAAAGGGCTGTGGGGTGGAACTGTACAAACTCCATGTCAGCCACCGTTCCCTTAGCGCGATATACCATTGCCTCGCCGTCGCCAGTAGCTATCACGGGGTTTGTGGTAGTTTGATACACTGCACCGCAGCCGCCCGTGCACATCAGTGTGACTTTCGAAAGATAGGTATCGACCTTCTCCGTCTCAGGATTCAGCACGTAGGCACCGTAACAGTTGATATAAGGTGTACGGCGTGTGACCTTGGCCCCCAGATGGTGTTGGGTGATAATCTCTACTGCGAAGTGATTCTCCTTGATAGTGATATCTGGATTGCTTTTTACAGCAGCCATCAGTCCACGCTGAATCTCAGCACCCGTATCGTCGGCATGGTGCAGGATGCGAAATTCTGAGTGTCCACCCTCGCGATGAAGGTCGAAAGTGCCATCAGCCTTCTTGTCGAAGTTGACCCCCCACTCCACCAGTTCCTTTATCTGCTCTGGTGCATTCTTTACTACCTGCTCTACAGCAGCACGGTCACTGATATAATCGCCCGCAATCATCGTATCTTCGATGTGCTTTTCAAAATCGTCGACTGCCAGATTGGTCACCGATGCCACACCACCTTGCGCAAACGATGTATTAGCTTCGTCAAGCGAGGTCTTACATATAATACATACATTACCCTTCTTGGCGCGAGCCACTTTCAGGGCATAACTCATACCGGCTACGCCAGCTCCAATAATCAGAAAATCATATTTGTAAACCATACAAATCAAATTATTTTGCAAAATTAGAAAAATATTATGAATTATGAACTATGAATTATGAATTATTTTTTAATTTTGCAGGCAATATGATGAAAAGATTGATTTTAGGCTTAATAAGTTTGCTGTCGGTAACCCTTTATGCACAAACGGAACAGACAGTAAGTGAACTACCCATCGTTGCTGACACCACAGAAAACATGTTGCCCTGGCCTCTGAAGATGCAGAGCCGACTGGACTCTATGATGCGCGACCCCTTGTTGGATTATACACAAGCAGGACTGATGGTTTGGGACTTGACTGACGACACTTCGCTCTTCAGCATGAACCACAGGCAACTACTGCGCCCAGCTTCTACAATGAAACTGGTGACAGCCATCACTGCTCTCGACTATCTTGGAACCGACTACCAGTTCACCACTTCTTTATATTATAAAGGAGATATTATTGGGCGAACACTATATGGCGACCTCTATTGCGTGGGTGGTATGGATCCTGCATTCTCTTATGAAGACTTGGAGGTTTTTGCCAACAGCGTCAGGCAACTGGGTGTCGATACCATTATCGGTAGCATTATGGCAGACAACACCTTGAAGGACACCCTGAAATGGGGAGAAGGCTGGTGTTGGGATGACAAGAACCCCATCCTAACACCGCTGCTTGTAGATCGAAAAGGCGGGTTTGCAAGGCAGTTTGTCAGTACATTGAACAATTCAGGTGTCGTTTTGCAGGACACCACCATCAAGGAAGGGACGCTTGCCGATGATGCCACGCTGGTAAGTCAGTGCAAGCGGAGTATCGACCATATACTGCTGCGCATGATGAAGGACAGCGACAACCTCTATGCAGAATCCATGTACTATCAGATAGCTGCCCGTAGAGACCATCCAGGAAAGGCTCTTTATGCTCAGAGGCAAGAAAGGGCACTGATGGAGCGTGCCGGATTAAACAGCAGTCGCTACCGTTTAGCCGATGGCAGCGGGTTGTCACTCTACAACTACATTTCAGCCGAATGCCTGCTCCGCCTATTGCGTTACGCTTATTACCGTAAGCCCGTCTATGACCATCTTCTACCCTCACTGCCTATGGCTGGCGAGGACGGCACACTAAAGAAGCGCATGAAAGGCACTCATGCTGAAGGCAAAGTTCAGGCGAAAACCGGCACCTTGACTGGTATCATCTCATTAGCCGGCTATTGTACAGCCTCTAACGGTCATCGACTCTGCTTCGCAATCATCAATCAGGGCATACAACGAGCCCGTGATGCACGCGACTATCAGGATAAGATTTGTGACATTCTCTGCGAGTAAAATATAAGTATGCCATTTACGATATCTAAGTATGCCACTTATTATACGTAAACAGGCCATTTACAATCGGTAAATGGCCTGTTTACGTATAATAAACTATTGAATGATTTAGAAGTTCACACCGAAGTTGATGAAGAACGCATTACCATGAGCAGTCTTGTTATCGTCACGTGCAATGTTTGCCATACCTATCTGATAACCTGCTTCCAAGTAGAGCATATTATATTCGGCACCACAACCAATCTTGAAACCTACATCAGGACGGTTGAAACCACCTTCACTACTGAACGAACTGTCATTGCCAGGCTTAACCTTTCCGGCAATACCAAATCCAAAGGCTGGACCTAAATAAGGAAGGACAGCAATCTCATCAGTAGCCTGAATGCCATATTTGATCAGTAAGGGAATTTCAAAATAGGTGAGGCCGATCTTGTTGTCTCCGTTCTTACAGCCGCGCTCTGTATAGTACAGACCACTCTCCAAGAAAATAGGAGTTGTCTGGCTAACACGCAAACCTAATACACCACCGAAATTGAATCCAGTCTTGGCTCCCTTAACATCAGAAGGGAGATCACCAGTGACAGTTGCGAAATTCAAACCCATGCGTACACCATAATACACAGTGCTCTCACTCAAAGAAAAACCGCCGCTGCTGTACTGAGCGAACGAAGGTGCTGCGAACAGCACGGCTACGATAGCCACTAAAAACTTCTTCATAATACTTGTTTTTAAGTTAATGTTAGTAAACTATATGCAAAATAACAAGTTTTTTTTGATATATGCAAGTTTTTTACCGACTTTTTTACATCAGCGAGATAGTAAACAGATAAACCACAGCAGCTGGAATAGCCAGCAGCGACGAATCGAAGCGATCAAGCATACCTCCGTGACCAGGAAGAATGTTGCCACTGTCCTTGATGCCCAGCGTACGTTTGAAGAGGCTTTCCACCAAATCGCCCCATGTGCCGAATACGACAACCGTCAGTCCAAGTCCTGCCCAATGCCACATACCCAGCTCTGTGTGCTGTTGGGTTTGCCCCAGCAACCACCATATCAATATTGCTACACCAACCACCAGCACGCCGCCTCCGATGCTGCCTTCCCACGATTTGCCTGGCGATACCCTTGGAAAGAGCTTATGACGGCCCAATAGCGAACCGCAGAGATAGGCACCAGTGTCGTTCATCCATAGGAATATAAAAACCGACAGGGGATACACGAATGAATAGCTGCCTGCCTGTGGGAATGCCAGCACGTTGAGCATTGAGAAAGGCAGGGCGATATACAGCTGAGGCAGCATGGTATATGCCCAATTGTTAACTGGATCTTTCGCCTTGAGGTATAGTTCTGCGATAAGCAGGTAGATAATCGTTATTAAATAAGGTATAAACACCGTGTCGGGTGTCCGCCCGCTACAATGTCCAGCCATAGCGAGAAAAAGATACATGCCTGCTACGGTGGATATAAACTGGTTTACCTGCACATAGGGCCGCTCGTTTACCAGTCCGCAGAACTCCCATATAGTGAGTCCTGTGATGAGTGCAAACAGAAACACCATTGCCAGTGGATTCAAGAAACTGACCACAATAGCAGCAACGAAAAACACGCCTGTGATGGTTCTTACAATAAAGTTCTTCATATTATTAGTACTTACTCTATTCTCCTTCCTCTTTCTTCTCTCCACTTTCATCTTCTAAAGCCTTGTTTTCCAGGGCTTTCGTACGTTCCTCCACCATCTTCTCTGCCTCTGCACGCATCTGAGCTTCCAACAGTTCGTCAGCACGAGAAGTCCAGGGACGCTTGCCAAAGATTCGCTCTACGTCCTCGGCAAAGATTACCTCACGCTCTACCAGGAGCTGAGCCAACTGGGCGTGGCCTTCGGCGTGCTCCGTTAGTATCTGCTTCGCCCGCTCGTACTGTTCGTTGATCATCTTCAGTACCTCATCGTCAATCAGCTTGGCAGTTGTCTCAGAATACGGACGCTGGAACTGATATTCCGCATTATTATAATAGCAGACATTAGGCAACTGCTCGCCCATGCCGGCGTATGCAATCATACCATAGGCCTGCTTGGTGGTACGCTCAAGGTCGTTCATGGCACCCGTAGAAATATGACCCACGAAGAGTTCCTCGGCAGCACGGCCGCCAAGCAAAGAACACATCTCGTCGAGCATGGCCTCCTTGGTCTGCAACACGCGTTCCTCAGGCAGATACCAGGCGGCACCAAGTGCCTGTCCGCGAGGTACTATCGATACCTTTACCAACGGATTGGCAAACTCCGTGAACCAAGAGATGGTAGCGTGACCAGCCTCGTGTATGGCTATCGAGCGTTTCTCGGACTCTGTCATCACCTTCGTCTTCTTCTCTAAACCACCGATGATGCGGTCTACAGCATCCAGGAAATCCTGTTTGCCCACCTTCGGACTATCGTGACGGGCAGCTATCAGGGCTGCTTCGTTGCATACATTGGCGATATCGGCACCCGAAAAACCTGGAGTCTGACGAGCCAGGAAGTCCACATCAACAGTATTATCAAGTTTCAAGGGCTTCAAGTGAACCATAAACACTTCCTTGCGCTCATTAAGGTCAGGCAGGTCAACATGTATCTGTCGGTCGAATCGACCTGCACGCAGCAGTGCCGAGTCAAGCATATCCACACGATTGGTAGCTGCCAGGATAATCACACCGCTGTTTGTACCGAAGCCATCCATCTCGGTGAGCAAAGCGTTCAGCGTGTTCTCGCGCTCGTCATTACCACCCATAGCGGGGTTCTTCGAACGGGCTCGCCCTACGGCATCTATCTCGTCTATAAAGATGATGCAGGGACTTTTCGCCTTTGCCTGCTGGAACAAGTCGCGCACACGACTTGCACCCACACCTACGAACATCTCCACAAAGTCGGAACCGCTCATCGAGAAGAACGGTACGCCAGCCTCACCTGCTACGGCCTTGGCAAGCAAAGTCTTACCTGTTCCTGGAGGACCTACAAGTAATGCTCCCTTGGGAATCTTACCACCCAAGTCAGTGTATTTTTGCGGATTCTTCAGAAACTCCACAATCTCCTGTATCTCCTGCTTGGCACCCGCTTGACCAGCCACATCCTTGAACGTGATGCCCAGCTCGCCCCCCTTTTCATACATCCTGGCCTTGCTCTTGCCCACGCTGAAGATGCCGGCACCCATACCACCTCCACCGCCCATGCGGCGCATGAAGAACATCCACAGGAATACGAGGAAGAAGATAGGCAGCAGACTACTGATGATAAAGCTCAGGATACCGTTGCTCGCCTCATGCTCATAGTCGAACTTTCCTTTGAAGTAGCCATTGGCACGCGCTGAATCAATAAACTCTTCCACCTTACTGTTCTCGCCATACTCTACACTGAGGTAAGGCTCAGTGCCAGTAGTGGCTGTTGTCTGGTGAAACACCGACTGAATACTGTCGGGCTTCACGTACATCTTCAGCGTCTCTGATGTCTTATTGGCAACGATACGGTCGGCATAGCCATTCTTCACGAAGTTCTTAAATTCGCTGTACGACGCTTTCCCATTCGTTGCACCCCTTTCCTGCAGTCCATCCGTCCCGTTCTGGAAATAGAAGAATGCCAGTGCACCTATCACGAGCAGATATATCCAGTTCATGTTGAACTTAGGCATTTTCGGCTGATTATTTTGATTCTGTTCCATATTTTTTCTCACTTAACACTTCTCACTTAACACTTCTCACTTAACACTCATCACTTAATCAAGGTCGGGAATACACTTCAACGGGGCATCATTCCACAGATGCTCCAAGTCGTAATACTTACGTACATCGGGTAAAAAGACGTGTACCATCACGTCAGTATAGTCCATAGCTACCCACTGCGCATTCTCCAAACCCACCACATGAGCAGGCTTCTCGCCCAGCTTCTTGCGTGCCATCTCTGCCACACTCTCAGTGATAGCCTCCACCTGGGCCGGCGAGTTTCCCTGACAAATAATGAAATTCTTGCAGATGGTGCCGTCGATACCGCTCAGGTCGGCTACCACAATCTGCGAACCTTTTTTCTCTTGTATTCCCTCTATGATAGTTTCTACTAGTTTTTTTGTTTGTTCCATTAAATATATAATAATGTGTAATCTTGGATGCAAAGTTATGAAGAAAAATTCAAACTGCCAACCGAACCGATACATTTTTACGGAATTTTTAAAAAAAATCCGCAAAAAGTTTTGGTGATTAAAAAAAAAGCAGTACCTTTGCACCCGCAATCAAGAAAACAAGATTCTTGAAGCAAATGAATTGGGGTATGGTGTAATGGTAACACTGCAGATTCTGGTCCTGCCTTTCCTGGTTCGAGTCCGGGTACCCCAACAGATTTAAATCGCTAAGTAGCTAAACACAATGCTCTTAGCGATTTTTTTGTATGTCTTACTCCATAACTTCTATGAAGAAGCTGAACGGACGAAAGCCATCGTTACAACTGATCATTGCACTCATTGGGTTTTTCATCCATCCATCGTAGAAATCACCCTCGCCTTTCGCTAAAGACTCCACGAACTCGCGCATAGCCCCCCATGCAGATGGACACATTCCATTAGGGCATTTCCCATCCACTGAAATCCATTGCTGCCCCTCAGCCATATCACAAGTATGCTCAATGGGGTTTTCGTATTTCTCCATCAGGTCAGGATAGATTGTCTGGCGTACTGCAGTTATTCGAACTTTATTCAAAGATCCTTCTCGACTGGTTGCAAAGTCCTCGTTTGTATTGTCAATAAAGGAAACAGGCTTTACCTTTTCTGTATGCGCACCAATATGTTTTTCCATCCACACCATATCATACCAGCGGTTAAACTTATAGCCGCATTGTGCAAAGCGTCCTACAATCCGATACCCTAGATGACTGTGGAATTGGATACTGTTATCAGTCAGATAAGGATCTGTACCCCGTGGGGCAGAGATGCAGGCATACATATTGAGGATTCCCATTTGCTGTAGTTCTTTCTGAAGTGTATCATGTAGCAACCGGCCAAGTCCTTTTCCGGCCTCACTTTGTTTCACATAGATGGAGGTCTCAACAGCCCAATCGTAGGCTGCACGTCCTTTGAAAACACCTGCGTAGGCATAGCCCACCAAATTCCCATTCTCATCCTCTGCTACCAAATAAGGATATTTTTTCAACGTATTGTTGATACGTTGACGGAACTCACCAATGGACGGCACCTCGTATTCGAAAGTGATTGCCGTATCAGTGATGTAAGGTGTATAGATTCCGAGCAGTCGCTCAGCATCCTCTTCTTTAGCTGTTCTAATATTCATCTTGCTCATTTCCATATCCTATAGTCCACATTTCCACACTTTATGAGTGCAAAGGTACATAAAAGAGAAGAAAAAAACTCAATATTCTTTGCGATTTTCCTTTTTTGCTGTATCTTTGCACTACAAAATTAAAAATAATCTTGTTTAAAACAATTTATTTCATTATGACAGCAGTAACTTTGATTATCGTTTTTTTAGTTGTTGCCTTCGCAATTGGCTTCTTGTTAGTTCGGCGTCACTATGTGAAGCTTTTGAATGTAGCTGTTAAGCGCGCTCAGAAAAGTGAACAGTTGAAGTCGGTGTTTATTGACAATATCAGCCGTACACTTCGCTCTCCTTTAAATGCCATCACAGGTTTTTGCGATAAGATTCTCGATGAAAAAGACGAAAACATGCAGCCTGCTATGGTGAGGAAAACGGTGACGGATATCTCCGAATATTCAAAAGAGTTACTTGACTTTGTACTTCAGATTCATGAGATGTCAAAGTTCGAGGGTGTCACCCCAACCTTCACATTCATAGAGGTCAACCTTATTGAGCTCATGGCATCTTATAGGCGCGAAGCATTGAACTATACCAAGCCAGATGTCACCGTACGCGTCACCTCTGATCTGTCACCTCATTGCAGGGCCATACTTGACACTAATCTCATGCATCAACTTATGATGCATCTTCTTTCCAATGCAGCTCGTCAAGTTACGCATGGTGACATTTTCATCAAATATGGTTGCGAGCGAAGGGGGCTTAAAGTCTCTATCTGCTACACAGGCATGGAACAAACAGAGCAGACGGATCATGACATCTATGCAATCCTTCAGAAAGAAGATGCCCTGAAAGATACCAACAAGTCTTCCATATTAGGACTCGCCATCTGTAGGGCTATTGTTGATATGTTCGGAGGAGAGTTCTTTATGGAAACAGAAAACGGCAAGAAAACCGTTGCTTCTTTCTGGTTCCCCTGCGAGATGAAAGACATCTATAAAGATGTATAATATTAATAGAGTAATATAAAAAGCCAACCAATGGTTGGCTTTTTATGTTAAATCTGATTAAGTGCCTGTTGTATGTCTGTCAAAAGATCATCGACATCTTCAATGCCTACTGACAGACGTATCAAGTCTGGTGCTACACCTGCCTCGCGCAACTGCTCGTCGGAGAGCTGGCGATGTGTATGACTGGCGGGATGGAGCACACAGGTGCGAGCATCAGCCACGTGGGTTACAATGCAGATGAGCTTCAGAGAGTCCATGAACTTCACGGCTGTCTCACGGGTGCCTTTCAGTCCGAAAGCGATAACGCCACAAGAGCCGTTAGGCAGGTATTTCTGAGCCAGAACGTGACACTCATCGCCCTCCAGTCCACTATAGTGCACCCAAGCCACGCGATTATCATTCTTCAGGAACTCAGCAATCTTCTGAGCGTTAGTGCAATGCTGCTTCATGCGCAGGTGGAGTGTCTCCAGTCCGAGGTTAAGAAGGAAGGCGTTATGAGGTGATGGGATGCTACCCAAGTCGCGCATCAGCTGAGCCGTGAGCTTAGCCATATACGCCATCTTACCGAATTTCTTGGTGTAGGTGAGTCCGTGATAAGACTCATCGGGGGTGCACAGACCGGGAAATTTTTCTGCATGAGCATCCCAGTCGAAGTTACCACTATCCACGATACATCCACCCACCTGAGTGGCGTGTCCATCCATATATTTTGTAGTGGAATGGGTCACGATATCAGCTCCCCACTCAAAAGGACGACAGTTGATAGGTGTGGGGAAGGTGTTATCTATGATGAGGGGCACCCCATGACTGTGGGCAATACGGGCAAACTTCTCAATGTCGAGCACCTTACAGCCTGGGTTTGAGATGGTCTCACCAAACAAGGCCTTCGTATTAGGATGGAAAGCAGCAGAGATTTCCTCTTCTGAAGCCTCAGGATTAACGAAGGTGCACTCGATACCCAGTTTCTTCAGTGTGACACCAAAGAGATTATAGGTACCGCCATAGATTTCATTCGAAGTAACGAAATGGTCGCCTGCCTCACATATATTGAAGATGGCATAGAAATTAGCTGCCTGACCACTGGAGGTAAGCATAGCCCCTATTCCACCCTCGAGGGCTGCAATCTTCTTGGCTACAGCGTCGTTTGTGGGGTTCTGCAATCGGGTATAGAAATAGCCCTCTTTCTTCAAGTCGAAAAGGTCGGCCATCTCTTCGGTGTTGTCGTACTTGAAAGTTGTGCTCTGATAGATGGGCAGCACGCGCGATTCTCCATTTTTAGGTTCCCAACCAGCCTGCACACAAAGGGTGGCGGGCTTCATTTTCTGTGTCATTTCGTTTCGTTTTTTAAGTTTTTTGTGTGCAAAGGTAAGAAATAATCAGGAAAAAGCAAGTATCATTTGGCTATTTCACATTTTTTTTTTAAATTTGCACAATCAAAAAAGCCTAAGATGAGACAATCAGCTCCAATGATACAAGGCTTCACGCTGAGGCAAGTACTATTGACGATAGTTGCCTTGTGCGTGTTGACGTTAACAGAAGGACGAGCACAGACCTACGACCTGGACAGTCTGCATTTTACAGATGAGCATCCATTGGTATACGAGGATGCGTGGGATTTGTGGCCCTATGTCTATCTGGATAATGGCGAGCCTACGGGATACAATGTAGAGTTGTTGAAGCTGATTTTAGAAGAACTGAAAATTCCATATATCATTAAATTGAAAGACACACAAGATGCACTTGAAGACTTGCGTGAAGGCATCTCAGACGTGATGCTGGGCATGAAAGCCTTCTTCCATGATGACTATGCACTATACGGACGTACTGTGATAGACCTGTTTACACATAGTGTGGTATATCAGAAGGGCGAGCCGCAAAACATTAAGCAAACGGGCGATTTGGCCAACTACCGCGTTGTGGTACATGCTGGTAGCTTCAGCCACCATCTCATGGAACAGCAGGGATGGGAACAGAACGCCATACCTATTAATGACATGAAGTCAGCCATACTGAAAGCAAAAGCCGATAAAACAGCACCCATACTATGGAACACCATGTCGCTGAAATGGCTAATAAGACAATACCATGCTGAAAACCTGGTACTTGCGCCTACTGACATGCCCCACGGTGAGTATCGGTTCATGTCGAACAACCCCCAACTGCTTGCCCTGCTCGACAGCACTTACGCGCTGTTGCAGTCGAGAGGCATGATCAGACCCTTGCAAAACAAATGGTTCTATCCTGAGCGCGTAGAGACAGGCATTCCATCCTGGGTGTGGATTATTGCCAATACGCTGGTGGTGGTCTTTGTAATCACGATAGGCTACTATCTGTTCTACAGAATGCGTGAACGATTGGTGACTAGGAAAATCAGAAAACAGAATTCACGACTGGCTATGACGCTGAAAGCCAGCGGAGTGCGTATTTGGACATATAATATCAAGCACCAGACTGTAACTTGGTACGAGGCCAATGGTGAAAACAGACATGAATACACCCTCCTGCAATTTTTTGGCAACTACAATTCAAGTGAGCTGGAAAAGATTATGCAGGCTCTCACCATTTTAACAGATCAAAAGGCAGAGAACATAGAATTAACTCTTAGGGTTCCCTCTGATGTTAATAGCAAAAAGATGTGTGACTATGCCATTCAATTATCAGTGTTTCATCGTAACCGTTTTGGCAAACCTACGGTAATCATAGGTACACGCAACGACATTAGTATGGATAGGCAGCGACAGCAACGAGTGAAAGATACGCTGCGACGCTATCATGCCATTTTCGACTCTATCATGGTGGACATGACCTATTTCAACAAGGAAGGCTATCTGACCGACCTTAACGATAATGCCTGCCAAACTTTTGGTATAGACAATAGAAACGCTATAGGCAACCAAATCACCATAAACAACCTCTACCAATTGAGCCCCGATGAATTCCAAGCATCAAGGCAGGAGGCGTTTTATGCCAGCATTAATCGCAATGTCCCCAATTTGGGCATCGTGTGGTATGAACTGAAGTTGGAGCCAATGACCGATAACGAGGGACAGCCACTGGGATATTACGGAACAGGGCGCAAGGTGACAGAAATCGTACACAACTATCACCTTCGAAAGGATGCGTTGATGCGCCAGAATGAAGCCAACAGAGCTGAGCGACGCTATATAGAGAACATCAACTACACGCTGAAGGTCGGAGGTATGCGCTTTGCCGGATATCATCCTGAAAACCACATTCTAATCATCTACAGCGGAATTAATAAGGTACAGAGCAAACTGACGCAGACCCGTGCTTTACATTTCATACATCAAGATAGTATGAAGACGGCATTGCGCATTCTGAACGATATGGACCGACACACAAAGAGTCCCATCGAAGCGACATTGAAAACTAGACTAAGGCAACTGCAAGGACGCAATCTCTTTATACAACTGAGCATGGTACCCATGACTGACGAGACGGGCAAAGTCAGGGAGTATTTTGGCATCTGTCGCGACGTGAGCGAATTGAAGACTACTGAGGAACAGTTGGAGATAGAGACAGCCAAAGCCCGGGAGGTAGAGACCATCAAGAACGCTTTCCTCCACAACATGAACTACGAAATTCGTACTCCACTGAACTCTATAGTGGGGTTCGCAGAGTTCTTCCAACTGCCTCACGAAATAAAGGACGAGCCCATTTTTATCAGTGAGATTAGGAACAATTCAGATTCGCTGCTCAAATTAATTAATAACATTCTGTTCCTGTCACGCATTGATGCACGTATGATTGAAATAAAGCCAGCCCCTACTGATTTTGCAATGATATTTGAAAGTATGTGCATTACCTATTGGGACAGCTTCCGAGACATACAAAATAGCAACACACGGCTACTGGTGCAAAACCACTACCAGCGTATGGTGCTCGAAATAGACAGCCAGAATGTGGGACACATCATTGAACAGCTTATTGCTAATGCTGTACAGTTTACCAAAGGAGGCACCGTATGCACAAGCTACGAGTACACAGGCGACCATCTCATCGTATCTGTAGAAGACACAGGTAGCGGTATAGACGAACAACTACTGGGGCATATCTTCGAACGATTCTCTACAGGAGCTAATAATGGTACAGGATTGGGACTGAGCATCTGTCATGAACTCGTCAGGCTCATGAATGGCACCATCAACATCAAATCGACAGAAGGCAAGGGTACCACCGTGTGGTTTACCATCCCATGCAAAGCCATAGAAATAGAACGCATAAGCAATGCATAATATGACAAGACAACGTATTACAATCATACTCACGGTTCTCATTACAATGGCCGTAACGCTGACTGCTGCCAACAGCAAGCAGGCACGATCGTACACTGAGACCGACCCGCTTGTCATCATCTGCGACTGGGACTTTCCACCGTTTGAATTTACCGATAACAGTGGCAACCCCGCAGGATACAACATTGAAGTACTCGACATCATATTGGACCGTCTAAATATCCCCCACCGCTATGAGATGCGAGAATGGCACCAGGCAATAGAGATATTTAAAGCAGGACAGGCCGACCTGATACATGCCATAGGTGAAGAGTTCGATATGACTCCTTATGTGCAGACAACAGATTTCATCAATGTGTACAGGGTAAAGGTAGCCTATAAAAAAGGTACACTCCCACTAAGGAGCATACGTGACCTGTCATACTCCGATACTATCGTGATGAAAGAAAACGACTATGTAAACAGCTACCTGCAGAAGCAGCCATTCAGACCGTATTACATGAAGTTTGAAACACCACGTGAGGCACTGGTGGCCCTGACCCGCAATGAAATCAAGTACTTCCTATGGGGGGCTGTTCCACTGGAGTTGAAGATTCATGAAATGGCACTTGATGACATTGAGACCGAGGATATCGACATTCCCATAGGCGAGCTGCACATCGTGGGCTATGACTCGAAAGTCATAAATGCCATTGATGACGAATATGCTCGTATGAGACAGGCAGGAGAACTAGAGGTAATTAGCGACAAATGGTTCGCACCAGAGCGCATACATAACGACACGCCGTTGTATGCCTTCTATATCATCACCGCAACACTGCTTATGGCTCTGTGGCTGCTGACACTCGGACAGCTTTTGCGACGCCGAGTGAAACGTGCCGTAGCTCGAACACAGGACGTTGGCAATATGATGGCACAGGCATTAAGCATGGGCGATTTCTATATTTTCGAACACGACATTGCCACGGGACACATGAAGAATGTCTACGGCAACCTACTTCCTGTCGACGGAATGGAAGCCGAGGAGTTCTTCTCGGAGCTTCACACAAATGACTTGGCGAATGTACGAGCCATATACGGACATTTGCTGCAAACACCAGACAAACCCTACAACTTGTCATACAGATGGAAAAACCGATATCTGACTGGTAACTCCATTGCGGAGATGGAAAACGGTAGACTGGCTCATATCGTCAACACCGTGAAAGACATCACACAAGAAGTTGAGGAGGAACAAGCCAACAACGAACTGGGCAGTAGGTATATGAAAATATTCCATACCAACATTATCGCAATGTCGTTCTATGATACAGATGGAATGTTAATAGACTTGAACGATAGTATGCGCAAGCTATGTGAGTTTGATAAAGAACGTGAGGCATTTTTCCGCAAAACAAGTATGTTTGACGTGCCTGTTCTTAAGAATGATTTCAATCGCTTTAGCAAACATTCGTTCCATGTTTGCCAACATATGTACTATCCAGAGATAAACATCGACAAATACATAGACTTCCGCATACGTCCTACTTTCGATGATCAAGACAATCTACTCTATTACATTGTTACATCTCGTGATGTTACAGCTGAACGAGACACCGAGCTGGAACAGCGCAGGCAACAGAAAGAACTGAAACAGATCTATGATGAAATAAATCGCTATGAAGAGGAACTACGCTATATGTTGGAAAAGAGCAATCTCTACGTGTGGAATATGGATTTCGAGACGCAGCAGATAGCGTTCACACGCTCACTGACAAAAGCAGAGTTCACAGAATCGTTCGATGATTATCTCAACTCGCTTTATGAAGATGAGCGTGAGATTGCGGCTATCTCTATACATAGGCTGAAAGACAAACTGGAGCCCTTCTATTTGGTTCACCACTTCAGATATACACATATTGAAAAACGTCCACAATGGCACGCCATCAGCGGTATGCCTACCTACGACGAAGAGGGACATCCCAATGGATTCTTCGGTGTGTTGAGAAATATCGATGACTTGATGGACGCGCAGGAACGGTTGAAGAAAGAACGCACCAGAGCCGAAGTGTCTGGCATGATGAAGAGTGCCTTCTTGGCAAATATGACCCACGAGATACGCACCCCACTGAATGCCATCGTAGGATTCAGTGATTTATTACAGGTCATCGACGATCCTGCTGACCGAAAAGAATTCATACGCATCATACGCAACAATTGCGATATGCTGCTGCGACTTATTAACGATATTCTTGAAGCATCAGACACAAACCAATCACTCACTATAACATCCACTGCTCTCGATTTTTCACAGGTCTTCGATGATATCTGTCAGACCTTGGAGCAACGTGTGCAGGAACCTGGTGTACAGTTCATTAAAGATAACCCCTACGAAACCTATCCCACAGAACTCGACAAAGGACGAGTGCAACAGGTCATAACCAACTTTGTCACCAATGCCGTGAAGTATACCCATCAGGGACATATCAAAGTGGGCTATCGAGAACAGGATGGCGGGCTCTATATCTATTGCGAAGACACAGGAGCAGGCATTCCCAAGGATAAGCAAGCAAGCGTCTTTGAACGCTTTGTGAAACTGAACGACTTCGTACAGGGTACAGGCCTTGGCCTAAGTATCTGTAAGAACATCGCCGAACGCTGCGGCGGAAAGATAGGCGTATTCAGCGAAGGCGAAGGAAAAGGTTCTACCTTCTGGCTCTGGATTCCTTGCAAACAGACAAAACCAACAACATAAAAATCTTTAAGTTATGCAGATTAGCAAATATATGCTGGCCAGCGAACGTGATGCCCTATGGGGACTCACCGTTACAACTATCGGCTACGAAGAAATCGGTCGTAGAGACCCCTATCCTACCCGTGGTCATGCCGATGGCTATTACTTTGACTTGGAGAAAGGACGTATACTGCCAGAGTACCAACTACTATATATCATAGAAGGTGAAGGTATCTTCCACAGTCGCACGGTTCCAGAAGCTCATCTGAAAGAAGGCGACTTCTTCCTGCTCTTCCCAGGCGAATGGCACAGCTACCACCCCACAGGACCAAAAGGATGGAAGAAATACTGGATAGGCTTTAAGGGAGACAATATGGATGCACGAGTACGTGCTAGCTTTCTCTCACCCACGAAACCCATCTATCACGTGGGATTCTCCGACGCAGTGGTAAGCCTATATAAACAGGCCTACAGCACTGCATTGGAAGAGGCAGCCTACTCACAGCAACTCATGGCAGGCATTGTGAACCACCTCATTGGCATGATGTACTCTCTGGAGCGTAACATAGAACTGAAGAGCCGTAACCAGACGCATGTAGACATGATTAACAAAGCCCGTCTGCGCATCCGTGAATCGCTTGAGAGTCCGCTCACCATTCAGGAAGTAGCAGAAGAGTTAGGTGTCAGCTACAGCAACTTCCGCAAACTGTTCAAAGAGCATACAGGCCTTTCGCCTGCCACTTATCAACAGGACTTACGTTTACAACGAGCCAAGGAGTTACTATCTACGACAGACATGAGTATAAAAGAAATAGCCTACCAACTCAATTTCGAGTCGCCAGACTATTTCTCTGCGAAGTTCAAACTCAAAACGGGGCGCAAACCCAGTGAATATCGAAATCAATAAAAGCAATGGCGAGGAAGAACCCTCGCCATTGCATATATTTAGTAAATGAGTTTCTCTACCCAGTAGCATCCGATACCAGCCAGATAACCTACGAAGGCTATCCACGAGATGCGTTTCAGATACCAACCGAAAGTTATTTTCTCCAAACCCATCACCACAACGCCAGCAGCACTACCGATAATCAGCATCGAACCACCAACACCAGCACAGTAGGCCAGTAACTGCCAGAAGATACCATCAACAGCCATATCGCCAGCCTCTGCCACAGGATACATACCCATACAACCTGCTACAAGGGGTACATTATCTACGATAGACGACAGTACGCCAATGATACCATTGATAAGATAATAGTTGCCAGCAAAAGCTTCATTCAATCCTTCACCCATCGAAGTCAGCACCCCAATTTCCTGCAGTACGGCTACTGCCATCAGGATACCCAAAAAGAACATGATGGTTGAAAGGTCGATTTTCGACAACAAGTCTGACACACGCTTTGCCATCGTATCGTCTTCAGACCTATTCTGCATACGATGAAAAATCTCCGTTACTGTCCATAGTACGCCCAGCACCAGCAGAATCCCCATAAACGGCGGCAGATGAGTCAGTGTTTTGAAGATTGGCACAAAGACCAGGCCGCCTACACCCAGCCAGAATATTACATCGCGCTGGGTCTTGGTAAACGCCGTCACCTCTGTAGTCTTCAGATTCTGCTCCTTATCGAACTTACCTTTCAGCGACAGGCTGAGGATAGCCGCAGGAATCACCATCGAAACCAGAGAAGGGATAAAAATTTCAGTCAGTACACCCTGAGTGGTTATCACGCCTTTGATCCAAAGCATGATAGTAGTCACGTCACCAATGGGTGAGAAGGCCCCACCTGAGTTGGCCGAGATGATAATCAGTCCTGCGTAAATCAGACGTTCCTCACGACTCTGCACCAGTTTGCGCAACACCATAATCATCACAATTGACGTTGTCAGGTTATCTAGGATAGCCGACAGGAAGAATGTCATAAAGGCAACTCGCCACATCAGTTTACGCTTCGAACGCGTCTTGATAGCATCGCGTACGAAGTTAAAACCGCCGTTAGAGTCAACGATTTCCACAATGGTCATTGCACCCATCAGGAAGAACAGCGTCTCGCCGGCATCACCCAGATGATGCTGGATGCGCCCTGAGATATAACCCACTCCGTCTGCAATCTCTGGGAAGAATCCCTGTACGCCAACCATCAGCAACGTCCAGCAACCCACACACATCAGCAATGCGATAGCCGCCTTGTTAATCTCAAACACGCTCTCAAGGGCGATGCATAGATAGCCCACTACGAAAAGCGTGATAATTAGTACTGTAAATGTCATTTCAGTTATTGATTTATTTGTTTTTAATATGTCCTGACATCAAATTGGCTGCAAAAGTACTAAAAAAAACGATTCAAACAAAAAACTATGTCCAAAAATCAAAATATGATGCTAAGAATAAACAGAAGTGTGTACTTTTGCGGACAAATAAGCTAACACACTAAAACAACAATGGGAAATAAGAAATATTTCTTTGCTGTAGATCTGGGAGCCACCAGTGGACGCACCATTATTGGTCATATCGAGAATGATAAATTTGAGTTGGAAGAGGTAACCCGCTTCCCCAATAACCTTATAGAACAGGGTGGTCACTACTATTGGGACATCTACGCCCTTTATTTCGAGATCATCCGCGGACTGAAAGAAGTAGCTCAACGTGGATTGGAAGTCACCTCGATAGGTATCGACACCTGGGGCGTAGACTTCGTATTCATCGGAGATGACGGTGCTATATTAAGGAATCCACGCGCCTATCGCGATCCTATCACTTTCGAGGCGATGGATGACTACCTGAAGAATGTTATTTCAAAGAAAGAGGTGTACGATGTAACTGGTATCCAGTTCATGAACTTCAACTCTATCTTCCAGCTCTATGCGATGAAGCGCGAGGGCAACTCCGCATTTCGTAATGCTTCGAAGATTCTCTTCGTGTCCGATGCACTCAGCTGGATGCTCACAGGCAACGAGGTTTGCGAATATACCATCGCATCTACCTCGCAGTTGCTCGACCCACGCACCAAGCAACTCGACGAGCGACTGCTCAATTCTCTGGGACTCACCCGCTCTAAATTTGGCAAGATGGTCAACCCAGGAACTCAGATTGGTGTGCTCACCGAAGAAGTGCAGCGACTCACAGGACTTGGTCCTGTTCCTGTCATCGCTGTGGCTGGTCACGACACTGGCTCTGCCGTTGCCGCCGTACCAGCGAAAGACGAAAACTTTGCCTACCTTTCAAGTGGTACCTGGAGCCTTATGGGTATTGAGACGAAAGATGCCATCATCAACGACCTCTCATACGAACGTAACTTCACTAATGAAGGTGGAATTGAGGGTACGACCCGCTTCCTGAAAAATATCTGTGGTATGTGGCTTTATGAGCGCTGTCGCTTGGAATGGCCTGAGGAAGTTCGCAAACTTTCACATCCCGAGTTGCAAGGTCAGGCTATGACAGTAGAGCCATTCCGCTCACTCATCAATCCTGATGACGCGGCTTTTGCTGCTCCCTCATCTATGATTAGGGCTATTCAGGAATATTGTCGCGACACCAACCAGCCCGTGCCAGAGACACCTGCAGAGATTTGCCGATGCATCTTCGATTCACTGGCTCTCCGTTATCGTCAGGTGTTCGATTGGCTTAAGGAGTTTGCATCATTCGACCTTCACGTACTCCATATCATCGGTGGTGGCTCGCTCAACAAATACCTGAACCAGTTTACGGCCAACTCCACTGGCGCAACCGTTCTGGCTGGTCCTCAAGAGTGCACCGCTATTGGAAATATTATGCTTCAGGCTAAGGCCTCAGGTCTTGTCAGCGACATCTGGCAGATGCGCCAGATTATCGCCAACTCAACAGAAATGAAGAAATACGAGCCGCAGGATAAAGAAACCTGGGACGAAGCTTATAAAAAGTATCTAAACATAACAAACAAATAAAACTCAAAGCAAATGAAAGCAGAACTGATTGAAAAAGCTTATGCCGTAGCGAAAGACCGCTATGCAGCCGTTGGCGTTGATACCGACGCAGTACTTGACCAGCTCCAGAAACAGCAAATCTCACTGCACTGCTGGCAGACCGACGACGTGGTTGGTTTCGAGCGCAACGACGCCCTCTCTGGCGGCATCCAGACCACCGGCAACTACCCTGGTCGTGCACGTAACATCGACGAGGTGCGTCAAGATATAGAATTCGTCAAAACCCTTATTGCAGGTAACCATCGTCTGAATCTCCACGAGATCTATGGCGACTTTGGTAATAAATTTGTAGACCGCGACCAGTGCGGCGTAGAGCATTTCGAAAGTTGGATTCAGTGGGCTAAGGAGAACAACATGAAGCTCGACTTCAACTCATCTTCCTTCTCACATCCCAAGAGTGGCAGCCTGACGCTGTCAAACCCCGACAAGGCTATCCGTGACTTCTGGATTGAGCATACCAAGCGTTGCCGCCGCATCGCCGATGCCATGGGTAAGGCTCAGAACGATCCTTGTATCATGAACATCTGGGTACACGACGGCTCGAAGGATATGCCTGTACAGCGCAAGAAATATCGTGAGATTCTCGCAGCTTCTCTCGATGAGATTATGGAGGAGAAGCTTGATGGTGTAAAGAATTGCTTTGAAGCTAAGCTGTTTGGTATCGGTTTGGAGAGCTACACCGTAGGATCGCATGATTTCTACACCGCTTACTGTGCAACCCGTAAGCAGATGTACACCATTGATACAGGCCACTACGAACAGACAGAGAATGTCTCTGACTTCGTCTCTACCCTGCTGATGTATGTACCAGAGCTGATGCTCCACGTTTCTCGCCCCGTTCGTTGGGACTCTGACCATGTGACCATCATGAACGACCAGACTCTCGACCTTTTCAAGGAACTCGTTCGTAGCGATGCCTTGGATCGTGCTCACGTCGGTCTCGACTATTTCGATGCTTCTATCAACCGTATAGGTGCATATATTATAGGTACACGCGCGACTCAGAAATGCATTCTTCAGGCCCTGTTGGAGCCGAAGCAGAAGCTGCGCGAGTACGAGGATAACGGTCAGTTGTTCGAGCGTCTCGCCCTGATGGAAGAAGCTAAGTCGCTGCCATTTGGTGCCGTGTTTGACTACTTCAACCTGAAGAACAACGTACCCGTAGGTGAGGAATATATTGCCTGCATCCAGCAATACGAGAAGGACGTAACCTCAAAGAGATAAACCAATGGCAAAATCCAGTTCTTTGAAGTCGACCATTGCTGTGTCGCTCAACAACTACCTTGATGCCGGTGCCATTGTGGCAGGTGCATCCGGGCTGACCTTATGGAAAAGTTATCTGGGCTTGGAAGAGGTGCACTTAGGGTGGCTCAACGCTCTCAGCGCCAATGCGATGGGTGCTGCCATTGGTGCCATCATTGGTGGGTTCCTGGCAGACAAGTTTGGACGAAAGTTTATCTTCACTTATAACTTGTTGGTTTATATGCTGGGCGTACTCATCGTCATGCTATCCGTCAGCTACCCCATGCTACTCGCTGGATTCCTCGTAACAGGCATTTCAGTAGGTATTGGTGTTCCTGCCTCATGGACATATATCTCAGAGTCATCTGAGGTCAATAACCGAGGACGTAACATCTGTATTTCGCAAATGTCGTGGGGTCTGGGACCTATGTTCATTCTCTTCTTCGGAATGTTACTCGCACCAGGCGGTCTGCTTAACGGCCCCGTTGTGTCTCTGGCCCATGCCGTCATAGGAACCGATGCAGCAAACACCGCTGTTGAGGTATTCTCTTCACGTGTGGTATTCTTCACACTGTTTGTTGTGGCTCTCGTAGCTTGGACGCTACAGCGCCAACTTGATGAGAGTGCAGAATTTACATCCAAGCAGGCAGAGGACAAGAGCAGCATCGTTGACAATATCAAACTGTTGTTTACAAACCGCATAGCTATCAAGACCGTAGCTTTCTTGGCTTGCATCTACCTCACTTGGAATCTCGTTGCCTCCGTCATGGGCTTCTTCATGCCTCATGTCTACGAGACGGCTGGTGGTCTGAGTAACGAGACAGCCAACATGTTGAGTTGTGTCAGCTGGGTATTCGTTGTTGTCACCACATTCATCATCTCGTTCTTTGTTGACAAGGTGGCACATTGCCTGTTCTACGTTTTTGGATTGGCAGCAGCACTTACAGCATGGATACTCGTCATCGGTGGCAGCATCACCAGCATTGCAGGTATTTGGATCTTTACTATCCTATGGGGTATCAACAACGGTAGTTCCGTACAGGTGTTCTACGCCCTCTGGGGCTCCGAGCTCTTCCCTGCCAAGTTCCGTGCCGGAGCTCAAGGTCTGATGTTTTTCATCGTTCGCGGTCTGTCAGCTGTCTGGGGACTTGTCTTCACCTTTATCTATGGTGAAAACGGTGAGGGATTTACCCTTGCTGCCTATTGTATGGTAGCCCTCCTGGCCATCGCACTTATCGTTGGTCTTATTGGTATGCCCCATACCCGTGGTAAGTCGTTAGCGCAAATCACAAAGGAGCGCTACGGAGAGGATATTTAATCCAGTCACTAGATATTTTCCGTTGTTAATGCGTTTTTTCGGGCAAAAGATTTGCTTTTCTCGAAAAAACGCATTATCTTTGCGGCAAATTAACAAAACTTAATCAACAAATTAGTATCACATGAAGTACAGAATTCTTCTTTCAATGGTGGCGATGTTATTTGCTATCACTGTTTCCGCTCAGGAAACAAAAGAATATCCCCATGCCTTCATAGGTTTACAGGGTGGTATGATGAAAACCTATAATGGTCAGAACATTGACCGTAAATGGAATCCAATGGCAGCCATTTCTCTGGGTTACAATTTCACGGATGTATTTGGCCTTCGTCTACAGGCTAATGGTAGTTCATGGAAAGCCACGCTTGCTGATGACAGCGAATACAAGAGCAAGATTGGCAACATTGACCTTGACATGATGTTCAACCTTTCTAATGTATTCTTCCCCAATCAGAAGAATTTTGTTAATGTCATTGCCATTGCAGGTGTTCCTTTCGAACTGGCTCTTCCTCATGCATGGATTGACAATTATGCCTATGCTACCGCTGATGGAGGCGACCGCTGGAATCCTGCATGGAAAGTGGGAGGTATGCTCGACTTCAACCTGTCTAAGCACTGGGGTATCAATCTAGAGGCAGGTACCAACTATGTTCGTCAGAAGAACGGTTTGACCACTGACAACAACAAATGGTGGCCTTATGCTATGGCTGGACTTACCTTTAAGTTTGGACATAAGAAGGTGAAACAAGTTGCTCCTATCGTGGAACAGCCTATTGCCGAAGTTGATGAGACCAATAAAACAGAAGTTGCTCCTGCAAAACCCACTGTGGTGGAAAGCAAGCCGGAGCCCAAACCTGAGCCTAAGCCTGTGGTAAAGCAGCCAGTAAAGATTACAGAGAATATCTTCTTCGATTTGGCCAAGTCGAACATCAAGTCTGAACAGACGGGAAAGATTGACCAGATTGTGAAATGGGCAAACGAGAATCCCAAAGCTACCATTCTTCTGACGGGCTATGCAGACAAAGAAACTGGTAATGCAAGAATCAACAAGAAGATTGCAGCCGATCGTGCTGATAATGTCAAGAAGGCACTCGTTGCCAAGGGTGTTGCTGTCGACCGTCTAAAGATTGACGTGAAAGGTGATACCGAGCAGCCTTTTGCCAACAACGATGAAAACCGTGTGGTTATTGCATTTGGAGAAGAGTAAACATCTATAGAATACATATTATAATCAAGTAGGAGGTAAACACTGATTGTTGGTGTTTACCTCCTACTCGATTAAGTGTAATTCTCAATTTTTATAGATGATTGTCCTGAGGGAATACGACTGTTGGCTTGAAGGTCTTGGCTTCCTCGAAATCCATCAATGCATAGGAAATGATAATCACTATATCGCCAACCTGAACCCTTCGAGCTGCAGCTCCATTCAAGCAGATACATCCACTTCCTCGTTCGCCTTTAATGATATAGGTTTCGAAACGCTCACCGTTATTGTTGTCAAGAACCTGCACTTTCTCGCCGGCAATAAAATTAGCGGCATCCATCAGATCCTCATCAATGGTAATACTACCCATATAATTCAAGTTGGCTTCTGTCACTTGTACACAGTGCAACTTGGATTTCATTACTTCTATCATCATATCTTCTACTCTTTATATTTGATATGGTCAATCAGACGGATAGGTGTCTTACCACAATACACAGTGATACAGCCAACTACATAAGGCGAATCATCCCATTCATTCACATCCTGTAGTGTATTGCCATCAACAATGGAGAAATACTCCACCTCAAGCCCTTTCACACTGTTAATATCGTTTACAACCTTATCGTGGGTATCTTTCAGTGAATGGCTTTTAGCGTAGGTCAGGCTATCCTTCAGTGCCTTATAGATAGCAGGTGCGATGGCTCTTTCGTCGGGTGCCAGCAAACTGTTGCGGCTGCTGCGAGCCAGTCCGTCTGTATCACGCACAATAGGACACTCCACTATTTGTACACCCAACCCCAACTGACGCACCATAGCCTTCACAACGGCTATCTGCTGCCAGTCTTTCTCTCCGAAATAAGCGTTATCTGGACGTACAATATAGAACAATCGGCTAACCACTTGGCAAACGCCATTGAAGTGGCCTGGACGATGTGCACCCTCCATCACAGTAGATACGGGTGGAAATTCAAAATGCCGCGTATCGGGTGTTGGATACATTTCTTCTACCTCTGGAGCCAACACATAATCAGCACCGCACGATTCCAGCAGATGGCAGTCTGCTTCCAAATCACGAGGATAATTCTTCAGGTCATTTTTGTCGTTAAACTGTGTAGGATTCACAAAAACCGAAACCACAGTAACGTCATTCTCGCTAACACTATGCCGAACAAGTGACGCATGCCCTTCATGAAGAGCCCCCATCGTTGGCACTAATCCAATCTTTTTACCATGTTTGCGTTCTTCAAAAAGCGCATTCTGAAGATCAACAATTCTCTTAAAAACTTTCATTCTTAACAAATGTCATTTGCTTTGGGAGTGCAAAATAACAACATTTTTCTCAAATATGGAAAAAAAAGACTAAAAATAAGCCTATAAAATGTCACTTTTTCCTAAAATCACACTTTTTATGCGGATTTATACAAAAAAATTTGTACCTTTGCAATGTAAAAACTCTAATAAAGATGGCAAAGAAGAAAATTCTATTCATCAATCAAGAAATATCTCCGTACGTGCCTGACACGACAATGTCGGTAATGGGGCGTGAATTACCGCATGTGATGCAGGATCGCAACCATGAGATTCGTACCTTTATGCCCAAATGGGGTACCATCAATGAACGACGTGGTCAACTTCATGAGGTCATCAGGCTGTCAGGAATGAATCTTATCATTAACGACACCGACCATCCGCTCATCATTAAGGTGGCTTCCATTCCCACTTCTCGAGTTCAGGTATATTTTATTGACAACGATGATTATTTCTCCAAGCGGCAGATGGAAGTCGATGAAAACGGCATTGATTACAATGACAATGGTGAAAGAGCCATCTTCTTTGCACGTGGAGTATTGGAAACGGTCAAGAAACTGCGTTGGATTCCGGACATCATTCATTGTCAGGGATGGATGAGTGGCGTTGTGCCGTTCTACATCAAGTCTGCCTATAGCGACGAGCCTTCGTTTGCCAATACGAAGGTTGTCACGTCACTCTTTTCGAAAACCGTGAAAGGTGATTTAGGCAACAACTTCAAAGAATGCGTAGAATTCCGTGATGCCAAGTCCGAGATGCTTACAGAGTATAATGATGATTTCAATTTCGATGAATTAGGAAAGCTGGCCATCGACTATAGCGACGGAATTGTCATTTCAGAAAAGAACGTCAATAAGACATTGCAAAAATATGCAAAGGAAAAAGGTAAGCCAACATTAGGATACCAGGGCGAAGACTTTGGCGATGCGTTTGAAGCATTTTACGATCAGATATGCCCTGAATAATCAACAATATTACAGGAATACAATATGAAAAGAATCATCTATATGGCTAGTGTCGTTCTCACGACAATGGCCATTTATTCATGTGGAGAAGGAACTGACAGTATCGGTCAGTCAATAACTAACACAGAAGAACGACTTGAGATAGGAACTCCTATCGAATTTCCTGTTGAAACTCAGTCGTACGTTGCCGACTCTGTCTTTACTCAAAGCAGTACATGTTATTTAGGACTTGTGCGTGACCCTGAGACACTGACGGATGTGAAGAGTGAGTTTTCCACACAGTTTCATCTCCTTGATGTTATGAGAATACCACAGGCAGAGAAGTTCGTAAGCATTAGCAATCAAGACAACCTGCCCGTAGCAGACTCCTGCGACCTGATCCTTTATGTTAGCAATCCCTTTAATGCTAGTGACTCGCTGTTGTCAATCAAGATGACTGTGCATGAACTGTCTACCACTATGGAGCCTGGTGTGAAGTACTATTCTAACTTCAATCCCATGAGTCACGGTATGGTTAAGACGGAAGGATTGAATAAGAGCAAAATGTTCAGTTTCCTCAATCTGACAGACCAAGACACCACAAGGACAAAGTCCACTTATCTGAACAATATCCGTGTCTCACTTAACGAGCCCTATACCTACAATGGTAATACCGTTAACAATTATGGCACCTATATTATCCGTCAGTATCACGAGCATCCAGAGTATTTCAAGAATTCCTATGCCTTCAGCCATCATGTATGTCCAGGCTTCTTCTTTGAGATTACCGACGGCTACGGGTTCCATGCCAAGGTGTCAAATATAGGCTTGCGTGTGTTTTTCCGTTATCAAAGTGATACGACTGTAGTCAACTCTACAATGACGTTGGCAGGAACCCGCGAGGTTCTGCAAAGCACTCTTATTACCAATGACACGAAAGCCATTCGTCAACTTGCAGCAAATACTAATCATACCTATTTAAAGTCTCCTGCAGGATTGTTCACTGAGGCAACCTTACCTGTAAAAGATATTTTCAATGGTCATGACAATGATTCAATCATCGCTGCCAAGTTGTCTTTCCAGCGTATCAACGATGAATCGAGCGACGAGCGTATGTTTGCAATACCGCAGACAATACTGATGGTTCAGGAAGATAGTCTCACTTCATTCTTTGAAGGTAATAATGTGCCAGACTTGACAACGTCATTCTATGCAAATTTCAACTACATCTCTTCCAGCTATTCTGCAACGAACACCTATAACTTTACAAACATTATTCCGCTTGTAAAACAGATGTGGAGAAATTATCAAGACGGAACTTCTGCCAATCCTAACTGGGAAACAGAGAATCCCAATTGGAATAAAGTATTGTTGGTACCTATCACATACGTAAGCGGAACATCTACAAGTGCCGAACACGATATGTCGCTGACAAGTACCAAACTGATTAAAGGAACAAAGAATACGGATTCTCCCGTTAAGATTCAAGTTGTTTTTGCGAAATCAAATAACTAAGCAATGGCAGACGGCTATTTGGAGAAACATCAGGCAGACTACGAAGCTCGTAAAGAAGCTTATCTTCGGAAGAAGAAGCATCTGCCGCTTGTAAAATCACGACCACAAAAGCCCGATGATGAGGCTCTATAAAAAAATGGGAAGTTAATTGCGACTTCCCATTCTTTGTCTTACTGCCTCAAAGAGAAGAATGGCTGCCGAAACCGACACGTTCAACGAATCCAAACGTCCAAGCATAGGAATACGAATATGGGCATCGGCAGCTTCACGCCATTGATTGCTTAATCCTGTTGCTTCGGTACCCATTACAATTGCCGTAGCAGAACACATATCCGTATCATAATACAGTTCTGAGTCTTGTAATTGTGCCGTCAAAATACGTATATGCCGTGATTTCAGGAATGCGATGCATTCTTCAGAAGATACAGAGACAGTAGGCACAGTAAACAATGCTCCTATACTGGCACGGATTAAATTGGGATTATACAAATCCGTCAACGGGTCACACACGATTACCGCATCAGCACCTGCAGCATCAGCTGAACGCAACACTGCCCCCAGATTACCGGGCTTTTCAACACTTTCCAAGACAACGACAAGCGGATTCTCAGACAGTTTCAGGTCTTCAAGCCGCAGATGTTTCATGCGCGTAACGGCTAAAACCCCTTCTGTGCTGCCCCTATATGCCATCTTTTCATACACATTTTCCGTTACTTCAAAGAAATTTGACGCATGAAGGTCATCTATAGGCTCGGCCAGCAAAGATGGACAGCAAAAAAGACTTTCAATCTCATAACCTTTACTGACGCAATGACGCAGTTCTCGCAAGCCCTCAACAACAAACAAATCGGACTTCTTACGTTCCGATGATTTCTGCTGAAGCAAAACGATTTGCTTTACCTTATGATTCTGTAAACTGGAAATAAATTGATAATCTGTTGCCATTTTCTTTCGAGCGGAATACGGGACTCGAACCCGCGACCCTCGGCTTGGGAAGCCAATGCTCTACCAACTGAGCTAATTCCGCAACAATCTCTTTCTCTTAAAAGAAAATAGGGAAACTCTTTTCTCCTGAGCATTCCCTTTATCAACCTTTTTGAGCCGACACCCGGACTCGAACCGGGGACCTACGCATTACGAATGCGTTGCTCTACCAACTGAGCCATGTCGGCAACCCTTTCTTTGTTTGCGGCTGCAAAGGTACTTAAATTTTTCGATACCCACAAATTTTAGACCTACTTTTTCTTTCTCATTCAAAAAAAAATTGTAACTTTGCAGGGTAAAAGACAATTCTAATGAACGACATCAAGAAAATAGTTCTAACAGGTGGACCTTGTGCAGGTAAGACAACTGCACTCGTACGTGTCATCGAGCATTTTTCGAGCCTCGGTTTCAAAGTGTTTACTATCCCAGAAGTACCTACGCTCTTTACTCAGGCAGGCATGAACTACTTGACTAAGAATCAGGGATTCTTCTATGAAGGAGAGAAAGCCACACTTGAAATACAACTTGCATTGGAAGACAAATTCCTGAGAATGGCTCAAGAATGCAACAAGCCCTGCATCATTGTATGCGATCGTGGAGCAATGGACATCTCGGCTTATATGTCACCAGAAACTTGGGATCAGATTACTCGCTCCGTAGGAACGTCGACACCCGAACTCCGTGAACGCTATGATGCTGTTCTCCATCTCGTTTCCGCTGCCGACGGTGCCGAGCAATACTATACTACAGCCAATAATGCACAGCGCTACGAACAAATGAACGAGGAAGGACTTCGTATAGCTCGCGGACTCGACAAGAAGGTTATTCATGCATGGACGGGACATCCACACCTGCGAGTCATCAATAATCACGATGATTTCGATTGCAAGATGAACCGTGTCATCAAAGAGATTTCCAATGTACTTGGACTGCCCCAACCTATCGTTGAGGAGCGTAAATACATTGTAGAAGTTACTGGTCAATTCCCTGAAGACAGCATACTGAGTGAAATTACACAAACCTATCTGCAAGCTGAACCAGGCACTGAGATTCGACTGCGTAAACGTGGATGGGGACAGAAACAAGTCTATGTGCACACCACCAAGAAAAAGACTTCCGAGGACGAGGAACTCGTCACCGAGCGTCAGATTAACCTGTCTCTCTACGAGATGATGCTCTCGCTTGCCGACCCCACCCGTCACACCATTCGCAAACAGCGAAGCAGCTTCATCTGGAAAGGCCAGTATTTCGAGGTAGACACCTATAAAGACAGGCTTGAAGGTTTGGTGATACTTGAAACAAAGGGTATTGCCGAGGGTGAGCCAGTGAAGTTTCCACCCTTCCTCAAAGTCATCAAGGAAATCACAGGTGATCAAAATTACTATAACCATACTTTAGCTCTGAAATAAGTAGGCCATTTACGATGCAAAAGTAAGCCATTTACAAAAAAAAGTAAGCCATTTACAAAAAAAAGTAAGCCATTTACAAAAAAAAGTAAGCCATTTACGAGTGTTAAGTGTGGCACTTTTGATTTTCATTTTTTTAATCAATTAACTTAATGTTTAAACCTCAATTTCTGAAACGCCAGGTATTGGTATTCCACCATTTTCAGCGCAAAGGCTACTCGCTCTTTGCCTGTCTTGGACGTGAGGTAGTCATCTCCGTGCTGAGCGTAGCTACGCTTTCCGCTTCGAAAGCCGCCAGCATAAGCGATGAGACCTTCCGCGTGGATACCACCAAAGCGACCGCCCGAGAGGTGATGCTCGATGATGTGAGCATTACAGGCTCCAGGGCTCCCCTGACCGTGAGTCAGGCTGCGAGAATGGTAACTGTATTGAGCCGCGAGGATTTTGCGCAGGCGCCAATACAAAGTGTTAACGATTTGCTGAAACTCGCCGTTGGCATAGATGTCAGACAGCGCGGACCACTTGGTTCCCAGACTGATATCAGCATCCGAGGAGGCACCCAAGAGCAAATCGTCGTTTTACTCAACGGCATCAACATCTGCGACCCGCAGACGGCCCACAATACGATGGATCTCCCTTGTGATCCCGCCGACATTGTGCGTATCGAGGTATTGGAAGGGCCTGCTGGACGCACCTACGGCACCTCTTCACTTGTTGGCGCTATCAACATCGTGACCAGTCAGCGTCCCAAGCAAAGTGAGGTATATCTGGAGGCAGGCTCTTTCGGATATGCGAAAGGTGGCGGAATGGTAAAACTGCCTGCTGTCAGTCCTCATTTCTCGTTGGGTTCACTGTCTGCAAGCTATGCCCGTTCCGATGGCTACAGCCGTTCGAAAGCGGGAAAACTCAATACAGGTTACAGTGGTGCAAAGGCATTCTATCAGGGAGGCTATGATGACGAGCATATTAACGTGAGATGGAACGTAGGTATCACGGACAAGGGATGGGGCTCAGGTTCATTTTATGCTACACCTAAGTGGCAAGCCGACGAGCAATACGAGCACACCACCAAGATCATAACATCGCTGCAAGGAGAGAACAAACAGGGATGTCTGCATCTGCAACCAGCCATCTATTGGAACCAGAACTACGACAGATACGAAGGCTATCACAATAGACCAGAAATCATGAAGTATAATTATAACCGTTGCGATGTATATGGTTTGAAAATAAATAGTTACTTTGATTGGAGTATTGGACGCACGGCAGTCGGTGCGGAAATCAGAAACGAGGATTTGGTCAGTGGCAACTTGGGCGAGCCTTTGTTTCAGACGCATCATGTCAAAGGCACTGACCGCGACTATACACACGGCATCAACCGAACGAACATCAGCGCGCACCTGGAGCATAATATCCTACTCAACAGGTTCACCGTTTCTGCTGGCTTCGTAGCTGCCAAGAGTTCATGGAGCAGTATGAATATGACCGTTTATCCTGGTATCGACATGAGCTATACGATAGAAAACTGGAAGCTGTTTGCTTCGTATAACACATCCCTGCGTCTGCCCTCATTTACGGAGATGTACTATAAGCTGCAGGGCTATGCGGCAGATCCGCATCTAAAGCCAGAGGAGATGCGAGCCATCGAGGTAGGTGCGCAATGGACATCCCCTACCCTTCAAGCCAAAGTGACGGCCTATCATCATCATGGAGAGAACATGATTGACTGGATCATGGACACCTCGCTGGGAACAGCCGCTCAATGGCAGAGCGTGAATCATACTGAAATCAACGCATACGGCATAGAAGCGGCTATTGCTGCACAAACCCCATGGGCAAGACTGAACCTTTCGTACAGCTACATCCATCAGGACAAACAACAGGAAAACCACATTGTATCCCAATATGCTTTGGAATATCTGAGGCATAAGCTGATAGCATCCCTGCAGACGAAGGAATGGAGAGGATTAAGCCTAAGGGTGGATGCCCGTTGGCAGGACCGCGTGGGAAGCTACACCAGTTTCGACGGCAATGTCTGCGACTACCAGCCTTATGCGCTGTTTAACGCTCGTCTGCAATGGACAAGAGCATCCTTCACCGTTTATGCAGATGCCAATAATATACTGGACAACCGCTCATACGTTGACTTCGGCAATGTACCTCAGCCTGGCGTATGGGCGGTTGTGGGAACAAAGTATCGATTTTAAAATTCTAAATCCTTGAGCCACAAGGCACTGGAGGCATCGCTCGGCATCCTCCAGTCACCACGTGGTGAGAGGCTTATACTACCCACCTTAGGTCCGTCGGGCAGACAAGAGCGCTTGAACTGCTGATTGAAGAAACGGCGACAGAAGGTGGTGAGCCAATGACGAATAGTCTCATCATCATAGCGTCCATTGAAAGCACGTTGTGCCAACAGGAAAATCTTGGAAGGACGATGTCCCCAGCGCAGCATCTGATAGAGGAAGAAGTCGTGGAGCTCGTAAGGGCCTACCAAATCCTCGGTCTTCTGCTGGATGTTTCCCTGCTCGTCGGCAGGTGTCAACTCTGGCGAGATAGGCGTATCAACTACGTCAATCAACGTATCCCGCTGCTCTGCGAAAGCCGGCAACATAGCGATGTAGCGTATCAGATACTGAACCAGCGTCTTTGGAACGCCGGCATTAACGCCATACATCGACATATGGTCACCGTTATACGTACACCATCCCAATGCCAGTTCCGACAAGTCGCCAGTACCAATCACCATACCGCCCATCTGATTAGCCACATCCATCAGGATCTGCGTACGCTCACGAGCCTGTGAGTTCTCGTAGGTCACATCATGATTCTTGATATCATGGCCTATATCCTCGAAATGCTGAATCACACTCTTGGCAATACTGATTTCACGCAGGCTGATACCCAGTGAGGTCATTAGGCTGACGGCATTATCGTGGGTGCGGTCAGTGGTGCCAAAGCCTGGCATCGTGATACCCACAATGCCCTTACGGGAAAGGCCGAGCTTATCGAAGGCTCGCGTCACAACGAGCAGAGCCAGCGTGGAATCAAGACCACCGCTGATACCGATGACGGCTTTGTCGCAATGGGTATGCTCCAGTCGGCGACAAAGCCCTAAGGTCTGGATATTCAATATTTCTTCACAGTTAGCCGTCATACGCTCTTCGGTAGGGATAAACGGATGAGGATTGATCTCACGTATTATCTCAAAAGGACGTTCATTGACGGCCTTAGCATTGATGACACGTGATGTGGCACCATCCTGAGCCGTACGGAAGGTAGTATTGTTCTGCCGATCGCACCGCAGACAATCAACGTCAATCTGTTGAATTTGAATCTGCGGCTCCATAGAGAAACGCTCGGACTTGCTAATCAAGCGTCCATTCTCAATAATCATAGCATTACCGCCATATACTACATCTTGCGTTGACTCACCATAACCACAGCTGCTATAAACGTAACCGCACATCATGCGGGCACTCTGTTGAGCCAACAGCGAACAAAGATAGGCGTGCTTGCCTATCATCTCATCGGTAGCCGAGAGGTTGAAGATGATATCTGCACCAGCCAAAGCCAGATTGTTGCTGGGAGGAAGCGGTGCCCATACGTCCTCACAGATCTCGATGCCAAAGCCTATACCATCGATGGTACGGAACACGATGGGTTCATTGGATACCTTGATAGGACTCCCTGCTAGATAAATCTCCTGCGGCATGAGGTCTGCGGCAGAGGCAAACCAACGCTTCTCGTAGAACTCGTTGTAATTGGGCAGGTAAGTTTTGGGTACTACGCCCAACAACGTACCGCTCTGAATAACGGCAGCACAGTTGTATAGCAGCGACCCGATGCGAACAGGCAAGCCTACAATACTGATGATGTCAAGTTTGCGGGTGAAGTCGAGCAATGTGAGCAGCGCCCCTTCTGACTTATCAAGAAGCAACTGCTGACGGAACAGGTCCTGACAGGTATAGCCCGTCAGCGACAGTTCGGGAAAGACGATAATCTCCACACCCTTGCCTTCGGCCTGGGCAATGAAACTCTCTATTTGCTGAACATTGTAGTCAACATCGGCTACGCGCACACCTGGTATGGCAGCAGCCACTTTGATTAATCCGTGTTTCATTCCTTCAAATTGATTTTACAACGGTCGTTCTCTATAATCGTATATATCAGAGCTGGCTCTTCAAAGAAATCATTGGGTTCGAAGGTATGAAGCTTATAGAACTTCACCGTATCGATACGCAACTGCACATTGGCTGTTGGCTTCAACAAAAAGTGTTTGTCACGTTTATAACCCATCAGCTGAATGGCAACATGCTCTATCTCGTTGAGGTCTTCACGTCCGAACTCCTCGATAAAGAGCTTGGTATTAGGCTCCACCTCGTCGGTAGCACGCAGTTGCCAGGCATTACCTTCGGCACTCAGATAATTGAAACGCAAGTAGTAATTGGAGTCGTTAACCAAATAGGCTTCAAAACGTGTTTGCGACAGTTCCTTGACATTCATGGGAACGAAAGCCAGATAGGCTGACAAACGGTCGCCACCCTTGCGCTCCTCAGGCTTCGCCTTGAAGGTGACGGGCAGGTCGGCAGGCTCCAGCTCAGGCTCTTCCTGTGGTTCCTGCTGCTGTTTCATCTCCACTACGCGCTTAGTCTCGTAGTTCTCCTCACCAATGACTACCACCTCGTTGATAGCCATTGGCACCTGAAAGCCGTCCTCGTCTTCTACAAGTACCACATTCTTACCCTGGAAGCCAGCAACACGACCTCCACCTATCTCGCTCAGAAATCTGACTTGATCGCCTATCTTCATTTTCTTTAAGGTATTAATAATGAACTGTCGCCATAGCTCAGGAAACGGAAATCATGGCTTAGCGCATAGTCGTAGATTTGATGCCAGTCGCCTTTGACAAAGGCACTCACCAGAAGCAACAGCGTAGATTGGGGCTGATGGAAATTGGTGACCAGCATTTTTACTATTTTGTAGTCATAGCCTGGCGCAATGATGATCTGCGTGCTACTGTGAAGTGCCTTCAATCCATTACGGTCGAGCCAGTCGAGAAGTGCCTGAATAGATGCCTTCACGTTGCATTTCTCATTTCTTATTTCTCCTTTCTCATTTAGCGAAGCGTCGTATGGCTCCCATTGGTTCACATGAAGTTCCGACTCCTGAATATCTGGATTACGAAGTACCTTCAGGCCCATATAATAGAGACTTTCCAATGTGCGCACGCTGGTTGTACCTACAGCAATCGCCTGACAATCATGCGTCAGAAGCTTCTCGAGCGTCTGCCTACGAACGCAGATATACTCTGTATGCATCTCATGACCTTCTATCTCCTCACTCTTGACAGGCTTAAACGTACCTGCGCCCACATGAAGAGTAACCTCTTCGCGATCAATACCATGCGCATCGAGCGATGCTAATACGCGGTCTGTAAAATGAAGGCCTGCCGTTGGTGCAGCCACACTTCCCTGAATCTTTGAGTAAACAGTCTGATAGGTTATCTTATCACTCTCCTGAGACTCACGATTCAGATATGGAGGGATGGGCAATTCGCCCATCGACTCAAGAATCTCGGCAAAAGAAATACTATCGTCGTCCCAGGTGAAGTCAATGCGATGGCTGGTGCCGTGCAGCTCGCCCCGCGTAGCCATAAAGGTGAATTGCGAATCATGAATTGTCAATTGTTTTGATAGCGTTCCTTCCTTCCATTTCTTGAGGTTGCCAACAAGGCAATACCAGGAACAACAGCCTCGGGTCTGGAACATCTGCTCATAATCGGCAGGTGCAGCGGGTTCCAAAAGGAACACCTCTATCAAGGCACCTGTCTCCTTGCGGAAATGCAGACGTGCCTGAATCACCTTCGTGTTATTAAAGACCATCAAGGCCTTCTTTGGAAGATGATTGGGTAAATGACAAAATACATCCTCGCTCACCTCACCATGCTTATAAAGCAACAGTTTCGACTGATCACGTTCAGCCAAGGGGAACTTTGCTATACGCTCGTCGGGAAGAGGATAGTTATAATCACTGATATGTATATGTTTTGTATCCATTATTTCGTTATAAATAAAGCATCAAACATGCCTTTAGAATAGCATAAAGGATTGTTAGCAACATGACGGTTACTACGACGTCAACATCAGCACATTCGTATCCAGTTAACGTATAGTGGGATGATATAAAATTATCTTGCCTATAAAGACGCTTATACAGTTTCCTGTACAGGAACCAAATGGTTGTACCAACGGTAGCTCCCCAAAACAAGCCACAACAGATATCTATTGGGAAATGCACGCCAAGATACATACGGGTCCAGCAGTTGATTAACGACCAACAGACAAGAAAGGACGTCAATACGCGACTACGTACAAGCAAGGAGAAGAAGATAGCCAAGCTGAACGTATTGGCTGCATGAGAAGAAAAGAAACCAAATCTGCCGCCTCGGTAGCCATTGACCACATCCACCAACATGGCAATCTCACCATCATGAGTAGGACGCCAACGCTCTACGGTAGTCTTTACAAACATATCATTGAGCGAACCAGCAAAGAACACGCAGAGGCCAGCACATGCTAATATCAACAATACTTTCTGTATGCCATCATTATTCTTAACAACCATGTAGAACAGAGCCAGATACAAGGGTATCCAAGTAGTGGCAGTAGTCAGTGTCTTAACCAATCCATCAAAGAACAACGAATCGCTACCGTTGAACCACAGCAGCAATTCCTTGTCGTATTGAATGATTTCGTTCCACATAGTTGCTTCTTCAGATTTCTTCTATTTGTGAGACTTCAAGCCAGCCTTGTTTTCCATCGGGCACACGTACCTCACGCCAACCATCCATTGAGGTGTCCACAATAGTAACCTTCGTCCCTTCATGAAGGATAAACAGGTCGGTACCGTTATTGGCAGGCGTACTTTTCACCGTGACAGCCGACTCTATGATGATGGCACCATCGCGCTGTTCAATCATCTGCTTCTGGTTCCAGGCAAACACGTTGGCCAGCAGGAACGCCAACAGCAGAAGTATACCTCCGAAGAAACCAATCTTACGCAGCCATATAGGCGAAGCAAACAGATAGATTAACGCTAGGATAATCGCAATAGAAAGCGACAAGAGTGACACATAGGCCCAACCGTCAACGCTCAGCGTATTTACCAAAGAGCGATACCAGGTTGCTAGGAAAAACTCCGACTGAGGTACAATCTTATCAACGGTCTTGCTACGTGCCAACTGAAGGTTGAAACGAATATCTTCATCACCAGGCGACAGCAACAGGGCACGTTCATAGTTCAATATAGCACGTGTGATATTGTCTATGCGGTAATAGGCATTACCCAAATTATAGTATATTTCGGCACTACTACCTTGCTGTAACAACGCCTCATACTGGTTGATAGCCTGCTGATAGTTCTCATTCACATAGCTGCTGTCGGCCTCGGCCTTTGTAACTGCTGATGCCGATAGTGGCAACAACAGCATGAGCAGCAGCGCCATACCTGCGACAGAAGCCTTCTTTGATTTACTCTTCATGGTGTTCTCGATCTCCTCAATAGCTGTCATAGCTGCCTGATAGACTTTATTCATGTTGCCTTTCGCATCGCCTGGGGCATAGCGTTCAAACTCGCATTCATCAATAGCTTCGATAAACTGCGAGATAGTAGCACTGCTCACATTACGCTCGGCAAAGCGATCGTTGATGTTGTCACGAGACAGTTGCTCTACAGGAATATTCAACTTATCGCCCACATAGCCCCAAAGTGCACGCAACACCTCATCATAGAAGGCACTCTGCTGATTGTTCTTCATCAGCTTGGCAGCCTGTTTCAATCGCTTGGTAGCCACTTTATTAGCCTTTTTGCCGCGCATCTTCACCATATCTGCATTCTCAATGGCACGCTGACGGAAGATGACAAACAATGAGACGAACAGCAAGCACAAGACAACCAAAGCTATCAAATAGGCTACTGACGTGAAGAAATAATCGCCCTCAGCATTCTGTTTGCTTTCACCCAACTTGATATAACGGATGTCGCTGCCCAACATCTGGATATCCTCCTGGTCAGAGAAGGTCTGCATCTGACTTTCCCCACCCTCGCCTTTGGCCACATCCAGTTCGTATGCCTCTGATGTTAGAGTCTTGTATTGCTTGGCCTGAGTGTCATAATAGACAAACTCTACAGCAGGAATGGTGTACTTTCCCTGATGACGGGGCACAGCCAGAAACTCGTAGATCATATTGCCCTCAAGACCGCTCACCGTCAAGTGCGACTTATCGGTCACCTTGGCATCATAGGTATCGAAGTCCTTGGGGAATTTCACTACTGGCTGCTTGATGAGTTTCAGGTTACCCGTACCATTAATAGTTACCCTCAAGGTCAACGGGTCGTTGGCTTTCAATTCTGTCTTGTCAATCTCTGTGGTCATCGTAAACTTACCTACACCACCCGAGAAATTTGCTGGACGTGCAGGTAGTGGGTCTACCTCTATCTCAACACCAGGTGCCTGAATCTGCTTCTTGACTTCAACGTAACCAGAACCACCGTTGAAGAAAGCTTCAAACGGGTCAACATTTCGATTGCGCTGAACCACCACACCGTTGAAAGTGATGGGAGGAACCTGCAGCTTACCCGACATCTGTGGGAACATCACATATTGGCTCCATGTGACGGTACGATAGTTGCGACCATTGAACTGTTCCACCTTAAAGCTCTTTTCCTGAGGAAGTGGAATCTCCTGGGTATGGAAACCTTTCAGATCGGGCATCTTACCTTCCAACTGCGTCAAGGTCACCAAACTATAGACCTTATATGTCAGTAACACTGGCTCTTGTTCCACCACGCGTTTCTTTGATGCACTAACGCGGATGAAGAGTTCTGAGCCCGAGATGGGAGTACCCGCAGCACGTGGCTCTGGCTGTTGGGCATTCGAGTTACCGCCATTGCCTTGAGCCGTACCACTCACCTGAATCTTTACGGCATTCGAAGTGATCTGCTTGCCACCTGCTGTTACAGAGGCAGCAGGGATAGTAAAGGTACCGTTCTTCAGTGCACTAAGGATATAAGTATAGGTGATGGTTGACGACTGAGAAGTATGTCCGTTCACCATGCTAAAGCTCGACTGCGTGCTGGTGCTTGGTCCCATCAACACCTCGAACGCCTCTGAAGGTATCTGACCGATGCGAAAACCCTGCACATCGTGGGTATTCACGGTGTAGGTCAGGCGGAATTGCTGTCCTACAGCCACCTGTTGTGGGGCATTAGCCGTCAGTGTCTGGGCGACTATCGTCGCAATTAAAAAATTAAAAAATGAAAATATTAAAAGGGTTCGCTTCATTGTTCTTCTAATGCCTGTTATTTTTTAATTTTTAAATTATTTAATTTTTAAATTTCACTTATTACCAGTTTTTCTCTATTCGTCTGCGACGGGGCTGCTGCTGAGCCTCCTGCATTCGTTTCTGAGTTTCTTTCTCACGTTGTAAGGCAGCATTCAACAACTGTTCTGCATTCTCCTTACTCATTGGAGGTTCCTGCTGTTCCTGTTGTTGCTGTTGCTGCTCATCTTTCTTTTGTTCCTCTTGTTTTTGTTGCTGTTTTTGCTGCTGTTGCTTTTGCTGATCCTCCTGATTCTGGTCTTGCTTTTGGTCGTTATTATTACCACCACCTTGATTATCATTCTTCAACTGGCGCTGACAGAGTACCAGATTATAACGTGACTCATCATCTTTAGGATTATTGCGCAACGCATTCTTATAGGCCTCAATCGCCTTTCCGAATTCCTTCACGCTTTGGTATGCCACACCTTCGTTATGAAAAGCCTTAGCCTTGCGCAGGGGATTCGTCTCATATTGGGCTGACTGTTCAAACATCTGAGCCATTGTGTCACAACGCTCCTTCTGCGTGTTATGGAAATCACGTGGAAACATGGATGTACTCAGGTTATAGACAACACGAGCATCCGTACTATCGGTACGATAGGCTTTCAGATAATTTACCTGAGCCTCCTGGCGCTTGTCGCAACGATACTGGGTATTACCCTTACGCACGAACTTACGAGCCTGTCGGTTGTCGGCATAAACGCTTGCCGACAATGATATGAATATCAGGAAAAGGAATAGTCTTGACAATTTCATCGCTTAAATAGTTTTATATTCTTGAGCAATGGGTTCTTACGATTCAAGATGCATATCTCAATGATTAGCAACAAGATGGCAAATGCTGCCGCATACTGAAACTGTTCTGTATAGTCGCTGTAAATAGTTGTCTCGCCTTTCTCCAGTTTATCGAGTTCCTCGTCCAACAGACGCTGTGCGCTACTGTTATTGTCAACATGGATATAGGCACCGCCACCAGCCTGTGCTATCTCACGACACATCTGCTCGTTGAGACGCGACATGACTGTATTACCCTGATTGTCAATCATATAGTTACCCGTATCTGGATCAGGGACAGGCGAGCCGTTAGTAGAACCGATCCCCAACAGATAGACGTTATAGCCCTGGTCATGTGCGGCTTTCGCAGCTTCTACCGCACCACCCTCATGGTCTTCACCATCTGTAATCACGATGATGGCTTTGCCCACATGCTCCTGTTGTGTGAAACTCTGCGTAGCCATCTGAATGGCTCCTGCAATATCCGTTCCCTGATTCACAATCATAGACGGGTCAATGGTACTTAGGAACATCTTGGCCGATACATAGTCACTCGTGATAGGTAACTGCACAAAGGCATCACCGGCAAAGACGATCAGTCCTATTTTATCGTTGATAAAATTCTCAACCAGGTTCTCCACCATCATCTTTGCCCTGTCCAGACGTGAAGGTGACACATCTGTAGCTCGCATGGAGTTGGATATATCCATGGCAATGACAACCTCGATACCAGAGCGTTTCTCCTGACTGATGCCATTTGCCTGTTGTGGGCGAGCCACCATTAGGATGACAAATGTCAGAGCCAGTTCCAAAAGGCAGAACTTTACTAATGGGCGCCAGCGAGACACGTTTGGCATCAACTGACGTATCAGTTCCGGGTCTCCGAACTTGCGCAGACGCTTCTTTTGATTGAAATAGGTGACAAAGCGGATGAGGGCTAATAGTACCACTACCGACAACAGCCACAGGTATTCTGGATTCTCAAATCTAAACATTACGGTATCCTCCTAAATATGGTTATCCTAAGAAGAATCTCGAGCAGCAACGCACCAAGTGCGATAAGCGCATAACGCTGATAGTCCTCATAGCGACGGCTATAGCGCTGCACTTCTATCTTCGATTTCTCCAGTTTGTCAATCTCATGATATATCTCACGCAATTCCTCCGCATTACGTGCACGATAGAACTTACCATTGGTGGCCTTTGCGATATCGGAAAGCGTTTTTGTGTCAATCTCTACGGGTATCTGAACATACTGAACATGTCCACCCATAGTCAACGGATAGCGGGCAGTACCATTAGTTCCAACACCAATTGTATATACGCGTACACCCAGACTCTTCGCTATTTCTGCAGAGGTCATCGGCGACAAGTCACCACGGTTGTTACTACCATCGGTCAGCAGAATCACCACCTTGCTCTTGGCACTCGAATCCTTGAGTCGCGACACCGCATTGGCCAGTCCCATACCGATAGCCGTTCCGTCTTCTATCAGTCCACGGGCAGCAATATCTGTCTGGACATTACGGAGCAGCGACAGCAGCGAGGCGTGGTCTATCGTCATCGGACATTGGGTGAACGACTCACCAGCAAAGATCGTCAGTCCGATATTATCGTTAGGGCGTCCTGCAATAAACTCTGCGGCTACCACCTTGGCAGCCTCGATACGGTTCTGGATGTTTCGTGAGTCATCGCGGAGGTCTTCTGCCAACATGGATGTCGACACGTCCATAGCCAGCATGATATCGATGCCCTCGATACTCTCGTTCTGCATACTGTCGTGCGTTTGCGGACGGGCTAAAACAATCACCAACATCGTAAAGGCCAGAATGCGCAACAATAGTTGTATAGGCATCAGCATGACCTTCCAACTGCGGTTAGCAAAAGTAAACGCGTTGGTATCAGCCATCTGTATCGTTGGCTCACTTTTCTTCCTGAACATCACATACCATAATATATACGGTATGATGAGCAGAAGCAGAAACAAATATTCTCTATTTGCAAATTCCATTGTTCTTCGTTTTACAATACCTCATAGATGCAGTAGGCGATGTATATAAACAGCACCATGCAACTGGCAAAGATGACGCTCAGCGAGATAATCAACGCTGTTCTGCTGCGCTTTGAACGCTGTTCCTCTACGGTGAGTTCCGGCTTCACGGGCTCCGCATTGACGGGCTGCTCTATCTTTGTCTTGTTGATGAAGTCAACGGCGTTCACCAGGTTTGCATCGTTCTCGTTAATCAGTGTCGAGTATTTGGCAAACTTCACCAGGTCAGCCGTGAGGAAGAGCTGATGCAACTCGTTGAGTGACTCCTGATCAGCATTCTTCATCAGCTGGTCAATAATCTCGCTACTGGTCATCTCCATAGCGCTGAAGCCATAGCGTTCCTCTATATACTTGCGCAAAGCATCAGTCAGTCGCGTATAGTATTCCTTCGGATCTTCTGCAGTCACTATCTTGTCGGCCTTGATTTCCTCGATGGCCTTCATGGCTTTCTGATGTGGCAACAGTCGCTTCACGATGCGGATGCGGGCAATAATCGGCTTATTATCACGCAGTCGCAGGTAGAGATAGAAGAACAGCGCCATCAGAACAACAAACACGATGCTGAGCCAGAAGGGTACGGAGAAATCGTCCAGCTCCCAGTCAAAGGGGTTGTCCTGCACATCCTTCGGGCCAAAGTACTCATCAAACTTGGTGGTATCCACATCGACGGTTAGCACTTTTAATGCCAACTTGTTTGTTGGGAATTCCTTGCCGTTGACCTTCACCTTAAGGGGGGGCAGATAGTAAAGGGTATCAACAAACGATGTCAGCACATAGTTACGCTGACGACACACCTGATCACCGTCTACCAGCAGATCTGGCGCATCATTAAACCCCAGCACCTCAACGCCTTGGGGTATCAGCGCCTCTTCAGGAAACTCCACCGTAGCGTCCTTGTCTGCTGTGGCCTTGACAGAAAGTTCCACCTGTTCACCAACCAACATCTCCACACTACTCAGGCTCGACTCCACCTTCACTTGTTGAGCCGAAAGATGTAGTGTGAGAATCAGTAACGCCAGGGTTGTGATATGTCTTTTCATTTATCCACGTTGTTTAAACAATCCCATCATCGAACGTACATAGTCCTCATCGGTAGCAATGCTTACGCTGTCCACATTACTCTTGGCAAATGTCTCCTTCAGGTCTGCCTGACGCTTCATCCAGTAGCGGCGGTAGGTTTCACGCACCTTCTTGTTGCTTGTGTCCACATACTGCTCATAACCGGTTTCTGCGTCAACGACCTTCATCAGTCCGATGTTAGGCAGTTCACAGCCACGCTTGTCGTAGACCTGTATAGCCACCACGTCGTGTTTGTTGTTGGCTATGGTGAGCTGCTGCAGGAAGTCCTGACGCACGTAGAAGTCACTCAGGATAAATGCCGTACAGCGACGCTTGCTCACGCCAGTAAGGAACTCTATCGCCTGTGCCACATCAGTATGACGGCTCTCTGCGTTGAAGTCCAGCATCTCGCGGATGATATACAGGATATGCTTGCGTCCTTTCTTGGGTGGGATGTATTTTTCTATCTTATCAGAGAAGAAGATCACGCCAATCTTATCATTGTTCTGGATTGCTGAGAATGCCAGTGTAGCCGCTATCTCAGTCACCATGTCGCGCTTGAATTGCTTCTTGGTGCCGAAGTCCAGCGAGCCGCTGACATCGATAAGCAGCATTACCGTCAACTCACGCTCCTCCTCAAACACCTTGACATAGGGTTTGTTGAAGCGTGCAGTGACGTTCCAGTCGATATCGCGCACATCGTCGCCATACTGATATTCGCGCACCTCCGAGAAAGCCATACCACGACCTTTGAAAGCCGAGTGGTACTGACCCGCGAAGATGTTTGAACTCAGGCCACGAGCCTTGATCTCAATCTTCCTGACCTTCTTAATTATTTCACTTGTTTCCATCAGAGCGGTAGCAAATTATTCACTTTTCACTCTTCGTTATACCCTTTTAGGGCACTTCCACCTTATTGATAATCTTGCTGACGATCTCCTCGCTGGTGATGTTGGATGCCTCGGCCTCGTAGGTCAGACCGATACGGTGGCGCAGTACGTCGTGAGCCACAGCACGCACATCCTCAGGTACCACATAGCCGCGACGCTTGATGAAGGCATAGGCACGCGAAGCCTTAGCCAGATTGATGCTGGCACGTGGTGAGCCACCAAACGAAATCATCTCCTTCATATCCTTCAAACCATAACGGTCGGGATAGCGCGTCGCAAAGACGATGTCAGCGATATACTGTTCAATCTTCTCGTCGATGTACACCTCGCGCACTACCTCACGTGCTTTCAATATCTCTTCCTTCGTGGTGACGGGAGTTACCGTGGGGAGGCTGCCTGCGATATTCTCACGGATAATCTGCTTCTCCTCCTCCAGCGTAGGATAACCGATAACCACCTTCAGCATGAAACGGTCCATCTGTGCTTCTGGCAACGGATAGGTTCCCTCCTGCTCAATGGGGTTCTGGGTAGCCATTACGAGGAACGGAGTTGGCAAATTGAAAGTCTCACTGCCAATGGTAACCTGCTTCTCCTGCATAGCCTCCAGCAATGCACTCTGCACCTTGGCCGGTGCACGGTTGATTTCATCTGCCAATACGAAGTTGGCAAATACGGGGCCTTGCTTCACCAGGAATTTTTCGTCCTTCTGTGAATAAATCATTGTACCGGTAACGTCGGCAGGCAACAGGTCTGGTGTAAACTGTATGCGACTGTATTTTGCGTCGATCAACTGAGACAGGGTCTTGATGGCCAAGGTCTTTGCCAGACCAGGTACACCCTCCAGCAGGATGTTGCCATCGCTGAGGAGTCCTATCAGCAAGGAGTCAACCAGATGCTTCTGGCCTACAATCACTCTGTCCATACCTGTTGTCAGGTTGGTTACAAACGAGCTTTGCTCTTCTATCCGTCTGTTCAGTTCGCGGATATCAATATTTTCTGCCATATTCTTTAAAAATGTTGTTTATTTCGTTTTAAGATGTTTCTTCAGTTTCAGTTTGGGAATCTTGATGTTCTGACCTTCTTTTAGGTCTACCGTCTTCACATTATTATATACTTCGATATAACATTCCATACCATCACCCAGCGTACGTTTGGCTATACGCTTGGTAGTGTCTCCCTGACGTACTTTCTCTGTACGTTCAGTACCTATGATGGCATAAGCTCCTGTACGTACACGCGCGTCCTGCTTTTCGTATTTCTTCCATTCTGGTTCTACCTCTGCCTTAATCTCGGGAACCTTTACCTTAGGTGCGGTAGTCACTTCGATTTTTGTGGTGTCTTGTTTTATCAAAGTAGCAGTATCAACCTCTAATGTATCTTTCTTTATCGTATCAACTTTTACAGGTGCAACAACGGAAGTAGTATCAATCACACCTTCTTCCTCAAGCAAAGACATTCGATCCATGTGACGGCCATACAGATAACCACCTGCAAAACTGGCAACGCAGGCTGCAATGGCCAGTAGGAGCCATGCCCACCAATAAGATTCAGACTCTTCTTTCTCTACATTTTTTTCTTCTTCTGTCATGTTTTCTTCTTCTTCTTGTTCTTCTGCAACAGGTTCTTCCTCTTGTTCTTCTATGACGGGAATGGTTTCTTGTACTTCAACTGCAGGTTCTATAACAGGATTCTTTTCCTCATCTATGATGGGGAGTGTTTCGTTTGCTTCTATAGTCAGTTCCTTCACAAGAAAGTCATCGTCAAATTCCACGCCTTCATTAAGCACCACGGTTTCAAACTGTGAAAAGGGACGGTTTACCAACTCTTTCATTACAGTATCAGGTGTAAACGTAAGTTTCTGATGGCTGTCTATTGTGACACGTTCTCCAGTATTCACATTCACGCTCTCGCGGGCATCTATATCAATCACCTTGAACGTACCCAGTCCTTTTATCTTCACTTGTTTGTCATCATTCACGCCATCTTGTATCGTTTCGATGACAGCCGCGATGAACTGCTGAGCTTCACGCTTACTGATATTCGCTTTCTGCGCCAGCAAATCGGCCAGATCGTTCATATAAATCTTACCCATAATTTATTCAACCCCTCCTTTCTTGATTTGGTCTTTCCAAGTAGGATTAGGTTTAAATGATAGCACCAATTTTGGTGGAACCAGCATATGTTGTCCTGTGGCAGGGTTCATCATCACGCGTTCCAGTTTCTTCTTCACCTCGAAATTGCCGAAATTGGCCATCTGAACGCTGTCTCCTTCTTGAAAACAGTCGCTCATCACCGCTATCAACGCATCAGCCATTTTCTGCGTATCTGCTGGTCTCTTATTTGTTTTGTTAGCTAAAACGCTAATGAATTCCTTATTGTTCATTTTCAGTATTATTCATTTTTCCACGATGCCATAGAGATCAAACTCCTCGGAGTCGGTTATTCTCACTTGATACATCCCACCGATGGTCAGCTTCACATCGGTCATCTCAATCAGCACCTCTGGGTCAACCTCTGGTGAGCAGAACTCCGTGCGACCGATATAATAGTTGCCTTCCGTGCGGTCAATCACCACAGGCAGTATGCTACCTACTTTTGCAGCCTCTATCTCAGCGCTGATATTCTGCTGAATACGCATCAACTTGTCCAGACGACGCTGTTTGACGTCCTCAGGCACATCGTCCTCATAATGCGCTGCCGAATAGGTGCCTTCCTCCTCAGAATAGGCAAAGGCACCCATACGATCAAAACGTGCCCACTTCACAAAATCGACAAGCTCCTGGAAGTCCTCATCGGTCTCACCAGGGAAGCCCACCATCAGCGTGGTGCGGATATGGATGCCGGGCACCTCACGACGCATCCGCTCTATGAGCTCCATCGTTTCCTGCTTCGTGGTGTTGCGTCGCATCCTTGAGAGCATATGATCGCTGATGTGCTGCAGGGCGATGTCCATATAGCGGCAGACGTTCTTTTTCTCACGCATCACGTCGAGCAAATGCCAGGGAAAATGCGTAGGATAGGCATAGTGCAGACGAATCCACCTTACGCCCTCGATATCAGCCATCTGCTCTATCAGTTCTGCTATGCGCTGTTCGCCATAAAGGTCTATGCCGTAATAAGTTAGTTCCTGCGCAATAATCTGAAACTCTACCGTTCCCTGATTCACCAACCAGCGCACCTCATCGAGTATTTCCTCCATCGGACGGCTCTGATGACGGCCTGTAATCAGGGGAATGGCGCAATAGGCGCAATGACGGTCGCAGCCCTCGCTGATCTTGGTATAGGCGTAGTGATGGGGAGTGGTTAAGTGTCGAGCCCCCCCTACTGCCCCCGAGGGGGCATCTATAGTGTCCCCCACGGGGGACGAAGGGGGGGCTACCTCTTTCAGTAGTTCCTTATAATTGAACTTCCCATACCATCCATCAACCTCTGGAATCTCAGCTTCCAAGTCAGCCAGATAGCGCTCGGACAGACAGCCCATCACATAGATGCGCTTTACGAGTCCCTCGTTCTTGCGTGCCACCTGCTCCAGTATTGTATTGATGCTTTCCTCCTTAGCATCAGCAATGAAGCCACAGGTATTGATGACAATCACCTCGCCCTGGGGGTCATCGCTATCGTGGGTCACCTTAAAGCCATGAGCCTCAAAGAGTCCCATCAGTCGTTCGCTGTCAACCAGGTTCTTGGAACAGCCTAAAGAGATAAAGTCAATGGTCATAGCGGTAGCAAATGTTTCACTTTTCACTTTAACCTTTAAAAAGGCTGTCTACAAAGTCTTTCTTATTGAAGAGTTGCAGGTCCTCCATACCTTCACCCAATCCGATATACTTCACGGGTACCTTCAACTGGTCGCTGATACCAATGACTACACCGCCCTTGGCTGTACCGTCGAGTTTCGTTATAGCCAGAGATGTGATTTGGGTCACAGCTGCAAACTGCTTGGCCTGCTCAAAGGCGTTCTGGCCAGTAGAACCGTCGAGTACCAGCATCACCTCGTCGGGAGCCTCGGGCAGCACCTTCTTCATCACGTCCTTGATCTTCTTCAACTCGTTCATCAGACCCACTTTATTATGCAGACGGCCTGCGGTATCGATAATCACCACGTCGGCACCGTTGGCCTTGGCACTCTGAAGCGTGTCGAAAGCCACAGAAGCCGGGTCAGAGCCCATCTGCTGCTTCACTACGGGTACTCCCACACGCTCGCCCCAGATACACAACTGCTCTACGGCAGCGGCACGGAACGTATCTGCAGCACCCAAATAGACTTTCTTACCAGCCTGTTTAAACTGCCAAGCCAGCTTACCTATGGTGGTAGTCTTGCCCACACCATTGACACCCACTACGAGTATCACGTAGGGCTTATGGTCGGCGGGCAGGTCCCAATTCTCATTATCCTCGGTATTGTTCTCAGCCAACAAGGCGGCTATCTCGTCGCGCAGAATACCGTTGAGCTCGCTGGTCGACACATATTTGTCGCGAGCCACGCGCTCCTCAATTCGCTCAATGATTTTCAGCGTGGTGTCTACGCCTACATCGCTGGTAATGAGCACCTCTTCCAGGTTGTCCAGTACGTCGTCATCGACTTTCGACTTGCCTGCAATGGCACGTGCCAGTTTGTCGAACACTGAGGTCTTGGTCTTTTCCAAGCCCTTGTCCAGTGTCTCTTCTTTCTTTTTCTTACTAAAAAAATCAAACAATCCCATATTCGAATACGTGTTTCAAACTGCAAAATTACAAAGATTTTCCGACCCATGCAAGACTTATAACATTTCTTTAAAAAAAATCAACTGCGGTAGCAAATTTTTCACTATTCACTCTTCACTTTTCACTTTATTTTATTACCTTTGCACCCGAAATTGCAATTTTACACATAAAAATGATACTTGAGAAGATAAACCAACTCCTTCAGCAGGTTGACTCGCTGGAGGCCAAGAATGCTGAGGAAGTAGAGCAGCTGCGACTCAAATACCTAAGTAAAAAAGGTGAGTTGAACGAGCTGATGAGCGACTTCCGCAACGTGCCCGCTGAGCAGAAGAAAGAGGTGGGCGTAAAGATTAACGAACTGAAACAGCGCATCACCGACCGCATCAACCAGCTGCGCGAGGAGTGCACCATGCAGGAAGCTGGCGACGAAGCCATCGACCTGACCCGCACCCCCTACCCCATACAGCTCGGCACACGCCATCCGTTGACCATCGTGACCAACGAGATTATCGATATCTTCAGCCGCATGGGCTTCGTGCTGGCCGACGGTCCTGAAGTGGAGGACGACCTTCATGTGTTTACCCGCATGAACTTCGCTGCCGACCATCCTGCCCGCGATATGCAGGACACGTTCTTCGTGTCTCAACATCCCAACGATGTGACGAAAAACATCCTGCTGCGCTCTCATACCTCGAGTGTTCAGGCCCGCGTGATGGAGCAGATGCACACTGAGGACGGCAAGCTCACCGCTCCTATCCGCGTCATCTGTCCGGGTCGCGTGTATCGCAATGAAGCCATCACTGCCCGCGCTCACTGTTTCTTCCATCAGGTAGAGGGTCTGTATATCGACAAGAACGTCAGCTTCACCGACCTGAAGCAGGTGCTTTTGAGCTTTGCAAAGGAGATGTTCGGTGCAGATACGAAGATTCGTCTGCGCCCCTCTTACTTCCCCTTCACCGAGCCCAGTGCCGAGATGGATATCTCGTGCTTTATCTGTGGCGGCGAGGGCTGCGGCTTCTGCAAGCACACCGGTTGGGTAGAGATTCTGGGATGTGGTATGGTAGACCCCAACGTGCTCGAGCAGTGCGGCATCGACAGTAGCATCTACAGTGGCTATGCCTTCGGTATGGGTGTGGAGCGCATCACCAACTTGAAGTATCGCGTCTCCGACCTCCGTATGTTCTCTGAGAACGATACCCGCTTCCTCGAGGAATTCCAAGCTGCCGACTAAGCAAAGCAAGCCTGTTGTTCAAAAAAAGTGGACACTGGACAGTAAAATCAGCGTTTTTTAGAAAACTCTTCGCGTACGTCTGAGCATACGTGCGTATAATAAGTACAGACGTACGCGTAGACTTTTAGAAAATCACCGATTTTTACTGTCCAGTGTCCACATAAAAAAGCAGGTCATTTAGCACTCGTAAGTATGCCATTTAGCACTCGTAAGTGTGCCATTTAAATTCATAAGTGTGCCATTTAAATTCATAAGTGTGCCACTTATTCAAAACGTGTAGCCTATAGTGAAGAGAACCTGATGACGGTTGAACTTTACGTTGGTTGGTGTTGAGATGTTGGTCTCTAAAACGCTACTGGAAGAAATCACGTCGGTGAAAGTAAAGTCGGGCTGGAAGGGATAGAAGGTACCCTTGGTAGTATTATACTGATAGGCCACATCAAAATTCCAGTTCTCGTACTTGTAGCCAAGACCACAGGTAATGCGGTGGGTAGCTTCCCAGTTTGTATAGTCGGCGGTAGATGAGTACCAGTTGCCAAGACTTGCCAGTCGGGTATCCCGAATACCGTTCTTATTGTAGGCAGGCGATACGTAGTTGTAGCCCAGGCGTACGGCCATAGATGGGTCGGGCTTAAACTCGGCTCCAACTCGACAGGTTAATACACTCTTGAGAGCTTGTTCAGTGTTGCGGTTCATAATCTCGTCGCTGTAAGAGTCGGCGTTTCCATAAGAATCATAGCCGTCATTCACACGTGTGTCAGCTGTAGAATAGTCGGAATACTCAATACCGGCACCCAACGCCAGATAGTCGTCAACGGTGTGACCAAGACTAAGACCGAACTTCCAAGGGGTGTAGTACTTGAACTCATAGGTCTCACCACTGGAGAACTCTTTCCATCCCCATTTCTCAGTACCTGGATGTGTGGCAGCATAGTCGGTAGCATTGATAAGCAGAGTGGCATTACGGCTCTTCAGGTCGTACCAAGTTGGTGTGATGACGCTGAGACCGAATCGGAAGGGAGAATCCTCAAAGGGACGGAAGATGGCACCTAATTTCAGGTCTACGCCCGTACCAGTAATCTTGCGCTCGTCGGCCAGGACAGTGTTTCCTATTGACTGACCTTTGCTGTCAACCAAGAACTCCTGATACTCGCTATAGCCTAAGTAATCAACGCTATGAATACCCAGGGTCAAACCAAGGAAGATACGGTTGTTGATATTGCCTGAGAAGTTGAAGTCAAAGTCGGCAATATAGCCCTTGTGACCGCGGTTAAAGTCATAACCAGTGGCCTCGAAGAAATTGTTCTTGAAAGTCTCTGTAGCAGGGAAATTATTCTGGTCCCACATCAGTCCGTTGGTATAGACATGATCCCACTGGGTGTATGTGTAGGCTCGCTCGCTTTGAGGGTTACTGTTCTGCCACCCTTCCACAAGATAATAGTCTTTACCTTTTATGGCCTCTAAAACATCGCCTTCTTCCAGATAATAGCCACCCTGACTCTCATTGTCAAGGGTACTCTTGCCATAAGCCAGTTTGCTAAGCGAGGCTCCCTTTAAGCTATTGGCAGCAGAGAGAATCTGATTGAAGTTACGGCTCTTATGATAATTGAATGCGAAATTCATATATGTGTCATCATCATCATCCAACACGTTAGCCCAGACAAAGCCCACCTGATCGAAACTCAGGTTTGTCTTACGTGTCTGGTCGAAACGCACGGCATCCTCTTGTGAAACTATTCCAAGCGAACCGCTGATAGTGCTGTGACGGAAAATGCCGATGCCGGCAGGATTGGTACCGATAGTAGAAATATCAGCTCCAAGGGCATCCAATGCACCACCCATACCCACGTAGCGGGCTGTACCGTTGAGGTCAGAACCCAGCAAGCGGGCATTCTCGTATGTATCTTGTGCAGCTGCGGGCAACATGGCCAGCGAAAGAACTGCCAGGGAAATAATCTTTTTCATATCCTAAAACTTTTCACTTTATACTTATCACTTAACACTTCTCACTCCTATCTGCGTCCACCGCCAGTACGGCTACTACCGTATGCATTGCCACCTGATGAACGGTTACCGCCGCCAGAAGAACGGCTGCTGCCAAAGGAACTGCCACCACCTGATGAACGGCTGCTGCCATAGGAACTGCTGGAGTTGCTGAAAGCACTGCCGCTTGACGACGTGCTGCGAGGCGTGCTATAAGAACTGCTACCCGTTGATGTAGTACGTGTAGAACTGCGCGATATAGAGCGATTGGTAGTACCAACAGAAGTAGAGTGCCCTGTCGTTGAGGTGCCATAGGCACGGTCACGAGCACCATTGAATCGGCTTGAGCTGGTATAGTTTGATACACGTCCGCTGGTAGAACTGCGGCGGTTGCCACTGTAACGAGAGAGGGTGCCTGTATTGCCGTTATGGTAATAGCGCGTATTGTGGACGTAGTGTCCACCACCGTAGTAACCGCCACTATAGTAGCCGTAATAGTACGGGCGGTTCCAGCCCCAACGCCAGGAGTAGTCGTAGTACCAGGGGTCATACCATCCCCAGCGCCAGGAGGTGTGATACCAGGGATCATACCATCCGTAGTCGTACCAAGGATAATAAGAAGAGGTATAGTACCAAGGAGAATGCCAGTCCCAAGAGTCGCGACGACCTTGGTCATAACCCTCCCAATAAGCTGTTGTAGGGGCATAGTCGTCGAAGCGGGTCATCTTACGTGTCAGTGAGAAATCGCCCACAGAGTCAGGATAGGTTCCCTCTACGGGCGAGAACGATATAACGTCGCCAGTATCGGTATTGAGTACTTCGTAGCTGCTTCCACTGTAATGACGATTGTATTCGTCGACAGAGCGCGACGAACCTGAATAGTAGGTCGATGCTGGCTGATAGGAAGAAGAACTGCGACGTGTTGACGACTTCTGCTTGGTGGAGCCGAAATACATATCGTCCTGAGCCATCAGCGAGAGTGGCAAAAGAACAAATGTCATTGATAACAAGAATAATTTTTTCATATCAGTTTTTTTTGATGTTTTGACTTTATATGTGTGTATTTACTTTTTCACGATGCAAAAATAATCAATAATGATGGGCAAAGATAGGGAAAAACCCTAAAACATGGTAGGATTTTCCCTAATTTTTAGTAATTTTGCAGTGGAAAAATTAAAGTTCCTATGAAGTACTACGAGGTAAATTTCAACATCAAAGCACCTGCAGACATGATGCAGGACGCACGAGACATAGTGGCTGCACTGGCAGGAGAGGCTGGGTTCGAGACTTTTGAGGACACCCAGGATGGTGTCAAAGGATACGTGCAAAAAAGTGCATTCAACGAACTGGTACTCAATACATTGCTTGAGGGATTCCCCCTACCAGATTGCAAGATTTTATTTACAACAGCTGAGGCCGAGGATAAGGACTGGAACGAGCAATGGGAGCAGGAGGGATTTGAACCGATCATCGTAGACGAAAGCATTGCCATTCATGACGGACGTCATTTGCCTGAACAACAACTGCCAATAGCAATTGAGATTGATGCTCACCTTGCTTTTGGTACTGGCACGCACGAAACCACTCGCATGATGGTTTCACAGTTAAATGAACTACAGTTGAAAGGCCTTCGTGTGTTGGATTGCGGTACAGGTACGGGCATTCTTGCCATTGCAGCCTTGAAACTGGGTGCCAGTGAAGCTGTGGGATATGATATTGACGAATGGAGTGCTGAGAATGCAAGACATAATGCAGTTATTAATATGGTGGATAAGCAGTTTATATCACTTTTGGGTGATGCTGCTATATTAAAGGCGGTTGAGGGTCAGTTTGATGTGGTACTCGCCAATATCAACAGGAATATCCTTTTAGCAGATATGCAGGCATTCACAGAGAAGATGAAAGCACACTCCACCCTGTTGCTCAGCGGATTTTATAAACAGGATATCCCTATGCTGGAAAAGAAAGCTGCATCGTTAGGACTCACAAAGAAAGCCCAGCAGCACGATGGCGACTGGGCTTGTCTAAGATTCGAGAAAAATTAATTGTTTACTGAGCCTCCCACAATGTCGAGCAACTCGCTGGTGATAGCCTGCTGACGACTCTTGTTGTACTGCAGGTTCAACTGGCGCAGCAGCTCGTCGGCATTATCCGTTGCCGTCTGCATAGCCACCATACGGGCAGCATGTTCCGAGGCTATACTGTCGAGCAGAGCCGTATAGACCATCAGGTGACCCAGCTTGGGAATCAGCTCGGAGAGAACGGTATGCATATCGGGCTCTACAATGAAGTTGTCGTTCAAAGGAACAACCTCCTCACTATTCTCTGTCTTCTTTTTCTTACGTTCTTTCTTCTTCAGATAGTCTTGAGCCTTCTGTGAAGTCACTATTGACGTCAGGTCGCGCTCATGGTCGCGCTGAAGCTCTGTCTCAATATCGATAGGCAACAGCGTCTTATGAGTCAAGACCTGCGAGCCGGCACTCTTAAAGTGGTGATAAATCAGCTCCACCTTGTCAATCTCACCATTGGCAAAACGCTCGCCCAACTCCATCGTCAAGTCGATACACTGCTTCGCATTGGGATGATCCACAAGACTGGCCAAGTCGCACTTCACATTATAGCCCAGCTTACGCGCCTTCTCAGCAACCTTACGACCTATGGGATACACCTCCACGTTCTCCTTACCCAACTCGGTAGAGAGGGCGTCAACAGCCTTCATCATCACCTTGATAATGTTGGCATTAAAGCCACCACAGAGCGACGAGTTGCTGCTGAAGACCACCAGTGCCACACGCTTCACGTTACGTTCCGTATCGTAAATGGTCTGAGCACCGGGCTCGGCAGCCAAGAATGACTTGAGGATATGCTCCAGCAAGGTCTCGTAGGGCAGCATATTTTGAATAGCCACCTGCGCATGATGCAGCTTTGATGAAGCAACCATCTTCATCGCACTGGTAATCTTGCGAGTCGAGTTGACTGAGGCAATACGGCCTTTAATTTCTTTCAGGCTTGGCATAGGCTATCAGGCTTTATACGTTCCGGCGATATCGGCCATAACTGCCTCGATGGTATCGACAGTAGTATCGTCAATCTTGCCGCTGGCCAGCGTCTCGATAACCTCGGGATGAGAAGAGCGCAGCTTGTCAAGGAACTGATCCTGACACTGGCGTACCTTATCAATGGGCACTTGGCGCATCAAGCCGTTCACACCGCAATACAGGATAGCCACCTGCTCGCCTACGGGCATGGGACTGTACTGAGGCTGAATCAACAACTGGTTGTTCTTACGTCCACGATCCAGCGTCATTGCCGTCACGGCATCCATATCACTTGAGAACTTCGAGAAGGCCTCGAGCTCACGATACTGAGCCTGGTCAATCTTCAAGGTACCTGCCACCTTCTTCATGGACTTAATCTGTGCCGAACCACCCACACGAGATACAGAGATACCTACGTTGATGGCAGGACGGAAGCCCTGGTTGAAGAGGTCTGACTCCAAGAAAATCTGACCGTCGGTGATAGAGATAACATTGGTTGGGATGTAAGCCGATACGTCACCAGCCTGAGTTTCGATGATGGGCAGAGCGGTGAGCGAACCACCACCCTTAACATGACCCTTCATGCACTCGGGCAGGTCGTTCATCTGCTCGGCAACTTCCTGCTGCTCGTTCATCTTAGCCGCACGTTCAAGAAGACGTGAGTGGAGATAGAACACATCACCAGGATAAGCCTCACGTCCTGAAGGACGACGAAGAATCAGCGATACCTCACGATATGCCACAGCCTGTTTCGACAAGTCATCATAGACCACCAAAGCAGGAAGACCACGATCGCGGAAGTACTCGCCAATGGCGGCTCCAGCGAATGGAGCATAATACTGCATAGCTGCAGGATCGGCAGCAGTAGCAGCAACGATAATAGTATATGGCATTGCGCCATGCTCCTTCAGTGTCTGCACAAGAGCAGCAACAGTAGAAGCTTTCTGACCTATGGCCACATAGATACAATACACAGGCTTGCCAGCCTCATAGAAACTCTTTTGGTTGATAATGGTGTCAACCGCAATGGCGGTCTTACCCGTCTGGCGGTCACCAATAATCAACTCACGCTGACCACGACCAATGGGAATCATGGAGTCAACAGCCTTCAAACCTGTCTGTAGAGGTTCCTTCACAGGCTGACGATAGATCACGCCAGGTGCCTTGCGGTCCAGTGGCATCTCGAACGAGTCTTTCAAGTCGATGTCGCCCTTACCGTCGATGGCCTGTCCAAGAGGATTGATGACTCGGCCAAGCATATTGTCGTTAACGCGGATAGAGGCAATGCGCTTGGTGCGCTTTACCACCATACCTTCCTTGATGCCCGACGTGGTACCCAGAAGCACGCAACCCACGTTGTCCTCTTCAAGGTTCATCACGATAGCCATCGTGCCGTTCTCGAACTCCAGCAACTCGTTGGCCTCGGCATTACGCAAGCCATAGATACGTGCCACACCGTCAGAGACCTGAAGCACGGTACCCACCTCATCGAACTGAGCACTACCAGAGATACCGTTCAACTGCTCGAGCAGCACCTGAGAGACTTCGCTTGGTTTAATTTTATCTGACATAAATATAATACTTAATTCTTAATGCTTAATGCACAATTATTTCTTTAACTGTGTGAGTATCGAGTTGAGGCGATATTTGACACTGGCATCCATGCGATAGGTGTCGTATTCGAGGACAAAGCCTCCTATGATGTCAGGGTCTACCTGGGTCTCAAACTCCACAGTGCCTTTAGTCTTGGCTTCCACAACGGTGCGCATCTTCTGCTCCATAGCGGCAGACACACGCGTAGCTGTGGTAAGTCGTCCAAGGATGATGTTCTTTTGCTGACGATAGAGCGTGACGTACGAATTGGCCATGAACTGAATCATGTTCTCGCGACCTTCCTTCAGCACCAGGGCAACGAAGGCTTTGGAGAGCTCAGCAGCCTGCTCACCACCAATAGCGGTATAGAGCAGCATCTGCTTCTTCTCCTTGTCGAGCATCGGATTATCTATCGTCTGACGAAGGGCAGGCACGTCAATGTAGCTCTTTGCCAAGAGCTGCATATCATGATATACCTGAGCATCGATCTTAGCTTCAGTGGCACTCTTCAATAGTGCACGGGCGTAGCGAACCGATATGACTCCTATATCCATACGTACCCTCCTTTATTTGTTCTTAGTAACATCATCCAGCATACGGTCGATGAGTGCCATCTGCGAGGCATCGTCCTTAAGGTTGGCACGCAACACCTTCTCGGCTATCTCAACGCTGAGTGTAGCAACTTGCTTTCGGATATCGGCAATAGCGGCCTTCTTTTCCTGCTCGATAGCCACACGGGCATCTTCCAACAGGCGGGAACCCTCCTGACGGGCCTTCTCCTGAGCTTGTTCTACAATAGTCTCACGCGTTTCGGCAGCTTCCTTCAGTATCTGCGCCTGCTTCTCGCGAGCCTCCTGCAAGATGGATTCACCTTCTTTCTGTATATTGGCCAGACGCTCGTTTGCCTCGTGAGCCTTTCGCAGCGAGTCATTGATGAAAGCCTGACGCTCCTTAACCATTGTAGTGATTACGGGAAAACCAAACTTCCACAAGATGAACAGCACAACGAAGAACGTCAGTGACATCCAAAACAGCAGACCAGTACTCGGAATCAATAAATCCATACGCTGAATCTAATGGTTAGAAATCTCGTTATTACATCTTTTTTTAGAGGCACATGAATGCGATCACGGCAGCGAACAGTGCAACACCTTCAATCAGAGCGGCAGCGATAATCATGTTGGTCATCAGTTTGCTGATAACCTCGGGCTGGCGAGCCATAGCGTCCATAGCAGAACCGCCAATTTTACCAATGCCAATACCTGCGCCAATAGCTGCGAGACCTGCGCCAACTGCGGCACCTAACTTTGCAACACCTTCGATTGCTAATAATGTTGTAATCATAATTGTTTAAGTTTTTAATTGTTAATATTTTTTTACCTTTTTACCTTTAAATTACTCATGTCCTTCTGGTACGGCACGAGCCATTCCGATGAACACGGATGAGAGCAGTGTGAATACCATAGCCTGGATAAAGCATACCAGACATTCAAGGCACATCATAAAAATAGCCATAAATACACTGACGGCACTCATACTAAAGAATACGCCTGCCGACATCGACACTACCAGGAATATAATACATGGCATGGCAACGGCAATAGCGTGACCTGCCATCATGTTAGCGAAAAGTCGGATCATCAGGGCAAAGGGCTTCGTGAAGATACCCACGAACTCGATAACAGGCATCAGGGGAACAGGACACTTCAACAGGAAAGGCACATCAGGCCAGAAGATTTCCTTCCAGTAGTGCTTGCTTCCAGAGAACTGAACCACCACAAAGGTACACAGAGCCAAGATAAACGTCACAGCGATATTACCCGTCACATTACCAGAGCCTGGGGGGAACGGAATAAGGCCCATCACGTTACAGGTGAAGATGAAGAAGAAGCAGGTGAGCAGATATGGCACGTACTTCTCATAACCCTTACCTACGCCAGGCTTGATGATATCATCCACTACATACATCACCAGCATCTCGATGAAACCGACAAATCCTCCTGGGGCATTGTCGGATGCTTTATGGCGCTTGTACCAGCGGGCACTGAACAGGATGCAGAACAGGAGCAGGGCCACGTTGATGAACATCACTACTACAGTCTTCGTAATCGAGAGGTCTAACACGGGCTCACCGTTTTCAACAATCTTGCCAGCATTTTCGCCTTCTACATCGATTGCCAGTCCCTGAATGTCTGCTGGAGCATCAGCCTTAACATGACGCAAGCCATCATGGGCATGATGCTCGAACTGCGACGATAGGAACACGTGCCAGCCAGTAGAGCTCTTGACGATGACAGGCAGAGGAATAGCCAATGCCTCTTTCTCGCCCTCGCTGTTCACATAATCAGTGATATGCCAGTCGTGCGAATCCTGAATATGCTCAAGCACCACCTCCTTGGCACTGAAGTCCTCGGCTTTCACAGAGGGCGACAATGCAATGAGCAGTAGCGCAAGAGTAATCAGTCGTTTGATGTGATACATATTTTTAATGTCTTAATTTCAGTGTGACCACCATCGTAACCATATACATTATTAGATATATGATAGCAAACGTGATGGTTTCTTCTCTATTTTCCTTGAAGAATATGATAATTCCGGCAAGTGTTGACGCTAAGATGAGGCGGATGACCGTCATTGCGAGGCAGAAGTGAGGCAGATGCTCAGCAGAACGCTGCTTGACGAAGTCATAACCCAACACATAGGTCACACCTAGCAGGGTGAAGAGTAATACGGATAGAACGTATTCCATTATTCGGTCTTCTCAATACAGAGTGAGACCTCGTTCTTCTGTACTTCAACAAAACCGCCGAGAATGGCCAACTGCTGTCCATCATACTCTACAATACCCTTCTGCAATGTAGAGATGATGGGAGCATGGTCCGTGAGAATCTCAAACTGTCCCATTGAGCCAGGAACCTTGACACTCTCAACCTCTCCGGAAAATTCCACCCTTTCGGGCGATACAATCTTCAGTTTCAGCATATTGCAAATTTACAATTTGACGATTTACAATTTATCCCTTGGCGGCTTCAAGGAGTTTCTGGGCCTTAGCCTTAGCGTCATCAATGGTTCCCACATTGAGGAATGCCTGCTCAGGCAGGTCGTCCACCTCACCGTCGAGAATGGCGTTGAAACCTTTGATTGTGTCTTCGATAGGCACCATAACTCCAGGCAGACCTGTGAACTGCTCTGCAACAGAGAACGGCTGACTGAGGAAGCGCTGCACACGACGTGCACGATTCACCGTCAACTTATCCTCGTCTGAGAGCTCATCCATACCCAGAATTGCAATGATATCCTGCAACTCCTTATAACGCTGCAGAATCTCCTTCACGCGCTGAGCACACTCATAGTGGTCCTTACCTACAATCAGCGGGTCGAGAATACGTGAAGTAGAGCCCAGAGGATCCACGGCAGGATAGATACCAAGCTCGGCAATCTTTCGATCAAGCACGGTAGTGGCGTCCAGGTGGGTAAACGTAGTAGCAGGTGCAGGGTCAGTCAAGTCATCTGCAGGCACATAAACAGCTTGAACTGATGTGATAGAACCTGTCTTCGTAGAAGTGATGCGTTCCTGCATGGCACCCATCTCTGATGCCAGTGTAGGCTGATAACCTACAGCAGAAGGCATACGACCCAACAGAGCCGACACCTCAGAACCTGCCTGCGTGAAACGGAAGATATTGTCAATGAAGAACAGGATATCAGCAGCACCGCCATCCTTACCACCAGCATCACGGAAGCCCTCAGCAACAGTCAGTCCTGACAAAGCTACAGAAGCACGTGCGCCAGGGGGTTCGTTCATCTGACCGTAAACAAGCGTTGCCTGGCTCTTCTTCAGCTCTTCGGGATCAACAAGTGAGAGATCCCACTTACCTTCTGCCATTGCCTCCTTGAACTTCTCGCCATAGCGGATAACACCCGACTCAATCATTTCACGAATCAAGTCGTTGCCTTCACGGGTGCGCTCACCTACTCCAGCAAATACCGAGAAACCGTTGTGACCTTTGGCAATGTTGTTGATCAGCTCCATGATAAGAACGGTCTTACCTACACCAGCACCACCGAACAAGCCAATCTTACCACCCTTCATATAGGGCTCCAGCAAGTCAATAACCTTGATACCGGTAGAGAGAATCTCTTTCTTGGTAGACAGTTCCTCAAAAGAAGGAGCCTCACGATGAATAGGATATGAGCCTTTCATATCCAAATCCTTCATACCGTCGATGGGTTTGCCGATAACATTAAGCATACGGCCTTTAATCTGTTCGCCTGCGGGCATCTGTATCGGTGATCCCACAGGGGTTGCCTCCAATCCACGCTGCAAGCCATCGGTATTGTCCATAGCAACACAGCGAACGGTATCCTCACCGATGTGCTGCTGAACCTCTACTATGAGATCCTCTCCGTTGCCACGATTAATACGAAGGGCTTCGTGAATTTTTGGCAGCACTTTCTCGGCATCAAGTCCTTTGGTATCGAAATAAACGTCGATAACGGGACCAATAATCTGGGAAATGCGTCCTGTAATTTGTGACATAATTGTTTGTGTTTTATTTAAAGTTTTGTTTTTTAATTCAAATTGGCCTTGCAAAGGTATATAAAAAAAAGCAAACCACAAAAATGTTTCTTGCTTTTTTATAGCTTTTTTTAAATCGGATTTTCTTTTTCACCCCTTTTATACGAAATCAAAGCCGATGCTCGACACAGCAGAGTGAGCAATGCGCTTGTGCATCAGACTCAAATCGGCAAAGCGGATAATGGCTTGCATCGCGGCTTTGCGAAGCGTCAGATTTGAAGACTGCAATGCCACAAGTGCCTGATCGATGAATTCGTTGATTCCTCGCTCGTTGGGATCTTGCTTCTGCATAAACAGCCTGGTCAGTATGTGGTATCCGCACATTTGGGTCAGGTCGTTCTCAGATGCCAGCCACCGATATGCCATATCGGCAGCATACGGCAGATGTTGATAGAGGTTGAACGCAGCTTGTTCGGCTATCTCTATGGTGGGGGTCTGTTCCATCCAGATATCAGCAACTTCTGGCAGCATCTGCTCATTTGGCATAATCATCGTTGCCAATATTTTGCATTCGCGCACGTTCTCTTTCCAGAGAGCTATGGCCAAATCGTAATTTTTGCCGATTTCATCGGCTTTTTCTTTCAGCCTGGGCAGCGTGGCACCCCAGTTCAGATGGTAGTCAAGTCCCTTCTCACGCATTGACTGTGCCACCTTTCCGTCCATCATCAACCTGAATGACAGCTTTATTTCCTTTATTTCATCTTGTATGTTCATATTAATGTAGAATATTCCGAACTATATCTCATCATTTGATGGTCGTAGGATTCTGAATAATTGACTTGTATATCTGCAATTTCCCCCCTTTCATCGAAGACTGGCAACAGCCAAGGGTTGATGAATCCCTTATATGGAGCCAAGTTCAGTTTGCGATAGCGTTCCAATACCTCCGTATGTAAATCTGTGTCGATATTCACTGCGTAGGTCTCTACAAGTTGACGCGCTGCCTCGTAATCTCCTTCGCTCTTGATGCGCTGAATCTCTGCCAACAGCTTAGCAATCAGCCGTCGAAGCTCCTGAAAATCGTCAATCTCCAGCTCATGCTGTCCATTTTTGACAGACAGTCTCATGTGCCGTGAATGCTCAAGACACCATCTGGCAATCAATGCACGGTTTCTCATGTGGGCCTCTTCAATCTGACATCCCAATTCTATACGTGCCAACTGTGTCATACATCCATTCAACATATACGTAAAGTATTGGGCTTTATATGCTTCATTATCAGGAAGTAATCCTAACTCTACCAACTTTTCGTCTGCTATATAGTAAAGTCCGAACAAATCGGCCCTTGCCTCTTCTATCACGTTGCCGTACGACTTGAGCGCATCAGGTGAAGTACCTGGAAGTAACTGACCGCTTCCGTGTCCCAGACATTCATGAAGATCGGTGTGCAAATCGTCACAAATATCACTATATTTAGCGATAAAATCGAGCATTTTCTGTTCTTTGACGAACTCTTCTCTGAATCCGTTTCCGTGAGCAGCCTTATTGTAGGCATCCGTAATGTTACTAATGGTAATACTTTTGGAACCATACTGTGAACGAATCCAATCCGCATTAGGCAAATTAATGCCTATTGCCGTAGAAGGATATTCGTCGCCGCCCAGCATTGCAGCGCAAATCACCCTTGCAGAAACGCCCCTTACTATTGTTTTTTTGAATCGCGGGTCAACGGGAGAATGGTCTTCAAACCACTGAGCGTTGTCACTGATTGCCTGTGTACGTATAGTGGCCTCCAAGTCCACATATTCCACCAACCCTTCCCAAGAACCTTTAATACCTAACGGGTCGCCATATACCTCAATAAATCCGTTGATGAAATCTACTCTTGCATCTCCTTCTTGAAGCCATTTGATTGAATATTTATCAAATAAATGCAAATCTCCTGTCTGATAATAATTTACAAGTGTTTCTATTGTATCTTTCTGTTCGTCGTTTTCTGCTACATTCGCAGCTTTCTCCAACCAGAAAATGATGTGCCTGATAGCGTTGGAATAGCGTCCGTTTGCGCTCCATACTTCCTCACGAATGATTCCGTTTTCTTTCACTAATGTGGTATTCAACCCATAGGAAGGTGGTTCGCTTTCATCACGCTGGCTGAATGCAGAATAGTAGTTTTCCACCTCCTCTTGAGTGACACCTTGATAATAGTTGCAAGCCGATGTAGTAATCAGGTCAACACCGTCTGCCTTATTGACTCGCTTGGGCAGAATCTGTTCGTCAAAAATGACAGGTGCAAGCTCGTTGAACAGTTCCTCGACAGTTTGTCGTTCTTCAAGAGGCAACTGGCGTGCGTCAACTGTTTGAAGGCATTCGTGGAAGAATTGTCTGGAGAAACCTGGTTTGAACTTGTCGCACCCGTAGTGGTGATGAATACCACTCGAAAACCACAGTCGCTTCAAGTAAACCGTCAATTCGCGAAAATCCTGATTATCACGAGGGATTCTCATGTCTTTGTAGATTACCTCAAGGACTTTTCTGATGCGAAGATTATATCTGCCGAACTGGTCAAATGTAATGTCACGACCATACAGTGCAGCCTTAGACAAATAATAGATGAGTTGCTTTTGCTGAAGTGACAAATTCTCGAAGCCGTTTAAGCGGTAGCGTAGCATCTGAATGTCAGCAAATCGCTCATCAGAATAGCAAAATGAATGATTGGTCATTTGTTTTTTCGTTTCGTTTTAGTGTCCGACACCATGTGGGAGCGTTTATACGCCTTGGGAGTTACACCCGTTAATTTGAAGAAGGAAGTATAAAACGACTGTCTGTTAGAGAACCCTACCATATCACTTACCTCTTCAATGCGCAGATCCTGATATTTCTTATCCCTAAGAATCGTCATTGCATCCTCTATCCTGTATTTGTTGATGAAGGAAGTGTAGTTCATGTTGAAACAGATATTGATGGTAGCCGACACATAACGTGTGTTAGTGCCCATATCAAGGGAAAGCTGCTTGACAGAATAGTTCTTGTCAAGGTATTTCTTTTGATTCACAACGATAGCAACAATCTTCTTTTGCAAATCATTGAGCACCTGTGGACTAATCATGTCAAGATATGCGGAACTCTTAGCCGGCTTTACGGTAGAAGGTCTGCTCTCCGTAGTCTTTTCCACGTCGTGTTTTGCTTCCATAGTCTCCAATTTTTCTGCAAATATACAAAAAAAATCGCAATTACAGTACGAATTGATAGAAAAAAACACAACAATTTGACCATTTTTATATGTATAGAGTCAACCAGCAAGTGCAAGTTTGTTGCAAAGTTAGGCAAAATGTTTGAAAAAGACCTCATTTGGGGTAAGGAAATTTAGTTTTTCCCTTGGT
>CACZZQ010000006.1 GCA_902785695.1 uncultured Prevotellaceae bacterium | reverse complement strand
CATGAGCCAGTACCCCCTTACCCCGTAAGGTCGAGAGGCATAGACCGAGGCATCAATGAAGAAGGTTGTTTTATCCGTGTTCCCAAATAAGTTTGTATGGCTTGTTGGAGTAGATGTTGAGTTTGTATTGTCGTGCCGTTCTGATCCACTTGGCAGGTACGGCGATGAATCTGAAAAGGAAGCTCTTGACCCTGTCTGTGGCCTTGATTCCAAAGAGGACGGCCATGAGCGGCAATGCCACGATGTATCGGTAGAAGTTTGCAGCCCGTATTATCTCGCGCTTTGATAGCCTATCAACTTACTGCGAAGTCCCAGGTGGGAGTCGATTACAGAGGACAGAATACGGTCAAATTTGTCCAAAACGAAAAATATTCCACCAAAAGCGGTGATTTTCTCAGATTTTTGCTTACCTTTGCCATATCATTGATGATTTTGCTTGTCTTGATTTGCAGCACTAAGGTAAGTGAAATTTCTGACATGACCAAATCCTGAGCCGCTCGGCTTTGCCGCTTGCCACAGCAAGAACTTTTTGTTGCTCAGGTACTTATAAAGAATATTAAACTAAAGTGCTGCGGATTTTAGGAAAAACAAAAAAAAGGACTCTCGAAATGATTCGGGAGTCCATTATTCTTACCGTCTGGCCACCTAAACGATTCTACACATGCAGGTTGAGCACGAAGCGGGTGCCTTTGGTGAAAGCAGGATCGATGTCCAGGTCGCCGTTCATCTTCAGTGCCATCTGCTTGCAGATAGGCAGTCCCAAGCCGTCGCCACGGGTCAGGTCGTGAATCTCAAGGAAGGGCTTGAAGATGTCCTCGCGCTTCTCCTCGGGTATCACCACGCCGGTATTGGCAATCAGGAACTGATAGGTGTGGGGGCTGCGCTTCTTGAATTCAAAGGAGATCTTACCACCACTGGGTGTGAACTCCACGGCGTTGTCCAACAGGTGACGCAGGATAAAGGTGAGGTATTCCTCGTGGATCTTCACCTCCATCTTGGGCACCGAGACGGTCAGCGTCACATCGCTGCCAATCTTGTTGCGCACCTCTTCGCCCAGTGCCTCGCACAACGGCTGTATCTGCTTTTCCTCCAGTTCCACGCTATCGGCATTCTCTACGTCCGAGAGGGTTTGTATGTGACTGGAGAAGTCGAGCAAGGCTTTCACCTCGGGCTTCTTGCCGTCCAGTTTCTTCAGTGTGGGCTCCAGCTGTGACGAGATGCTGTTGATGAACTTTGCTTTTAGGGCATTGCTCTCGTTGGCCAGCTGAATGGACTTCTTCTGCTTACGGGTGAGCACCATGAAGCGCATGAGCACCAGGGCTCCCAGCACCAGTACTACAGCGAGGATGACAGCCAGCACGATGAGTCCTGAGATAGTGAGCTGTCGAGCCGAGAGCGAGTCATCCTTCTCGGCAATGACCTGCTCGTTTTTGGCAATCTGCTGCTGCAGGCTGTCGCGCTCCTCGGCTGTCTTGATAGCAGTGACCGAGTCTTTCCATACGATATAACTACTATATGCCTGGTTCAACATACTGGCATTGTTGCTCTGTCTGCCGTTAGCCAGCAGCGTCTGGTAGACCTCGTCAACCTTGTCGTAGTCCTTCTGGGCCGTCAGTTTCGTAGCCATTTCCTTGAACACGGCATTACCCTGTGCCGTCTGTCCTAAAGTGTAGTAATAGATGGCCTTATGATAGAGCAGGTCGTTACTGAGACTCTCGCTGTTTGACTGATTCACAAGCGTCTCCATATACTTAATCTGTTCCAACGCACGTTCGCCCTTGCGCAACCTCATGTACATCTGCATACGCTCCTTCGCAGTCTGATAGTGCAAAGCAGCCTTGTTGCTCGCAATGATCTTACTGGCATCTATCGACTGGTCTACAAGGCGCAGCATATCGAAGGCCTCTTTCCATAAATTCTCCTTACGATACAAGGCGGTAGCCTTCACACCGCACGTCACGCCATCTTCCATCTGTCCCTTGCTTACATAACTCTCAAAGGCACTGATATATAGCGAACGGGCATTGGCAGTATTATTTTTGGCTTCCTCTGATTCGGCACGCTGATGGAGATTGCTTTTCTCTGCCATCAGCGAGACACAGCCCATCAAGACACTCAAAAAAATAACGAAAAATCTTTTGTTTATCATATTCTTTTTCTTTTGGTCATTTTTTTCGGACTGCAAAAGTACTTATTATTTCCTGTTTAGCCAAAGAAAATGCCAAAATTATTTACTCACCATCCAACGGCCAGCACTCAGAGGGCTGGTGCAATCGCCGCATGGCCTCATCGAAAAGTTGCACCATTTCAGGATACTGGCCGGCCAGGTTATGACGCTCCTCTGGGTCATCTTTCAGGTTATAGAGTTCTAAGGGCGCATTCTTCTTGATGGTGACGCATTTCCAGTCGCCCAGACGCGCAGCACGCTGTTTGCCGGTGAACTCCCAGTATAGCATACGATGGTCGGTATCTACAGGCTGTCCATAGAACAGGGGCAGGATATTCATGCCGTTAATGTTCTGGGGCAGATGCTGTTCGCTGCCGGTAAGTGCTGCCAGCGTGGGCATCACATCAGGGAAGTATATCAGGTTCTGCAGCTTCTGCACAGGCACTCGCCCTGGCTGATTCACAATCATCGGCACACGGATGCCACCTTCATAGAGCTGTCCCTTACGTCCGTGGAAGCCAGCGTTACAGTTCAGTTCCTTGATAGGTGCCTGCACAGCTGCTCCATTGTCGCTGGCAAAGATCACGAGGGTATTTTCACGCAAGCCCTCACGCTCCAGATAATCCAGCAGTCGGCCTATGGCACGATCCATGTGGGTGATGAGCGATGCATAGCGCTTGGTATTCATCGACCAGTCCTTCTGTCCGTCGTACCATGAGGTCTCGTCTATAATATAAGGTTCGTGAGGCGCGTCGTAGGCCAGATAGAGGAAGAACGGGCATTCCTTGTTACGCCCAATGAAAGCGATGGCATCATCCGTAGAGATGTCGGTATTATGACGCACATGGGCATCATGGGCATTCTCTTGGATGGTTGTCAACGAGTCGCCTACGAAACGGTAATAGGGATAATAATAAGGTGAGTTGGAGTGAACGGTGGAGATGGTCCAGCCATAGAACTCATGAAAGCCGCGATGATTGGGCGATGCACCTGGGTCGTAACCGTCCAGATGCCATTTATTCACCAGACAGGTGCGATAGCCACCAGCCGAGAGCACGGTGGCGATGGTAGTATCGGTAGGCATCAGGTTGGTGCGACGGATATAGGTGGTGTCGCCCTTCTCGTTGATCTTGATACCCTGAATACCTCCCACAGGACACTGGTTATCACGGATTCGCGTATTTCCCGTGTGCTTACCCGTCATCAGCGAACAGCGCGAAGGACTCGAGATACCGCTCCCCGCATAGCACTGCGTAAACGTAGTACCCGTCTGCGACAGTCTGTCGATATTCGGCGTCTTCACATACTTCGACCCAAAGCACGACAAGTCGCCGTACCCCATATCGTCGGCCAGAATAAAAACTACGTTAGGACGCTCTGGCGTAGCTTTCTGCGCCTCCGCCTCACTGGCCGTTGCTGCACCGATGAAGGCAACGCAATACTTACTAATCATATCTTTCATCTTTCATTTCGTTCATAAATTCTTTCGTATGCTCAAAGAACATCCGGTATCCCTCGCACAAATACTGGTGATTTCGCGGGCATTCCCCGTGACAAGCAAACAGCCACTTACACGCTTTGCACGTCTGGGGCAACCAGCTTGTTTTTTGTTGGGAAAAATCTTGCTGCTGTGGGCTGTGCATCATCTCGTAGATAGTCTGCTGGCGGATGTTTCCAAGGCGGTGCTCAGGACGCACGAAGTGATCGCAACTATACACGTCACCGTTCCACTCCACTACCCCAACATGCCCGCACATATCCGACATCGCGCAGATGCCTGGCGTGACACCCAGATAATTGGCCAGCGTCGCCTCAAAAATATTCACGTACACCTCACCCACGTCCTCTTTACGCCAGGTATCGAAGACCTCGCAGAGGAATCGTCCCCACAGCGAAGCCGTGATGTCGCCTCCTACAGGCGTAAACTGCAAGTACCTGCAACCTATCTCCTTAAAGAAACGGTACACCTCTCGCGGATGCTCACCGTTGATGCTGTTCACCGTACTGAGCGCGTTCCACATCACCTCGTGCCTGTCGAGCATCTCTACAGCCTTCATCACCTGCCTATGCGTCGCCTCGCCACGTTTATCCTTTCGCCACGCATCGTGCAACGCCTCGGGTCCGTCGATACTCAGACCTATCAGCCATCCGTTATCATGAAAGAAGCGGCACCAGTCATCCGTCAGTAGCGTACCGTTTGTCTGCAGACAGTTGTCTATATGATGTCCACCAGCGTAGCGCTTCTGTAACCGCATCGCCTTTTCATAAAACGCAATCGGCAACAGCGTAGGCTCGCCCCCGTGCCACGTAAACAACACCTCGTGATTCGCCTGACTCTCCAGATACTGACGGACAAAGAGCTCCAGCACCTCGTCGCTCATCACCCCCTTGCCTGCCCCCTGATAGTAGCAATAGCCGCACGCCAAGTTACAGGCCGCCCCAACGGGTTTTGCCATCATGTAAAACGGACGGGCAAAGGGTGATAGCGTCATAAGCATCTATGATTGAATGATTGCTTTCAGCACTTTCACACCCTCGCCTACAGTAGGTACGTCGGCAATGACCATAGAACGCTTGCCGTCCTTCTCGCGCAGGTTGCAGCGACGGACATTCTGTGTGGCATAGTCGATGATGCGACCGAACGTATCGCTCTGATAGAACGGGCTGCGGGCGTTGCTCACGAAATAAAGGAACATACGCCCTTGCTTCAACATGATTTTCTCGCATCCCAACAGTTTTCCGTAGCGACGGAGAGACACCACCTGCAGCAGTTCCTCGGCCTGCGGGGGCAACTGTCCGAAGCGGTCTATAAGGCGTTGACGATAGGCCTCCAGCTCCTGATCGTTACGGGTATTGTCGAGCTCACGATAGAGCAGCATACGCTCTGAGTCGCTTGGTACATACTGGTCGGGGAAATACATCTCGAGGTCGGACTCGAGGGCACAGTCGGAGACCCAGAGCCCACCCCCTTCCCCTCCCCAAGGGAGGGGGGATTGATTAGCTTTGCTAAAAGTTTTTTCTACGGAAGGACTATTTGCATTCCCCTCCCTTGGGGAGGGGCTAAGGGTGGGCTCTTCATTCCTCAACTCCGCCATCGCCTCATTGAGAATCTTCTGGTAAGTCTCGTAGCCCAAGTCGGAGATAAAGCCGCTCTGCTCGGCACCAAGGAGGTTACCGGCACCACGGATGTCAAGGTCTTGCATGGCAATGTTGATGCCGCTGCCCAAGTCGGAGAAATTCTCGAGGGCCTCCAAACGGCGACGGCTGTCGACGGGAAGGGCAGAAAGGGGTGGTGCCAAGAGGTAACAGAAGGCCTTGCGATTGCCTCGACCCACACGACCACGCATCTGATGAAGGTCGGAGAGCCCAAAATACTGAGCACTATTAATAATAATGGTGTTAGCATTAGGGATGTCGATACCATTCTCTACAATCGTGGTAGAGAGCAGTACATCGTAATCGTAGTTGGAGAAGTCGAGGATAATCTTTTCTAATTCCTCGGGCTTCATCTGTCCGTGACCCACGGCAACGCGACAGTCGGGGATGTACTTATGAATCATCTCGGCGATATGCGTCAGGTCGCTGATGCGGTTATTGACAAAATAGACCTGTCCGTTGCGACTCATCTCGAAGTTGATGGCATCGGTGATAATCTCTGCCGAGAAGGTATGTATCTCTGTCTGAATGGGATAGCGGTTAGGCGGTGGTGTCTGGATGACGCTGAGGTCGCGAGCACCCACAAGCGAGAACTGCAAGGTACGGGGAATAGGCGTAGCACTCATGGTAAGGGTGTCGACGTTGGTCTTCATCTGGCGAAGTTTTTCTTTGGTGGATACGCCGAATTTCTGTTCCTCGTCAATGATAAGCAGTCCCAAGTCCTTGAACTTCACCGTCTTGCCAATAAGTTTATGGGTACCAATAAGGATATCCACCTTACCATCAGCCAGGTCTTTCAGCAGAGCCGTTGTCTGCTTCGTGGTACGGGCTCGTGTGAGATAATCCACACGCACTGGCATATCCTTCAGGCGTGATGAAAAGGTGCGATAATGCTGATAGGCCAAGACGGTGGTAGGCACCATCACTGCCACCTGTTTGCCATCGACAGCAGCCTTAAAGGCAGCACGCACAGCCACCTCGGTCTTACCAAAGCCCACATCGCCACATACCAGTCGGTCCATGGGTTTCTGCATCTCCATATCGGCCTTCACATCCTGCGTTGCCTTGAGCTGGTCGGGGGTATCCTCATAGAGGAATGAAGCCTCGAGCTCATGTTGCAGGTAGGTATCATGACTGAAGGCAAAGCCTTTCTGATGACGACGGGCGGCATAGAGTTTGATGAGGTCGCGGGCGATGTCCTTGATATGCTTCTTGGTGCGCTCCTTCAAGCGTTCCCACTGGCCTGTGCCCAACGTAGACATTCGCGGCTGCTGACCGTCTTCCTGCGACTTGTATTTCGATACCTTATATAAAGAGTGGATGCTGACGTAGATGGCATCGCCACGCTGGTAGATGATTTTTATCATCTCCTGGAAGCCGGGCCCACCCCTATCCCCTCCCGAAGGGAGGGGCATACGCACCAAACCTCCAAACTTGCCGATGCCGTGATCTACATGCACCACGTAGTCGCCCACCTCGAACTGCTGAATCTCCTTCAGCGTGAGTGCCACCTTACCACTGCGAGCCTTGTCACTCTTAAGGTTGTACTTATGGAAACGGTCGAAAATCTGATGATCGGTAAACAGACACAGGCGGGCATCGACATCAATGAAGCCCTCGTGGAGCGTCTTGTCAACAGGAATGAACTCAATGCCTTGATTCATCTCAGCAAAGATATCCTTCAAACGTTCCTGCTGCTTGGCACTATCAGCCAGGATATAGAGTTTGAAACCTTGGAGCAAATAGTCTTCGAGAGTTTGCAACAGCAGTTCGAAGTTCTTATGGAACAAAGGCTGGGGCTTGATGTCAAAATTGAGAATTGAGAATTGAGAATTGAGAATTGATTCATCTACCCTCTTGACCCTACCCTCTTGCCCCTTACCGCTTAACAGAATTTTTCGGAAAGGCACGGCATCCTTGTCAAACTGCGAACCGGTGATAATCTGGCTGTCACGCTGCATCTCCTTCTCTATTTCGCGCTGCTCCATCTCGGTAGCCTCAGCCATACGCTCCTGCATAGCCTGAGCAGAAAAGCCCTCCTGATAGGTGCGCTCAATAGACTCACGCACGAACTGCAGGTCTTTCGTCACCAACAGGGTGTCTTGAGGCAAGAACTTCAGAATGGACTCTTTCTCTTCTACGGCAGTAAGCTCAGGCACGATGTCCACGCTATTGCAACGCTCCTTGGACAACTGATTCTCGACCTCAAACGTACGGATGGATTCGATGTCATCGCCAAAGAAATCGATGCGGAAAGGGTACTCATGGCTAAAGGAATAGACATCGAGAATAGAACCACGCAGGGCAAACTGACCGGGTTCATAGACGTAGTCCACCTCGCGGAAGCCATACTCGCGAAGGGTCTTGCAGATGCCGTCGACACTGATATGCTGGTCTTGGGTGAGCGTCAGACGGCGGGCATCCAACTGCTTACGTGTGACTACCATCTCGGCAAGAGCTTCAGGATAAGACACTATGTACTGGGAACGGAGAGTGAGTACCTCCGTACGAAGAATCTCGCTGGCGGGGTCTTTCTGACCGTATTTGATAGCACGTTTGTAGCTTGAAGGGAAGAAGAGCACCTGCTGCTCGCCCATCACCTGACAGAGGTCGTGGTAAAAATAACCGGCTTCCTCGGCATCCTGCATGATGAAGAGCAGACGCGCACTGCTCTTCAAAGCCAGCGCACTGAACACCATCGGTGCAGAAGAAGCCAAGAGACCGTCAAGCGATATTGTCTGCAAAGAGGTCTTTTCTATGGCTTTTGCCAATGCCGACACCTGCGGCTTATGGGCATAGAGCTGTTGTAGTTCCTGTATATTCATTGTTTGTTTTTCACCAAGTTATCCTCTGCATCATCGTAATGATCGGTCTTGTGGAAGATGCGGGTGATGCCACGCATCTGAACCTTCACATGATTGACAAAACTACTGAGAAGGGACTGCTGACCTATAGTACCGTAGCCTGTGATAGCCCGACAACGACTGTCGCGTACGAACTTGATCTTTCCGTATTTCTTCAGAGCCAGTGCCATTGAACCATCCTCGCCTCTGATAATGTCCACACGATAAGGTTCCTTGCGGCCGTAGTCGGCATTATAGGCGAATACCAGTCCACGCACCGACAGCTCCGGGCGTTTGAAATGCTGAACCCAGAGGAAGATATCTCGCGACAGTTCGAAGAGTTTCAGTCCCAGGGCAGAATGGTTGGCATCAGGGAAATAGCTCCACGTAGCTGATACACACGACACACCAGGCTGCAGCAAATGATTGAGCATCACCTCATAGTACTGAGGAGGATAGAGCGTGTCACTGTCCACATCGAAATAGAAACGTCCTTTGGCATGTTGCAAACCGCAACGGCGGGCATAGCCGCAAGAATGCTGATATTCTGTATAATAAGGTATGCCGGAATTTTCGTATATCTCTGCCGTACGGTCGCTGGAGTCATTGTCAACACCGATAATCTCAACGGGATACTTACACTGAATCTCACTCAATGCCCAAAGACAGGCCTGAAGATGGGTCTCCTCATTATAGGCAATCACCACGATAGAGGCCAGAGGCTCCGGACTCTGCAGACGAGCCAGCCGCTCGCGGGTATCACTAATCACCTGCTGGGATACCTCGCTGAAAGGCTTCCCGTAGATGGTCATATATTTATCGTACCATTTCGACATGAGAAAAAGTTTTTCTGCAAAAGTAGCAAAAATATTTTGAAGTATCAACTTTTCTACGTATTTTTGCATGATGATACCTAAAAAGTTACACTTATGCTGGCTTAGCGGCGATGCCTATCCTGCGAAAATAGCACGCTGTATCGACTCTTGGAAAAAAGTGCTTCCCGACTACGAGATAGTGCTATGGGACACTAAGCACTTTGATCTGAGCCAATCGCCGTGGGTGCGCGAGGCCTTTGAGAAGAAGAAGTATGCCTTTGCTGCCGACTATATCCGCTTCTATGCCCTCTACCATGAGGGCGGCATCTATCTGGACTCGGATGTCGAGGTGTTGAAACGCTTCGATGATTTGCTTGACTTGCCCTATTTTATAGGAGCTGAGAAAGCAGGAACACCAGAAGCTGCCATCATGGGTGCCGAGAAAGGCTGCGACTGGATCAAGAAATGTCTGGACTATTATGATGGGCGGCATTTCGTGAAAGCCGATGGGACACTGGACATCCGCAAGTTACCGGAAATCATGGACGAACAAATCAAGCAACTGAAGCCACTGCGGGTATTGTCGCTAGACGAGAGTCAGCAGATTCGCAAGCAGGACTTCCAGAAAGAGGTGCTTGTGATGAACGATGCCTATTTCTCACCAAAGGTCTTCGACTCACGCGAAGTGGAGCTGACACCTTACACCTACGCCATCCATCACTACCAGAACTCGTGGTTCTCGCCGAAGGCCAAGGCCTACTATCGCACACGTACGTTCCTAATACGCATCTTTGGCTATCAAGCCATCAGGCAGGCCGAACGGCTGCTGATGCCGTGGCGGTTCAAATAATCAATAACAAGGGAATGAGCAACTATAAACTAACCATTATCGTACCTGTCTATCAGGTGGAGAATTATATCAGGGCTTGCGTGGAAAGTATTTTCATGCAAGGGCTGAACGATGATGACTTTGAGGTGATACTGGTGGATGACGGTACACGTGACGACAGTTTTGGACGTATTGCCGACATTATCACAAAACATCAGAACGTATTCATCGTAGAACAGGAAAACCAGGGCCTGTCAGCAGCTCGCAACACAGGACTCGACAAAGCCACCGGCGAATATGTTCTGTTTCTCGATTCCGATGACCTGTTGGTAGCCAACAGCTTAGAGCCCTTGCTACAGGATGCTTTCCAGCATCATTCCGACCTGGTTGTTGCCAACTTCATCAAACAGGATGACCAGAGCATCAGCAATGGTGAGAAGATTCCAACAGCTCTCTACAGGAGCAGTACGGTGGCAGGCATCGACCTCTTTGTCAACCACCTGAACCCACGAGAATGCTACGTTTGGCGCACGCTCTACAGAAAGTCGTTCCTCGACGAACACAACCTACGCTTCATTCCAGGCATCTACTTTGAGGACGTGCCTTTCACCACAGAATGCTATCTGAAAGCAAGCTGTTGTGTCAAGACCAGTCATCTCTTCTATATCTACAGACAACGGCCAGGCTCCATCTGTTCGGCTATCAGCAAAGAGAAGGTCATGGGCTTTCATCAAGGTATGGCACGGCTTTGGGAACTCAAAGACAGGATGTCACTGACTGAGGAGCAGAACCACAAACTGATGGAAATCCTTTTTGCCACGTTCTCTATAGAGGTATGGTATATCACCCACAACCCAGAGCTAATGGCAGAAAGGAAAAGCATTATCAACGACCTGAAGCAGCATATACCCCACCTGAGGTTCACCAACGGCATCAAACAGCGACTGGTGTCGCTCATGTTCAGACTCATGCCGTCGGCCTATCTGAAGATACGGTCACTATAGTTCACCGATGTTCGAACAAGGTCTTCCACTGTTGCATCACCACATCCACATCGAAGACTTTGACACGTTCCAAAACCGCCTTTGAGAATTGTTTCCGCAAATTGCCATCCTCTATCAAGCGAGTTAACATATGGGCCAACTGCGGTATGTCACCATCGGTCACCACAAAGCCACACTCACCATCGACCACCACGTCACTGGGACCAAACGGGCAGTCGAATGTGACACAGGGAAGGCCTGCCTTCATCGCTTCAATCAACACAAGTCCAAAACCTTCGAAACGAGAACTCAACACAAAGACGGAACTCTCGGCATAAGCCTCGGCAATGGAAGGCGTGAAATTATGAATGACCACCTGCCGTAATGCCAACTCCTGTATTTGATGCTCCAATGCTTCCCTCAACGTCCCTGATCCATAGATTGAGAGTTGCCAATCGGGATGCATTCGCTCCACCATCTGCCACGCCTCCATCAATCGGTCGAATCCCTTCTGCCACTCCAGTCGCCCTACAGCAATGACTCTTTTCGAGTCGCACGAACTGACGAGAGGCATCTCCATCATCGTAAAGTTAGGAATCACCTCTATCCTATGGGCACGATGCCATTCCTTCGCATCTCCATGTGTCAGCGTCACCACCACGTCGGCCTTGCGCTCGATGCGACGGAAATAGCGGTACTTATAATAACGCATAAAGAGACGCGAGAGAAGAGAACGGCTCAAGCCTTTGTCGGACATCGTGAAGATACGGGCCTCGTGAGACTCCACTACCTTCAACGCCCTGCAACGAATACTGCACACCAGGTCGGCATTGAAATAGCCCAGTCCTATCAACACATCTGGATCAATGCGCTGAACGGCTGTCGTCAGTTCATCACACAGGAGGCTGTAAAGACGATGTTTGACCCAGAGTCTCTTGGGATACCCTGTCTGATACTGCGAGTAATACGGTATATTGAGGTTTATCTGCTTCACCTGATCAGAAAGGAAATAGGCATTAGGATTTTTCTCCACATCCTGATAGCAAGTGATGACATAGACCTCATAACCGAAATGAGCCACCATATAGTTCATCTTATCGCTAAGGATGCGCTCTGCCCCACCCTTGCTTGCCAAAGAGTCTATGACGTAAACGACTTTCATGAATACTTAACTCTTAATTTTCAACTTTCAACTCTTCAACTTTCAACCCTTCTATCACCTGTTGCATCTGATTCTTCCACGACAGATGTTCCACCGTCTGCCTGATGGCAGAAGGTTCAAAGTCATAGGTCCTGATAAAATCTACAATGCACTGTATATCAACAGGTGACTCATCGGCAGGTGCCTTCAAAACGTATGGCTGGTTGTCGAAATCGGAGTCACACTCTGAATAAATGAAGGGGATGCCACGACTGGCATATTCGCGGTTTTTGAGAGTCTTCAGATGGGTAATACCGCTGCGATGACGTGCCAGACTGCCCACCGCGAAGGCACACTGGCTGAATACATCATCCAAGGCTTTACCGAACAGTTTTCCGTGGAAAACGACTTTGTCACCTATACCATATTTCTGGATGATGGGAGCAAAACCTGGAGCTAACCTGGTACCATACATCTCGGAATCCCACACATCGCCCACAACATGGAAGAAAACTTCTATCACCTTTTCACCTTTTAACCCTTTCACCTTTTCATAATACTCCCCTAAACCAGCTATCAAACGGTCTAAACCGTGCCAGGGATGAACCTCGGCAACGGCTATCAGGTGAATCTCCTTTGAGGTATCCACACGCTGATGCAGCGGGATGCTGTCAAGATCAACGCCATTACTGATATTGATCGTGCGCTGTCCGAATATCTCTTCCGCTTCTGAAAAGGTAACCATCGCATCGGTATGGGCAGCCAACTGCTTTCTGAAGAGCTTGTCGACGAACAGATTCACCTTATGTTTGATTGGCAATGAATCGAATTCCTGATCGTATGGAAAGGTAGGTATCTCGGTCACACTCAGGATACCATGCTGACGGAAAGCAGCGAAGAGACGGATGAGCACTGGCGAGGCATTCATAAAACTGCGGGCATAGACCAGTTCGATACCCTCACGGACACAATAGTCCACAACACATCCCATCTGCAGACGCTGTCGCAAAGAGCCCCACTTGCCCTGACCGTAGTCCTGAATCACCACATCGTCCACAAAACGGCAGTGATGCCCAGACGCATCCTTGTCATAGGAACAGATATGAACCTCATGTCCTGCCTCACGCAGTCCCTTCACCTGAGCCAGCATCTTCTTACTGATACCGCTACCTGGGTCAAATCCATGATATGTCAGAAAGAGAATCTTCATCGTCTCTATTATTTGAGTGACAAATTTAGGTATTTTTCGTGAAATGTGCAAATACTTTTGCTCATAAAATAAAAATTGCGTATTTTTGCAAGGAAATATGCAACGGGCATGAAGGTTTGTTTCGTCATAGAATCATTATTCTCGTATGGAGGTGTGCAACGGGTTACGGCTGTCATTGCCAAAGAGCTGGCGAAGACTGCCGAGGTAACCGTCCTGACATTCGACCGCCCAGACCTTCAGGACACCAATATGTACGGGCTTAACGAGGCACCTATCAACTATGAGTATATCTCATACCCGGATGTAAAAGGCTTTAAGCAGAAATTCTGTAAGGCTTACAGCTTTCTTTACCGCAAACTGTTGCCACAGACGAACCTGACTTCCAGCCTCTATGCCCACAGTTCATTTCCCAGCGAAAGGCGTCGACGGCTCATCGACCGTCTGAATGTTTGCCACTATGATGCCATTATTGCCGTTCACGCCCCAATAGCCACCCGCATTGCTGCCATACGTAGCCAACTGAGATGCAGGAACCTGATTGGATGGATTCACAACTCATTTGAGGCCATGTTTACCAAGGGCTCATGGTATGCAGGAACGGAGCTGGAGAAATACTTTGTCTATCAGTTCCGTCGCCTTTCCCACACCGTTGTGCTATGCCACTGTGACGTAGCTCCCTACCAACTGAAATACGGTTTCTCTCCAGAAGTCATCTATAATCCCTTGACACTGGTGCCAGGAGCCTGTAGCAGCGGGACATCGAAAAAGTTCCTGGCGGTGGGGCGATTCTCTCCACGCCACAAGGGGTTTGACTTGCTTATCAAAGCCTTTGCCGAGTTTGCCGAAACCAATAAGGACTGGACGCTCGACATCGTGGGCGAGGGTCCTGAGGAGGAACTGTATCGCCAACTCATTTCCACGTACCAGTTGGAGCAACGCGTCTGCATCCACCCGTTCACCAGCAACATCCAAGCCTACTATTCCAATGCTCAGGTCTATGTGCTCAGTTCCCGCTGGGAAGGTTTCGGACTTGTTCTGGTAGAGGCGATGGCTCATGGATTGCCTGTGGTGTCATCAGACCTGCCTACCAGCAGGGAAATCATGGGCGACTTCGGACTTTACTTTCCCAATGGCGACATCCACGCTTTAGCAAAACAGTTACATAAGGCCACTAAGACGGACTGGGAACAGAAATCAGCCAAGGCTTTACAGATAGCAAAACGATTCAACATTGAAATAATCATCAAACAATGGCAACAAATCATCAAGAAGACATACGGCAAGGGCTGAAAGCCAATCCACGACTGAAACATTGGATTGACTATCTGATTATGAACCAGCGCGATGCCCGTCCACGCTGGTATATCCGCTTATTGGCTCCACTATATCAGCATCGTGGATGCCATTCCAAGATCTACCGTTCCGTTAGGATGGACACCCCGCCCTACCGTAAGTTCTCCTTGGGACATCATAGCGTGGTGGAGTCATTCTGCTGCGTCAACAACGCCGTAGGTGATGTCATCATTGGCAACCATACACGCATCGGTATTCACAACACGATTATCGGTCCTGTAACGATTGGCAACCATGTTAATCTGGCGCAAGGTATCACGGTAACGGCCTTGAATCACAATTTTGAAGATACATCAAAAAGAATTGATGAGCAAGGGATATCTACAAAGCCTGTTGTCATTGGTAATGATGTATGGATTGGTGCTAATGCCGTCGTTCTGCCCGGTGTTACCATCGGACGGCACGTCGTGGTGGCAGCTGGTGCGGTGGTTACCGACAATGTGCCAGACAATGTAGTAGTAGGCGGTGTGCCGGCAAAAATCATTAAACAGCTATGATACGGGTACTGGAAGTCATCAGACAGGGACAGATTGGAGGTGGAGAGTCTCATTTGCTCGACTTGATACGCTTTCTCGACAAAAGCGTCATTGAACCAGTATGCCTGTCGTTTACTGACGGGGAGATGATTCTCCAACTGAAGACAATGGGCATTCCCTGCCATATCATACACACACAGAAGGCATTCGATATCAAGGTACAACAGCAGATCAAGAAACTGATGCAGACAGAGCATATACAACTGGTACATGCCCACGGCAGTCGTGCAGCATCTAACGTATTATGGTCTGCCCGCAGCCTGCGACTGCCTCTCATATATACGGTTCACGGCTGGAGTTTCCATGATGACCAGCCCATGCTGATCCGACGGCTGAGAGCACTGAGCGAGCAGTGTATCTGCCACTACAGTCAAGAGGTGATATGCGTCTCTCAGAGTAATGCTGACACGGGTAAGAAAGTATTTGGACTCAAGCAGTGCCACGTCATTGAGAATGGCATCAACCTGGAGCGATTCAACCCTTCGGCTGCGTTTACCAACCTGCGTCCGCAGATGCACTTCAATACTGATGATTTTGTGATAGGATTCATAGCACGCTGTACCAAGCAGAAGAATCCCATTGATTTTCTCAAGGCACTGGAAATGGCACATGAGAAGAATCCACATATCAAAGGGCTGTTTGTGGGAGAAGGGGATATGGACACAGATGTTGATGCCTTCATTAAGTTGCACAAGATGACAGACTACCTGCATCGTACGCCTTTCAGAACCGATGTTCCCGAATTGCTCAACACCATCAATGCCTATTGCCTGCCCAGCCTATGGGAGGGACTCTCCATTGCGCTATTGGAAGCAATGGCCATGGAAAAGGCTATCATTGCCACGCCCACCGACGGCACTTGTGAACTGATTCGTCACGAAGAGAACGGACTGGTAGTTCCCTTCAACGACGTACCCACACTATCACAGGCAATGCTCCGTCTGGCCAGTTCACCAGAAGAGGCCAATCAGTATGGCAACGCTGCCCGTATGTTGGTGGAAACACGTTTCAACGCGCAACGCGTGGCTGACGCGGTCATGAAAATCTATCAGAAATCAAACAGGTTAAGCGATAGGTCTTGAAGAGGCTTTTCGTCTACTGGATCTTCTGTCACCGACTGGTCTTGTTCCTCCTTAAACTCCAACATCAACTGACGGGCATCGGCATTATTACTGGTGTTCAGACGGTAAACGCCACGCTTACCTGTATTCTCTATCAGCGATTGTGATGACTTGGAGTTTTTCAGCAAATATTGTTGCACAAACTGGTGTACTTCCTGAAGGTCAGGTTGTGAGAAAAGCGTACAGTTCATATTGTAGACATGTTTGGTAAGAGCGGAGACACTGATGCCACGCTCACCAACCTCTGAGAGAATATGCAATATCTGCTGGTCGAAAATCATTATATCACTAAAAAAGATCGGTAAACAGTGCTTACCGACCTTTTCCTATCGTTATTATTGCTTGTCAATTAGGCCAGAACAATCTTGTTGTCCTCAGTGCTCAGGAGCTTACCCTCCTTGAACAACCAACCCAGACCGAGCAGAGTCTCTTCCTCAGAAATCTTTGCTGCCTTAGCAATCTCCTTCACGTCGAGTGCCTTCTCAGCAGCTGCCAGTGCCTGATAAACATCTCCAGCCTTGAAACCAATAGCCTCAGCATTAACTGCGAGAGCAGCTGCTGCAGCCTTCTTGGTTGTGGTTGCTTTCTTTGCTGCGGGAGCTTTTACTTCTTTTGTCTCAGCAGCCTTCTTAGTTGTAGCTTTCTTTTCTGCCATAATGCTTAAAAATATTAATTCTTTTGAAGTGAATTTTCAATTCAGCTGCAAAATTACTCTTTTTTGTTAAGAAAACTAACCAATTTTTCGAAGTTTCTGTCAATTTACCGTCAATTCTTGACACAAATCAAGTGTCAATCCTCTACTTGATGATATTATTGCTCTTTCAGGTCAACCTTCAACTGGAGTTCTTCCAACTGCTTGGGATCAAGCTCGCCAGGAGCATCGAGCATCACGTCGCGCCCACTGTTGTTCTTGGGGAATGCGATGCAATCGCGAATGCTGTCGAGACCTGCCATGAGACTCACGAAGCGATCAAGACCGAAGGCGAGACCTGCATGAGGGGGTGCACCATATTTGAAGGCATTGATCAAAAAGCCGAACTGTGCCATAGCACGCTCAGGGGTGAAGCCCAGAATCTGGAACATCTTCTCCTGAAGCTTGCCATCGTGGATACGGAGTGAACCACCGCCCACTTCTACACCGTTACATACAAAGTCGTATGCCACAGCACGGACCTTGGCGGGATTGGTATCTAACAAAGGAATATCATCGGGATTAGGCAACGTGAACGGATGATGGGTTGCCATCAAGCGCTGCTCCTCATCGCTCCACTCGAACAGGGGAAAGTCCACAATCCAGAGACACACGAACTTATCCTTATCACGAAGACCAAGACGGTCACCCATCTCCAGACGCAGGGTGCAGAGCTGCACGCGAGTCTTGTTAGCATTGTCGCCAGAGAGAATCAATACAAGGTCACCATCCTTGGCTCCACATGCTTCCTTCACCTTTTGCCATACTTCAGGCTCGTAGAACTTGTCGATAGACGACTTCACAGTTCCATCGCCATTGAACTTCACATAAACCAGACCCTTGGCACCTACCTGAGGACGCTTCACAAAGTCGGTCAACTGGTCGAGCTGCTTGCGAGTATAGTCGGCTGCACCTGGCACACAGATACCACCAATATAGTTGGCCTCATTAAACACTGGGAAAGAACCCGTGCCTTTCAGCACATCCATCAACTCTACGAACTCCATGCCGAAGCGCAGGTCTGGCTTGTCGCTACCGAAGCGACGCATAGCCTCGTGCCACGTCATACGCTGAAGATGAGGCAGCTCTATGCCACGAATCTCCTTGAAGAGATGACGAGCCAAGTCTTCAAATACCTGTAGCACGTCCTCCTGCTCCACAAACGACATCTCGCAGTCAATCTGAGTGAACTCCGGCTGGCGGTCGGCACGCAAGTCCTCATCACGGAAACACTTGGCAATCTGGAAATAACGGTCAAATCCGGAAACCATTAGCAGCTGCTTCAGCGTCTGAGGACTCTGAGGCAGTGCATAGAACTGTCCAGGGTTCATGCGACTGGGAACCACGAAGTCACGGGCACCCTCGGGAGTAGAACCAATCAGAATTGGTGTCTCTACCTCAATGAAGTTAAGAGAATCCAGAAAATTACGAATCAGGATGGTCATCTTATGGCGCAACTCCAGATTCTTACGCACAGCAGAGCGACGTAAATCCAGATAGCGATACTTCATACGGATATCATCACCACCATCGGTCTGATCCTCAATGGTAAAAGGTGGAGTCAGACTCTCGCTCAAGATATTCAGCTCAGAAACAAGAATCTCAATGTCACCTGTAGGCATCTTGGGATTCTTTGACTCACGCTCGCTGACTACGCCAACCACCTGAATACAAAATTCACGTCCCAGCTTGTTAGCACGCTCACAGAGGGCTGCATCCTTTGACTCATCAAACACCAACTGTGTAATACCATAACGGTCGCGCAGATCCACGAAGGTCATACCGCCCATCTTTCGTGTGCGCTGTACCCAACCGGCGAGTTTCACCTCATTGCCGGCATCGGTGAGACGCAGCTCACCACAAGTCTTAGTTCTATACATTATTATATATATTGTTTTTCCTTTTCAAGCCGCAAAGGTACAAATAAGTGAGCGAAATGCAAAAGGAAATTTTGTTTTTCTTGTTTTAATTTGTTTTTTCTACGACTTATTCGTATCTTTGCACCCGATAAGAAACAAAAGACTACGATGAAAAGACTATCTACACTGATGCTGGCTGTCCTGATGACGATAGGAGCCACTGCACAAACAACAGCCAATGACGTGCTGAGCGTAGCACGCAAGGCTAACGACTACTTCATGAAGAAGTATGCCGACCCGACGATACCAACTAACGTCAAGAAGGTACGTCCGTCAAGCCTTTGGACGCGAGCCGTCTACTACGAGGGACTCATGGCTCTCTACGAGATTGACCCGCAGCAACGCTATTTAGACTATACCGACACGTGGGCCAGCTTCCATCAGTGGACACCACGCAACGGGGTGAACACGTGCGATGCCGATGACCAGTGCTGCGCACAGACATACCTGATACGCTATACACAGGCTGGAGGTGAGGAAAAAATAAAAAAGGTGCGAGAAAATCTGGATTACCAGATGCTGACACCCAACGAGAAAAAGAACACCACAGCGAAGACCCAGAGCACACAACCGTCGCTCTACGGCTGGTGGACATGGATTGATGCCATACAGATGGCGATGCCCATATATATGCAGATGTACAAGATTACGGGTGATACAAAATATCGCGACCACGGCATGAAAATGTACCGATGGAGCAGAAATGAATGCGGTGGTGGACTGTTCAATGTTAAGGACGGCCTATGGTGGCGCGATGCCGACTATGTCCCCCCGTACAAGGAGCCCGACGGCAAAGACTGCTATTGGAGTCGTGGCAACGGTTGGGTATATGCTGCACTGGTACGCTGTATGAACGAGTTATCGCCCAAAGAGAAAGCCTACAAAGAGTTGAAGAAAGACTTTCTCATGATGAGCGAAGGCATTCTGAAATGTCAGCGCAAAGACGGTTTCTGGAATCCCAGTCTGGTAAGTACCAACTACGAGATGAAAGAGACCAGCGGAACGGCCCTGTTCCTCTACGGTATGGCATGGGGCATACAGAAAGGCTACCTAAAAGCAGAGGTTTACGCCCCAGTATGTGAAAAGGCCTGGACGGCAATGGTAAAAGATGCCGTACACCATGATGGTTTCCTGGGATGGATGCAGGGTACAGGCAAGGACCCCTCTGCAGGTCAACCATTGAGCTACACCAAGATACCCGACTTCGAGGACTATGGTACCGGTTGTTTCCTTTTGGGAACCACAGAGTATTTTAAACTATTGAACAATCAGAACGTCAAATAAGTAATTAAAGACTATCAACTTATGAAAAAAGTTTTTCTTATCACAATGATGCTCATTTGCGGAATGACTTTCGCAATGGCACAGAAACAAGCTGAGATTAAATTCGACAAGCTGACTCACGACTTCGGGAAATTCTCTGAGAAAGAGCCTGTAGTCACATGTTCCTTCGCATTCCAGAATGTAGGTGAACAGCCATTGGTCATCAACCAGGCTATCGCTTCTTGTGGATGCACAGTGCCAGAATACACTAAGACACCCATCCAGCCAGGTGAGAAGGGGGAAATCAAGGTGACATACAACGGCACAGGAAAGTTCCCCGGACACTTCAAAAAGTCTATCACCATTAGAACAAACGGTGTCACAGAAATGACACGCCTTTATATAGAAGGTGATATGGAAGAAGCAAAATAAGAACTTCTATCTTGAAAATAAAAATCGGGTGTCCAACTGGTCACCCGATTTTTATTATCTATTGTTTTTCTTACTTGGCGTAAGCAACAGACCTCGTCTCACGAATCACGGTGATCTTCACCTGTCCGGGATAAGTCATCTCATTCTGAATCTTTGTTGCAATCTCGCCACTCAGTGCCTCGGTCTCGGCATCATCCATCTTGTCGGCACCAACGATGACACGGAGTTCACGACCAGCCTGGATAGCGTAGGTCTTGGTAACACCAGGATAGCTCATGGCGATAGCCTCAAGGTCATTAAGACGCTTGATATATGCCTCTACAATCTCACGGCGAGCACCAGGACGGGCTCCAGAGATAGCATCACAAACCTGCACAATAGGAGCCAATAGAGTCTGCATCTCCATTTCATCATGGTGGGCTCCGATAGCATTGCAGATATCGGGTTTTTCCTTGTACTTCTCGGCAATCTTGGCACCATAGAGTGCATGAGGCATCTCACTCTCCTCATCGGGTACCTTGCCAATATCGTGAAGCAAGCCGGCACGTTTAGCCTTCTTGGGATTTAACCCGAGCTCTGAAGCCATCACCGCACAGAGATTTGCTGTCTCACGAGCATGCTGCAACAGGTTCTGGCCGTAGCTGGAACGATACTTCATCTTACCGATGATACGTACAAGCTCTGGATGCAGACCATGAATACCAAGGTCAATGGCCGTACGCTTACCTGTCTCGATAATTTCGTTATCCAATTGTTTCTTTACCTTCGCCACCACTTCCTCAATACGGGCAGGATGGATACGACCGTCGCTTACCAACTGATGGAGAGCCAAACGGCAGACCTCTCGGCGAACAGGATCGAAGCCGCTGATAACAATGGCCTCTGGGGTATCGTCAACAACGATTTCCACGCCACAAGCAGCCTCCAACGCACGGATGTTTCGACCTTCACGACCGATGACACGACCTTTAACGTCATCGTTATCAATATGGAAAACAGACACACTGTTCTCGATGGCTGTCTCAGTGGCCACACGCTGAATAGTCTGAATCACAATCTTCTTGGCCTGGGCATTGGCATTGAGCTTGGCCTCATCCATAATCTCATTGACGTAAGCAGCGGCATCGGTGCGAGCCTCGTCCTTCATAGCTTCCACCAAGCGGTTTTTAGCCTCTTCTGCGCTCAACCCAGAGAGCTCCTCCAGTTTTTCACGCTCCTTTTGTTGCATCTTGCCCAGTTCGTCCTGCTTTAAAGCGAGGGCTTTCTTCTCATTGTCAATACGCTGCTGCTGGTTGTCAAGCTCGTTCTTTCGACGTCCCAACTCTTCCTGACGCTGATTCAGCGAAATCTCACGCTGTTTCAGACGATTCTCACTCTGCTGGATGTGTTGGTTGCGTTGCTGCACTTCCTTCTCCAGCTCGCTCTTCTTGTTGAGGAATTTTTCTTTTACCTCAAGCAGTTTCTTCTCTTTGAGAACTTCAGCCTCCTTATTGGCCGATTCGACCATTGCATTGTATTTCCCCTTGAGGACTTTGAGGAAAATAAAATATCCGCATACCCCTCCAAGAACCAGAGCGGCAACGGCTATCAGAATCACAAAAATTAAATCCATAAAATAATATATATGTATTGTTAATATTCTCTTAATTCATGAGGATGAGTCTTCACTTATCACCCTTCAAAGCTTCCTCAAGCTCTGAAGTCAACTGCGAGAGAATATTATCATAAGGAGTAGTATCATTTTTCCCCAACTCTTTCTCATAGCGCAACGCAATCTCAATGAGCGTCATCAATGCTATGGTATGATCACTTTTGCGCCCTTTATACACCTGTGCATAGGCACCGTAGCGCTCAGTGATAAGTTTGGCAGCTGCACGATAATACTCCTCATCCTCACGGTTATGGAGCACCATGCGAATCTCTTCGTCATAGACGTGTAGCGTTATATTGAGTTTACTTTCCTCTGCCATTAATTCTTCTCGTCAGTTACTCTTTCTCGTCACTCAGGATGGCGATGCATTTGTTCACATCGCGAATCATCTTGGCAACACGACTCTTTGCGCCTTCCAAGTCGCCATCGGTGATTTCCATCATACGAGCCATCTTCAATGACTGGTAGTCATGTTCCTGCTGAGCCAGTTTTGCCTCCAGCTGCTTGATACGCTGCTCGTCTTCCTCAACCATTGCATACAGGTCGGCATTTTCGTTCTTCAGCTCCTGAAACCGAAGAATCATCTGCCTCACGCGGGTTTGGAAAGTGGCTAAAACCTTTTCATTTTGAGTCATGACTGCACTTTTATCCTACAAAAGTAGACATTTTATGCGAGAAATGAGAAACGAGAAATGAGAAATCGCCAAGGCTTAACATGATTTAACCTTTCGATTCCTCATTTCCTATTTACCGCATTCATTTTCAGCCTTTTATTTCTCGTTTTGCTGTGGCTGTTTTTCTTTCTTAGCCAGCATCACTACGCGATAGACGAAATCGGTAGTCCATTTTTCTGAGAATCCCAAGCGTTTGTTAAGTTCACGCACATCTACAACGGTCTTCAGCACACTGGCATCAGTATAATCATTCTTTGTAAAGATTTCGTGAACGGTTTTTTCCGTTGCCGTGTGGATAGCCCCTTTGAAGAAACTGGGCAGACGGAGCTTGAACTTCATCAGATTGCCAGAGAGCATCATTGCGTCCTGTACATACTGCTGAAACTGGAGAAGATAGGGTTGGACATCCTGAAGTTTCTTACAGCGGCGACGAATGCTCTGGTCTATCTCTTTGAAAAAGTCATCGTCCATCTCATAGAGTTCCTTCAGCATCTTCTTACAACGAGCTTTCTCACCGAGTCCTAACCTACCACCTTGAGTAGGCACACGAAGGGTTACCTTGAACACTCTAAGGTCGGGAAGGGCATTGAGGTTGGAGATACCCAAATCGGCAGCAATGACTGCCTGAAAATATACTCTGATAAGGGTCATGAAATCCTCCATGCCTCCGACTTTCGCTTCTGCATCAGCCGACTTACGACCGAAAATATTTGAAAAAAATCCCATAGCTTTATTTTAAATCGGGTGCAAAGTTACACTTTTTTATCGACATAATAGTATTTTTTATTCCAAAAAGATTTAGAAGAGAAAAAAAATGTGTAACTTTGCACCCCGTATAACGTTATATTACATGAAAGGTATCGTATTAGCAGGTGGGAGCGGCACACGCCTCTACCCTATTACTAAGGGCATCAGCAAACAGTTGATTCCTATTTTTGACAAGCCGATGATATACTATCCAATATCAGCATTGATGTTGGCTGGCATACGTGAGATACTGATTATCTCGACTCCTCACGACCTACCGGGATTCCGCAGGCTGCTGGGCGACGGCAGTGAGCTGGGCGTACATTTCGAGTATGCCGAGCAGCCCTCACCCGACGGATTGGCACAGGCCTTTATCATTGGCGAGGAATTTATTGGTGACGATTGTGCCTGCCTGGTTTTGGGCGACAACATCTTCTACGGATCAGGCTTTAGCGGACTGCTTCGCCAAAGCGTTGAGAATGCGGAGAAAAACGGGCAAGCCACAGTCTTCGGTTATTATGTCAATGACCCAGAGCGCTACGGCGTGGCTGAGTTCGACGCTGAGGGCAACTGCCTGAGCATAGAGGAGAAACCGGAGCATCCGAAATCCAACTATGCTGTGGTGGGACTCTACTTCTACCCCAACAGCGTGGTGGACATTGCCAAAAGCATCAAACCAAGTGCTCGCGGAGAATTGGAAATAACGACAGTAAACCAGGAATACCTGTCTCAGCAAAAGTTGAAGGTGCAGACACTTCAACGCGGCTTTGCATGGTTAGACACGGGTACCCACGACTCACTGGCTGAGGCCAGCACATTTATTGAGGTGATAGAGAAGAGACAAGGGCTGAAGGTAGCTTGTCTGGAAGAGATTGCCTATAAACGCGGCTGGATAGACAAGGAACAGCTGCGCAAGTTAGCTCAGCCCATGATCAAGAACGACTACGGAAAATACTTGATTCAGTTGTCTGAACAATAATATATAATAAGGTGTAAATTAATAAAAACAGATATAAGAAACAAAAAAAAATGGAAGAGAACAAATCATTAGAAACGACTCAGGAAATCATTCCTAATGAAGAGTCGTCATTTGACATCAGGACCATCTTCACGCTCTTAGTACTGAACTGGCCTTGGTTCTTGGTTTCACTCGTTATTTTCATGCTCTCGGCATTTCTCTACCTGCGCTATCAGCCAGCCATCTATGAGATGTCGTCAAAGATGCTTATCAAGGACGAGGTAAACAACCGTCGAGGCAGCAATCAGATGCTGGCAAATATGCAAGACCTCGGTTTTATCTCCAATTCAACAGGTATCGACAACGAGATTGAAATCTTGAGTTCACGCATTCTGTCATATGAAGTAGTAAAGGACCTGAAACTCTATGTGGAATACCGCAGCGAGGGTCGTATTACCAAGCAGTTGATTTACAAGACACAGCCCATCAATGTAGACATGGCTCCAGAGGACTTGGCAGAACTTGACAAATACAAGCTGAGCTTTGGCATGAGAATCACCAAGGAGGGCAACAAATACCATGTAGTGGGACTGGAGAATGAGTTCGAAGGTTCGTTTGAAAGTCTGCCTGCCACAGTGGAAACCCCCTATGGTATCGTGTCGTTCACAAAGAACCTGAGTCTCGAAGCGCCACTTCGCAAACTGAGCCAGTTGAAAGAAGACCTGCAGAAGCAAGAGGATGCCAAGGATGGTAAGCCTGCGGCACAGGAAAGACCCATGCTGGTTACCATCTCCTCACCCAAGCAAGTGGCTGCACAATATGCCAACAAGCTGAAGATTGCCCCCACATCGAAGCTGACCTCTATCGCAGAGATTACCCTGAGAGATCAGAACATAGAGCGCGGTTTTGACTTCCTGAAGCAACTGGCCGAATGCTATAACCGCCAGGCTAATGCTGACAAGAATGAAATCGCCTACAAGACGGAGGAGTTTATCAACGACCGTCTCCAGAAGATCAGCGACGAACTGGGAAGCACCGAGGACAAGCTGGAACAGTATAAACGTAGGAACAAACTGGTGCAGATGCGCTTGGATGCCAACCAGACCATGACTCAGGCCAACCAGTATTACGCAAAATTGTCAGACGCTTCGACACAGATTATGATTCTCGACGAGTTGCGTAAGCATGTGGAAAATCCTGAAAACAGATATCAGATTATCCCATCTAATGTAGGTATGAAAGATGCCGCTTCAAGCGCACTTATTACTCAGTACAACAAGACCGTGCTCGACCGCAACCGTCTGTTGGCATCGGCTTCAGAAAACTCACCTTTGGTTCAGACCCACACCGATATGCTCGACCAGTTGGAGGGCAGTATCAAGGAAGCACTGCGTCAGGCACGCCGTACTGCAGACATTGAGAAACAAGGTATTGAAAAGCAATATTACGAATTCCAGAACAGGATTGAGAGTGCCCCTGAACAGGAACGTGTCCTCACCCAGATTGGCCGTCAACAGGACGTAAAGTCAGGCCTGTACCTGATGCTGCTGGAGAAACGCGAGGAGAACTCCATATCACTGGCCGCTACTGCCGACAAGGGTAAGCTGATCGACGAGCCCGCCTTCGGTGGAAAGGTCAGTCCTAAGGGTGCCATTATCATTCTGGCTGCCCTCGTGCTTGGTTTCGCTCTGCCCCTGCTCATCACCTATCTGCTGATATTCCTGCGCTATAAGATTGAAGGCCACGAGGACGTGATGAAACTCACAGACCTCCCCATCGTTGCCGACGTGGCTGTGGCCAATGAAGATGCCAAGACCGCTGCAGGTATTGTGGTTCATGAGAACAAGAACAACCAGACCGATGAGATATTCCGCAGTATGCGTACAAATATCCAGTTCATGATGAAGGAACACGACAAGGTCATCATGTTTACATCAAGTACATCTGGTGAGGGTAAGACCTTCAACGCCGCCAACCTCGCCGTCAGCTTTGCACTGCTGGGCAAGAAGGTCATCCTGATGGGTCTTGACATCCGTAAGCCTGCACTGGGACGTCTGTTCGACATCAAGGACCGCACTATCGGTGTCACCACCTTGCTCAGTATGGATCACGTTACAGATGAAGCCCTGATGTCTCAGGTACGCTCTTCGGGTGTCAATGTCAATCTTGACTTGCTTTTGGCCGGTCCTACACCTCCAAACCCCACTGAGTTGCTGGCACGTGACAATATGAGCGAGATTATGAGTATACTGCGTAAGAAGTACGACTATATCATCATGGATACCGCACCTGTTGGACTGGTAACCGATACATTGCAACTGGCTAAACACGCCGATGTCACCGCATTCGTTTGTCGTGCAGACTATACGCCGAAGTCAAGTTTCGCCATCATCAACTCGATGAAGAGGGAAAACAAATTGCCTAACTTGTGTATCGTTATCAACGGTATTGACATGTCGAAGAAGAAGTACGGCTATTACTACGGCTACGGTAAGTATGGCAAGTACGGACGCTATGCTTATGGCTACGGCTACGGACGCTACGGACGCTACGGCTATGGCAACTATGGCGGTTACGGTAGCTACGGCGGCTACGGTACCTACAACGAAAGCCATTATGGAAATAAGAGTGATGACTCTATCAAGAAATAACCGGAGCCATGACTATTGCAGTAGATTTTGATGGCACTATTGTCGAACACAAATATCCGGAGATTGGCAGAGAGATTCCCTTTGCTGTCGACACATTGAAAATGCTCATCAAGGATCACCACAGGCTTATCCTGTGGTCGGTCCGCGAGGGGCAATTATTAGATGATGCTGTGAACTGGTGCAAAGAGCGTGGCATAGAGTTCTATGCCGTGAATCGTGACTATCCAGAAGAAAGCATAGACAACAATCAGCATTTCTCACGAAAACTGAAAGTTGACCTGTGGATTGACGACCGTAATGTAGGTGGATTGCCCGACTGGGGTACCATCTATCGTATGGTTGCTCATCACAAGACATGGAACGACATTGTTGACGAGGAAATAAGCCACTATCGTATGGGGACTGAAGACAGGCACACGAAGAAAAAGCACTGGTGGCAGTTCTAAAGAAAAGGTGAAAAAGTAAAAAGTAAAAAGGTAAAAAGCGGGGCGAGCCTCAACTTTTTACCTTTTTACTTTTTTACCTTTTTCGCTTTATTTCACCTTCTCAACGATGGCCTTGAAAGCCTCAGGGTTGTTCAGGGCGAGGTCAGCAAGCACCTTACGGTTAATCTCGATACCTGCCTTTGACAGAGCACCCATCAACTTAGAATAGCTCATGCCCTCCAAACGTGCGGCAGCGTTGATACGCTGAATCCACAGAGCGCGGAAGTTGCGCTTCTTGTTACGACGATCGCGATAAGCGTAGGTCAGACCCTTCTCCCAGGTGTTCTTTGCTACTGTCCAGACATTCTTACGGGCTCCAAAGTAGCCACGGGTAAGTTTCAGAATGTTCTTACGTTTTGCTCTTGATGCAACGTGATTTACTGATCTTGGCATAGTTTCTGTACTTTAAATGTTAGACAATAGGGTTAATTAGCGGAGACACAACAGGTCACGAACCTGCTTCATGTTGCTCTGGTCAACGATGGTAGAACCTACCAAGTTACGCTTCTGCTTCTTGGTCTTCTTAGTCAGAATGTGGCTGTGGTAAGCGTGATGTCTCTTAACCTTACCTGTACCGGTGAATGAGAATCTCTTCTTGGCACCGGAGTTTGTCTTTACTTTTGGCATTTTTTTTAACTTTTAAATTTTAAACTATTAATTATTATCGGCAGCTACGCATATACCGGGCGCGCCACCTTTTCTTTCTTCTTATTCTGCTTCTTCAGTGAGTTTCTTCAGAGCATCGGCACTGATTTTGGCGTTAGCAAAGAGACCGCCATTTGCAGGTGTCTCTACGTCAATATCCTTCACCTGCTGTTTCTGCTCTTTCTGATCAATCTCACTGGCCTCACGGTCACGAGCCTGCTGACTTTTCTTTGCCACACCAGCTTTCTTGGGAGCCAGATAGAGGAACATCTTCTTACCCTCCAGACTTGGCATTGACTCTACCTTTCCGACCTCTTCCAAGTCATTGGCAAAACGCAGCAACAGCACTTCACCTTGTTCTTTGAAAAGGATGCTTCGGCCACGGAAGAACACATACGCACGTACCTTATTACCTTCTTCGAGAAATTCCTTGGCGTGCTTCAGCTTGAACTGATAGTCATGTTCATCGGTCTGAGGTCCGAAACGGATTTCCTTCACCTCCACCTTCACCTGCTTGGCTTTCATCTCTTTAGCACGCTTCTTCTGCTGGTAGAGGAACTTAGAATAGTCAATGAGACGACACACAGGTGGATTGGCATTAGGAGAAATCTCCACAAGGTCTACTCCCTGCTGACGAGCCATATCCAATGCTTCTTTTGTAGGCATTACCGTGGATCCGCTCTCACCTACAATACGGACCTCTCGCACACGAATCTGTTCGTTTACGCGGTATTGATTCTGTTTTTTGTCTGTCTTCATTAAGCTATTTTACGCAAATCGGCTGCAAAGGTACGAATAAACGAGCAAAATACAAAACTTTTTTCTTGTTTTTTCTGTTTCACAAAAAAATAAATGTAACTTTGCACCCGTAAAACGACACAAGGACAATGGAGAAGCAGAAAGTCATCATCAGCGAGCAACTGGAACAGGTGCTCAGCAAGGAAATCGGCAGATGCGAGGCCGACCATATTTTCATCTTAACCGACAAGACCACACATCAGCTCTGTCTGCCAGTAATCAAAGACTACAATTTCCTGCAAGGAGCAGAGGGTATTACAATCGAGGCAGGCGATACCAACAAGACGTTAGATTCCGTTGTCCACGTATGGAGCGAACTGCAACGTCTGGGAGCCACGCGTCATTCTCTGCTGATTAATCTTGGCGGCGGTATGGTGACTGACTTAGGTGCTTTTGCCGCTTCCACATTCAAACGCGGCATCTCTATTATAAATATCCCCACCACCCTGCTCTCAATGGTTGATGCCTCTGTAGGTGGCAAGACAGGGTTCAACTTTGGTGGACTGAAAAACGAGATTGGGGTCTTCCGTAATGCCGACTGCGTGATACTGGATACCGTTTTCCTCAAGACGATGGACGAAGAAAACATCCTTTCCGGCTATGCCGAGATGCTGAAACACGGCCTCATCTCCACGGAAGATCACTGGGCTGAGTTGATGAACTTCGACATTGAGCATCCCAACCTTAAGGAATTAGGAGAGTTGGTAGCCAAGAGCGTACAGGTAAAAGAACGCATCGTCACAGAAGACCCCACGGAGAAAGGCATTCGCAAGGCGTTGAACCTGGGACATACCGTAGGCCATGCCTTTGAATCGCTGGCTCTGAAGCGCAAACCCGTACTTCATGGTTATGCTGTAGCATGGGGATTGGTATGCGAACTCTATCTGAGTGTGGCAAAGACAGGCTTCCCAACAGAAAAAATGCGACAGATGACTCGTTTCATCTTCGACCATTACGGACGTATGCCTATCACTTGCGATGATTACCCCACCCTGCTGGAACTGATGACCCATGATAAAAAGAACATAGGAACGAGTATCAACTTCACGCTATTAGGTGGTATAGGCGATATCCGTATCAACCAGACAGCTACCAAAGAAGAGATAGAAGAGGCCTTAGACTTCTATCGCGAGGGGTAAGCAATGCTTAATGCTTAATACATAATTGTTCGGCCTCCTTACGAGCAGGCTTACCCGTTTCCGTCATTGGCAAACTATCGATATGTAAAAAGCTGCGAGGTTGCCAATACTTAGGCAACACCCGTTGGCAGACATCCCGTATTAGATCCATATCCATTGACTCGGTGAGCAATACTACTTGCTCACCGAATTTCTCATCTGGACGTTTCGATATCATAAACGGGGCTGACAATTGAGGTCTTAGTAACTTTTCCACTTCCTCAATCTGAATCTTGATGCCTCCAGAGCAAATCACGTTGTCCTTACGGCCTTTAATGCGGAAGGGGCCTCCCCCCTTCCCCCTCCAAAGAGAGGGGGAGACAAATTCAACAATATCATTTGTCACCAAAGGTCCATCATGTACGGCAGGCGCATCGATAACTAAGCAACCTTCATCCGTCTGGGATAACGTAACGCCTTCAAAAGGCGTATACCATTCACTCGCTTCTGGGCCGTTTAATCTTCGCAAGGCGATATGCGATAGTGTCTCTGTCATGCCGTAAGTACTCCATACATGGTTGGGGAAACCAACCAGCACACTAGCGAGCCCGTCATCAATAGCTCCGCCTCCTATAATCAGATGCTTTATGGCTTTTAGTCGCTTTAGTCCTTCTTCGCTTTGCAAGAGGTTATACACCTGCATAGGCACCATCGCGGCAAAGTCAATATCGCCCTCCCATTCAGGACATCCGCATGGCTTTACAGCAATTAGTTTCAACCCATAGGTCAGCGCACGTACCACCATCATCTTGCCTGCGATATAATCGAGCGACATACAAAGCAATGCCGTATCGCCAGGTTTCAGTCCTAAGAACTGACACGTGATGCGAGCCGAGGCCTCCATGCGTCGTTTCTCTACGAGCATCGGCTTCGGTTTTCCTGTCGACCCGCTGGTATGTACCAATACTGTGGACTTCTCGTTATGCCATTCTTTTAGGAATTCTTCGAGATCCATAATTTGTCACCACGTATTTCCAACGGCATCGGGATATTATCCGTGAAGAGTTGTCCTGTACCCAACCCTTGTGGGAACGTAATGTTATCACCATACACATCACTACAGAACTGCGCGATGGCATTCAAACCGATATTACTCTCCAGTGCCGATGTAATCCACGAACCGATGCCTTCTTCCTTAGCAATCTGAATCCATTCCCTGCATCCCATCATGCCACCATGCAGCGATGGTTTCAACACGATATAACGAGGTTTGATGATACGCAGCATCTGACGCTTCGCATCTGGGTCATTGATCCCGATGAGTTCCTCATCAAGGGCGATAGGCAAGGGAGACTCCCTACAGAGTTCAGCCATTAACGACCATTGCTTTTGTTTGATAGGCTGTTCGATGCTATGGATAGCATATTGCGACAACAACTCCAACTTATAAAGAGCCTCATCGGGGCTGAAGCCTCCATTGGCATCGAGCCGCAACTCCACCTCATGCCGTGAGAAGCGTTCACGGATGCACTTCACCAAATCCATTTCCTCATCGAAATCGATAGCTCCCACTTTAAGTTTCACACAACGGAATCCCTGCTTCAACTTTTCCTCCATCCGTCGAAGCATCTCCTCGTAATTACCCATCCACACCAGTCCGTTGATGGGAATGCCTACCTCGCCCCTGCTGAACGCTGTATCAAAAAGTAGAGGTAAGGGGTGAGAGGCAATTGCGAGGAGGGAGCAATTGGGGAGCTTTGCAACGGGGGAGAGAGGTGAGAGGTTACTATTTAAAGCCAAAAGTGCTGTTTCTAATCCGAAGAGCATCGAGGGATAGTTACGCATCGCCTCGTATGGTATTTCGCCCGTCTGCTCCAGTTGGTCACAGAACCCACGCAACACCTTATTATATATAGAAGGCTCCATCGCATCACAGCTTAAGTCAAGCAATGGCGCACACTCACCGTATCCAATGTTTTCCCCATTGGATACTTTAACAAGCCATAGTCGACGCTCGGTATACACCCCACGACTGGTTCCTGCCGGCTGTTTGAAATGGAGCACCCGTTCCTCAATATCAATCTTCATCATGCGGACGCAAATTATTCACTATTCACTTTTCCCTATACCCTTCTTACGGAATTTGCGGATACTGATCGAAATTGGGTTTACGCTTTTCCAGGAACGCCTTTCCACCCTCCTGCGCCTCGTCAAGGAAATAATAGAGCATGGTGCAATCACCAGCCAATTGCTGAATACCAGCCTGTCCGTCAAGCTCGGCATTCAGACCTGCCTTAATCATTCGCAGAGCAATAGGTGAGCGCTCCATCATCGTCTCCGCCCAACTCACGCACTCATCTTCCAGTTGATTAATAGGCACAACCTTGTTCACCATACCCATCTCCTCAGCCTCCTTAGCTGTATATTGGCGACACATAAACCAAATCTCACGCGCCTTCTTCTGACCTACGATACGAGCCAGGTATGACGAACCGAATCCTGCATCGAAAGAGCCCACCTTCGGTCCTGTCTGTCCGAAGATAGCATTCTCTGAAGCAATGGTCAAGTCGCATACGAGGTGCAAAACATGACCACCGCCAATGGCATAGCCATTCACCATCGCAATAACGGGCTTGGGCAGACGACGAATCTGCATCTGCACATCCAGCACGCTCAGACGGGGCACGCCCTCATCATCAATATAGCCGCCACGTCCTTTTACGTGCATATCGCCACCAGAACAGAACGCGTGCTTTACGTCAGCCAGCGTCTTTCCCTCAGGCACCTCGCTCATCGCACCCGTCAACAACACCACACGGATCCTCTGCAACTCGCGTACTTGTGCAAAGGCCTGACTCAGTTCCAGCGTTGTCTTAGGTGTGAACGCATTACGATACCTCGGACGGTTTATCGTTATCTTTGCGATACCATTATACTCTTCGAAGCGTATCTCCTCGAATTTCCTAATCTCTTTCCATTCTCTTTGTGCCATATTACTTACTCTTTTTTATTTTGCAAAGGTAGTGTAAAAATACGACATAGCGGACATCTACAAATTCTTTTTTCCAAAATCCTGCTCGTTTTAATTCATTTATCACCTCAGTATTTCTTCAAGATGCGGTGGATGGCTCGGTCGAGCGTCTCTGTGGGCTCAATGATGTTGTAGTCTTGCCAGAAGGCAGGGTCACGGAAGAAGTCCACCTTGTCAAAGAAAGCGTCGCGCTGGTCGAACGACTCACGTCCCTCTATGGGTTGCGAATCGCTTTCCTCGGTAGTGGTGACGCACATCTCGCAGTAAGCAGTAAACGATGTAGCAAAGAGGCGACGCCGCCAGTCGCAGTTGAAACGAAACGTAGTACGGATATAGCTGATACGCATCAGGCCATCTGGACTTTGACGGTAGTCAATGAGCAACGACATTTCTTTTGGTTTGAAGCGTACGCCAGATGGTTTCTTGATAAGCATTGTCTCTGTCGCTTTGCGCTGGTCACTCATATCGAGTGACATATCTACACGGGTGAAAGCCAGCGTCTCACAATCGATATACAACTGACCGTAATAGAGCGGGTAAGGCATCTTGGTTCGTGGTGTCAGTCTGATGACAAACTGCTGACGGTCGGAAATAGACGTAGGAGCCATCATCGTCAGGTCATAGTAATCCAGTTCCTGCTCGTTCAGCAGAAACCCAGTGTTTTTCACAACGTCGAGTTGAATAGGAGCCACAGGTCCTCCCAGCACTTTGATGCCCAGTGTGTCGCTCTGCTTAGGGCTGAAGAGCCTGCGGCCTTTTCGTATGGCTACGCGGTCACGTCGGTTATCACGTTTATAACTGGTCTTATACATATCCACCACGCCCTCGGCCACGCTGATATAATGCTGTCGTTTCATCGCTGTCTCACGGTAGAAACATCGGTACAGCTCTGGGGTTAGGGGGTAGTTCTGCGGAATCTTTCTGATGGCGGCAGCCACCAGTTCGCGTGGTTTTTCAGCCATCACCAGCACCTCACGAAGTTCTATGGTTGCAGGCTCCATCCTGATCTTCATCCCTTCTTCCTTCAGTTCGCTGGCATCAACACGCTTATTGCGATAGCCAATGTGCGTCACCATGAGGTGTTTGGGCATCATGTCCGTTTTCAGCATGAAGTAACCGTCGGCATTAGTGACTACAGCGATGCCCCCTACCGACACACTGGCTCCTTCTATAGATTTTCCCGTCTGCCTGTCTTCAACAGTTCCGCTCACCACGATTCTCTGTGCTAAAGCGGTGACCACTGCGAGTAGCAACAAAACAGCAAATACTCCTCTTTTCATTTCCGTTTCCTCCTATATAGCCTTTGCTCTTCATTTCAGTCGCAAATATAGGCAATTATTTATGAATATCCAAGTTTTAAACGGAGAATTTGCTATTTATTTGGTAATTACAAAATAAAAACGTAACTTTGCATCAAACTTGAAAAATCTAAAACAATGCTTCAAATCCGCTGCAAGAACAACAACGTGACGAAGAGTTTCCCCGAGGGAACCTCACTGCTCGATGTCTATCAGGAGTTTGCCAACGAGATCAAGCTCCCCTACCCTGTGATTTCAGCCAAAGTGAACAATGCCTCTCAGGGCCTGAAGTTCCGTCTTTACCAGAACCGTGACGTAGAGTTTCTTGATGCCCGGGCGGGTAGCGGACATCGCGTCTATGTGCGCTCGCTGAGTTTTGTACTTTATAAAGCCACGCAGGACATTTTCCCTGGTTCAAAGCTCTTTATCGAGCACTCGCTTTGTCGCGGCTATTACTGCAACTTCAAGAAGAAGGACGGCACGCCGCTAACCGATGAGGATGTGGCGCAGGTCAGGAAACGGATGCAGGAGATTGTGGATCTCGATATGCCTTTCCGCCGCACAGAAGCCACCAATGAGGAGGCTATCCGTGTGTTTGCCGAACGCGGGTTTGCCGACAAGGTAAAGTTATTGGAGACCAGCGGCCATATTTATTCCGACTACTACACACTGGGCGACACCGTGGACTATTACTACGGCCCGCTGGTACCCAGTGCCGGTTACTTGAAGGTATGGGCCTTGGAGCGCTATGAGGACGGTCTGCTGCTGCGCGTACCCGACTGGAACAATCCCAACCAGGTTGCAGAGAAGGTAGATCAGCCCAAGACCTTCGAGATGTTTGCCGAGAAGACACGCTGGGACATCATCATGCGTCTCTCGAATGCGGGCGATGTGAACAAAGCCATCATGCGCGGACATGCCTCTGAACTGATACAAGTCAGCGAGGCTCTGCAGGAAAAGAAGATTGTGAAGATAGCGGAAGAGATTGAGCATCGTTTCCATCAAGAGGAGAATCCCGTCCGTCTGGTGCTGATCACAGGCCCTTCGTCATCAGGAAAGACCACCTTTTGCAAGCGTCTCTCCGTACAGTTGCTGGCTTGCGGTCTGCGGCCTATCTCGTTCTCTACGGATGATTACTTCGTGAACCGCATAGATACGCCCAAGCTACCTAACGGCGACTACGACTTCGACAATATCGAAACGGTAGAGTATTCGCTCTTGGAAGACCACCTGCTAAGATTGATGCAGGGCGAGAAGGTGGAGATTCCCGAGTACAACTTCGTAACGGGCAAACGCGAGTGGAACGGCAAAAAGCTGAAGCTTTCCAACGATACCGTACTCATCATCGAAGGCATCCACGCCCTGAACCCGCTGTTGACGAAGAAGATTCCCGACTCTTTGAAATACAAGATCTATATCTCGGCACTGACCAGTATCTCGCTGGATGACCACAACTGGATTCCCGTACGCGACAACCGACTGCTACGCCGCATTATCCGCGACTACAACAAGGGGGCTTATACGGCTCAACAGACCATTGCACAGTGGAAGAACGTGTGCGAGGCTGAGGATCAATGGATATTCCCGTTCCAGGAAACAGCCGACGTGATGTTCAATTCGGCCCTTAACATCGAGTTTGCCGTACTGCGCACTCATGCAGAGATTATCCTGGCTTCCGTTCCAAAGAACTGTCCTGAGTATGCCGAAGCCCACCGACTGATGAAGTTCATCCATTTCTTCCTGCCCGTCAGCGACAAGGAGATACCGCCCACCAGCATCATGCGAGAGTTCGTGGGAGGCTCTGCTTTCAAATATTAAGAGGAGCTATCAGACAAACAGACTTTAGGTGAGCACTTCAAGCAACATGGGGTGCTCACTTTCTGTTGTCAAGAGCCAGTCGATGCTTTGCCGCATCTGCTCCATGTTTTCTGCTCTACGATAACCGACATTGTTTTGCTGACAGATACCTTCTGCTTTGGCGGGATGCTCTGCGCTGACGTATTTATCACGCGCCGGACTTTGTTCTAAGCCTGGCAGCATATCGAAGATGCCACCCTTGCCGTTGTTCAATAGAAGGATGCGGAAATTGCCACGAAGGTTCTGGTTCCAAAGGGCGTTCTGATCATAGAAGAAACTCAGGTCGCCTATCACACAGAACACCTTTTCGTCGGCAACGACGGAAAAGCCTGCAGCAGTAGAGAGCGAGCCCTCGATACCATTCACGCCCCGATTGCAATAGACAGGTGTCTTGGAATAGATGTTGGCCAGACGTATCGCCATGCTGTTAGCATAATGCACAATGTTCTCGCCTCGCTGCTTTTCAAAGTATTTTACGGCGGCAGCCTGTGAATAAGCAGGCTCTTCTTCCTCCACTTTCTGTCGTATCTCAGCCAGCAACGCCTCCCATTTCTGCACAAAGGGATGGGGCATCTCTTCCAGATTGAAGCGTATCAGATCGGCAACCACCTCAGGATCGGCTTGAATCACATTGGTTAGGTTCATGAATGTATCCGTCACCTCACCCTCGCGATTCACCACCCACGACTCTTTTGCCTTCCGCAGGAAATGCTTCAGCCGCTTGCTTACAATGGAGCCACCTGTATATAGCACAAAATCAGGCACATAACTCTCGTCGTCCCCTATCTGTACAACGGCCTCGTCCATCAAGGGATTCATGGGCTGACCAGCAATCAGCATGGGACGCTTGGCCTGTAAGAACATTCTACAGATGTGTGTCAGCGTGATATTAGTGGCATCTGCTGGCAGGAAATCTATCTTGCGTTCTACTGGCAGTTGGGGCGTAGAGAATTGGAACAATGGCTCCGTAATAGGCACATTGATATGTATAGGGGCGTGCTTTTCTATCAGTGCCTCGTTAACCAAGCGATTACAGTACCAACGGGTCTCTGCATTATGAGGTTCAGGCAGGGAAACTGCCCGACGCACGAAGCGTCCTAAGGCATCGGTCTGCGGCAATGTCTGCCCGTCAAGCTGGTCAATCCATTGTTGGGGACGGTCTGCCGAGATGACCACCAACGGTCGATGCTGATAGTAAGCCTCTGCAACAGCAGGTGCCAGATTCAGCAAAGCAGTACCAGAAGTGACACATACCGCCACCGGTTCATTCAGAGCCTGCGTCATTCCCAGTGCATAGAAGCCTGCCGAGCGCTCATCCGTTACGGGATAGCACGCAATATCAGGACATTCGTTGAGGTTATGCACGATTGCTGCATTCCTACTTCCTGGGCACACCACCGCATGATGGATGCCGTGAGCCACCAGCAGGGCCGTCAGTATATTTACATTCTCTTTGTTGCTATACATTGTCTCATGGTTTCAAGTTTTGCTTCCGTCTCCTGCCATTCCTGCTCCTCGATGCTGTCTTTCAGCAAGCCGCCACCTGCATACAGACGATACTGATTCTCTGTAATCTGCATACAGCGCAGAGATACGTAAAGCGAGGTGAGAGGTGAGAGGGAAGAGGGGAGATGAGTAAGATTCAACGGTCCCATAAATCCGCTATAGTATAGGCGGGGCGTATGTTCGTTCTCTGTGATAAAGCGGCAGGTTGCCTGCTTGGGCAAGCCACAGACGGCTGGCGTGGGATGCAACATCTGGAGGACATCTCCCACGCATGTATTATTTAATAAGGTGAAAGTGAAGTCGCTACGCAGGTGTACCAAGTTGGCAGCGCGCACCGTTCGCGGTCCCTCTTCCCGGATATTGTCGGCTATCTGCTCCAGACATTCCTTCAAGTAGGTAGCCACATAGCGTTGCTCCTGTATGTTCTTCGTGCTCCACCTCATATTCTCGCCCTCGCCATTCAGGTCTTCATCCTGTAGCTTCATCGTACCAGCCAATGCGATGGTACGCCATTCATTTCCTCTTCCCTCCAACAGGATCTCCGGCGTTGCCGTGAGCCAAAGCCCACTCTTGGGTGTAAAGACCATCGAAATGAACATTCGCGGATAGAGCCTGCAGGCCTTGGAGAACAGTTCCACGGGTTCCACATTCTCTTCTCTCTGCACTACCGAACAGCGGCTGAGCACTATCTTCTGGAAATGACCGTCCTCCAAACAGCGATGAAAGCGGTCAAAGTCCTCGGTGTATGCCACCCGCTCATCATAAGTATGCGATTTAGCATCCTTAAATGGCACACTTACGCTCTGTAAATGGCACACTTTTGAATCATAAATGGCACACTTAGCTTCATCGGGTAGCGAGAACGTCCTGACGATGTCTGGCTGAACCAGTAGAAGAGGCTCTTGAGGCGAGATGGAAAAGGGTGCCACCACGAAGCCCGACCTTCCGTTCAAGGCTTCCAGCGAAGGCAACTCCTGCGGTTCGCCCTCCGTTTGTGCCACCAGCGTCACCTGCTGTTCATGGGGCAGTCTATAGAGCGCGAATCCCGTCATTTCTGTTGTTTGATGATATAATTGGTGACACGCACATTTGAGATCAAGTCGCCTGCCGTGTCCTTGATGTCCACATTCCACACATGCAGCGTGCTACCCTGATGCAGCATCCGGGCAAAGGCCGTCACCGTGTCGCCCTCGCAGACGGCCTTCACATGACTGCCGCTCACCTCAATGCCCACACAGGCACATCCGGGACAGAGTGCACTTGACCCTACCCCGGCCACATTCTCGGCCAGAGCCAGCGAGGCGCCACCACTCAGAAACCCGAAGGGCTGGCGGTTGCGCTCATCGACCTTCATGCGAGCCATACACGTATCGCCCTCGGGTGTGGATATAAACTCCATCCCGAGGGCGGTACTTAGATTGGGTTTCGACGCTATAATGTCTTTTATCTTCTCTACGTCCATTATGGTCTATTATACGAACAGCGAGTATTCCTTCACGTCCCAGGCCAGTGCACTGGCTCCCAGCACGTCGCGCTCAGTATGATCCAGCGTGGAAACCACCAGCTTCACCTTGCCCTTCACGTTATGGAACACGTGCTCCTCAAACGATTCGTTCACTGATTCCGTCAGCCACTTGCCAGCACGCGAGATACCTCCTGCCAGGATGATACCCTCCGGATTGAGGATTGACGCATAGTTGGCCAAGCCAATGCCCAGCATATAACCCGTACGGCGATAGACCTCAATAGCCAACTCGTCGCCCTCATCGCACAAATCGGAGATGATACGCGGTGTCAGGTTCTTTATCTCGCGCATCACCGACGGACGGCTGTCGCTCTCCATCAGTTCACAAGCCGTCTGTACTACGCCCTTTGAACCCACGTAAGCCTCCAGACATCCGCGATTGCCACAGCCACACAGACGGCCGCCGTGCTCTATACACGAGTGACCTATCTCGCCAGCGAATCCCTCAGAGCCCAGATAAGCCTTGCCTTTCGTAAAGACACAACTGCCCACGCCGTGACCCAGGTTCACCACAATGAAGTCCTTCATGCCGTGAGCACTGCCGAACACATATTCTCCCAATGCCCTCACATGGGCATCATTGCCCAAAGCCACAGCCAGTCCCAAACGATCCTGGAGCATAGCTCCCAAGGGAATCTGACCTTTCCAGGGAAGGTTGGGGGAATTCTCGATGCAGCCCGTCAGGAAGTTTCCGCTGGGTGCGCTGATACCCACCGAGCGAATGCCGGCATAACCGCCGTTGTTCTCTATCATCTCTACGATTTTCTCACTCAGATATGTGACAAACTCGTTCACATTCTGGAAGTCTGTCGTAGAAAAGATTTCCTTGGCAATGATGTTTCCCCTGACATCGACGATGGCGTATGCCGTCTCGTCAAGACTCAGGCCTATGCCCACTACTCGCGTCTTTATTGTACGTTCTATCATAGTTTTATATGAGTAAAGTATGGCAAAAGTAGTAAATTTATTTATAAAGGCAAAGGATTTTTTGATTTTTTTTGTCTGTTTCCGCAGAATTTCATAAATTTGCCGACGAAATGAATGTTTTATTAACCACTTTAATTTTTATTAATTATGAGAAAGTTATTATTTGCAGCTGTTGCTGCCCTGACTTTGGGCTTTGCTTCATGCAGTGAGACTCCCAAGGCCGACGAGGCCACTACCGTTATCGAGAACCTGAAAGCTGAGTTGGAATCTGGCGATGCCAGCGCATTGCAGGCCACACTGACTGATGTCAAGACCAAGATTGCCGAACTCGTAGCAGAGAACCCAGAGGCTGCCAAGACCTATATCAGCAAAGTCCAGGAGTTCCTGAAGGAGAATCAGGAGAAGATCGTCGCTGCCGTAGGCGACAATGCTGTGGCTGAGGACATCGTCACCTCACTGACAGAGGCTCCTGCCGACGTGCTCATCAATGCGCTGACTGCCGGACAGAGCGTCATCGACAATGCCGAGCAACTGCCCGAGACGATTGAAGAGGCTGCCATCGACAAGGCTGCCGAACTGCAGGAAAGTGCCGAGAATGCCGTCAACGAGCAGGTTGACGCTGCCAAGCAGGCCGCTACCGACAAGGTGAACGAGGCAACACAGAAGGCTAACGACGAGGTGAATAAAGCCGCCGAGAAAGCCAACAAGGAGGTCAACGAGGCTGCCAGCAAGGCACTGAAGTCTGTAGGACTCTAATCCTTTTACTGAAAGAATCGGGGCATTCGTTGAACGGATTAGCCCCGATTCCCTTTTATGGTTATCTTTGCACCATAAAAACGACAAATTGAATATGGAATTACACAAGAACCGAAAGAAAGAACCAGTCCTTTATCTGGTGCTATGGCTCATCCTGTTCATAGCTCCGCTGCTCAGTACCTATATCGAGTACACCAGTTCTCAGACTTCCTCAGACTTTCCCTGGCATGAGATCTGGCACATCTGGCGGCAGTACTGCGTCTTTCTTGTTGTATTCCTTATCCACAACTATCTGCTGGCTCCCCTGATAGTGTATCGCAAGCAGCGGGTGTACTATGGCGTTGGCATTGCCTTGCTCCTCTCGGCCTTCATCGTTGTGCAGTGCGTCAACAAGCCCACCCACGAGCCTCGCCCCCCACATTTCCACCAAGCACACCGTCTCCCCCCAAAAAACGACCACCCCCCCAAACGACCAATCGACCACGACGTAGCTTCAGCCATCATCTTCTTCCTGATGATAGGCATGAACCTTGGCGCGAAGTATTACTTCCGTCAGAGCCGCGACCGTGAACGATTAGAGAAGCTGGAGCGCGAGAACCTGGAACAGCAGTTAGAGTATCTGAAGTATCAGATCAACCCCCACTTCCTGATGAACACGCTCAACAACATCCACGCCCTCGTAGACATCGACCCTGAGCAGGCCAAGGAAACCATCGTGGAACTGTCTAAGATCATGCGCTTCGTACTCTATGAAGGTTCCAAGCAAAAGGTATCCCTGCGCCGCGAGCTGGTTTTCCTGGACAACTATATCCAACTGATGCGTCTGCGCGTAGCCGACCAGGTGGACATCCGGGTGGACATTCCCCAAGTGATTCCCGACCGCGACATCCCACCGCTGATGATGATCACCTTCGTGGAGAACGCCTTCAAGCACGGCGTGAGCTACCGGCAGCACTCCTTTATCGACATCAGCATACAGATTGCCGACAGCCATCTGCACTTCCACTGCCGCAACAGCAAAGTGCCTCAGGGCGAAGACCGTCACGGAGGCGTAGGCCTGCAAAACGTAAAGAAACGCCTGCAGCTCATCTACGGCAGCACCTATACCCTCGACATCAAGGATGAAAGCGACACCTACACCATCGAACTCTCACTGCCCATCTAACCTCCCCCAAACCCCCAAACGACCAATCCCCCAAGCCCCCAAACGATGATTAAAGTTCTTGCTATCGACGATGAACCCTTGGCCCTGCGCCAGTTAGTCACATATATCAACAAGGTACCCTTCCTTTCGCTCACAGGCCAGTGCCACAGCGCATTGGAAGCCCGACAGATCCTGGAGCACGACGTGGTGGATGCCATTTTCTGCGACATCAATATGCCCGACCTCAGCGGCATGGACTTCGTACGCCAGCTGGCTGCGCCGCCCCTCATCGTGTTCACCACCGCCTACTCTGAGTATGCCGTCGAGGGTTATAAGGTCAACGCCGTAGACTATCTCTTGAAGCCCTTCGGCATGAACGATTTCCTGCGTGCCGCCATGAAAGTGCAGGAACAGCATAACCTGCGCCATCAGAACACGCCCCGGCAGCAGAGCAGCCCCGTGCAGGCCGACGGCACTATCTTCGTGAAGACCGACTACCGCGTGGTGCGCATCGCCATAGCCGACATACGCTACGTAGAGGGCATGAGCGAATACCTGAAGATACACCTCGCGGGTCAGAAGCCCGTCATCACCCTGCTCTCAATGAAAAAGATGGAGGAATACCTGCCCTCCACCCTCTTCATGCGCATCCACCGCTCCTATATCGTGAACCTTCGGAAGATTCAGGAGGTCAACAAGAACCGCGTCATCCTCGATGCCGACACCAGCCTGCCCGTAGGCGACCTCTATAAAGACCAGTTCAACGAGTATCTGGAACGCAATTTCTTAGGGAAATAGTCCACCCCGGAACTCAGCCAAAACGAATAAATTTTGTTAATTTTGGCCGAGTTCTATGAACGGACGAAGTATTTTTATTACCTTTGCGGCAAATCATAAAAAACGGATTATGAGTACAACAGCATTAAACAATCTTTGGACTTACATAAAAGGTCTTTCTCTTTCTTACAGCGACCGCAAGTGGCTTGCAGAGCATCTTGTGGAGCCAGAGGAAACAGAAAGGGCAAAGGAGCGGAAGCGAGACGAAGAGTGGGTGCGCGAACTGATGGCATTACGCTACGAAGGTGAAATAGGTGCTGAAGAAAAAAAACACTTACTACGGGAGAGCCACAACTTTGGACTTCGTGATATCAAATATAAGTACGGCAATGACAAATAGACAATATCTTCTTGACACAAATGTCTTGATAGAGTTTCTCGAAGGCACACCTTCAGTCATTCAACATATTTTAGAAGTAGGTGCCAGTAAATGTTGTATGTCGGTTATTTCTTTGCATGAACTATATTATGGGGCGCAACTTGCAAAGGAAAGGAAGAAGGAATATTACGAAAAGGAAATCAAAAAGATTAATAAGCTACTTGAAAACTTCACCGTTGTTGATCTTTCAGCAAAGGGTGAGCAATACGGACGCATCAAGCACTTTTTAAAGAGCAAAGGGATAATGATTGACGAATTCGACATATTAATTGCCGAACATGCCATGGAGGAGGGGCTTACGGTAGTCACTGACAATATCGACCACTTCTGTCGAATTGAAGGCCTTAAGATTGAGAGCTGGATGGAACATTAAAATCATCCACTTATTATTTTAGCAAATTAAAATTCTGGCCATTATTTTTTTAATTCTGGCCAGAATTTAATAAATTTTGGCCAGAATTAAAAACGAAGGAAGGCATACCCAGAGATAATTATAGCTATAATTTAAAACAGGCAGTGCTAAAGAAAGCCGACATCCATAACAGATGCCGGCTCATAAGGGATAAAAAGAGCGGAGAGAAAGCCCTACTCGTCCTTCATAGGAATGAGTCGGATTTCCGCGATACGAAGAATTCGGTTATAAATAATTTTGTCAGGCTTGTTTGCATCTGCTTTCATGTCAATAACTGAGACATTATGTTCATATTGCAATTCCAATCCCATAGCCGTCATTACAAAATCCTGGATTTCACAAACAGTCGCTTCAGTTGCTGAAACCTCAAGATATTGTTTGCCATCAGGAAAAGCAATACGTTGAAATCTATTTTCAGAAGGAGCCTTTGCACCAATTCTTACTTTCGTAGGACGTAAATCCATATCAGTTGCGAATTCATCCGTCTCAGGCGCAAAGTTAAATTGAATTTTATATTTCACACCGGCCATCACCTCATCACTCCTATAGATTATCTTGGGACTAACTGTCGTATTCGCAGGTACATAGCGGATATACTTTCCACCTGGCACTCCCCATTTGGGATCAACATTGGTAACCCTGTATTCCAAAGCAGTTGAAACAGAATCCTTGGTATTTTTATCATAATACTTGCTTACTTCAGCCAGTCCTTCAAACGCATCGATGACAATCTCGCGGTTTGCCGCCCACGTATAGAACTCATCAGGAATGCGGTTTAGACGATAACCCGTGCCGTCATCGAACTTCTCCGAAGTAATGTCGGCACTGAGGTCATAGTTCTTGCCCTCGTCCGTAGCACGCCATTTGTTCCATAGCGGTTCCAACCGTTGCCATGTAGGAGCGGGGAGACTATCTAAATGCGCGTTAGCAAAAGCAGTCAAAGCCTCTTTAGTAGCACAAGGATAGGCAAAATATTCGAAATCCCTCATCACTCGCGGCACACGGAAGCTACGCTCTTCCCCATAGAACACTACCGTCTTTTCCTGACCAGCTTCGTTAATCATGCCTTCTGAGAATGTGCGATAATAGTATGTCTGGCCTATCTCCAGAGGTATATTGATATAGTTAAGAGTATCTCTCGACTCAAGCCACCTATAATTATCAATAGACATCCTCAAATTCCCGGATTTCCTCGGACCTATCCACATATAATGGGAGCGATTCATATCAGACACACTACTAAAAGTCACATTCGCACCTTTAGAATAATACATTTTCTCTTGACAGTTATCCACTGTCAAGCCTGGCTCTGTACCGAAGCACACACCATGCTGGGCTTGGAAATTCTCAGGCACTTCGTCTTGCCAGAATAAGCCAACCAAATAATCGCCGTCGAGTTTCAGCACTTGTGTTACGCCCCAGTCATATTGATAGCCATTCTCATGTGTCGTAGAACCATAGGAAGGGGAAGTCACAGTAGCGGCAGGCGTGTGCTCATAGAACTCCATCGACGTTTTCCATTTAACACCATTCATATAGCGTTTGGTGGTTCCGTCTTTCATGTGCAGAACAGTGACATCCTGTGCCGCAGAACCGATAAAACATCCCAATAAGGCTGCGGTCAAAAATATAGTCTTTGTTTTCATCGTTTGTTTCCTCCTCATGTTTATTCTTCTGGTATTTCCTGATTATCGTAAACGAACTTGGGTACGAACTCAAAGTAGTCGAACTGAGCCTCTGTGTTAGTGACGACATAAGGCAGAGGCAAGTTTTCTATCCGCAGGTAGTTATCATGCTTTCCGTCGGTATAGATTCTTCCAAGCGGAAATCTCACAAGCCCTACCTGATCAGCAAAACTGTTCCACCCCCCTTGTCCTAAGGTACACTCACGAGGTCCGTGCATGCACTTTGGATGGTCGGAAACGACCTCAATCAAAGCCTGTTCCCTATATTCATAGGCTCTCTGCGACCAATCAGCATAATCATCTGTATCTGGATTACGACCACTAAAACTATTTTTATCGATACGTTCTTGTGCTAATACGCCATTGTAAGTGTACGTATTTGACCATGAAGAGGTCTTTCTTTTATCGTAGGGATCTTTAACCATCCATATTTTTTCATTTGTCTTAAGGTCTGTCACCAAATAGCTTCGCTCTATAGAATCATACTCCACCATAAAAACATGCTTAGCCATATAGTCAAGTATTTCCGTTTTCAAAGGATGGTTTCCAAACGGCACATCAACACCATAATAATCGTGAGACATATTAAGCGAGTCTATCATCGGTACGCCATTCAGATAAATCCTTGCAGCACCTCTGGTAGGAAAGGCACAGATTCCCATTCTGATTTCCCATTCAGCGGGAGGCAACGGCGGCAGTTTAATGGTAAAGTCGTAGTCGCCGAAGATATTCACCTCGTCGCCCTGCCACGACCAGAAGTTGATGTGAGCTCTGCGATGTATCAATCCCTGATTGTTTCTGGTCGTATTACTCTGGATATTCTCCATGCAGTCCCATTTATAGATATAGTTGCGTCCGTTTACAGGATTTGGATTGTCATTAAAAGAAGACATATCATCGTCTACCATATAGTTGCCACGCAACTCCTCGGCATTGTTCATGATATCCGGGCAGAGGGTCTTGAAGTCCACACGCCACAGTTCTGTGCTGAGTACATCCTCGCGGGTCTTCTTATCGTAAACCAGCAAACTGTCGATATGGAAATAGTAGCCGTTGAAGCACTGGTGGTCGAAGCCCAGCTCACCATCAGCCAACACCTTGGCACCACGTATCTGCTTGCCATACTTGTCGGGCCGATGACCCACACCCCTGCGGTTCAGGTAAATACCGCTGTCAGTTCCAATCATCGGATAGCTGCACTTCAGCGAACCGTAAGGCATCAGAGTGGCATACCAAGCCGACATATCAGCCAACCTGGTATTTATCCAGAAATTCGACTGCTTACCGTCGTAGGCAGTCAAGTACCAGTAGGAACTGCCGTGAGGCAGAATGTGATAGGCCACGAAGCGATTCAGCGAGTTACGGCGGTCGGTATAATCGCTCACCGAGGCATCCTCAGGGTAAGACTCATCATAGACCTGCTTGGCGTATGCCTTCAACTGATCCAGATTGCTGATGCCATTGGCTGCCAGTGCAGAGTCGGTCTCAGCAAAGACGGTGAATGCCTTGAAGCGGTTTTCATTATACCAAGCTATTTCATTCCACACGTGTGACTTGTAATAGTATTTATCAATATCCCTCTGGTAGTTATCATAGATATAGGTTCGCAAGGTATCTGCCAACCCCGTCAACTTAAGAGCCTGACTGAAAAGGGAAATCTTCGCATCGCTGGCAATACTGCCAGGCAGCAACGATGCATCGAACTGGTCATCCTGCTCATAGGTAATCTTCTCCACCTCACTGGCAGGTATAGGCAGTTCATCGTTCACGAGGATATACTGTGCCGAGGCTGTCATCGAGAGTGCAGCCGCAGCTATTGAAAGTAGCAGTCTGTTCATGGCTTCATCAATTTAAATGAAAAACTCTTGTTCACACTCACCACGTAGACACCGTGCCGCTGTTGGGTCAGATCTACCGTAGCCTCGCCGTCGTGACGGCTAATAGCTGCATTGATGCTCTTACCGTCAAGTCCGAATACTTGGATGCGGTCAGTACCCTGCAAGCCGCTGATGCTCACCACGCCCTTGCGGGTCAGGTCGAAACGGATGCGCGGCTCGTCGTTCTGAACTTTATCAATAGTCATCAGGATTTCCTGCTTGTCCACTTTCAGGTAGTCCACCTCATCGCGCTGAAAAGCCACGGAGTAGCTACCGTTTCCATAATCATCACCATTGTTGTAGACGTACATCACGCCCTTTTCACAATTCACAGAAGGTTTCTTAATGGGCAAGACAAACTCCGCCTTGCTGCCGTCTTTCAGATAGACAAACAGTGAGGAAGCCGTTTCTTCTGCCAACGCACACGTTGCCGTTATCCATAACAGCAACACGGGAAGAATGGTTTTTAACTTCATTTCGTTAGTATCTTTATTGTTAGGTTAATATTATTTTCCACCATAATCAGTGTTCAATTCAAATGCAAAAGTACTAAAAAAGTATTACACACCCAATGTTTCTGCCTATTTTTTAGGCTATGTCAAGGAAAAAGCTTAATTTTGCACCTCATTAGAAACCAATATCAAAAAGCCATTAATATGTTTGAGACACTCACACTTTCCGTTCTTTCGTGGATGCTCGCAGCAGTAGGAACGCCACAGGCTGCCGGCGAACCTTGCACCTTCAACGAGAACACCCGCTATTCCTCAATCGTCATCAACAGCCGCATCAACGATTTCAAGGCCAACACCAAGGCAGCTGGATTCGGGAAATACGACAACGAGGGGAATGTTATTGAGGAACCCAACGGCACAGCCAGCACACTCGACTACGTGCCTGGCCTCGTGGCAAAGGCTATTCTGGAGGCTGCCGACTACTATAAGGACAATAAGGACGTGGACGTGATGCCCTGGTACTATGCCATCAGGCACTACGGCAACACGTGCGACATACCCAATAACGGCAAGCAGGGTAAGAGCTTTGACGACCTGAACGGCGTGAAACTCTATTTCAAGCTGCAGGAATTGGCTGCCGACACGCGATTCACTGACAGTACGGCCTTAGCAACTGCAAAACAGCGCTTTGCCGATGCCAGAACGGGCTTTGCCAAAGCCAATGAGAACTATGTGATCAAGGAGAGCACACTGGCCGATGCAGCTGGCGGATGGTGGCACAAGTCATCGTACACCGACCAGATGTGGTGCGACGGTCTGTATATGGGGGCGGCACTGATGGCTCAGATGATCAACGAGGATAAAGACTATACGAAGTTGACCACTGACGACTGGAACCTGATTACCAAGCAGTTTACCATATCATGGAAATACCTGTGGGACGAGGATGCACAACTGCTCTATCATGCCTTTACCGCCGATCCCGCAGGCGAGGCAGCCTCGAAATGGGCCGGCATCTCAGCAGAAGAGGGAAAGGAGGTCTATCACTCGGCAGAGTTCTGGGGACGCGCAGAAGCCTGGTACTTCCTCGCACTGGTCGACGTACTGGAGCAGATGCAGAAGGCCAAGAAGACCGCTACCGCTAACTATAAGACCCTGAAGGGCTATCTCACGAAACTGGCTGCAGGCATTGCCGCCCGTCAGGACAGTAAGACGGGATGCTGGTATCAGCTGATGGCACACGACGGTACGTTCGTGGCATCCGACTATGACAGCAGCTACAGATACACCTCGGGACCCGTGAACAACTATCTGGAATCGTCGTGCACAGCCATCTTCACCGCTGCCTATCTCAAGGGCGTTCGTCTGAGAGTGCTCAACAAATTCTATCTTGATATTGCAAAGAAAGCCTACAAGGGATTGGTGGAACAGTTTATGGTTGCTGACGGCAACGGAGGGGTACACCTCGTCAGATGCTGCAAGTCGGCAGGACTGGGTGGAAGCAACTATCGCGACGGTTCGGCAGCCTACTACCTGATGGGTAAGGACACAAAACCCACTAGTACCGAAGGCAGTGATTTCTATACAGAAGGAAAAGTGCTGGGGGGCTTTATCCTGGCTGCCACGGAATACGAACGGATGATGGACGAGCCCGTGAAAGAAGGCCCCACGATGGGATGGAGCTCATGGAACACGTTCGCACTGAACATCAGCGAGACAATCATCAAGGAACAGGCCGCTGCAATGGTTTCGAAAGGACTGGCAGCTGTAGGCTATGACCACATCAATATTGATGACGGCTACTTCGGCGGACGAGATGCCGCTACGGGACAACTGAAGATTCACCCCACCCGATTCCCCAACGGACTGAAGCCCGTGGTAGAGTATATCCATCTGAAGGGACTGAAGGCTGGCATCTACAGCGACGGAGGACATAACACCTGCGGCAGCTATCACGGCGGCGACAAGACGGGAGTCGGCGTAGGACTGTACGAGCACGACCAGCAGGACTGCGACCTGTTCTTCAAAGACCTGGACTTCGACTTCATCAAAGTGGACTTCTGCGGCGGCGACCCCATCCACAACAACGAGAACCTGGATCTTGACGAAAAGACACGCTACACAGCCATCGCCAAAGCGATCAAGAACACCGGACGCACAGACGTGCGCATGAACATCTGCCGATGGGCTTATCCTGGCACATGGGCCGACAATGCCGGCTTCTCGTGGCGCACCACGGGCGACATCTACGACGGATGGAACTCGGTGAAAGGCATATTGGCAGAAAACCTCTATATGAGCGCATACAGCAGCAAGGGCCACTATAACGATATGGATATGCTGGAGGTGGGACGCTCGATGACCGCAGAGGAAGACAAGACTCACTTCGGTATGTGGTGTATCATGAACTCGCCTCTGCTCATAGGATGCAACATGAAGAATATCAACGCCACGGCACTGGAACTGCTGAAGAACGAGGAACTCATTGCGCTGAACCAGGACACACTCTACCAGCAGGCCTACCTCGCGGCAAAAGTCAACGACTGCTATATCTTGGTGAAGGATATTGAGAGGGCCAACGGCCTGAAAAGGGCATTCGCCATCTACAACCCCAACGACGCGTCTAAAACCGTGACGCTGAACTTCAGGGATATAGACCTGGCCGACAGCGTGAAACTGCACAACTGCTTCACCAAAAAGGATGTGGGAACATTCCTGGGCAGCTATCAGGTCACCGTGCCTAAACACGGCACCAGGATATATGTGGCCGAGGCCGGCTCGCGTATGGAGCGCACACGCTACGAGGCAGAGACGGCCTACAGCAAAGCCTACTCGGAGATAGAATGGAACGTATGCCAATACAGAGAGGCTTCCTTCTGTTCGGGGGGATACAAAGCGGGCTACATCGGTGGCAGCAACACGAACAACTACTTGGAGTGGCACAATGTGTACAGCAAGGAAGGCGGCGACTACCAACTCACCATCGGCTACATTTGCGGAGAGAGCCGCACCATGAACGTCTACGTGAACGGCAAGAGGGTGAAGACCTTCAGCGGATGCAACTCCGGCGGCTGGGATAAGGTGGGCAAGAAGACGTTCGACATCACCCTGGAGCCCGGCGAGAACACCATCCGACTGGTGAACACCAGCAATTGGCTGCCCGATATCGACTATATCGACGTGGTCAGCAAAGAGATTGTAAACGACATACACGCATCAAAAGCTTATCACCAGAAAGGCATTGTCTACAACTTGAGCGGGCAGCCTGCTCATCAAGCCAATGTCTCAGGTATCGTTATTGAGGACGGCAAGAAGATACTTAAGAAATAATCAAAGAAGGGTGCTGACATCAGCACCCTTCTTTGATTATTTAATCTTTGGTTTCAACTCATCGGGCGAGTCGTTGGTAAACATATTTACAGGCGGTGCCTGTTCAGTATAGAAATGTCGGATGGTTTCCGGTGCCAATGTAATGACAGGCTGGAAATCGTCGCTCTGCATATAGCCGAGAATAGCATGCCGCATCTGTCGGGCCACGATGCGGTGATCCAGGTCACGACTGATATCCATCGTGGTCATCAGCAGCTTGCCTTTCAGGACCCTGGCCTCAATCAGCATACCCAGTTTCCGGGACACATGCCAAGTGTCAATAGGCTGAACGGGCGACTGATAGTCCTTGGGAAGCTCCTGCAGATTCATCACCTGAGCACGGTTCAGCAGTTCCCACCAGTTGAGGTTAGCCCAGTCGTCAGTGGGGAATCCGTGCTTAAACAGCGGATGCTCTTTTTCAATATAGGCGCCAGTGGTATGCGGCGGACGCATCTTGAACCACGACGTGTTCCAGAATACAGGCAGATAAGTCTGCTTCACATCGCTGCCCAGCGTCACCCGTCCGGCTGCTGTCAGCAAAACGGTGCCGCCCCGTTTCAATACCTTCAAGGCACGAGCGTCTATTGAGTCGGCGATGTAAGGGCCTTTATCATTTATCATTTTTTCTTTATCATTTAGCGAAGCGCAAGGGTACACCCAGAAGTCCCAATGATTGTGCACGGCTTTGCCAAAACGTACGGTAAGAGTCAGTTTCACAGGTTCCGTGATAGATTCAAGCGAATACTCCACCATGCCCAATGCATTATTCTTCCCAATACCGATACTGTCAGAGATGAGCGTGCCCTGATGATAAACCACCTGTTTATCGTCTTCTATACTATAGGTAATCTTGGCCTTGGCAACATACCCATAGAAGGCATTATATATTTCCAAAGGCACCCGCAAGGTCTCTTGACTGGTGAAGACGAACTTGGGGAAGCGAGCCAGAAGGACCACTGAGTTGCAGAACTCACGCCAGTCGCTGGCCGTACAGTAGCCTTTCTCTTGCCAGTGTACATTCAGTGGGCCTACAAGGGCCGTTCCCTGTCCGCTATAGTCGTTGAGCCCCAGAAGCTGGAAACCGGCATAGTCCTTGGTACGCAGGTTGCGCTCTATCTCGTATTTATAGCACAGTGTCTGCAACCGTCCACTGGCCATCAGGAACTTCTCGGCCATTCGTTCCATGCCATTGTCACGCAGCATATCACGGAATATCTCGAAGTTGCGGGCTTTATACACTCCGGTGTACTGCGTTATCTCCTTGAAATCAGGGAAGGCGCACCACTGGCCTTGTTCATGAGCAATAATGGGCGAGTTATTAAGTGAAGAGTGAAGAGTGAAGAGTGAAGAATCGGCTACCGCGTCAGAGGGTTTGAAGTTGCGGGGGCGTTCTATCTGGGCATAGTAATCATCATTGCTCGAAGGGGCTTTGCGATCCCAGTCAAGTCCGCGTGCACCGCCCTTCACATGATACTCAGAGCCGTCGTCCCACGCCCATCCGCCGCCAACGCTGGCACCGCAATACACCTTCGTAGAGTCATACTCGTGCATCTGCTTCACCCAGTCGTTGCAATACGTGACCCAGTCGCCGGCAGGTTCGTTGCCTGCGGCCATCATCACAAACGAGGGATGATGTCCGTATTCGTCGATGATACGCTTCGACTCCTCCAACAGATACTGGTCAATCGTCTGACCACGGCGCAGTTTCACCCCGTGATTAGGCCACGAGGGACCTTCGGGCTGCAGGTAGATGCCCACACGGTCGGCGGCGGTGAAAGCAGCGTCTGGCGGGCAATAGCTGTGGAAGCGAACATGGTTCAGCCCATACTCCTTGCATTTCTTGAAGATACGCATCCACTCATCCTCGTCGGTAGGCGGGTAGCCCGTCTCTGGAAAGAGGCAGTTCTCCACCGTTCCACGCAGGAACAACGGGCGGCCGTTGATATAGAACTGTCGGCCTTTTATCTTAATCTCGCGCAGGCCGAACTGCGTCTCATAGGCAGTCTCGCCAGCCTCTACCGTCAGTCGATAGAGATGGGGATGGAACTCGTCCCAGTATTTGACATCACGCCCCATGCGGAACTTAAACGTGATTTTGCGCCCCTCGGCAAATGCCGTTGAATTAGTGACGAACTTTCTCGTTGTTCCTTCGCTTAATTCACGGATTTGCGCCTTCACCTGATAATCGTACATGGGGAAGAAGCGAAGGCCATCGACATGGTTCTCCAACAGTACTTCCACCGTCACGGTGCCCTCGGCAGCATAAGGCAAGATGCGCACGTGACGGATGTTCAGTTTCTTCCACTGTGCCTGAAGTTCAATACGACCCGTGATGCCGTTCCAGTTGCCCTGCGTCTGGTCGGTCACTGAATGAGAATCCTGTCCCACGCATACGTTCTCTATGCCATTATACACACGGATGGCAATCTCGTTGCGCTCACCTTTCTTGATATATTTGGTCACGTCATAACGATGAGGCACCGACAGCGACATCTGATGACCCACCTCACGACCATTTACAAAAACCGTCGTCTCAATATGTGGCCGTTCCAAAAACAAAACAATACGCTGATCGCCCCAGTCCTTCGGAACATAGACCGACCTTTTGTACCATGCATTGCCCACATAATGTTTCTCTGGTGTCAGAAAGAAAGGAAACTTCATCTGTCCTTTCTGGCGATATGGCTCCATATAGGGGTTGAAAAAGTACGATGAATCGTAAAGCGAACCCGTCCACTTTGTATGAACATCCACATCGTTGCCTTTGCCGTTAGTGAGCATTGAGCCAGGCAACTCCACAAAGTCATCATAGCGTTCTTCATCGCCCATACCAAACTCCCACAGCCCGGAAAGGCCAAGAATCTGCTGAGCTGCTGCATGGCCAACAGCCAATAGCCAACAGCTAATCGATAGAAAGAGGTATCGTTTCATAATCCTTCGTTAGTGAGTTCTACACGTTTCACACATTCGCCCGGCGTTTTATCAGCTTCACGTGGCAAGTAAACGGGCATATTCTCTTGCATAGGAAGGATTCGCAGTTCTAATTCCGTCACCCCTTTTGGCAGACGCCACAAGCCAAAGAGCATGGGGCGGCCATATTGGAAATGATCGGCCACCAACACTTTTCGCCCCTGCCCGAGGGGAGAGTCAGAGGGGAGGGAGGCATACAAACGTGCACAGTCACCTTGATAGGTGATTTTCAAGAGTGAAGAGTGAAGAGTGAAGAGTGAAGAATCGGCTACCGCGTCAGAGGGTTTGATACTATAAACAGCGGCCTGTTCGAAGTCCTCGTCTGTAGGTTCCTCTGCCACCTCCTGCACACCCATCGTTATCTTTCGCAGCGGTCCTGCCTCCTTCACTTTCGTTGCAACCAACGGGGATGCGGCAGCACATTTTTCACTATTCACTATTCCATTTTCACTTAAAAGCAGGTGTTCCGCTTCTTGTTGTGTCAGCAGGTAGATGTTCTGATAGACGGGCTTTGCGAGTCCATTTGCCTTCACGTTCTTCAATGTCTTTCCATTCATCATAGAGATGATGGTGGGAATGCCTGGGACTTGCATCATATAAATCTTTCCGTCGCGCTTAGCCACCAACTGAGCTGTGGCATACTTGATACCATCGATATTCACGGGGAAGATAGCGATACAGCCAGCGGGGATATTTAGCTTTGGCAGTATTACGCCACAGGCCTCCAACTCTACATTCTTCTTCTCGGAAAGGTTCTGCAACCGCTCGTAGTTATTTACAAAGATAAAACCACTATTATCCTTTGAGCGAACAGCCCAGCGCAACTGCGCGTCATCGCCCTTCTTGATATCCTGCGGAGCTGGGAACGATGCCTCCATCTCGGCCAGTTGTTCGCCCCAGTCTTGCATAAAGAGATGTAATGGACGCAGGAGATAATAGTGGGGATTCTTCTGGCCAAACTCACCCAGCGGAGCTTGGAAGTCGTAGTTCTTAACAGGCATATCGTTGTAGTTCGTGCCTTGGGTGCGCTGGTTCTCGTTCAGATACGTCTTGCCTTCCGGATTCGTACCGCCATGATACATATAATAGCCCAGCAGGTTAGAGCCAGAGCCCAACTTCACAACAGCCATCGAATAGGCATCCTCTGGATAGAGATAAGGACGGCGGTGATAGGCCTGCATCATGCCTCCACCCAGTTCGCAGGTGAAGTAAGGATAATCCTCATCCCCCTTGCTTACCTTCGCCATCTGGTCGCCCAATTGCTCCGTAGCAATGGCTGTACTGGAACGGAACGCTTTGAAGTTGAACGCCTTGTAATAGTTGCCGTCCGTCTCGCCCAGCGTACGGTCCCAGAAGCCATCGGCATAGTCGCCATAGAGAGGCAGCATCTCGCCAAAGGGAACGGGCGTAGCCAACTCTGGCCAACCCGTACGTGTATAGAACGGCAGGTCGAAACCAATCTTCGTGGCTATCTTCTTCAAGTCCATCAGATACTCGCCACGTCCTCTGTATTCATTATCAAACTGAGCCGCGATGACTGGGCCGCCGTCTTTCCATTGCAAACCTTGCACCTGTGTAAAGATCTGGCGATAAAGCCGTTCAGCATAATACAGAAAACGAGGATCTTGCGAACGCATCTTGATAGGCTTTGAAGCTCCCCCTCTCTCGGAGGGGGCTGGGGGGAGGCTCCACATCCAATCAGGGATGCCGCCATTGCGCACCTCCCCATGGCAGAACGGCCCCATGCGAAGCACCACTGGCATCTGCTCGTCCTTACAGATCTCGAGGAAACGACGCAGGTTGCGCTGACCGTCCCAACGGAAGATGCCCTCTTCCTCCTCCACATGATTCCAGAACACATAGGTAGCAATCATCGTCACACCACCCTCTTTCATCTTACGCACCTCCTGCTGCCATTCGTCGGCAGGGATACGCGAATAGTGCACTTCACCCATCACAGGCACAATGCGACGCCCGTCCATCATCAGACTGTGCTTATCCCATGTCACCACAGGATTCATAGCCTGCTCTATCTGGTCGGCAATCTGCTGCATACCCTTGATGGAAGGGTGACCAGCCATCTTATGAATGCCTTTCAGTTCAATACACTTCACGCCATAGTGCTGACAGATGAGTTTTGAAGATTCTGTCACCTCCTTGCTCAACCCATCGTTCAGCAGGAAGTAGATGTCCGACTTCACATAATGCTTCGTCATCCAATCCAGCATATAAGCCATTGCCGGACGAAAACTCCACAGGTCATCCTTGGTGATGTTCTCATATTTGAACTCACCAATAGGCGAATGAGCCCAACTGTCGTTCGTGGCACCAAAGATGAAGATGAGATCTGGATTGCCACCCAGATTATCCATGCGCTTTGTAAACGAACGGTCGCTGTAGTCCTCCTTGTTATAACCTGTATTACAGATGGTAGAACCACTAAACGAGTTGTTCATCAGCAACTCCCAGCCTTTGCGCTCAATGAGCTGCGCCCACCACGTCTGCTCCACACGGTTCACATCCGTCTGATTAGGGTTATTACGTTTGAAATACCAGATGGCATTTCCTTTGGGAATAGACCCCTCGAAGGTGGAATACGAGTCGCCCAGCACGGCGACTTTCTTGTTTTGTGCGCCTGCCACAAGGCACATCAACAACAATATCGGTAATAAAAACAGCTTTCTCATGCTCTCTTATGATTGATGTCCATTGATTGTAATTCTGCAAAATAGCGTTCTGCCTTCTCGTGATCGCCCATGCCTTCATAACCCAAAGCAAGCATATAAAGACAATGGATGCGGTTCTTCACATCGAGCGAGTCGTCCCAGATCAACAAGTCGGGCAATGACACTGCAAAATAGTCCATCGTCTGATGCTCGAAGATGTGCTGTTTTCCATAATTGATGAGCTTATAACAAAGCCCATTGGCTTTTGCATCATCTCCCAACTTCCGATACGCCAATGCCGCATAGAAAATCTTGTCGGGCTTAGCATCATTATAGTACATCGCTGGTGCAGGTTCCTGAGGTCCCTTGGTAGCTTCCATCCAACACTCACGGGCATTTTCTTGCTGTCCCATCGCATCATAAGCGATGCCAAGATAGTAGTAGAAGTCATTCTCCTGAGCACCATAGAGTTTGCCCTCACCCAGATGATGAGGATACTCCAAGCATTCCTGGAGCAACGAAATAGCCTCTTCATAGTTCTTCTTTTCAAGCGCTTGCTTCGCCAACTCCACCCTGCAGAACTGATACTGTGCAGGCACCTTACCTTCACCACCCTCCCAAGGATGGAACTGATGGGCATCGAGCTTCGCCTTGGCTTCCTCGTAACGACCGAGCTGGTTCAACAAGGTAATCTCTTCGAGTACGAGGTCATCACGCTGAGCAATCAGCTGCGGATATTTCTGCAGGAAGTCCAGACGCTGCTGATGCGGCTTTTGCAGACGCTTGTAGAGTTGGTCGAGCTCCATGAGAATGCGACTGTCGGTCTCATCGAGATGGAAGGCCTTCTCCATATACTCCAATGCCTCCGAAGCCTCCCCTACCGCCCCCGAGGGGGCTTCTTTAGTTGAAGAGACTATCGTGTCCCCCTTGGGGGATGACAGGGGGGCTTTATTGAAACGCGCCAGTGCCAGGTTACGCCAAACGGTGGGGAACGACGGGTCAAGACGTGCCGACAGTTCCCAGTTCTCAATGGCAAGGTCGTACTGACGCTTGTCGTAATACAGACAACCCAGATAATAAGGTGCCTTCGCTCCCTTGGGATTCTGCGCCTTAGCAGCCTCTAATGCCAACACATCCTCCAAACGGTTGGGGAAACAGCAATAGGAATCTGCTTGCTCTGCCCTTTGGAAGTAATCACTCCCCTCTCCCCCGAGAGAGGGGTTGGGGGTGAAGCTTCCCATATAATAATAGGTCATCGGACTCACGGCACCCTCGCTGATGGCGATATCCCAAATGGCGCGAGCCTCGTCGTTCAAACCAGCTGCAGCATAGTCGAGTGCCAGCTCATCATAGTTATTGGATGATTTGCGCAACAACTGCTTCAGTTCATCGAACAGGGCCTCATTTTTTGTCAGCAGATACTTCTCATAACGACAACCATAGTTAAAGTGGTCTAACAGCAGACTCTCATCAATCCACGCCAACGCCTCGTCCTTTCTATCCAGCAGACGAAGAACGGCAGTCTTCAAAGCACGCGCTTTGTGGTTACAACTATTGAAGATGAGACTGCGGTTCAACTCGTCGAGCGCATCTTCATAGCGACCTTGCGCCGTACTGATACAAGCAGCCTCGAAATAGCCGGCATCAGCCCATGCCTTGTTCCAAGTAGATTTCCAGAACAACTCGTATGCCTCCTGTTGGTCATTTGGTCGTTTGGTCGAATCTCCTAAACCACCAGATTTATATTTCAAGCAGAGAGCGAGGTTGAAGATAGCCTCTCCATCGTAAGGATTAGGATTACGTTTCTGCCAGATCTTCACTGCTTTTCTCAGGTAAGACTCGGCCTTATCGAAACGTCCACGACGCAGATACCATAAGCCCGTCTGGTTCAGACAACGCACATCATTAGGATCACGACGCAGTGCCTCCTCATAGTAATCAAGGGCACTCCACGTAGCATGGCGATACTGCTCCAAGTGCAGGCCCGTCAGATACAGCTGGTCGTTGGTCTTTGTGTCTTCAGGCGAGAGTGCAGCTTCGGCGGCATCGGGTATAGGACGAATCTCATCGGGTTCAGCCATCCATTGCAAACGTCCTACATTCAGCACCAAGTCGTTCAGCGTAGTGCCTTTGACGTCAACCGTCTGCTCAAAGACCTCCTCAGGTGACAACGTCACCACCTGATTAAAAAACTCCTCACCTTTCTTATCGCGAAGAACGATGCGTACCTCTTGTTTCGATGTTGCGAGCACCTTGAAATGCCCACCCTCATCAATATTCAGGATAAAGTCCTTGCTTGCCTGCTTCACCACACCCAACTCGCGATAGGGCATGAAGTACTGCACAAACTGTTTCTCCTCATATGGCATCAGCCAAGTGAAGTCGGGCTGGTTCTCCGTATAGACACCAGCCATCAGTTCGATGTAAGGACGGAAAGAAGACTCTCCCCTAACCCCTCCCTGTGAGGGAGGGGAATAAATAGACTTCTTGTCAGAAGAGCCAGCAGGACTATCCACTCCCCTCCATACAGGGAGGGGCATGGGGGTGGGTCCCTCATCCGTCAGATTCCTATCCCACGCACGCCCAAAGTCGCCATTACCCCACGTCCATTGTTTCTTTCCTGGCGAGAAGTGATGACTGGCCACATGGAGCATACCCCCCTTGGTATCGTTCTCGTAACCACCCTCGAAGTCGTACTTCGAATTGACGGCCATATAGCTTGTTGGCACGTAGATATTCTTATAGTTCGAGATATCTACACCAGCCGAATAGTCCATCTTATAATAGGTTCCCGTAGCGATGGGGAAACTGCTCACGGCACGCTTACCGTGATCAAACACTGCATTCACATCAGGTGGGAAGACACTCTGGTATTCGTCGTTCACCTCAACGGCAGGGTTCGCCCACCACAGGAAAGTCTGAGGCAGCGGTGTGCGATTTGACACACGGCCCTGAATCTCCAAGTATGCACAACCAGGTCTTAAGGTAAAGCCTGCCATACCTTTCTGGTGGAACATCCGTTCCATCTCGTTCACCCAAACGGTAATTGAGCCATCCTCATTCTCCACGATGTCACAGTCAACGGGCAGATAGGTCGATGGACGGTGATGCTGGGGCCAGTTGAACTCGATGCCGCCCGAAATCCAAGGGCCAGCCAGACCCACCAGCGCCGGTTTGATGACGTGATTATAATACACGAAGTGGCGCTGTTTGATCTTGTCGTACGCCATCTGAATGCGTCCGCCCAGTTCAGGCATCACCATTACTTTGATATATTCGTTCTCCAGGAACACCACGTTCCATTCATGAGGCGTGGGTTCATCGGCTATCGACTCAATCACAGGATACGGATACACTACCCCACTCGATCCCTGATACACGCGTTTCTCCAAGAATATCGGGGTTTTCTCGGCCTTTCCAATCTCATAGGTTGGAATAGTCACAATTTCTCTCCAAGCTTTGATCATATTTTAGTAAGTTCGTTTTCAAGTTCTTCTAATGACTTCCCTTTTGTCTCAGGACACCTCATAAACAGGAACACGAAGGCGCAGACACAGATGGCACTATAGATCCAGAACGTACCATAACTGCCCAGCGATGCGTTCATCGAGGGGAAAGAGAAGGTGAGCGTGCAGCAGCCCACCCACAGGGCAAACGTACAGGTAGCCATTGCCACACCACGAATGTGGTTAGGAAAAATCTCAGCCAACAAGGTCCACGTCACAGGACCCAGCGTCATGGCATATACAGAGATGGCCGTCACCACGAGCACCACCATCATCACGCCCTTCACCTCGAAGAAATAACAGGTGCCCAGCGTCAGATAAATCAATCCCAAACCTCCAGCACCAATGAGCATCAACGTGCGACGACCCCATTTCTCGATGGTATAGAGTGCCACAAACGTAAACGCTACGTTGGCAATGCCCGTAATGACGATATCGATGAACATACCGTCCACATCATAACCTGCGCCCGTAAAAATCTCCTGTGCATAGTTGAAGATGACGTTCGTACCGCACCACTGCTGGAATACGGCAATAACAAGACCCAGCAAGAGAACACGGCGATATTTGGCCTCCATAAGCCCCTCCCAAGGAGGAGATGTCTGATTACTTGTTGATGCTGTTTTATGTAACTCAACATCCCTCCCTTGGGGAGGGCTTGGGTGGGCTTGCAGGTACACAGGGCTCTCCGGAATCAAGAAACTCATCACCAGGAACAGCGCAGCAGGCACCGTCTCTGCCCAGAACATCCAGCGCCATCCCCAGGCTACGTTCCACGTCATGTTTGCTGCCACACTACTGTCGCGTGCCAACAGCATATTGACTATCTGCGCAGCGAGAATGCCCAGTACGATGGTCATCTGGTTCAGACTTACCATGCGTCCGCGGATATGCGCAGGACTCACCTCAGCGATATACATCGGCGAGAGTGCCGAAGCCACTCCGATACCGACGCCGCCTATGAAGCGTGCAATATTAAACAAGGTGAAGTCATTAAACAAGCCCGTGCCGATAGCCGATACCGTGAACAATACGGCAGCGGTAGTCAACAGTGGTTTGCGCCCATAACGGTCGGCCAATGCGCCAGCCACCATTGCACCAATCAAGCAGCCCACTAAAGCCGTAGACATCGCCACGCCCTGCATCAGCGGACTGTTACCGATACCAAAGAACTGTTCATAAAAGGGTTTTGCGCCACCTATCACCACCCAGTCGTAGCCGAAAAGCAGGCCGCCCATCGCCGAAACAGAGCAGATGAAATAGATAAACGCCTTGCTGTTATTTTGCATTTCCTGTAAGGTTTTTAGTTTTCAGGTGCAAAGGTAACTATTCTTTTTGAATATACCCTTTGAATTTCTGAAAAAGAACTGCGACATTTGCTCATTATCAGAAAGGCCTGCGGACAATGTTAACAACTACACATCTATTGTTAACAAGACTAAAGAAGTTTGGAAGTTACTACAATTTGTAGTTATATTTGCAACGTCAACTAAAAACTGTCATCAAAGTATTCGATTATGAAGAAGCTAACCGATAAGGAAATGACCATCATGGAAGTGCTGTGGCAGCATGGCGAACAGTCCATTCGCGACCTCATCAACTACCTTCCTGAGCCTGTGCCTCATTTCAACACCATTGCAACCTATGTACGCCGTCTGGAGATGCACGGCATGATTCATCATAAGGAACTAAGCCCGAAATTCTATATGTACGATGCTGCAGTTTCACGCGAGCAATACATCAACACCATCAACAAGGAAAACGTGAAGAAATTCTTCGGTGGATCGTACATGGGCTTTATCTCGAATCTGGTGAAAGAGCACGACGTGAGCGTGGACGAACTGAAGGAACTCATCAAAATGGTAGAGGAGGAATAATATGGGAAGTTTTGTAATATACGTCATTGAGTGGGCACTGTGCCTGTCGGCATTCTTGCTATTGTACAAGATGTGCTTCAGCGGCAGTACGTTCCATCGTTTCAACCGTATGTTCCTGTTGGGCAGCGTGGTGGTGTCGGCTTTGTTGCCACTCATCCACATCACCACCACCGAGCAGATGGAGCCTATCGCAGAGGTGTGCCGAGTGAACACCACACAATATGAACCGATTGAGGTGTCAACACTGAGTGCTGTGGACTTCTCACTTAACACCCAACACTTCTCACTTAACACTTCCCAAAAGATATTCATCATCCTTGCCCTCACATACCTTATCTATATAGGCATACAAACTATCGGCTGGCTGAAGTCGCTGGTGAAGATGATACGCTTCCTGCGAGGAAAGCGCACACGCAGAGTGGGCAGATGGATACGCTTGGTGGTTCACAACGAAGAGTACGGTCCGTTCAGTTGGATGAACTATATCGTGATTTCCGACAAGGAAAACGGCTTTGCCCGCCGTGCCAGTATGCACCACGAGCTGTCGCACATCCGCCTGCTGCACCCCCTCGACCTCGTGTTTATCCTGCTATGCACACTGGTAAACCCCGTATGCTGGCTTGTTATGAAAGAAATAAAAGTAGTTCACGAATACGAAGCTGACGATGAAGTGATCAATCATTATCACATCCAAAGTCGTGACTACCAACGCTTATTAATCCTGCGGACAGTTGGAGCGGAGGCCTACGCGCTGGCATGTTCGTTTAATCTTAACATTAAAAAACGAATTATTATGATGAAGAAACAACACTCACACTGGTGGCGCATCGCGTGGATCGCCGTCACCGTACCCCTCGTAGGCATCGCACTCACAGCTTTCTCAAAGCCCAAAGAGACACTGAAGGAAGTCGTTGACAGCAGCGTAGAGGTTATTGAACAGCCCATCGTGGAGGCCCTCACCGCTGAAGTAGCAGAACCCGAAGTCATTGAGACTCCAGCACCCGTGAAAGAGGTGAAAGAAGTAAAAGAGGTGGAGGCCGTAGAGGCCGTGAAGGCAGGCGACAAGGTCACCGGCACCGTGAAAGATGAAACTGGAGTTCTTATTGGAGCCAATGTCGTAGAGATTGACGGCTACGGCCGCATCGTGGGCAGCACCATCACCGACTTCAACGGCAACTTCGCACTCAAGGTAAAGAACCCCCAGAACAAGATCCGCGTCTCATTTGTAGGAATGAAGACTAATACAGTTGACATCGCCAGCAACAACCTGGAGATAAAGCTCGAGCCTAACACGGTGATTACCCCCATTCAGGTAACGGGTGTTCACGGCACTATTGACAGCAACGACCCGCGTTACAAGGACAACGACGTGAACAGCGGCGACGAGAACACGTTCACCCTCATGGAGCAGGCACCATCATTCCCTGGCGGAGAAGGCGAGATCATGAAGTATCTGAGCAGTCACTTGCGCTATCCCGTCGTAGCTCGCGAAATGCAGGTAGAGGCAGAGGTCACCGTGAAGTTCACTATCGACAAGACAGGACTGGTGCGCTCACCAAGGGCAGCAGCAGTGAAGAGCAATCTGCCCGCTAACGTCCTCGACCTTTCTGCCCTTTCTGATGATAAAGAAGATGAACGCGAAAGAGCCAAGGCATACCTCGATGCCGTAGAGTCCCTGAGAGAGGAAGCCGTCTATGTGGTGCGCAACATGCCTCGCTGGGAACCCGGTCGCCAGAACGGCAAGCGCGTAGAGACCACCTACACCCTGCCCGTCAACTTTAAACTGGCAAAATAATCTATCAATAGTGCAAGAAAAGGGGGTGACCATTTCGGCTACCCCTTTTCTTTTATTTTATCTCCAGTTCCACCGGACAATGGTCTGAACCAAATATCTCCGTATGAATCTTTGAATCTACGATGCGCTCCTGCAGTCGATTGGAAGTTACGAAGTAGTCGATACGCCAGCCTGCATTCTTCTGACGCGCCTGAAAGCGATACGACCACCACGAATACGTCACCTGCTCAGGATATTTCCAACGGAAACTGTCCGTGAAGCCGGCAGCCAACAGCTCTGAGAACTTCGCACGCTCCTCGTCCGTAAAGCCAGCGTTCATGCGGTTCGTCTTGGGGTTCTTCAGGTCTATCTCCTCGTGGGCTACATTCAGGTCGCCACACAGGATCACGGGCTTCTTTTCATCCAGACGCTTCAGGTAACTGCGGAAATCATCCTCCCACGTCATGCGATAATCCAAGCGTTTCAATCCGTCCTGCGAATTAGGCGTATAGCAACAGACAAGGAAGAAATCCTCCATCTCCAGCGTCACCACACGTCCCTCATGGTCGTGCTCATCAATGCCGATGCCATACGTCACATTCTGCGGCTTTTGCTTCGTAAAGATAGCCGTCCCGCTGTAGCCTTTCTTCTCGGCATAGTTCCAATACGACTCATAGCCCTCAAACTGCAAGTCGAGCTGCCCCTCCTGCATCTTCGTCTCCTGCAAGCAGAAGAAGTCAGCATCCAACTCACGGAAAATATCACTGAAGCCCTTGCCCTCGCAAGCCCTCAGTCCGTTCACGTTCCAAGAAATCAGTCTCATTGTTGTTTTTTTAGTTATTTCTTTGCAAAGGTAATGCAAACAAAGTAAAACGCCAAATTATTTCACATAAAGATGTCACCCTATATGCCATCATTGAAAACAATCCCAATTTATGCATAAATCCAGCCAATTTATGCTTAAATCCATGACATTTATGCATAAATTCGTTGCAATATGGTCTATTTCACTCAGTAATTCAGTCTATTTCACTCAGTAATTCAGTCCATTTCACCAAGTAAAATAGTCGATTTTACAATTCCCGCGCCATGCTTTTGACAGCATCATCGACACTCAATGTCATTCGATAGATACCAAAAAGCCCCAACGCTTCTTCATTTTTGATTTATAGCCTTACGTTAATGGCATACTTAAGAGTCATAACTAAAATACCAACGAAAAAGTTTGGAATGTTCAGATTTTCTTTTTACGGGTCGCAAGCTTTTTCGTACGATTTTACGAAATAACCAACTATAATCATTCATATATACATCTTTTTGGTCCTCGCTGCGATTTGATTCAAAAAAAATCTGTACTTTTGTTGGGAAAAGAGCTGATAAAGCTAAATACACAACAAATTGCAGTCTGTGATATGAAAAAAAGTTGGAAACATTTTGCCGTCTCAGTCAAAATATTTAATTTTGCCAATACAAAAATGGCAGACAGGAGCTTCATGTTCTAAGAAGCCATATTGCATGACAGGCTGACTGATGGTTTGACCTTGTTGAATCTGGGAAACTCAACAAACTGCGTCAATCATGAATTAGTCAAAGCTAGTCTTGTATCCTCACCGAAGGACACGGACTGCTTTACTATATTCTTGACGCAAGGTACTTCCCAGAACCAAACAAGGAGAATATGTGAGGGAGGCGTGTCCTTCTTTTGCGAATTTCTAATAACTAAAAACAAATAGAACTATGCCTTTATTCAGAATTACAGTAAAAACGAGAGTAAACACCAACGGAATCCGTCTGGAGCCTGGTATGAGTGTTGATGTAGTAACTAATTCCTTCAGCGATCCCATTCACACAAATGGCGGACAGAATGTTGCCGATGCCTTCATGCGGATATACGGAGTGGACATCAAGAAGGCCGGGGCCTTGAATGGGGTTTATCTGAAGGTTGACAGGATTGGATAAAAAAAGGACAGATGGTAAGAACCAACAACACATATAGATACTCTCTTGTTATCATCTTTATTGTTGCCTGTATAACGGAGGCTTTCTCACAAAACGAATACGAGTATGTCGATTTAGGCCTAAGCGTAAAATGGGCAATGAAAAATATAGGTGCATCGACGATGACTGATTATGGCGACTTTTTTGCCTGGGGAGAAACGTCATCCAAGGAAGAATATGACTGGACAACCTATAGGCATACGGAGGGAAAGGCAACTAAGATGACGAAATACTGCTATAGCTCTTTGGGATCAGTAAAAGACTTCCTTGACATTCTTGAACCCTCTGACGATGCTGCAACCATCCTTTGGGGCCAGCAATGGCGCATGCCCACATTGGATGAGATGAACGAACTGCTACAGAACTGCACATGGATTTGGAGCAACGATTATCAAGGCAGCGGAAAGGCTGGGTATATTGTCAGAAGCAAGATAGAAGGCTTTAACACCAAGTCGATATTCCTGCCCGCTGCAGGTCATTGGGGCGGTAAAAACCCCTACGACATCAACCAAAAAGGAATGTATTGGACTTCATCGTTGAATTTCGAGAGTTTTGCAAGCCTGCAAGCTGCCCAACTGTATTTTGGAAATAGTGGCTACCAGACGATGAGTTACGACAGGCAAATAGGAATGACCATCAGGCCCGTCCTAAACGAAAAAGATCCGAATCATCCTAAAGATTACACTATCACAGGCAAAATCCAGGGATTCGACTATGTGGACTTGGGGCTATCTGTGCTATGGGCTACGGCCAATGTGGGTGCATTAGTGCCCAAAATCGGTGGTTCCTTATTCTCTTGGGGCGAAACATCTCCTAAAGAAGTTTATTCTGCAAAAACCTATACGCTTAGTTCCGATGGCCAATATGACCACATGGCTAAATACAACAAAAGAGACAGTCTTACTACACTTGAACCTTGTGATGATGCAGCGACATACAATTGGGGTGATTGCTGGCGCACGCCGACTATTGCCGAGTGGACTGAATTGCTCCAAAATTGTGACTGGGAAATAAAACTTGGGGCATGGTATGGCACTTCAAAACTCAATGGCAATGTAATCATCATTTCTAATTCTACAGGATGCAAGGATGACTATACTTACCGTTCATTAAAAGATGGCGGTCATTACTGGTCTTCCAACAACAGTGATGTGGATAAACACAGAGGATGGGCTATGATATGCCAATACTATATGTATACAACCAGAAACATAAATCGTTTTTGGGGAATGGCCATCCGACCTGTTGCTGACAAGGATTTGACCAACATAGAACAGATGAGCACTGAAACCCCAAAAAGACCACTAAAAAAGCTGTTCTTCAAAGATGGGAAAATAATACTCAGACACAACAACCGTCTTTACGACATCAACGGCAAGCCAATACAAAAGTAAGAAATTGAAACAGATAAAGAAAAAGGAAAATAGATATGGTAACATACATATTATGCGGAATCATTGGAATCCTTCTTGTGCTTATAGTTGTCCTATTAATAAGACAAAGGCAGTCGTTCTTTAGTTCCAATGCAAAGGCCACAGTTGAAAGAACGAAGAAGACAAAATACTATGACGATAATCGTTCAGTGAAACTTCTGTACGAATGCATTGGCAACAAGAAAGACGGGAAGGAAGAACTGTACTATCCTTCCGGCAAGTTGAACAGAACCAGAAACTGGAATCGCGGCATTCTGGATGGCGAGATGATTGTCTATTATAGTAATGGTAACGTGTACATCAAGGCCAACTATAAAAATGGAACTTTGGCAGGTGATTATACGGTATACAGAGAGAATGGCGATTTGTTAACGATAAAACAGTATTGATATGAATATTTTGAAGACAGTCGGAGATTTTACAGTAAAAGCGGCTAAGACAGTTTCAGGTGTACAAGCATGGCAAGACAGGAAAGAGGCAATCCATCTGAAAGAAGAAGCAGAAGAATTGTATCAAGATACCTTGAATGAAAATGAGAGCAGGCGTGAGAGTGCTAATGAAGAGCTGACTACATTTGGCAATATCAGGTTAGAGTCACTCCATGATACCGTGGGAGTATTCTTAGAATACCTGAAGATTATGAAACATTCCTATACGGATAAGGAATATGATTTAGGCGGTATCGTTAATTTGAAGGATGAAGAAATCAGGAAAATGGAGTCTGTGGAACTATCGGCAAAGGAATCCTTGAGTACAACTGCTGTTGCAGGGAGTGTCGCGGCTGCGGCTGTTGCCGGAGTACCATCTGTTGTGACTGGTGCCGTTAGTGCATTGGCAACAGCTAGTACAGGAACGGCCATAAGCTCGCTTTCTGGAGCCGCTGCAACTAATGCCACACTGGCATGGCTTGGTGGTGGTTCTATCGCCACTGGCGGTGGAGGTGTTGCTGCAGGAGCTACGGCATTAACAGCAATTACGGGAGCATCTGCTGGTATTTTAGCCATAGCAGCAATTGGTATTGTCGCTGGTATGCATTACTCCAAAAAACTGACTTCTGCTGAAAAATTCTATGCTGATGTTAGCGAGTATAGGGAAAAAGCTGAATGTGCTTGGACACTGATGGATGGGATTGTTGAACGTGCTCAAGAATTACAAAAAGTTACGCTCAAACTTAGAGAACGTATCCATGTTCAACTAAAACTTCTAGAACCTCTTATCTATGATTTTGTAAATGATGACCCTTACTATGTAGAAACTTTTCAGCAGACGGCACTCCTTGTAAAAACAATGAGTGAACTTTCTCAGATTCCAGTGCTTGATGAAAAAGGATATGTGAGCAAATCCTCGAAATTAGAAATTGTTAAGGTCAACAAGATATTAAACAAGGAATTATGAAGTTAGGGAAAAAAGACATCATGGATATTCTGAGCATAGGCCAAAAAGTCATAAACCTAGTTTCCAAGGAGAGCAGTCATCCATCAAAAACAGACCAAAAGGTCGAAACAAATACGTCACCTGTTATTTCTGAAAAAATGACTCCAGAAGAAGAGGATGCATTGATTGAACAGACCAAGGCTAAGCTCAGCGGACAGTCATTAAACTCGCCCACTGAAGTGTTATCAACCTTAAAAGCTTTCTCTGAAGCTGCAACAGACGCCGTGAAATTCTGTGAAGTTCAGAAAACAAAACGCGAAGAGATTAGAGCCAATAGGGATATTCGTATAAGACAACTGGAAACTCAACGAGATATCATCATGAGATATCTTGAGCGTTCGTTCGATGAGCGCAAATACCTGTTTGAAGAGCAGTTCAAGGTTGTTGACCATGCCCTACAGACTGGCAACACACAAGAACTGGCTATCAGTCTTCAGTGCATCAATGATCTGGCAAAATCAAGTCCGTTTAAAGCCTTGACTGACATCGGGAATGTACAACGTACTCTAGAACAAGAAGGTTCAACATTTGACATTTAGCCATACCCATGCAGACAACAACCCTTGAATTTCCTCATAACGCACGAACTACCTACACAGCAATAAAGCACCTGTTCGAAAAAAACACAAAGTTCAGTAGCGTGAAGTGCAACGATGACCTGTTTATTGTAGAGGCACGACATGGCCTTTGGCTTTCACCCTTCAGCGAGAATGTGAAGATGAAAATTGTGGCTACCAGTAGCCGAACCTGTAAGGTCGTAGTCGAGTCATCATCGAGATCTATCCTTAACCTCCTGAACATTGGAGCCAACACGGATAACATATCAGACTTGAGCGACTATATCAGCAACGAGTTGTACAAACTGACACAACCTGGAGAAATTCCAACGAGACATTAGATAGATGGTTAAAGACAAGAGAATCGCTCAGATTGAGCAGTGGCTAAAACTCATTGACAGGACACGTCTGTTCTGCAATACCACTGATGAGTTGGAAAAACTCGTTGGGTTCTCTGTCTCTAATCGCAATTCTCTGTCTCGAAAAGGCGGCAAATCTCTTTTTATGAAAGAAGCCATTTTCCATCAGCTCTGTCATATCTGTCAGGAACAGACGGGAATGGATTTGCAAAAGATCGTGGAAGCATTCGAGGATGTTGACATCTTCATAGACCGTTATGCCAATCTGTTGAGAGGTGATGAGGTGTTATCCTACATCATAGAAATGTTCTTTGGAAGTGGCATTGTCCCTGATGATTTCGCTTTCGTGAAAAAACGGCTTAATGATTCTCACATACCTATCTTGTTTCTGATGCTCACAGGAGGGCTGCCGCGTCTTTCTGCCAAGAATGGCGATGTGACAACTATCAAAGAAGACTATAGACGTACATTCATGCTCCTCCGCGAATCATGTAAGAATGTCCCGATGCAAGAGCTTCCGGCAATATCTATTATGGAGTGCAAGGTAAAGGAACAGCCAAACAAGATGAATCGCCTACACTTGATACATACCGTCACCTTCATACTAAACGCATACGGATCCATGTCCACACAGCAAAGGCTTTGCCTTACCAATAGGGAATTAGAGTGGCGGAGGCTTGAACCAGAGCTAAATGGAATATGGACTGAGAATGACTCATTCACATCTTTCTGGCTTTTCGAGAAAATCAACAACGGCTATCATCTGTTTCACTACGAACTCACTATGATGATGATGGTAGTATTGAAGCTGTAGTAGTACATCCGGGAGCCATTCATTATATCATCGGTAGTCAGCCTATCCCCAGCATGATGTTCGCCTATTTCGACACCCAACTATCTGACAAAGAAATAGCCTTCAACCCGAAGAATAACAACAGCAGCTGGTTCTGCCTCCGTCATCTGATTCGAAGCAATCATGCCAAGTATTTTCAAGGACTACTCGATGACAATAACAGGACAAAAAACAACGAGTGTGCCGATGCCGACTACATCTTCGAATGTTGTCTGGCAGCTCTCACCCACACCCACATCTATATGGATTGTCCGAAGGGAGGCTACTACAAGATACCTAAGTCGCTCAATGACGTGCTGTATGACGTACAGTTTGGCGACAACGTAGGCATCATTTCTTTCAAAGAATCGACATACATAGCTTTCGAAAACAAAAACCTGTACTACGACGTGACCACAGAGAAAAAAATGCAGCAGTTTGGAATTGAGTTAGTAAGCATGATTATGGTTGAGTAGTACTAATGTTCCCAATGCTCAAACTAATAAAGGCAACAGGAACAAGCACCTTGTACGCTTTATTCGTTTATTCAAAAATAAATTGTATCTTTGCATCGTACCAATCTAAAAACAAATGATCATGAAGAAAACAGTTCCTATTATAATTTGTTTACTTATAACATATTTAGCTACAGCCATTGCACAAAACGTGGCTTATAACTTTACGAATAAAGTGACTTTTACAAAGTCTGGTAATGGACATATATCGAAATTTATCGGAATGCTGCCTTTACCGATATCTAACCTGTATCAAGATATTGCCAACCTGACATATAGTGGCGGTGAGGAAATAGTGGAAGGACGATACGGAAATCATGTGCTGATGGCCGACAGGTCTGATTTTCCTGGAAGTCAGTACGTCATGAGCTCCAGTTTTGCCATTCATCCTATTCCTGTTAAGGTAGATGTCTCAAACATCACGAGTATTCCTGACTATGATCCCAACAGCGAGCCTTGCCGACTTCATTTGGGCAATCGTAGAGAGTATATAGTGACCTCGAACCCTTATATTGTGGAAACAGGCGACAAACTATGGAAGCAATCAAAAGATGTACTCGATTATGCCCGTCGTTGCTATGAGCATGTAGCAAAGAACTTCCGATATATCAACGGATCGTGGCGTACTCTCAGCCAAATATTAAAAGAAGGTGGTGGTGAGTGCGGTGATTTCTCTACGCTTGTTGTAAACCTCTTACGTTATAAGGGTATTCCATCTCGACATAATATCTGTTTACGATTGAATGGCGGCTATCATGTTTGGGTCGATTTCTATATTGAAGACTATGGATGGATACCTTTGGATGCTCAATACAAGAATGCGAATCCCAATGGTGACTATTTTGGTGTGTATGATGGTGCCTGCATTATCGTAGCACAGGATTTCTGCTATGATATCAGTGAAGAATATCCTGTGGACATTCTTCAAGCCTATTCATATTGGAATTGGTATGATAGTGGACAATGCAGTATTTCCGGCAAGCATGAATTCTATAAAACCGAAGTAGCAACAGGAGTAGAGTCTCTTTCTATCTCACCAGCAGCCGATGCTTACAATTTGCAAGGCATGAAGGTGTCTTCTGAATACAAAGGCATAGTCATATCCAATGGGAAAAAGATTTATCTTCAAAGTAAATAGCAAGTGATGGCTGAGCAAGAAAAATGGCAATGGCAGGAGCCTGGAACGACATGGAAGGGGGCTGGTCTGTATCACATCACGCTGACAGTAACCAGCCGTCGGCCTTTGTTGGGTACATTGGTTATTCCCAATCATAATCCGATGACGGCCAAGGTCTACCGTACTGCTCTAGGAAATGCCCTTGTGGATTGTCTGCTGGGAACTCCACATTACCATCCAGAGGTTCAGGTGCTCCATTTCTGCCTGATGCCCGACCACCTGCATGCTGTGCTATATGTGAGGCGGAGGATGGAGAAAGGAATCGGGACGCTGGTGCGGGGATTCTGGCAGGGGGCAAAGAAACTAGGGCGTGCATATTCGGCGGCTTCTTATTTTGGCCCGAATAATATTCGGGAGAACGGCCAAGAAGAAAAACAGCAGGGAATACTACAGGAAGAAACGGCTCGATTAGAGGAACTCTCAGCAGTGCTATGCAAAGAGATTGGTAATGAGGTTTATTACCGCCCGGATTCTGTCTTCACTGAGATGCCTTTCATACGTCCGATGGGACGGCGCTCGCAACTGCCAAATACCATCCGCTATCTTGATATGAATCCGCAACGATTAGCTACCAAGCGCCTGATGCCAGGCTTTTTCCGCGTGCAGGAAGGTGTGGTGATAGCAGGGCGCAGCTATGCCTGCGTTGGCAACATTGGCCTTCTGCAAGCAGAGCACTATGATACGGTGCATGTGCGTCATGAATTGGTAGACGCAGCAGCTCAGGGCAATCAACAATCCCTGAGGAATTACATGAACGGCTGCGTACTGGCTGCCCGCCAAGGCGTGTTGATGATATCGCCTTTCATCTCACCGAAGGAGAAGGAAGTAGAGGCTGTACTCCTTACAGAGAAACATTCCTTCATTTTTCTTGCAGACAATGGCTTCCGTGATTACTACAAGCCGACAGACAGTCTGTTTGATGCTTGTGCTTCAGGGCGTGTGCTTATCCTTAGCCCCTGGCCATACGATGCCAACAAACGGCATATCAGCAGAGCCGATTGCGTGGCTCTCAATGCTATGGCAGAAGAAATCTGCCGATTTTTGAACCTCAATTCGTGAGACTGGGTCAAAAAAAACAATAGCAGTTACAATCGAATCGACAGTAACTGCTATTGATAAAAGATGCCACAGGGACAGGTGAATGACATCAAATTTTGATTGGTATCAAAGACAGGAGATTACAATGCCCGATGTGAGGGTACGAATAAGCACTTAAAAGACCAAACTTATTTGGAAGAAGTATGCCATTTACGAACTGAGAAGGCGTGTTTACGGTATGCATCCGGCGAACTGGTGTCAATTCGTTTTTTTAAAATTCTCCGCAAAATCAGATAAGGTACTATCTATCAACAAGATAAGTGCGGAGTATTTCTGACACAACAAAAAAAGCGGATTTGGGGTGTTTTGTAGCAAGGACAAAGAAGTGAAGTAGAAAATGCTCCGCAGTTTCTGACCTTTGTACAGGGCATTCCCAAGAATTTGCGGAGCATTTTTAATGTATTCATGATTTCTGTAAGCGATCCTAACTACGCTATTTAACACCAATAAGTGGCCCACTTACACTTAGAACTTCGCCATCTTGATAGCTACTACGGCACACTCATCGCCCTTATTGCCATGCTTGCCGCCTGCACGATCCAAGGCCTGCTGGAGGTCGTTGGTGGTAAGGAGGCCATAAATAACGGGGATATTGCTGGTGGCATTCAGACGGGCTATGCCTGCGGTGACACCCTCGCAGATATAGTCGAAGTGAGGTGTCTCGCCACGAATTACGCTACCCAGTACAATGACGGCATCATAACCATCGTTGAGGGTCATCTGATGGGCACCATAGATGAGTTCAAAGGAACCGGGAACGGTCTTTACATGGATGTTCTCAGGCAAAGCACCGTGCTTCTCCAACGTAGCCACACAGCCTTCGAGCAGAGCACCAGTGATTTCCGGATTCCACTCAGCCACCACGATACCGAAAATCATGTTCGACGCATCGGGTACGGCATTGAAGTCGTAGTCGCTCAGATTATGCAACGCAGTAGCCATAACGATTTAATTGTCAATAATCAATTGTCAATTACTTAACGCGCTCAATATAGGCATCAATGTTGCGATTCTCCGCAGAGTTGGCATACTTGGCCTTGATCTGCTCGTAGAGTTTCAGAGCCTCTTCTTTCTTGCCCTGACTCTCGTAAATCTCACCAGCCTTAATCAGGAACTTGGGAGAGAGCGTATTGTTGTCGGCCTTCTCGGCAGCCTTTACAAACAATGCAGCGGCCTCGTCCAACTGCTCCAGAGTAGCCTTCACATCGGCTAAAGCGCCAAGAGCTGCAGGTGAAACCATTGCATCACCAGCACCATCGAATTTCTCAAGATAGTTGGCTGCCTGCTGTGCATCGCCCATGTGAGCATAGCAAAGACCGGCATAGAGGTTTGCCAGGTTACCGATGGACCCACCTTCGTCGACAAATGCCAGGAAGCCTGCGTTGATACTGTCGCCATTGAGAGCCTTGGTGAAAAGGGTAACGTCATCACCTGTCATGGCAAGGCTGAAATACTCCTGAGCCTTAGCCATCTCAGTGCTTGATGTGTTGAAATTCTTTTCAGAGTAGCTCTTGTACAGGAAACCTGCACAAACCAATACGATCAGTGCTACAACAGCGATGATAATCACATTCTTGTACTTGAGGACAAGAGCCTCATTCTTGCTCTGCTCACCAGCTACGGGAGCAGCATTTGTGTTCTTTGTATCTGCCATTATTTTTTGTTTTTTTATATTCGCTATAATTTGCGGGCGCAAAATTACAGAAAATATTGCACATAGTAAAATTTATTACTGACTTTTTTTGTTTTTAAGGCATAAAAGCAGTAATTTTGCAGCGAGAATTACGATTTAATGTTTAATCTTTAATGTTTAATGTTTGATTTTAGAGCGTCTTTCCATCATCAATTATAAGAATATTCAAGAGGCAACCTTGGAGTTGTCATCTAAAATCAACTGCTTCATTGGACACAACGGAGCGGGAAAGACCAATGTGCTCGATGCCGTCTATTTCCTGTCGTTCTGTCATTCGGCACAGACCACGCAAGACTCCCTTGTAATTCGCCACGACCAGGACTTCTTTATGTTAGAGGGAAAATATGAGGACTTCACCATCCACTGCGGCATGAAGCGTGGGGGAAAGAAGGTGGTTCGTCGCGACAAGAAAGCCTACCAGCGCCTGTCGGAACACATAGGACTGATACCCATCGTACTGGTATCGCCCAGCGACATACTGCTTATCGAAGGAAGCAGCGAGGAACGCCGACGGCTGATGGACGTGGTTATCTCACAACAAGACCCTACGTACATTGAATCGCTGAACCGCTATAACAAAGCCTTGCAACAGCGCAATGCCATGCTGAAGACAGAAGACATGGAGCCCGACCCTGAACTGATGGGTCTATGGGAAGAACAGATGGCACGCGAGGGAGAAGCCATCTACCAGAAACGCCAAGCCTTTGTAGAACAACTCACACCATTGTTTCAACAGTATTACGAAACCATCTCGGGAGGACGCGAGCAGGTGTCGCTGAGATACACGTCCCACTGTCAGCGCGGCCCTTTGTTAGAGGTGATCCAGCGCGACCGCTTCAAGGATCGTGCCGTGGGTTATTCGCTACATGGCATTCATCGCGATGATTTGGAAATCATGCTCGACGGACATCCCATGCGTCGAGAGGGCAGTCAGGGACAACAGAAAACATTTGTCATTGCACTGAAACTGGCGCAGTTTGAATTCTTGAAGCGAGCCAATTCACAAACCACTCCCCTACTCTTGCTCGATGACATCTTCGACAAGTTGGATGCCCAGCGCGTGGAGCAGATTATCCAATTGGTGGCCAGTGAACAGTTCGGTCAGATTTTCATTACCGACACCAACCGTGACCATATCGACCAGATTCTGTCGAAAGGCGATTTCGACTATAAGCTTTACAACGTCACAAACGGAGTCATATCCACCACTTAACACTTCTCGTCATGTTTAAGCGAAGGGAACAAGCCATCAAAGACCTGATATTCCGCAACTTACGGGCGCAAGGTCTGGAGACGCCTCTACTGCAGAAGCGCCTGATAGAGGCGTGGCCTATCGTAGCAGGAGAAGCCGTTGCACGCTACACCACCGACGTAAGGATATTCAACCAAACGCTCTTCGTCCGTCTACGTATTCCTGCCCTTCGCGCCGATTTGAGTATGCGCCGTCAGGAATTCGTAAACCGCTTAAACGAATATGTCGGCAATCAAGTGATTACCGACATACGATTTTGTTAAGCTCTTGCCACAACAACATACGACTGATGAACACCCCTATAGTCGTAGCACTTTGCCGTTGTCTTCTTTTTCTCAGCATCTTTCAAATCGGGTGATTTAGGGAATGCCTCGCCTGCTTCGAAAAGCTTCAACGTCTCACGGATGGCAGGATCGTCTTCATTGAGATACTGCAACCACGCCTGCTCGCTGAGCATATTGTAAATCACGCGGCTGTAGATGTAGCTCTCCAAGAGATGATGTGATTTCTGAATCATCAGATTACGGCGTTTCAGCCCATGCTTCTCAGCATACTGGGCAAACTTCTCCACCAGATTCTGTTTCTTGATGTGCTTCAAGAGTGAAGCCTCATCGCCATACTCTTTCAGAGTAGAGCGATTCTGATCGGTGTAGTCGTAGCCAAACTGGATAATCAAGCCCGACATCGATGCCTCTTTATAATAAGAGGTGTAGTCGCTGGTATCCTCAGGCACGAAGATGTCGGGAGTGATGCCGCCACCGCCATAGACCACTCGACCATTGTTGGTGTGATACTCAGGCCCCTCATGTTTGATGCTGTCCTGAGAGAAGAACTCACCATGCTGATAGCGCGTCAGCAAATCTTCCTCGTAATTCTTGTCCATACCGTTGACGTATGGTTTCTGAATGCAACGACCGGAAGGCGTATAGTAACGGGCTATGGTGAGACGCATCATGGAACCGTCGCCAAACTCTACTGGCTTCTGAACCAAACCCTTGCCAAACGAGCGGCGACCGATGACCGTACCTCGATCGTTGTCCTGAATGGCACCTGCAAGAATCTCACTGGCCGATGCCGAGCCTTCGTCAATCAAGATGACCAGCGGCATCTGCTTATAGCTGCCGCGTCCGTCGCTACGATACTCCTCACGGGGAGAGCGGCGACCTTCGGTATAGACAATGAGCTTGTTTTTCGGCAGGAACTCGTTAGCAATCTGCACGGCCGACTGAAGATAGCCGCCCGTATTGCCACGAAGGTCGATGGTAAGTTGTTGGAAACCATCCATAGCCAACTGCGCCATAGCAATCAGCAACTCATTATAGGTATTCTCTCCAAAGTTCTTGATCCTCACATACCCAGTCTTGTCATCAAGCATATAAGCGGCTGTCACGCTCTTCATTGGTATCTCACCACGAGTCACTGTGACATGACGCACTTCGCTCTCGCCATAACGCAGGATGCCCAGTTTAACCTTTGTTCCTTTCGGCCCCTTCAGACGGCGCATCGCCTCGTCATTGGTCAGTGTCTTGCCAGTAAATGCTGAGTCATCAACCTCCACAATCTTGTCACCAGCCAACACACCTGCCTGCTCTGCCGGACCCTCACTGATAACATTCTGTACACGCAAGGTATCGTTACGGATGGTAAACTCTATGCCCACACCAGAGAACGAGCCACGAAGATCGTCATTGGCACTCTGTACATCCTTAGCTGAGAAATAGGTAGAATGGGGATCCAGCTCAGCAAGAATCTGAGGCACGGCATCCTCCACGAGATTAGCCATATCAATGGTGTCGACATACTGATCGTCGATAATGTAGAGCAGATTATTGAGCTTGTTGCTGCCCGAATTGATAATGCTCAGACGGTTGCCAGAGAAATGATTAGCATAAAACGTGCCTATGGCGATACCTATCACCACAGCCAGTGCCAGCCACAAAGGGGAAAATCTATTCTTTGTATTCATCTGTTCAATGCTTAATTCTTAATGCTTAATGCTTAATTGTCAGAGTTCCAAATATACTACTTCTATTCCTGCGCGTTCCAATAACTCAATACCGTCGGTCAGACGATACTTCTCACCATAAACCACTCGCTTGATGCCTGCCTGAATAATCAACTTGGCACATTCAATGCAGGGCGAGGCCGTAATATAGATTGTGGCACCGTCGCTGTTATTATTGGAACGGGCCAACTTCGTGATAGCATTAGCCTCAGCATGAAGGACGTATGGCTTAGAAACGTTGTTCTCGTCCTCGCACACGTTCTCGAATCCTGTTGGCGTACCATTATAGCCATCGCTGATAATCATCTTGTCCTTGACCACCAACGCACCAACCTGTCGGCGTATGCAGTAGGAATTCTCGGCCCAGATGCGAGCCATACGCAGATAGCGGCTATCGAGCTTTTGTTGTTTGGTAGGCCCACCCAAGCCCTCCCCAAGGGAGGGATGTGTAGTTACCTTATTTTCTTGATTGTCTATCATCATATCTGACTTATTTGTCTATTTAGACATCCCTCCCTTGGGGAGGGCTTGGGTGGGCTTTATACCATTCCGCTTCAGTAATGCCTCTATTGTGGGTTCTCCACCTCTAAAATTCTTATATAGCGTCATAGGATTCTCAGTACCACCTTTAGAGAGGATGCAGTCGCGGAAACGCTGTGCCGTCTTCTGGTCGAAGATACCATGTTTCTTGAATACGGAGAAGGCATCGGCATCGAGTACCTCGGCCCACTTGTAACTATAGTAGCCTGCGGCATAGCCACCCGCCATGATATGCGAAAACTGTACGGTCATACAGGTATCGGGCAGTTGTTTACCCAGAATGGCTTTCTTCCATGCTTTCTTCTCGAAGGGGATGATATCGTCGGTAAACTCATCCTTCTTGGTATAGTAGGCCATATCGAGCAGGCCGAATGACACTTGGCGCAGACAAGCTGTGGCAGCCATGAAGTTACGGCTCTTCACAATACGGCGAATCAACTCGTCAGGCAAGGGCTCGCCCGTCTGATAATGGAAAGCAAAAGTGCGCAGGAAGTCTTTCTCAATCGCAAAATTCTCCATGAACTGCGAGGGCAACTCTACAAAGTCCCACCACACGTTGGTACCACTGAGGCTCTCGAAACGGGTGTTGGCAAACATACCATGAAGGGAGTGACCAAACTCATGGAGGAAAGTCTCTACTTCACCTAATGTGAGCAGAGCGGGTTTATCGGGGGTCGGTTTAGTGAGATTCATCACCACAGAGACATGCGGACGCACGTTCTCACCTTTCTTATCTATATATTGGCCCTGGTATTGGGTCATCCATGCCCCACCCTGTTTACCCTTACGGGGATGGAAGTCTGCATAGAATACAGCCAGATAGGATCCGTCCTTATCGAACACCTCGTAGGCCTTCACGTCAGGATGATAGACGGGGATGTCCTTATTCTCCTTAAAGGTAATGCCATAGAGTTTATTTGCCAATCCGAAGACGCCATCGATCACCTTCTCCAACTGGAAATAAGGACGCAGCATCTCTGCATCGAGGTTGTATTTCTTCAACTGCAGCTTATGGGAATAGAACGAGATGTCCCAAGGCTCAATAGAAGCCCCCCCTACTGCCCCCGAGGGGGCTTCTTTATATTTGCGGACTTTAGTACCTCCCCGGGGGGACGAAAGAGGGGATAGTTCTTCCCTTTCCTTCTCTGCCGTAGGCTTATAGGCATCAATGAGGTCGTTGAGTAATTTATAGACGTTCTTCACATTGCCTGCCATACGGTTTTTCAACACATAGTCAGCATAGGTCTTGAAGCCCAGCAACTGCGCAATCTCACGACGCAGGTTGATGAGTCGTTTGCAGATCTCCAGGTTGTTGTTCTCATTGTCGTGAATACACTCCGTGTTCTTGGCCATATACATCTCCTTACGCAGTTCGCGCAGGGTGCTATAGGTCATAAAGGGTGAATACGAAGGGAAATCAAGTGTAAAGACCCAACCTTCCTTTTCCTGCTGACGAGCCTCTTCCGCGGCAGCATCAATAGCAGTCTGTGGCAGTCCGTCAAGCTGTTTCTCATCGGTAATATGCAGGGTATATGCTTTATTCTCTTTCAAGAGGTTCTGAGAGAACTGCAACGACAGGATGCCAGCCTCTTCAGTCAATTGGCGCAGTTTTTCCTTGCCTTCCTTATCAAGCAAAGCACCGCTACGAACGAATCCGTCGTAGCAGTTGTCAAGCAGCATCTTTTCCTCTGGTGTCAACTTACGATGATGGCGATGTACATATTTGATACGCTCGAAGAGTTTTTCGTTCAGACGTACATCATTGGCATGTTGCGTCAGGATGGGCTGCATCTTCTGTGCCAGTGCATCCATCTCATCATTGGTCTCGGCACTTAGCAGATTGAAGAAAACAGTCGATACACGATCCAGCAAATCATAATAGCCCTCGGTGTCATCATCTTTATTAATAATGGTGTTATCGAAAGTAGGCTTGGCCGGATTATTGATGGTTTTCTCTATCTGTTCGTTGTCTCGACGGATACCCTCCATGAAGGCCTCTTCATAGTCCTCCAAACGGATGCGGTCGAAAGGGGCTGTATCGTGAGGGGTATTATAGGGTTCGAAAAACGGATTCCGTCTCTTTTCTATCTGCTCATTCATTGTTTTTTCTTTGCTTTCTGCGTGCAAAAGTACAAATTTTTCGCGACTTTATTGCATTATTGATTTTTTTTTGTACTTTTGCACTCAGAAAACATATAAACCATTAAAAAAAACATGAAAAAGTATTTTGTAACAGCAGTGATGATGATGACAATCTGCTTCACTGCATCTGCACAAAAAGAAGATGCATTCACGGTAAATTCACGTGCGTGGTGCACCAACTACTTTACAACGGCTATCTATGGCTTGGCTGAATCCCTGGTCAAGGAATTTGCTGCCGACGATAACACCAAAGCAGAAAAAATCATGGATCATATCATTCCCGATCCCGACCTGGTATTCCCCATTGGTATGGAAAAGAGCGGTTTTGATGACCCGTACAACATTTACGGTCCCTATCATCGTGCCTTTGGCAATCCGTTCCAGCACATTGGCGACTATGCCATTGGTGTGGATGCATCATACAAGTCTTCCATCCTAGGTTTCTATGCAGGCACCTACTTCAAGAGTCAGGAGATTTGCTACAAGGAGACCGATGACAATCTGCGCGGTTTCTACATACAGCCACGTGCCGGACTCATCATGGGCAGTAAGAAGAATGCCTTCGAGGCAGGCGTGTTCTATGACATCGTGACAGGCTGCGGTGGAAGTATTGCAAATACAGACAAGGATAGGCTGAAAGGCGGTCTGGGGCTGGACTTCGCTTTCTCTACCACAGACAAGAAAGACAAGACCAAGACACTGTTGCAATTCTCAATGCCCCTTCACAACTTCTTCAACACCGACTACGCAGGCCAATCTGGTCTGAAGAGGAAGGTGGGCTACATCATGCTGACTCAGCGCATCATACTCTAAGACACTAAAAAGAGGCTTTCGGGCCTCTTTTTTTATTCTTCTTTCTCATCAGCATCATACTCGCGATGCACATGCTTAAACACGCGATGATGCAGGAAGTTCATGGTTTCCAGGCAAAGGATAACCATCACGGTAGCTGCTACAGCGACATCGTACATTCCCACACCTGCTGCCATACCTATAGCTGAGGTGACCCAAAGACCAGCTGCCGTGGTGAGTCCTTTCACCACATTCTTCTGGAAGATAATAGTACCGGCACCAATAAAGCCGATACCACTGACCACCTGAGCAGCCATACGGGCAGGATCGCGCTGGATAATCACACCTGCCTGTGCTTCGAACCCATCGAAGCCGTGCATCGACAGCACCATAAACAGGGCAGAACCAAGTCCCACCAGGAAATGGGTACGGAAACCTGCTTCCTTGGAACGGTATTCGCGTTCAAAACCAATGGCACCGCCAAGGATGGCACCAATGAAAATAGTTAAAATATACTGCCAAGACATGAAGATTAAACATTAATTATTAAACATTAAATTCGCTTCGCTCAGTCTATTCACCTTTCACCTTTTTACTTTGAATATTTCTCAATCAGTCCGTCTGCCTGCGGATCACCAAGTTCTCCAGCCTTCTTCAGATTCTTCACGCCTTCTGCCTTCTCTCCTTTCAGGCACTGAGCCAAGCCGAGGAACAAATAGCCATCACTATGATCGGGAGCCAGTTCTATACAGGTGGTTGCCGTGGGAATAGCTTCATCGTAAAGTCCCAGTCGTACCTGTAGCGATGCTTTCTCAGCATAGTAGAGGTCTGACTGTGGTGTCATTGTGATAGCCGTCTCGATATCGTCGAGTGCCTGCTGGAACAAACGGCCTGCCACCTCAGCCTGGAACTTCAGGTAGTAGAAATTGGAGTTGACCTGAGCCTTCATAATCGTCTCGTACTCATTATAATCATTGACGGCAGCACGATAACGGCCCATACCCACCAACACCTGAGCACGTCCCATCAGATAAGGAGCAGCCTCTTTCAGATAAGGACGTGAAAACAAAGCCACACAACTGTCGAGAAGAGCCAACTGAGCCGTTGTATCTTTCAGTTGTTCCTTACAGATAGAAGCAGAATAAAAGAGTTCTGGTGAGCGTAAACCAGAATCAAAAAGACTCTCGTAGATGGCATATGCCTCATCATACTGTTGCTGGGCATAGCGAACCACTGCCTGTTGCTGACGATAGGTAGGCAGCGGACTAATACGATAGGCCTCAACAGCCTCGTCATAGCAACGGTTAAGCGTCCAAGGTTCATAGACCTCATCAGCCATATAAACCAACTTCTGCATCATCAGGCGAGAGAAGGCATAGTGTATCTCGTCGGGCTTATCGGCAACCTTTAATGCCTGCATCATATCCCGTTCGGCATCAGCAAAGCGACGACCTTCTGTCAGCTGCTGCGCACGATAGGTATAGCCATCGGGATGATTGGGGAACTGCTGGATGAAGTCTTCTATCAACTGCGCATAGGCGAGTGAGTCGAGCGACGAACCGCCTATGAAAAGAGTCAGTTGTGCCTGACCCACATCCTCAGGCAACGCCTTCTTAATTCCCGTAGCACGCATCACGGGATCGTTGATGCTCAATCCTGTCATTTTCAAACTGTCAGCAAACAGGACGCTGACGGCATAGTTCAGCGTATCGGTCAGTGCTGCCGGCTGTTGCATCAATCCGAGCACCTCGCCGTCATTACTGAACAACGGAGCACCCATCGTATTCTCAGGCATCTGAATGGCAATGGTATAGTAAGCGTAATTGCCGTTAAAAGTCTCCAGCTTACGGAGCGTACCTTCTGACACACGCTTTGCTTGACCATAAGGAAGAAGCCATACTGTAGTCCCACTGCCTGACTGTGCCGCTGCCTGCGACACAGGCTGCGACTTATTGGTAGCCACACTGAATTTCGCCACATCATAGGTTTCGTTGGCACCAAGGATACACTTCACTGGATATTCCTTACCGTCAGCATCAATTACAACGGCCTTCTGCGCACCCTTGAAAGGAGCAAAACAACTAACAGCCTCACCATTCTTTCCCACATAGAAGCCCGTAGCACTGCCGAGCAGTGTACCATCTTCCGAGAAAGTCTTCAATGTAAATATTGACTTTGAAGCTTTCTTCACCCACGAGGGCTGCGCCATGATCACTAAGGTCAGCATCAACAGGCTGACCATTACATATAGTCGTTTCATCGTTTTAATAATTCTTTTGCATTTTGTATCGCAGCACTGGTCACGTCGCTACCACTGAGCATCTGGGCAATCTCGCGGATGCGCTCCTCATCATGTAGCATCAGCATACTGGTCGACGTACCATGAACCGTTTCCTCCTTATATACCTTATAATGTGTAGTACCCTGGGCTGCTATCTGAGGCAGATGAGTGATACTGATAACCTGACGGTCGGCATGTCCCATCTCAGCCATCATTCGAGCCATCTGCTCAGCTATCTTTCCGCTGACACCCGTATCAATCTCATCGAAGATGATGGTAGGCAGCTTCACAGCTCCACTGATCATCGCTTTCAACGACAGCATCACACGGGCTATCTCACCGCCAGAAGCCACCTGGGCTACAGGTTGCAGGGGGGTGGAAGTATTGGCACTGAAGAGAAACGACACCTTATCCTGTCCGTTACGTGAGGGCTCATCCTGCTCTATCACAACCTCGAAACGCACATGTGGCATTCCCAGCGGCACCAGCCGTTCGCGCATCTGCTGCTCTATCACAGAGGCAGCCTTCTGTCGTTTCTCGGTAAGTTCGCAAGCTTTTGTCTTCACCTCTTCCAAGATTTCAGACAGCTGGCGTTCCATATCTGCCAGAGTCTCATCGCTGTTCTCTATCGTCGAAAGCTGTCGTTCCAAGTCATCGTGCATAGCCAGCAATTCAGCTACGCTGTCAACATGATATTTCTTCTGAAGACTATAGATACGATCCAGCCGATTGTTCACGCTCTCCAACTCAACAGGATCGAAATCAACATCCTCCAGCAGACTGCTTACATCTCCGTCGATATCCTTTAACTCGATGTAGCAACTTTCCATGCGCGATGCAAGTTCCGACACGCTAGGGAATACGTGCTCTATGCCATGCAATGAAGAAATAGCCTTTTTCAATGTGCCAAGTAAGTCATTTGAATCACCAGAGAAGGCTGTTTCCGCATCGTAAAGAGCCTGTTTAATATCCTCGGCATGAGTCATCGTCTCACTACGCCGTTCCAGTTCCTCCTGTTCACCGTCAACTAACTGTGCGCTATGCAGTTCATCGAACTGGAACTGCAGGAACTCCACATTCTGTTGTCCGCGACTGATTTCCTCACGTAGATGCTCCACATCCTTTTGTAGAGTCTGATAACGAGAGAACACTTGCTGATAGTCTGCCAACTGTTTGGCATCATCGGCTATCACATCCACCACTTCAAGCTGGAAGTCCTGTTTGTTGAGCAACAGGTTCTGATGTTGTGAATGCACATCCACCAATTGTTCGCCCAACTCTTTCAATACAGACAGAGCCACAGGCGTGTCATTGATGAATGCTCGGCTCTTGCCGGCAGATGTCAATTCACGACGGATAATGGTATCCTCTGCATCATATTCTATCTCATTCTCCTCGAAGAACGGTTCCATAGCATAGCGAGACAGGTCGAAATGCGCCTCAATGACACATTTGTCGCATCCCATTTTGACAGTTTTCGTGTCGGCACGCTGTCCCAGCAACAGTCCGATGGCTCCTAAAATGATGCTCTTTCCTGCACCCGTCTCACCCGTAATTACGGAGAAACCGCTACAAAACTCCATATCGAGCTCGTCAATCAGCGTAAAGTTCTTGATATATAATTGCCGTAACATGATGTCAATGCTTAATTCTTAATGCTTAATTGTCAGTGCTTTACTGCTTGATCTTATCCCATGTGGTGTTCTGTGAGGCATTGATACCAAACAGTATATCATAGACACTTTCCTTCTCTTTCTGAGTACCCTTACCCTTATATATATTGGCCAGTTCATCCTTCTTGAAGTCAGTCCATATCTGCGGTAGCATACTTAACGGTTTGTCAGCATGGGCTTTCTTCAGATTGGTCTCCAGGGCCGTCGTCACGTTAGTCCGTCCACGCTCCACGTTCTGTGCCATCTCGTCCAGTCCATTGCGGTAATAGTCGTACTGCAACTGACGGAAAGGCTTCATCGATTCATCCAGATAGTCGTTGATAATGGCAAAGCGGTTGCGGCTGTCCTCAAACGACTTCCAGCCCGTGAAATCCAGATTCTGTGCATTATTCGTCAGGTTCATGCAGCGCTGCAGCACATCGGTACCGCCCATTGGGGAGAAAGTATCGAGGTCAAGTCCGATAATCAGCAGGGAATAATAAGCAACCAGTGCCACCAACTGATTGTCAATCACCTCTTCATTGAAGTTCAACTGATCGTATTGCACAAAGTCAAAATCGAAGTTCTTATCCTTATTATTATATATAGTGGTATTATAGGCCGAGTTAAACACAGGTCGGTTGGCCTGTATCAGGGCAGTACAGCTGAAACGGTTACTTGAAGCGTCATATTTAGTCACAGTGATATTGAACGAGCACTGTATGCGCTCATTCTCCTGAAACTGCAACGCTGTCCACTGCTGATCGTTAATAAACTGCTCCAGCGTCTGCTGCAGATTCTCAAACACCGTCTTATCAGTTGTCTGAACCTGCTGGTGATTGATGTTGATCTTCGCCTCCAATTCCTGTGCCTTCGCATTGATTCCCGCAATCACCATCAACAATAGTGCGACCCATAATCGTTTCATATCCTTATATTCTGCTCATAATATCGTGCAAAAATACGACATTTTTCCGATTCAAGCAAGCGGCTGTGGTTAAAAATAGATAATTGTAACATCGTGGCAAAAAAAATTCTCATTTTCTTTGGTAATGTGCAAGAAATCTCGTATCTTTGCACAATTCAAACCGGAAACGAAAAGAACTTATATTCATATTATTAATCTTAAATTTCTAGAACTAAATGAGTCAAAAGAGAGTTTACCTCTTCGGTAACGGTAAGGCCGAAGGTAATGCAAAGATGCGTGAGGAACTCGGTGGCAAGGGTGCTAACCTTGCTGAAATGAACCACATTGGTGTACCCGTTCCTCCAGGTTTTACAATCACTACTGACTGCTGCAATGAATACTATCAGGTTGGACAGCAGAAGATCATGGAGCTGCTTAACGATGACGTGATGGCTGCCGTGAAGCACATTGAGGACTTGATGAACTGCAAGTTCGGTGATGCAAAGAATCCTTTGTTGGTTTCAGTACGTTCCGGTGCCCGTGCTTCTATGCCTGGTATGATGGATACCATCCTGAACCTGGGTCTGAATGACGAAGTTGCTGAGGGTATGGCTGCAAAGACCAACAATCCTCACTTCGTTTACGACTCTTATCGTCGTTTCGTGCAGATGTACGGTGACGTGGTGCTCGAGATGAAGCCCGTCAACAAGACCGACATCGATCCATTCGAGGAGATCATCGAGGGTGTAAAGAAGGAGAGCGGCGTTGTGCTGGATAAGGACCTCTCTGTTGAGGATCTGAAGAAGCTCGTGAAGCTGTTCAAGGCTGCCATCAAGGAGCGTACAGGCAAGGACTTCCCCAACGATCCTATCGAGCAGTTGTGGGGCGCTATCTGCGCTGTGTTCCGTTCTTGGATGAACGAGCGCGCTATCCTGTATCGTAAGATGGAAGGTATTCCCGATGAGTGGGGTACAGCCGTATCGGTAATGGCAATGGTATTCGGTAACATGGGTGACACCTCTGCTACTGGTGTATGCTTCAGCCGTGATGCTGCTAATGGTGAGAACCTGTTCAACGGTGAGTATCTGGTAAATGCACAGGGTGAGGACGTTGTGGCTGGTATCCGTACCCCACAGCAGATCACAAAGATCGGTTCTCAGCGCTGGGCTGAGCGCGCTGGCATCTCTGAGGAGGAGCGCGTTGCCAAGTATCCTTCAATGGAAGAGGCTATGCCTGAGATCTACAAGGAACTCGACGGCATCCAGAATAAGCTCGAGGAGCACTACCGCGATATGCAGGATATGGAGTTTACTGTACAGGAAGGCAAACTGTGGTTCCTGCAGACCCGTAATGGTAAGCGCACAGGTGCTGCTATGGTGAAGATTGCCATCGACCTGCTCCACGAGGGTAAGATTGATGAGAAGACCGCTATCATGCGTTGTGAACCCCAGAAACTCGACGAGCTGCTGCACCCCATCTTCGACAAGAAGGCTTTGGCTGCTGCTAAGGTCATCGCTCAGGGTCTGCCCGCATCACCTGGTGCTGCTTGTGGTCAGATTGTATTCCACGCTGACGACGCTAAGGCTTGGCACGAGGATGGTCACAAGGTAGTGCTCGTACGTATCGAGACCTCTCCTGAAGACCTCGCTGGTATGGCTGCTGCCGAGGGTATCCTCACCGCTCGTGGTGGTATGACCTCTCACGCTGCCGTTGTGGCTCGTGGTATGGGTAAGTGCTGTGTATCTGGTGTAGGTTCTCTGAACGTTAGCTATAAGGACAAGACCGTTGAGATTGACGGCGTAGTATATAAGGAGGGTGATTACATCTCTCTGAACGGTACCACTGGTCAGGTTTACGCTGGCGAGGTACCCACCAAGGCTGCTGAGCTCTCAGGTGACTTCAAGGAGCTGATGGATCTCTGCGACAAGTACACCAAGCTGCAGGTTCGTACCAATGCTGATACTCCTCACGATGCACAGGTGGCCCGTGCTTTCGGTGCTAAGGGTATCGGTCTGACACGTACTGAGCATATGTTCTTCGAGGATAAGAAGATCGTTGCTATGCGTGAGATGATTCTGGCTGACAGCGTTGCCGGTCGCGAGAAGGCTCTGGCTAAGCTGCTGCCTTATCAGAAGGCTGATTTTAAGGGTATCCTCGAGGCTATGGACGGTCTGCCCGTAAACATCCGTCTGCTCGATCCTCCTTTGCACGAGTTCGTCCCCCACGATCTGGCTGGCCAGCAGCAGATGGCTGAGGAGATGGGCGTAAGCTTGGAGACCATCCAGCGCCGTGTAGCTTCTCTTGCTGAGAACAACCCCATGCTGGGTCACCGTGGTTGCCGTCTAGGCATCACCTTCCCCGAGATTACCGCTATGCAGACCCGTGCTATCCTGAGTGCTGCCTGCGAACTGAAGAAGGAAGGCAAGAATCCTATGCCAGAGATTATGGTTCCTCTGATTGGTATTCTGCACGAGTTGAAGCAGCAGAAGGAGATTATCCAGGCTACTGCCAAGGAAGTATTTGCTGCTGAGGGTATTGAGGTTGAGTTCGAGATTGGTACGATGATTGAGATTCCTCGTGCTGCTCTGACTGCCGACCGCATCGCTACTGAGGCTCAGTACTTCTCATTCGGTACCAACGACCTCACTCAGATGACCTTCGGTTACAGCCGCGACGATATTGCTTCGTTCCTGCCTGTTTACCTCGACAAGAAGATCCTGAAGGTTGACCCGTTCCAGGTACTCGATCAGAACGGTGTTGGTAAACTCATCAAGTATGCCGTTAAGCAGGGTCGTGAGGTTCGTCCTGAGCTCCGTTGCGGTATCTGTGGTGAGCATGGTGGTGAGCCCAGCTCAGTGAAGTTCTGTGCTAAGATTGGCATGAACTACGCTTCTTGCTCGCCATTCCGCGTGCCCATCGCACGCCTCGCCGCCGCGCAGGCTGC
>CACZZQ010000005.1:14856-89452 GCA_902785695.1 uncultured Prevotellaceae bacterium | reverse complement strand
AGACAACCTCGTCGCTACGCTCCGAGAACGTCTGCGTCCTACAGAGAGGGATGTCTATTTTCTACTCCAAGAAATTGCACTTCTATCTTGAAAGTATACCATTTTTATATGTTCCCTTCATTACGGTCATCGTAAATGGCATACTTAGGCATCGTAAATGGCATACTTAGGCATCGTAAATGGCATACTTAGGCATCGTAAATGGCATACTTAGGCATCGCAAATGGCATACTTAGGCATCGCAAATGGCATACTTAAACATCGTAAATGGCATACTTAGACATCGCAAGTGACATACTTTTTTGTGGAAACAATAAAAAAAACGCGAAAAAGCCATCCGTAATGATATTTTTTTGTAACTTTGCACATTGAAATAAAGATTATATGTCAGGAAAATGAAACCAACAGCTATTCTTCTTCTACATTGTCCAGACCAACAGGGCATTATTTCGGAAGTTACCAAATTCATTACAGACAACAAAGGAAACATTGTTGACCTGGATCAGTATGTAGACCATCAGGATGGGATATTTTTCATGCGCGTACAGTGGGAGCTCGATTCATTCCTTATACCACGTGAGAAAATCAAAGAGTATATCGAAACCCTTTACAAGCAGCGCTATCAGATAGAATTCAGTCTCTATTTCAGCGACAAGCGTCCACAAATGGCTATCTTCGTATCAAAGATGAGCCACTGTCTTTACGATTTACTTGCCCGCTGGAAGGCAGGTGAGTTTGCTTGCGACATCCCATGCATCATCAGCAACCATGAAGACCTGCGTTATGTTGCCGAGCAGTTTGACATTCCATACTATGTATGGTCTATCAAGAAAGACCATTCCAACAAGGCCGAGGTGGAAGAGGCTGAGATGAAACTCCTGCAAGAGAAAGGCATCACCTTCATTGTCCTTGCTCGCTATATGCAGATTATTAGCGACGAGATGATTGCCGCCTATCCTCACCACATCATCAACATTCACCATTCATTCCTCCCTGCGTTCGTTGGAGCAAAGCCCTACCATCAGGCTTGGGAGCGCGGTGTGAAGATCATTGGTGCCACCAGCCATTACGTAACGGCTGAGTTGGATGCCGGCCCTATTATTGAACAAGACGTTGCCCGTATTACTCACAAGGACACGCCTGAGAGTCTTGTGCTAAAAGGCAAGGACTTGGAGAAAATCGTCCTGTCTCGTGCTGTCAGCAAACATATTCAGCGCAAGATATTGACCTACAAGAACAAGACAATCATTTTTAGTTGATAAGCAGATGCAAGTAGCAGTAGTCAAATATAATGCAGGCAACATCTACTCAGTGATGAACGCACTGAGGAGATTGGGCGTGGAACCATTGTTGACTGACGATGCCAGCCAGTTAAGGCAAGCCGACCGCGTGCTGTTCCCTGGTCAGGGCGAGGCAAGCGGAGCAATGGCTTATCTGCGGGAGCATCAGTTGGATCAGGTCATCCGTTCGTTGACACAACCGGTATTGGGCATCTGTATCGGACAGCAGCTGCTATGCAGCCACTCCGAAGAAGGCAACGTGGATTGTCTGGGCATCTTTGATGCAGAAGTCAGGCGTTTCTCCCCCACCCGACACGAGGACAAAGTGCCTTGCATGGGGTGGAATATGCTTTACGACACGAAATCAGAACTGATGAAAGGTATCGAGTCTCAATATGTCTATTTTGTACACAGCTATTATGTTCCACTATGTCCTGAGACCATTGCTGTAGCCGACTATATTCTACCCTATTCCGCCGCATTGCATAAAGACAACTTCTATGCCACGCAGTTCCATCCGGAGAAAAGCGGAAGCGTTGGCGAACGTATCATCAAAAACTTCCTGGAATTATGATAGAGCTAATACCTGCAATAGATATCATTGACGGCAGTTGCGTCAGGCTGACCAAAGGCGACTATGATCAGAAGACGGTCTATGGAGACCCTTTGGAGATGGCTCGGCAGTTTGAGCAAATAGGCTATCGCAGACTTCATGTAGTTGACTTGGACGGTGCGAAATCACGCCATATTGTCAACGACAAGATACTCAGCCGAATATCTTCCGAGACATCATTGACAATAGATTTTGGTGGCGGCATCAAGACCGACGATGATATAGGCAAAGCTTTTGAGGCAGGTGCCTCTATGGTGACTGTGGGTTCTGTCGCAGTAACGAATCCAGAATTTCTGGAACGGTGGCTGAAGAAATACGGAGCCGAGCGTATTATCTTAGGAGCTGATGTACGTAAAGGCTTCATCAGCATCAATGGATGGAAGGAAGATTCCAGACAGGAACTACTCCCCTTCCTGAAGCATTATGTCGACATGGGCATTAAGAATGTGCTCTGTACAGAAATATCCAAAGACGGCACTCTCAGTGGACCTGCCATCCCATTGTATCAATCCGTAATGGAAACCTATCCCCATTTACACTTGATAGCAAGCGGTGGCGTCAGCTCTATGGATGACATCAAGGAACTGGAAGCAGCAGGCATCCCTGCTGTAGTGTTTGGAAAAGCAATATACGAGGGACGTATTAATCTGAAAGAACTATGGGACTGGCAAAACGCATCATACCGTGCTTAGACGTTAAGGACGGAGAGACCGTAAAAGGAATCAATTTCGTACAACTAAGGAGTGCGGGAGACCCAATAGAGTTAGGCAAAGCCTATAGTCAGGCAGGTGCCGACGAGTTGGTTTTCCTGGACATTACTGCCAGTTTCGAGGGACGTAAAACTTTCACGACGATGGTTACGAAAGTAGCACAGCAGTTAAGCATCCCTTTTACTGTAGGAGGAGGCATTAACGAACTGGCTGATGTAGAGCGGATGCTCTATGCCGGTGCCGACAAGGTGAGCATCAACAGTGCAGCCTTGCGTAATCCTCATTTAATAGAAGAGGTGTCCAACCGTTTCGGTTCTCAGGTGTGCGTGGTAGCCATTGATGCGCGTCTCGACCCAGACGGATGGCATTGCTACCTCAAAGGTGGACGAGAGCGTACTGAGCGAGGCCTGTTTGAGTGGGCACATGAAGCTCAGGAGCGTGGAGCTGGCGAGATACTATTTACAAGCATGAACCACGACGGTGTGAAGAATGGATATGCTAACGAAGCCCTTGCACAATTAGCCGACAATCTCATCATACCAATCATTGCCAGTGGAGGTGCAGGAAAGAAAGAGCATTTCAGGGACGTGTTCCTGCAAGGACATGCCGACGCTGCATTGGCTGCCAGCGTGTTTCACTTTGGAGAAATCCCCATACCAGAATTAAAACAATATTTGACACAAGAAGGAATAAACGTAAGACTATGACGATAGATTTTGAAAAAATGGGTGGTTTGGTGCCAGCCATCATACAAGATGCAGACACCAAGAATGTGCTGATGCTTGGCTTTATGAATCAGGAAGCCTATCAGAAAACTTTAGAGACAGGCAAAGTGACATTCTGGAGCCGCACGCGACAGACGCTTTGGACTAAGGGAGAAACAAGCGGTAACTATCTGAATCTGGTCAGTATGGCTATCGATTGCGATAACGACACTCTACTCGTAAGGGTTCACCCAATAGGGCCTACTTGCCACAAGGGTACTGATACCTGCTGGGGCGAAAGCAACCAGAAGCCAGCCATCAATTTCTTGTCTGAGCTACAGGATTTCATCGAGAAACGCTATCAGGAAATGCCTGAAGGCAGCTATACTACGAAACTGTTCCGCGACGGTGTCAACAAAATGGCTCAGAAAGTTGGCGAAGAAGCACTTGAGACGGTGATAGAGGCAACGAATGGCGATAAGGAGCATCTCGTATATGAGTCATCAGATTTAGTATACCATTTGTTGGTGTTACTGACAAGCAAAGGCTTGCGCATTGAAGACATTGCTGAAGAACTTCATAGACGACACGATCCGGAATGGGATGCTAAGCGTCGCAAAGCAAAGGCTGCGGGAGAAATGAAGTAATTTGTCATATTCTTTTTTATTTACTAGTAGATGTTGATCGAATACAAAAATGTTTTAGTCTGTCAGAAAGACGGCATTCCCGTTCTAAGAGACGTTAATTTCCATGTTGGAGATGGAGAATTCGTATATGTAATAGGTAAAGTAGGCTCTGGAAAAAGCACGCTTTTGAAGACTATATATGCAGAAATATTTATTGATGAGGGTGAAGAGGCTATGGTGTTAGGAAATAATATGTTGTCTCTCAGACTTAGAAACATACCATCTCTAAGACGACAAATGGGTGTAGTCTTTCAGGACTTTCAATTACTGGCAGACAGATCGGTCTTGAAAAATCTGGAATTCGTATTGAAAGCTACAGGCTGGAAGAAGAAAGAAGAAATCCAGGAGCGCATCGCAAAGGTATTGACAGATGTGGGGATGCTTGATAAGAAAGACAAGAAACCACATGAATTGTCTGGCGGTGAACGACAGCGAGTAGCGATTGCGCGAGCCATCCTTAATTCGCCTCAGTTGATAGTTGCCGATGAACCTACAGCCAATCTTGATCCAGAGACAGCCGATGGCATCATGCAATTGTTGCGTCAGATATCTCAAACGGGTACAGCTGTTCTTATGACAACTCATAACATGCCACTCCTCGAAAAGTATCCCGGCATAGTATATCGTTGCCATAATGAGCATCTTGAGGATGTGACAAACAATTACAACAAGATTTTAATAGAAGAAGACGATAATTGGAAGTAAACATAAAAAGCAAAATAAAATGAAGGTAATGAAATTTGGTGGTACCTCAGTAGGTACACCGCAAAGAATGAAAGAGGTGACTTCATTAGTCACGAAGTCAGGAGAACCTGTTTTTGTCGTTCTGTCGGCTATGTCGGGAACAACGAACTCTCTTGTTGAGATTTCTGATTATCTTTACAAGAAGAATCCAGATGGCGCAAACGAAGTCATCAACAATCTGGAACGTAAATACATGAAACACCTTGAGGAACTCTATACCAAGGAAGAGATTCGTACGCAAACAGCAGAATTCCTTCGTGACGAGTTCAATTTCCTGCGCTCTTTTACAAAGGAACTCTTCACTTCGTTCGAAGAGAAGACCATTGTTGCCCAGGGTGAGATGATGTCAACCAACATGGTGGCAAACTACATGAAGGAAATAGGCATCAATGCAGTTCTGCTTAATGCACTCGATTTCATGCGTACCGACAAGAACGCAGAGCCAGATCCCGTTTATATCAAAGAAAAACTGGCAGCACAGATGGAACAAAACCCAGGTGCACAGGTATACATCACTCAGGGATTCATTTGTCGGAATGCCTATGGAGAGATAGACAACCTCCAACGTGGCGGTTCTGACTACACCGCTTCTCTTATTGGTGCTGCATTGAATGCTGAAGAGATCCAGATTTGGACAGACATTGACGGTATGCACAATAACGACCCACGCGTGGTAGACCATACACAGCCTGTACATCAACTGCAGTTTGAAGAGGCAGCCGAGTTGGCATATTTCGGTGCAAAGATTCTTCATCCCACATGTGTGCAACCTGCCAAGTATGCAGGCATCCCTGTCCGTCTGTTGAACACGATGGATCCTGATGCAGAAGGCACTACAATCTCAAATGCCACCGAATACGGAAAGATTAAGGCCGTAGCTGCAAAGGACAACATTACCGCTATTAAAATCAAGTCTTCACGTATGCTTCTGGCAACTGGCTTCCTGCGTAAAGTGTTTGAAATCTTCGAAAGCTATCAAACACCTATCGATATGGTATGCACATCCGAGGTTGGCGTTTCTATGAGTATCGACAACTCATCACATCTGGGTGAAATCATGGATGAACTGAAGAAATATGGTACTGTCACTGTTGACACCAGTATGTGCATCATCTGTGTGGTTGGTGACCTCGATTGGCAGAACGTAGGCTTTGAAACAAAAGTGATGGATGCCATGAAGGATATTCCTGTTCGAATGATTTCATACGGAGGTTCTAACTACAACATTTCGTTCCTTATCCGCGAGGAAGACAAGAAACGTGCTTTGCAGAGCCTTAGTGACAACCTTTTTAAATAAGACAATCGATGAAAGGGCAATTCCCCTTAGAGAAGTTCGCCACCATTAGAACTCCTTTCTACTATTACGATATGGACTTGCTCCGCAAGACGTTGCAGGCCATTAATGATGAAGCCAACAAACACGAAGGGTTCTGTGTGCATTATGCTGTCAAGGCAAATGCAAACTTAAACGTACTTAAAGCTATTCGCCAGGCAGGACTTGGAGCTGACTGTGTGAGTGGTGGTGAGATTGAAGCCTCACTAAGAGCAGGTTTCCCCGCATCAAAGATAGTCTATGCTGGTGTAGGAAAGAGCGACTGGGAAATAAATCTTGGTCTTGATGCTGGTATTCAGTGCTTCAATGTAGAAAGTGTGCCTGAGCTGGAGGTCATCAATCAGTTGGCAGAAGCCAAGAATGTAGTTGCTAACGTGGCTTTCCGCATCAATCCTGATGTAGGAGCTCACACTCATGCAAACATTACAACCGGATTGGCAGAGAATAAGTTTGGCATTGCTATGCGCGATATGGAATCCATCATCGAGCAGGCTAACGGGATGAAACACGTCAATTTCGTAGGCCTACACTTCCATATTGGCTCACAGATACTCGACATGGGCGACTTCCAAGCACTCTGTAATCGCATCAACGATTTACAAGACCAGTTGGAATGCCATCATATCGTGGTGAAGAGTATTAACGTGGGTGGTGGATTAGGTGTTGACTACCAGCACCCCAACCGCGTATCCATACCAGATTTCAAGTCGTATTTTGATACCTATGCCAAGCGTCTGAAGTTGCGCTCAGGTCAGACGCTTCACTTTGAGTTGGGACGTGCTGTCGTAGCTCAAATGGGTTCGCTGATTACTCGCACGCTTTACATCAAGGAAGGTGCCACCAAGAAGTTTTGCATTGTTGATGCCGGTATGACAGACCTTATCCGTCCGGCCCTATATCAAGCATACCATAAGATAGAGAATATCTCAAGTGATATGCCAGTTGAGGCATACGATGTTGTTGGTCCTATCTGTGAATCCAGCGATGTCTTTGCCAAACAGGTTGATATTAATGGTGCTAAGCGTGGCGATTTACTTGCCATACGCAGTGCTGGTGCCTACGGCGAGATTATGGCTTCACAATACAACTGCCGTCCGTTCCCCATTGGCTATACGAGTGACGAGTTATGATAAAAGTCCTGCACGTTTTTCAAAAAGGAGACACCCTGACTTCTCGTTATGTGACATTGCTGGCTGAAGCAATGTCACAGCGAGTAGAGTCAGAGATGGCCGACAGTCCTGTTGTCTTCAGGAAAAAGTGCAAGGATTGGCATCCAGACATCGTTCATCTATATGGAGAAACAAAGGGAACCACGGATTACAGACAGGTTGTCTCGCCCTGTGGCACCCCATTTAATGACCATCAGCCATATTATGCCGTGATTGCCAGAAGTCCAATGGAAGCAGAACGTCTGCATTGTCAAGGCATCAATCGGGTAGAAATAATCCGCAACCCGCTGATTACCAAGACCACTAACTTCGAAGAGATGGCCATCAAGACGGCGTATGTATACCAGAAAGTGATGGATTCCAATCCGCTAACTCTCATGGATGAAACTACCCTGCAGGCACTATCTGCTATTCTCAAGGTAGGACTTTGTGGTGATAAGCGCTGGATTGAAGGTTTGTCCATTGATACTGACAACATTAATTTCCACACCTTATTTATATATGCGGAATTAGAGGGGATACTCTTTCTTGTAAACAAGGGACTTCAACTGCTTGGCATCAAAGCACCGCCATATCAAAAGACAGCCTGTTATCTACCCGATAATTATCAGGTGCCAACAGTTTCTTACAAAACGGACATTGCTTTACAAGTCAGCGATATTCGAAGTAATGGACTGACTGTATTAAAGCTGTGTACTCTTTTTGAGTCGCTTTACGAGAAATCATTAGACGAAGACAAACTCCTGAAAAAACTGGAAGCCGATAAAAGCCTGCCTCTGTTTAAAAGTCTTCTGTACTTAGAAGAAGAAATTTTTCAACTTGATCAAGGATTCATGCCTTGTCTGCCTATAGAAGACAGAGTGACACGCAAACTAAGAAAAGAAATCTATAACCATCTGCAACTATGAATACCGATTTACGTTACCTTCATCTTTTGTCAAACACTTATCCTACGATAGCAGACGCAGCGAGTGAAATCATCAATCTGGAAGCTATCCTGAATCTTCCCAAAGGTACAGAGCATTTTCTCGCCGACCTTCATGGAGAGCATGAGGCTTTTATCCATATATTGAAGAATGCGTCAGGAAATATCAAGCGAAAGGTAAACGAGATATTTGGGAACACCATTCGTGAAAGCGAGAAGAAAGAGCTTTGCACCCTGATTTACTATCCAGAACACAAATTAGAACTCATCAAGGCAGCTGAAGAAGATCTGGATGATTGGTATCGTATCACGATACACCAGTTAGTTCGAGTATGTCGTGAAGTGTCCAGTAAATACACACGTTCAAAAGTCCGCAAGAACTTGCCGGATGAGTTTTCCTATATCATAGAGGAACTGCTTCATGAACATACGGATGACCAGGACAAGGCGGCATACGTGGCAGTTATTGTGGACACTATCATCTCAACAGGTCGTGCCGATGACTTCATTATTGCAATCTGTAATGTGATTCAGCGTCTGGCCATTGATCAGCTGCATATCTTGGGCGACATCTTTGATCGTGGCCCCGGCGCACATGTCATACTTGACACCCTTCGCCAGTATCATTCATGGGATATTCAGTGGGGCAACCACGATATTCTCTGGATGGGTGCAGCAGCAGGCAATGATGCTTGCATCTGTAACGTCTTACGTCTGTCGCTCCGCTATGCCAACTTAGCTACACTTGAAGAGGGCTACGGTATCAATCTTGTTCCATTAGCTACGTTTGCTCTTGAAACCTATGGTGACGATCCTTGCGAAGAATTCGAGCCAAAGCTATTGAAAGATGATGGCAAGATGGATGAGAAGACCCGTCATCTTATTGCCAAGATGCATAAGGCAATATCGGTTCTTCAGTTTAAGACTGAGGCACAGATATTCCATCGCCGTCCAGAATGGCAGATGGAAGGCCGTAATCTGATAGAAAGCATTGATTTTGCAGAGCAAGTCTGTGTTATCGATGGTGTGAAATATCCGATGATGTCATGTCATTTCCCCACGGTCATTGCCAGTAATCCTTCAGAGTTAACACCTGAGGAAACCGCCCTGATGTATAAGCTTCACCATTCTTTCCGGGTGAGCGAAAAACTGCGCAAGCATATACGCACTATTCTGAGTCACGGATGTATGTACACCATCTGTAACCAGAACCTGCTGTTCCATGCATCCATTCCCCTAAATGACGATGGTACACTGAAAGAAGTTGCGATTATGGGCAAGAATTATAGTGGACGGGAATTGATGGACATCATAGGTCAGACCATCCGTTCCGCATTCCAGAATGATACGCCTGCCGACCAGAAGGCCTACGCCAAAGACTACTTCCTTTATCTTTGGTGCGGCAAGGATTCTCCCCTATTCGACAAATCGAAGATGGCCACTTTCGAACGCTATTTCCTGACTGACAAGGATACCTGTCACGAAGAGAAAGGCAACTATTTTAAATTACGCGATTCCTCAGAAGTATGCGACCGTATATTGGATGCTTTTGGCGTAGCAGGTTCTAATCGTCACATCATCAACGGTCACGTTCCTATCCATGCATCAAAAGGAGAGAATCCAATCAAGGCTGGCGGGCGTTTGATGGTTATCGATGGCGGCTTCTCTGAAGCCTATCACAAAGAGACGGGTATAGCCGGCTATACACTCGTGTATCATAGTAGAGGATTCCAACTTGTTCAGCACGAACCGTTTACAAGTGCCCAAGATGCTATCATCCGAGGTACTGACATCAAATCAACGACATTGATTGTAGAAATGTCTTCTCATCGTATGCTTGTTGCCGATACTGACAAGGGAAAAGAATTACGTAATCAAATAGAAGAACTCAAGGATTTACTTTATGCATACCGCCACGGTATCATCAAGGAGAAAAGAAACTAACAAGAACGATCATCATGGACATCATAGAAAGATTTCTTAATTATACTAAGTTCGACACACAATCAAGTGAAGACAGCGAGTATGTTCCAAGCACAGAGAAACAATTGGTGTTTGCACGCTATCTGAAAAACGAGTTGGAGCGTGAAGGGCTGGAAGACGTAACACTCAACGAGCAAGGCTATATCTATGCCACGCTGCCAGCCAACGTGAAAGGAAAGGTTCCTGTCATTGGTTTTATCTCACATTATGACACCAGTCCTGACTGCTCTGGTGCCAATGTCAATCCTCGTATCGTGAACCACTATAGTGGTGGAGATATCGAACTGTCGGAAGGGATCATGCTCTCACCAAGGAAGTTTCCGGAACTGCTACAGCATATCGGTGAAGACCTTATTGTTACTGACGGACATACCTTGTTAGGTGCCGATGACAAAGCAGGCATAGCAGAAATAGTCCAGGCTATGGCGTACTTGAAGGAACACAAAGAGATTAAGCACGGCAAGATTCGTGTGGCTTTCAACCCAGACGAAGAGATTGGCATGGGTGCCCACCATTTTGACGTGGACAAGTTCGGATGTGAATGGGCTTATACAATGGATGGTGGCGACGTAGGTGAACTGGAATACGAGAACTTTAACGCAGCCTCTGCAAAGATAACCATCAAGGGCGTAAGCGTACATCCAGGCTATGCGAAAGGAAAAATGATTAACGCCAGTCTCCTTGCTGCAGAATTTGTAGGTCTGCTTCCCTCTGACGAGCGACCTGAGACGACAGAAGGCTATCAGGGATTCTATCATCTGACAGGTATTCAGACGCAGACCGAGCAGGCCAAACTGTCGTATATCATCCGTGACCATGACCGCGAAAAGTTCGAGGCACGCAAGCGTTTCATCAAGCATGCTGTAGAGCAGATGAACAGGAAATATGGCGAAGGCACAGTGAGTGTGGAACTCACTGACCAATACTATAACATGAAGGAAAAGATTGACCCGCAGATGCATGTCATAGACATAGTATTGAAAGCTATGCAGGAAGTGGGCGTTGCACCGAAAGTGAAGCCCATACGCGGAGGAACAGACGGCGCACAACTGTCATTCAAAGGCCTTCCCTGCCCTAACATCTTTGCCGGTGGCATCAACTTTCACGGACCTTATGAGTTTGTTCCTGTTCAGTCGATGGAAAAGGCACAACAGGTAATCATAAAAATTTGCGAACTCACTGCTGACTTCAACTCATAGACATGTCTGAACTTCCTGCACTTATACAAGACCTGGCCCTGATACTAATCGTGGCAGGAGTAGTAACGCTGGTGTTTAAGAAACTTAAACAGCCACTTGTGCTTGGCTATATTGTAGCAGGCTTCCTCGTGTCGCCCCACATGCCCTATACCGCATCGGTAATAGATATGTCGAACATCCATTTATGGGCAGACATTGGAGTAATGTTTCTCCTTTTCTCCCTTGGATTGGACTTTTCTTTTAAGAAGATACTGAAGATGGGAGCGTCGCCTGTCATCTCCGTCATCAGCATTATCTTCTCTATGTCGTTGCTGGGCATCATCGTCGGCCAAGCATTTGGATGGTCACGCATGAACTGCATCTTCTTAGGAGGAATGCTGGCCATGAGTTCCACCACTATTATATATAAGGCATTTGATGATATGGGGCTTCGCCAACAGCAGTTTGCAGGACTTGTGATGAGTGTGCTGATATTAGAGGATATTCTGGCTATTGTCATGATGGTGATGCTAAGTGCTATTGCTGGTGGCAACAATCCCGATGGCGGCCAGATGGTAGGTTCTGTGATGAAAATTGGCTTCTTTCTGGTACTGTGGTTGGTAGTGGGAATATTCGCAGTTCCAATATTCCTTCGTCGTGTTCGTAAGCTTATCAACAGCGAGGTACTGCTGATTGTGTCGTTAGGTCTTTGCTGTGCAATGGCGGTGTTTTCCACAAAGGTTGGTTTTTCCTCGGCTTTCGGTGCCTTCATCATGGGTAGCATATTGGCTGAGACCATAGAAGCCGAACGTATAGAAAAACTGGTTGAACCTGTCAAGAATCTGTTTGGTGCCATTTTCTTTGTGTCGGTAGGTATGCTGGTAGATCCGCAGATACTGGTTGACTATGCGCTGCCAATCTTCGTCATTGTGATGACCATTATCGTAGGTCAATGCCTCTTTGGCACTTTCTCGTTTATGTTAGGAGGCGAATCGCTGAAGTCGGCTATGCGTTGTGGCTTCTCTATGGCTCAGATTGGTGAGTTTTCTTTTATCATTGCTTCATTGGGACTCTCCTTGGGGGTCATCGGTGATTTCCTATATCCGGTGGTGGTGGCCGTATCCGTCATAACGACTTTCCTCACACCTTACATGATACGGCTTGCCACACCGGTTTATAATGCGTTGGAGCCACATCTGCCTTCGCGATTCATCAAGATGCTCAACCATTTGTCAATGAGCCATCCCAACACGACAGAAAGAAGCAAGTGGAAACGCTTGCTTATGCAAATGGCGGTCAATACCGTTGTCTACTCCATCCTTTCTACTGCCGTAGTGGTGATGATGCTTACATTCTTCCACCCATTCATGGTTCACCTGACGCACGAGAAATGGTACGGACATACTATCACGGGCTTCACTACCATAGTGCTGATAGCCCCATTCCTGCGTGCTATGGTGATGAAAAAGAATCATAGCGAAGAGTTCAAGGCATTGTGGAAAGAAAGCAATCACAACCGTCTGCCACTGATATCCACCATTCTTTTCCGTATATTGATAGCTGTGAACTTCGTGTTCTATGTGGTACATCATCTGACGAATTTCGGGCCTGCCCTTTTGATTACTATCGGCTTCGTGGCCGTTATCCTCATTATCATGTCAAGAACCATCAAGCGGCGCAGTATTCTTTTAGAGCGTCTCTTCATCAACAACCTGCGTTCACGCGACATCGAGGCTCAGGTCAGAGGCAAGAAGAAACCGCTTTATGAAGGGAAACTGCTTGACAGAGACATCCATATTGCAGACTTCGACGTGCCTTTCAACTCAAAATGGATGGGAAAGACATTAAGACAACTGAACCTTGGACGGAAGTATGGTGTTCATATCAGTAGCATTATGCGAGGTGGATTCAGGATGAACATACCTGACGGTGACTATATTATCTTTCCTGGCGACAAACTTCAAGCCATTGGCAGTGATGACCAGTTGACGAAATTCCATCAAGCCTTGGAGAAAGAAGTATTGGGCGAAGACTTGGAACTGGAGAAACGAGAGATGAAGCTTCGCCAGATCATTGTTGGCGATAATAGTCCTTTTGCAGGCAAGACACTGGAAGAGAGCGGCATCCGCAATCGTTACAACTGCATGGTGGTTGGAATGGAGGAAGGAAAAGAAAACCTGTCATCCGTTTCTCCTACCCGAAAAATTGAAGAGGGCGATATCCTATGGGTTGTAGGTGAACAAGAACACCTTGACATACTGGCAAGAACAAATATTGCAAACAGGCATTAGAAATCGTAAGTGGCATACTTACGCATCGTAAGTGGCATACTTACGCATCGTAAGTGGCTTACTTTTTTTCGTAAGTGGCTTACTTTTTTTCGTAAGTGGCTTACTTTTTTTCGTAAGTGGCATACTTACGCATCGTAAATGGCATAGTTATGATTTGCACCACTTTAATCAATACCACTGCACCGAATTACTATAACCGCTACGCTTATCATATTTCAAAGCATCAGTAAGCGTTGAAGCGTTACAACGGAACGAGAAATTGTAGCTGGTATATGGTGACAATACCACTGAGCACGACATATTGAAGCAATGCAAGTCACGCGACAGTGATGCCGTTGTCATTGAAATTTTCTTGTTCTCGAAATCATAGCCAGACGTGAATGAAATGTTCCATCCGTCACTGAGTCGTATGTTACCGCTCATGTTCAGATTCTGGGTGAACTTATAGGGATAGCGCATCGTGTTGTAGTTGAACTTCTTCACATCCGTATCCTCACGCATGGTGATACCATAGCCGAAACTAAGCGACCAGGGGAGCGAAAACTTCATATAGCCGTCATCATCGGTCTCTGCCATACCTGCGTTCTTTTTCTTCGCACCGTGTTTGGCTTTTTCCATTTCAGTGTCTATGTTGGATTCTACGTCATGTTCGTCTTCTCTGTTGTCGGCTTCGCTCTCGTTGTCCCTTCCCTTGTTCTTGTCATCGCGCTCTCCCTTGAGCCATCTGATGATTTTAGAGATTTTCTCGTTGGAAATCGTATATGATAGATTCTGTGACATACCCTGGAAACGGCCTATCTTTCCCTTTTCCCAATAAGTGGTATGCTCGCTTACCCTTGGCGTTGCCCCTACGGAGTCTGCCTCATAGACATAACTTGCAAAGATGGCACTCATATTAAATGTGTAGCTCTTAGTCAACTTCAGACGGATGCGGGTAGACAAATCACTCCACGGGCGCACGCTTGCAGCCATATTATACGACATCGAGGCACCAAACTCGTCAATCAGACTGATTTTCTTCACAGAGTCGTTAGCCGTGCGCAACTTCATTTCCAGATTATTTGACACGTCAAACGAAATGCTACCCGTCTTGCCCTTGCCGGGTACGCCGTAAAGGGAATTTTGATAAGGCGAATACTCTACCAAAGTCACGTTGCCCTGACTGTCAGTCTTCTGATAGGTATCATAATAGCCATAACGCGACGCACTGAAGTCTGGCGCATAGCTCAGGCTAACCTGTGGTGTGAACACGTGGCGGATGGTCTGGATCTTACCTCCAAGGAATTTGCTTGGGGGCGTAAGGAATCCATACAGCTTGGTAGATGCTGCCAGCGACATATTCCAATTGTAGACATTATAGAAGCCGTATATCGTGTCGCTCTGTTCCTTTGTACCGTCCCAAGATCGCATAATCTTATTGGAATAGGTTCGGTCGGTAAAGTTAAACGATGCCGTGAGGTTGATATAGTTGAGAACCGTGAAGTTTGCACTAATTGGAATAGAGTGCTGCATACCGTTACGCCAGTCCTTAATCAGGTTCGAGTGCATCAGCTTGTCTTCCTTCGTAGAGATGGAGTTGCTGAAATGACCTGTGTAAGACATTGAAATCTTCTCATACCAACGCTGCTTACCCACCATCTGCTTACGCTTGAAGGGATAAAAGCGCGAGATGGAGATATTCAAATCGGGCATCGTCATCGCAATGGTTGAGTCACGCATATTCTGGTTCACGTTCATCGTTGTGCTCAGGCTCATTCCAATACTTGAGAACGAGGTACTGTAGCTGACAGATGACGTACGCGTTGACTGTGTCATCGTTTGTGGATTGTACATCGAAGTCAGGTTGTTGCGCTCATAGCTGCTGGTGGCAAAGTTCACCGATGCCGAGAGATTTGAATAAGGATTGGCTTTCGCATCCTGACGATGACTCCATTGTATCTTGAAACTGGTAGTCTTTGAGTAGTCTGGCAAATTCTTCTCGCCAGTCACTGAGTTCTGGTAACTGGCATAGACAGAACCGCTGTAACGATAGCGCTTACGGTAATTCGATGCTCCGCTGATACCCCATGAGCCTTTAGTAAAGATTTCTCCGATGAGCTTCAGGTCCATCTTGTCGCTGATGGCAAAATAGTAACCGCCGTCACGCAGATAGAAACCTCGCTCAGTCTCATCTCCATAGGTGGGCATAATGAAACCGCTGCTATAGCTCTTGGTGAAGGGGAAGAAACCGTATGGGATAGCAAAAGGTAGGGGTACGTCGCACACCACAAGATAGGCAGGTCCGAAGACAACATCTTTGCCCGGGCGCACCTTTGCTCGCGAGAGAGCCAAGTAGAAGTCAGGATGTGGCTCGTCGCAGGTGGTGTATTTTCCATGCTGCAGATAGAGTTCGCCGTTAGCACCTCGCTTGGAGAGCTGGCTGGTAAGGAACCCCTCTTGTTGCTCAGTATATACTTGCTGAATAAAGCCTTTCTTCGTCTTGAAATTAAATGCCATCGTATCGCTCTGATAGGTATCGCTACCCATCTCGAACACGGGGTTGCCGAAAAGTTTGCCCGTTGTTGTATCGCGAGCACCCGTGGCATGAACCAATGAAGAGTCAAGACTGAGATAGATGTGCTCACTCTTCAAGTCCATATTCTGGTATTTCACGTGGGAGTCGCCATAAAGGAAAGCCATACCGCGACCAGCCTCATAGAGCAGTGAATCGTTTGCCGAGAACTCAACAGGCGAGTCAATACCATGTTTCCTCTCACGGTTGATACTGTCGAGTGCTAAAGAATCGTCAACGGCTTTATTATGCAGATAGATGGCCAGTTCCAGTGAATCCATCATGGATGTATCACGTTTCAAAGCTGCTGCTGCCTGATGAGCATCTTTCGACAAGACTGTGTCAGAAAGCAGTGTGTCCATCGGGATGGAATCTGTCGGGATAAAATTAGTCAGAATGGAATCCCACGGGATGGAATCGGCCTGTACCAAAGAATCAACACGCAACGTCTTCGAGTTATCCTGACGTGGTGTTGAAGGTATTCCCGCCAGCATATAAAAGAAGACGGAAAGCATTAAAAATATGACCGATTTGCGTTTCACGATGCAAAAGTACAAATAAAAAATGAATAATGCCGCTATTTTCGCATTTATTCAAACTTTTTAGCCCATGCGAGGAACTTTTCTACGCCTTCTGGACCAAACTTCTCCAGACTTTTAGCTGTTTCGTCAACTGTAAGCACACGGTCGGGGCGTGATTTGGAATAAAACTTGTCTGCATAGCAAACCAACTCTTCCTCTATAGTCTCTGGACAGAAATCCATATCTGGCAAAGGCAATTGCTGCCGAATAATCTGATCTCTGGTCAATCCTGTGCCTGTATGCCGTTCGCATACACGCGCATGACGTGGCAGTCCTTCTTCTCTCAGTATCTTACCACCTATCAGTCCATGTCGGATATAAGGCTCATCCCCTTCACAATAGATACTTGGTGCATGGCACCAGCGAATGCCAATATCATGAAGCATGGCAGCTTCAACGAGGAACTGACGGTCAAGTCCAAGCTCTGGATGCGAGTCGGCAACCTTCAGACATCGGTCTGCAACCTGTTGCGAATGCTTCAAAAGCAAAGCCTTCAATGTGTCAGAGTCTGGATAATACTTGTCTATAATTGCTTGATAATCCATAAGATAATACTATATACATCAATTTTCGCGGTAAGCGTCTATGCCTATTGTTTCCTGACTGCCAATAGTCAACTGGCGTAAGTCATAATACGACCCGTTATATATGTTGAAGTCCACAGGCCCCTTGATTCCTGGCAGGCTACCCGCATCGGTGTGTTGCCAGAATTTCCATGCACCTTGGTATTCCACACTGTCCACATAATAGTGGGCAATCCAGTATGGATATTGCTCAAACACCGAGTCGTCCAGGTTCTCCATCTTAAATTTATAATAGGTGTAAAGGATGGGCTTCACACCATAATGATTCTCAACAATACGCAACCATTCCAACACGCTTTGTTTGAAATCTTCCTTACTCTGACGCTGAGGCTTCTGCTCTACATCGAGTACGGGAGGCAGGTCGCCTTTCTCTAACTTCACGTTCTGGATAAAGAAACGAGCCTGATCGGCAGCCGGCGAATGCGTGCTATAGAAATGATAGGCACCGCGAGTAAAACCATATTCGCGAGCCTGAAAGAAATTGTTCTCGAACTTATCATCTACATTGGTAGTGCCCTCAGTAGCCTTTATCATCACAAAACGGACAGGACAGTCATCTATAGTACCTTGATTGCGTAGCACCTCCCAGTCAATGTCACCCTGATAATGACTCACATCAATGCCGTGGATATCGTAGCCTTCAGGATAGTTCACCTCGCCATAAAGGGCTCGCCAGCGAAAACCGTAAGGTGACACAAAGAGATAATAAAAGAATACAGCATAGACAGAAACAACAGACAAGCCGCCCATCCACCATACCCAGCTTGGGACATGACGGAGTATTCGTACAAAAAAGCCAGGCTTCTTTTTACGAACAGGCGAAGTCAGACGTGGTCTTTTTCCTCCCGCCTGACTTCGCGATGTAGTATAATTAGAATGATTTCTCGGCATTATTTGCTCTGCTCAAGAGCCAATGTCTTTGTAGGCTGGTCGCAAACCTCTGTGGGACCCCAGTACTGAATAGGACCGGGATAGACGTATGCGGTTTCACGAGCCCAACGGTCGCGCTGAGCAGCAAAGGTCTTGAAGGGCTTGCCGTCCAATTCTACAAGAGCTTTGCGGATCACAGGCTTCATCTCGCCAGCACGCTTCTCCATGTTCATCATCATTGTGATGGGCACACCGCCTGCTTTCCACTCGTCGGCAGGAGCTGTTGTGTTCTTCACAATTGCCATGTAACCAGTCTTGCCAGCTGCAATCAACTGAGCAGCACTGGTACCCAGAGCATAGCAGTAGTCAGCATCGAAATTAGAAGGAGCAGCACAGCGGCCTTCGTAACCGAAGAAGTGGTGCTGAGTACCGAACTTGCCAGTGTACTTGCCTTCTTTCTTCATCTTTTCCAACTTCTGAGCTACCATCGTAGACAGCAACTTCTCCGTTTCAATGAGCGATACCTGAACATTTCCGTGGGGGTCACGGTCAAGTGCCAGCTGGCGAGCGACGCCTACGGGCAGGCTATTGAACACAGCGAGGTTCTCACTAGTCAGATGACTCTTAGCGAAGTCTACCTGCTCATCGCGGCTAATCTCCTTGGCTTCAGGCAAAGCCAGCACGTCGTTCAGCTGAGAAATGAGCTTCTTAATAGCTGGGATGAATTCGATAACGCCTTCAGGAATAATCACTGTGCCGAAGTTGTTGCCGTCAGCAGCACGCACAGCCACTGCATTGGCAATGTATTCTACGATATCGTCGAGGCTCATTGCTTTCTCTTCGATCTCTTCAGAAATCAGACAGATGTTTGGCTGTGTCTGGAGAGCGCATTCCAAAGCAATATGAGAAGCCGAGCGACCCATCACCTTGATGAAATGCCAATACTTACGGGCTGAGTTACAGTCACGCTCAATGTTACCGATAAGCTCTGAATAGGTCTTGCAAGCGGTATCGAAACCGAAAGAGGTTTCAATCTGATCATTCTTCAGGTCACCGTCAATGGTCTTGGGACAACCGATAACCTGCACGCCGTAGTTCTTTGCAGCATAGTACTCTGCCAGCACACAAGCGTTGGTGTTAGAATCATCACCTCCGATAATTACGATAGCCTTGATGCCCAGCTCGCGAATAATCTCAAGACCTTTCTCAAACTGATCTACTTTCTCCAACTTCGTGCGACCAGAGCCAATCATATCGAAACCACCAGTGTTGCGGTACTCGTCCACGATTTCCTTAGTCAGTTCCATATAATTATGGTCAACCAAACCGCCAGGGCCAAGGATAAAACCAAAGAGACGGTTAGCAGGATTCAGACGCTTTACGGCATCGAACAGACCTGTAATCACATTGTGACCACCAGGAGCCTGACCGCCGCTGAGAATGATACCCACATTCATGGGTTCATAGTTCTTCTCTTCGCCTGGGACAAACTCTATGAGAGGCATACCGTAGGTATTTGGGAAGAGGGCCTTGATCTCTTCCTGATTGTCAACACTCTGAGTGGGAGCACCTTCCACAGCCTTTACTGCACCCTTAAGACCGCGTGGCAGTTTGGGCTGATAGGCTGCTCTTGCAATTTGCAATGCACTTTTTTCCATACTGTTCTATAACAATTAATTGTGTTAATTTAGAAAATGTATCCTTTTAGGATGCAAAGGTAATCAAAAAAATCAGAACTACAAAATTTCAAGCCGATTCTTTGCTTATATGATATAAAAACTATGCATACGTAAAAAAACTGTCTTTTACAATGTTCAATATTAACAAAAAGTTGTAACTTTGCAGTCGCTAAAATGAAACGAACATGAAAGAAACACCCGTACTACTGCTGACAGGATACCTGGGCAGCGGTAAAACAACACTACTAAACAGAATTCTTCAGAACGAGAAGGGTATAAAGTTTGCCGTTATTGTCAACGATATCGGTGAAGTCAACATCGATGCTACGCTGATTCAGCAAGGGGGTGTAGTGAACCAGCAGGATGACTCGCTGGTGGCACTACAGAACGGCTGTATCTGTTGTACGCTGAAAATGGATCTTGTGAAACAACTTCAGGAGATTATCCAGATGCAGCGTTTCGACTACATCGTTATCGAAGCCAGTGGTATCTGTGAACCAGGTCCTATAGCACAGACCATCTGTAGCATTCCGTCCATGGATCCAGAATTGACCAAAGACGGCTATCCGCGTTTGGATTGTATCGTAACTGTAGTTGATGCCCTGCGTATGCGTGATGAGTTCGAGGGCGGACAATTGCTCACCCGTCCAGACATCGATGAAGAGGATATCGAAAACTTGGTGATTCAACAAATCGAGTTCTGCAACATGGTACTTCTCAACAAGGCAGCAGAGGTGACACCAGATGAACTTGGACGCATCCGCAGTATTGTCCGTACACTGCAACCCAAAGCAGAAATTGTCGAGTGTAACTACGGTGATGTAGACTTTGATAAGATTCTGAATACCAATCTGTTTGACTTTGATCGTGTAGCTACTTCTGCAGCCTGGATTCAGGAGGTTGAACGACACCACGAAGAGGACGAGGATGACGATGATGATGATGAATACGAATCTCACGAATCAGAAGATCACGAGCATCATCACCATCACGAGCACCACCATCATCACCATCATGATGAGGGCGAGGCCGAGGAATATGGTATCGGAACTTTTGTCTATTATCGTCGCGGTCCATTCAAACTAGGGCTGTTTGATGAGTTCGTTGCACGTAAATGGCCCAAAGGAATCATCCGAGCCAAAGGCATCTGCTATTTCAATGACGAGATGGATATGTGTTATCTATTCGAACAGGCAGGAAAGCAGGTAAGTATCCGTCAGGCAGGACAGTGGTTTGCCACGATGCCCAAAGATGAATTGGCAAACATGATGGAGCGAGATGCTGCACTTCGGGCCGACTGGGATGAGCAATTTGGTGACCGTATGCAAAAGATTGTATTCATAGGTCAGAATCTGGACAAGGAACTTATTGCAAAAGAACTTGATGAATGTTTGGCGAAATAAAAAATAATTCGTACCTTTGCACCCGCTAAGAGTGTATATCGTACGGTATTATTAAACCAACCCAATAGATAAACAAAAATGAAAAGAGACAACACCATTTTCGAGTTGATCGAGAAAGAGCATCAGCGCCAGCTAAAAGGCATTGAACTGATTGCCAGTGAGAACTTCGTCAGCGACCAGGTTATGGAGGCTATGGGCTCCTACCTCACCAACAAGTATGCAGAGGGTTATCCTGGTCACCGCTATTATGGCGGCTGTCAGGTAGTTGACGAGGTAGAGCAGCTGGCTATCGACCGTGTTTGCAAGCTGTTTGGTGCCGAGTATGCTAATGTGCAACCCCACTCTGGTGCACAGGCAAACGCAGCTGTACTGCTGGCAGTACTGAAGCCCGGCGATACCTTTATGGGCATGAACCTCGATCACGGTGGTCACCTTTCTCATGGTTCACTGGTAAACACCAGCGGTATTCTTTACAAGCCCGTGGGTTATAACCTGAACAAAGAGACAGGACGTGTTGACTACGACGAGATGGAGCGTCTGGCTTTGGAGAATAAGCCTAAGCTGATTATCGGTGGTGGCTCTGCTTACAGTCGTGAGTGGGATTACAAGCGTATGCGTGAGATTGCCGACAAGGTAGGTGCCTTGTTGATGATTGATATGGCTCACCCCGCAGGTCTTATCGCTGCCGGTCTTTTGGATAACCCTGTAAAATATGCTCACATCGTTACCTCTACCACTCACAAGACCCTTCGTGGTCCCCGTGGTGGTATCATCCTGATGGGTAAGGACTTCGACAATCCTTGGGGTTACACCACTCCAAAGGGTGTTGTGAAGAAGATGTCACAGTTGCTTAACAGTGCCGTATTCCCTGGACAGCAGGGCGGTCCGTTGGAGCACGTAATCGCTGCTAAGGCTGTTGCCTTCGGCGAGGCTCTGCAGCCTGAGTTCAAGGAGTGGGCTAAGCAGGTACAGAAGAACGCAGCCGTTTTGGCCGAGGAACTCATCAAGCGTGGCTTCACCATTGTTTCTGGTGGTACCGACAACCACTCTATGCTGGTTGACCTCCGTTCTAAGTATCCAGAGCTCACTGGTAAGGTAGCCGAGAACGCTCTCGTAGCTGCAGACATCACAGTGAACAAGAATATGGTTCCTTTCGATTCTCGTAGTGCATTCCAGACATCAGGTATCCGTCTTGGAACTCCTGCCATCACCACCCGTGGTGCTAAGGAAGACTTGATGGTACAAATTGCTGCTTGGATCGAGGAAGTACTCAACGATCCTGAGAATGAACAGGTTATCACCAGCGTTCGTGCTCGTGTAAATGAAAAGATGAAGGATTATCCCCTCTTCGCTTATTAATATAAGCATTCGTACACCCTGCGCTCATCCCCTCTATCTTATCATGGGGAATGAGCGCAGTTTTATAACTAAAAACCTATCTGCAAGCACTTATGAGACTAAAACAAATTACCATTCTTTTATTTGTTCTGTTTTCTGCCAATATAAATATCAAGGCTGACGAAGGAACAAACTGGGCCGATGTTACCAAACGGTTTGTCAAGAACACGGATTTCAACGATGGCAACTATGATGGCTGGACTGTAGAAAGCAATGCAGGTCAGAGGACTGTCAGCGCAAAAATCATGCGGTTCTGGAACGGCACATTCAATTTCAGTCAGGAAATCATTCAATTGCCAAAAGGTAGGTATCGCCTGTCGGTGCAGGGATTCTACCGTGCCAATGGTGACGATTACCAATCTTACAAGAACGGTACAGAGGATATTACAGCTTTCCTTTATGCTGGAACTGCAAGTACACCGCTGGTTAGTGTCTATTCCGAAGCGATGACCAGCACAGAAGGTAATCGCCAGCAACATGAGGGAAAATACTATCCAGACAATAGTGTAAGTGCTGCCGCAGCTTTTGCAGAAGGAAACTATAAGAACAATTTCCTGGAATTTGAAGCCGAAGGAAATATAACTATTGGAGTCAGATGCGAACAAGCCAAGTCTGATAACTATTGTGCCCTGGATAACTTCAAACTGGAATATGCTAGTCCTATTGGTCCAGACGGCAAGTCGTGGATTGATATGACAGACATACTCATTACCAATCCCGGTTTCACAAATAATGATAAAAGTGGATGGGAATGGAACAGTAATGCCCATTCTGAAAATGCCAGTTGGGACTGTATGGAATTCTGGAACGGCACCTTCAATATCTCGCAGTTGATAAAGGATAGACCTCAAGGTAAATACCGTTTGAGCGTACAGTCTTATTATCGCTGTCAGGACAATGATAGGGGCTACGATAACTATAAGAATGGTCAAGAAGAGATTACCGGTTATCTTTATGGAGCTGATGCTGAGAAGCAGTTAGTCAGCGTCTATTCCCAAACCATTAGTGCCAATGGCAACGGACGCTGGAGTCCCAGATGGTCGGATGAATACTATCCAAACTCCATGGAGGCAGCACGAAACGCTTTTGATGACGGGCTCTACTGGAACACACTTGAATTTGAAGCCGGAGGAGACTTCCGCATCGGTTTAAAATGTGAAAGTAGTCTGCAGAGCAACTGGTGTATCTTCGATAACTTCCGACTGGAGTATTATGGTGATATGGTGAAAGTAAGCAGTATTGCCGTAGAAGCCGACAAGAATGAACTGATTATCGGTGAGACAGCGACAGCCACTGCTATCACATCGCCAGCTAATGCCACCTTCACTTGGGTTGATTGGTCTTCAAGCAATGAACAGGTTGCTACCATTGATCAGAACGGTTTCATCATAGCCTTGTCTAAGGGTACGACAACCATCACAGCGACAGCAATCGACGGTTCTGGCACCAAAGGTTCGATGACCATTACCGTGACAAGGAATCCTGCTACTGCCAGTTCCCTTTTTATCAATGAGATCATGGCATCTAACGTGGATGAGTATATCAGTCCGGCATTTAATTTCGACGGATGGATAGAACTCTATAATCCCACCAACCGCCCCGTAGAACTGAGTGGTCTGAAAATCAGTGACACGGTGAATGGATATGGCCCTTGGACTATGCCACAAGCAATGGGTGTCATCCCAGCCCAAGGCTATCGTCTGCTGTGGTTCGATTCTAATGATATCAGTTCCATCAACATACCTTTCAAACTTGATACTGATGGTGGCAAAATCGCCATCAGTGATGAAGACGGCAAAGAGATTGCATCTAAAGAATACCCTGCTTCACTGGAACGTATCAGCTATGCACGCGCTAACGATGGAACAGGTGATTGGGGATTCACGAGCACACCAACACCAGAAGCATCCAACAACGGCATCATTCAGCTAACACAGCAATTGGCTGCCCCTGTTGTAGACCTGCCTTCACAGATGTTTAACGGTAGCTTGACTGTCAATGTCAATATTCCAGGAGGATGTATATTACGCTACACCACTGACGGCACGCTGCCCACATTGCAAAATGGACAGACAAGCTCCACAGGACAGTTCGTTATCAGCAAGACTACCAACTATCGTTTCCGTCTCTATGCCGACGATATGTTGCCTTCACGTGTCACCACACGGTCATATATCCTTCGCGACCGCGACTATTACTTACCTGTTGTCTCAGTTGTCAGCAACCCAGATTTCATATATAGCAAAGAAATTGGCGTGTTCGAGAAAGGTCCTAACGGACGACCAGGTAACGGACAAAGCGAAAACTGCAACTGGAATATGAACTGGGAGCGTCCCGTAAACTTCTCGTTTATTGATGCTAATGGCGAGATGGTGCTCAATCAGGATGTAAACCTGGAGATGTGTGGTGGATGGAGCCGTGCATGGACACCCCACTCATTCAAACTGAAAGGTGACAAAGAGATGGGCGGCAACAAGAACCTGCCCTACCCCTTCTTCGAACAGAAACCTTATATCCGCAACCGCACCCTACAGATCCGTAATGGTGGTAACGACAACCAAGCTCGTTTTAAAGACCCAGCTATTCAGGTAATCCTTGAAAGGGCGGGTATCAATCTTGACTATCAGAGCTACCAGCCCGTGCATGAGTTCATCAACGGCAAATACATTGGTGTGCTCAATATGCGTGAGCCAAACAACAAGCATTTTGTCTATGCCAACTACGGATGGGATGACGATGAGATTGACCTGTGGGAGATGACTCCCGACTCAGGCTATGTTCAGAAATGCGGTACACCTGATGCGTTCCTCGAACTGGTTGACGTTTTGTCACCTGATGCTGCCAATTCCCAGACCTATGAGGAAATTTGTCGTGTACTCGATATTGACGAGTTTATCAACTATCAGGCAGCGCAATTGTATCTTGGCGGTACCGACTATCCTCAGAATAATGTCAAATCTTTCCGCCATCGCGATGGAGGCCGCTTCCGCTTCGTCATCTTCGACCTTGACTTTGCATTTAGCACATCCAATCCGTTTGGTGAATTCTTTGGCAAGGAGAACTACCTGTTTAATGAGTTATATCCGAGGGAATTAGGGCGTATCAGAGACAACATCCGTTTGGTTACCCTCTTTAAGAATATGCTGCAGAATCAGGATTTCCGTCGCCGTTTCATCGACACCTACTGCATTATGGGCGGCAGCGTTTTCGAGACATCGCGCTGTGAGAGCATTATTGATGAACTGTTAGCTCGCGTAGAGCCTGCAATGAATTTAAATAACGAATCGTCAAGTTGGAAGGCCAATGAAATCAAAACAAATTTCCGCAACCGTTTAAGCACAGCCATCAGTGCATTAAAGAACTACAGTACCTTCGGACTATCGTCATCAACAGCCCGGAAAGTAACACTCAAAAGCGATACTCAGGGGGCCAAACTCTATATCAACGACATCGAAGTACCCACAGGTGCTTTTAACGGCCAGCTCTTCGCGCCAGCCACCATCAGTGCAGTGGCACCTGCTGGCTATAAGTTCTACAGATGGCAACGTGATAACGGACTGTTGTACTCTTCTAAACCGATAATCGATATGCCATCAAGCGATATCAGTCTGACTGCCACGTTCAAGGCCCTGACCAGCAGTGAAATGGCGACTCAGGGTATTACGCCCGTACGTATTAATGAGGTGAGCGGATCAAATGACAGCTATATCGATGAGTATGGAAAGAAGGGCGACTGGATGGAACTCTTCAATACCACCGATCAGCCTGTTGACGTAGAAGGTATGTATCTCACCGATAACCTTGACAAGCCTACGAAATACCAGATTACCAAGGGCGAGACACTTGCCAACACGATTATTCCTGCCCATGGTTATCTGATTATCTGGTGTGACAAGCGAGAGACTACCGACAACGGCTTACATGCTTCCTTCAAGATTGACGGTGATGGTGGCAAACTGGCTCTGACAGCTGCCGATCGCAGTTGGCAGGATGTCATTACCTATAATGCCCATGATGCTCGCACCACTGTAGGCCGCTATCCAGACGGTACTTCAGATGTCTATGTAATGAATACGGCTACCATTGGTAAGAGTAATATGAAGACATCTTACATGACGGCTGTCGATCAAGACGAAGAACAGACCACCAATGTGGCCAATATCACTGCTGCCAACGGCTTGCGTATCTGTTATGCGTCACAGCAGCTGATAGTGAAAAGTGAGGATGACAGACATATTGACGTTATGATCTATATGGCCAACGGACAGGCTGTCGAAAGCATGAGCCTTGAATCCCGTTCAGGCAAGGCAAATATCAATGTGTCTCACTTGCCTCATGGCTTCTATATCGCCCGTGCTACAAATGCCGACGGCACAACGGTTAGTTGCAAGTTCCATCAATAAAGACGAGATTCAACATCGAAAGTCATTATGAAAAAGCCGACTGTCTCACGACAGCCGGCTTTAAAAACAAACTACTTAAAAACTAATCTACTAAAACAAATCAAAAAATATCTTTTTCAGTTTGCAAAGTTAAACAAGTTTTATCATTTTACCAAATGCTTTTTAGCAAAAAACATGGTTTCTTGACATAAATCAAAGGAAATGAGACATAAATTATATAATCTCATTTCCTTTTGATATATAGACTTGTCAATTATTGACTTACATCATGCCGCCCATGCCTGGTGCACCGCCCATTGGCATAGCAGGCTCTTTCTCTGGCTTATCGCAGATAAGACACTCTGTGGTGAGGAACATTCCGGCAATAGAGGCAGCGTTCTCAAGTGCTACACGAGCCACCTTGGCAGGGTCGATTACGCCAGCCTTACGCATATCCTCGTACACTTCAGTGCGGGCATTGTAGCCAAAGTCGCCCTTACCTTCGCGAACTTTCTGGACAACCACAGCGCCTTCCTCACCAGCATTGGTGACAATCTGACGCAGGGGCTCCTCAATGGCGCGGCAGATGATGTTGATACCTGTCTGTTCGTCGGCATTATCGCCCTTCACGTCCTTCAAAGCCTCCTGAGCACGGATATAGGTTGTACCACCACCGGCAACCACACCTTCCTCAATGGCAGCGCGAGTAGCGCAGAGAGCATCGTCAACGCGATCCTTCTTCTCCTTCATCTCTACCTCGCTGTTGGCACCGACATAGAGTACTGCTACACCACCTGACAGCTTGGCCAGACGCTCCTGCAGCTTCTCCTTATCGTAAGAAGAGGTGGTATTCTCGATTTCAGCCTTAATCTGATTGATGCGGTCCTTGATAGCCTGAGAATCACCGGCACCGTTCACGATGGTAGTGTTGTCCTTGGTCACGGTAAGTTTCTCGCAGGTACCCAGCATCTCCAGTGTAGCCTGTTCCAGCTTCAAGCCCTTCTCCTCGCTGATCACGGTACCGCCTGTCAGTACGGCGATATCCTCCAGCATAGCCTTACGACGGTCGCCGAAGCCAGGAGCCTTGACAGCGCAGATCTTCAGACCTGCACGCAGACGGTTTACTACGAGTGTGGTCAGAGCCTCTGAGTCAACATCCTCGGCAATGATCAGCAAGGGACGACCGCTCTCGGCTGCAGGCTGCAGAATAGGCAGGAATTCCTTGATGTTTGAAATCTTCTTGTCGTAGATAAGGATGTATGGGCTTTCCATAGCGCACTCCATTTTCTCGCTGTCGGTAACGAAGTAAGCTGACAGGTAACCACGATCGAACTGCATACCCTCTACCACACCGATGTGGGTGTCGCGGCTTTTGCTCTCCTCAATGGTGATGACACCGTCCTTGGAAACCTTACGCATAGCCTCGGCCAGCAGTTCGCCAATCTCCTTATCGTTGTTGGCAGAAACGGTAGCCACCTGCTCAATCTTGTCGTAGTTGTCGCCAACCTGCTCAGCGTTCTTGGCGATGAACTCTGTTACAGCCTTCACAGCCTTGTCGATACCACGCTTCAAGTCCATAGGATTAGCACCTGCGGTGACGTTCTTCAGACCCTCAGAAACGATAGCCTGAGCCAGGATGGTAGCAGTTGTTGTACCGTCACCTGCATCGTCGCCAGTCTTAGAAGCGACACTCTTAACGAGCTGTGCACCAGTGTTCTCGAAATGGTCTTCCAGCTCGATTTCCTTTGCAACGGTAACACCGTCCTTAGTTATCTGAGGAGCACCAAACTTCTTCTCAATCACTACGTTGCGACCCTTAGGACCGAGGGTCACCTTGACTGCGTTTGCCAACTGGTCAATGCCCTGCTTCATTGCGTCGCGGGCATCGATATTGAATTTGATTTCTTTTGCCATAGTTATAATGCTTAATGCTTAATTCTTAATGCTTAATTATTTCTCAATGATTGCGAGCACATCGCTCTGGCGCATCATCAGGAACTTTTCACCCTCGAGCTCGATTTCTGTGCCGGCATATTTGCCATAGAGCACATCATCGCCCTCTTTCAGGATCATCTCTTCGTCCTTGGTGCCTTTGCCTACTGCCTTGATGATGCCACGCAGGGGCTTTTCTTTTGCTGTATCAGGAATAATGATTCCTCCAATTTTCTCTTCTGCCGGTGCAGGAACTACGAGCACGCGGTCAGCCAATGGTTTAATGTTCATAATTCTATGTTTTATAAGTTATAAATTAATATTCTGCCATCGGTTAAGCGAAAAGCGTGCCAAACTGACTCTTCTGACAATTTGGCACGCTAAAAAAGTACAAATAATTATGGTCTAATCCTTTTTCACGTTGTTTATCACTACATTTCTTACTAAGCAGTTTTCTATCAATGAAGGATTGAAGGCTTCCTTCTTATCTGTTACCAGTATATTTTCGAAGGTGAAATCCGTGAGACGGTATTTGTCTGACGTACCTACGTCAAAGAAGTTGCTGCAGTCCATCTGGATATTGCGTATGGTGATATTGTTGCACTGCGACAACGGCATATCCTCACGCTGCTCAGGCTTGAAGAACTGCGTCCAGGGACGTACTACGAGGAACGAAGTACAGTCGCCGCTCATATCTTCCACGGTGACGTATTCATAGTGTTGGGGCGTATCCGGGCGCATCTTCAACCATATTACGCGGTTGGCTTCGTGCACCTTACAGCGACGCAATATCACGTTCTTGTCGTGCAGGCTCTCAGAACCCAGTGTCATGCAGCCGTGCACTTTTCCGTATGTGCAGTCGCTCACCATGATATTCTCGCACGGCCCGTTGTCTTCATCCTTGTCGGCCCAAGTACCCTTTCCGCCCTTCAGTACCACTGCATCGTCGCAGACGCTCATATAGCATCCGCTGATCAGCACGTTCTTGCAGACATCCAGGTCGATGGCATCGCTCGACGGTGCACCACGCTTAGGGTCTACAGGTGTCACATTGTCGGTGGGGGCAAAGATATAGCACCCTAAATAGCGTACGTTCTCGCATTTGTAAAGGTGGTTTGTCCAGAATGGCGAGTTGATGATTCGCACATCCTGCACGGTGATGTTTTTTGAATGAGAGATATACACATTTCGCGGACGCAGGGCCTCCAGGTTTGTACAGTTCTTGTTGAACTTACGGCGAATCCAGAACTCCTCCCAATAGGGTTGTCCGTTGCCGTTGATGGTACCAGGTCCCGTAATGGTAAACCCATCGCACCCGTCGGCATTCACCAGCGCGGCAAAATAGTCAAGCGTCTGACCCTCCATGCGAGTCTTCACCAGTTTGAAGTCGCGTATTCGGTCACTGCCGCGAAGCTCGCCATTCTCTTCTATCAGCAGGTGAGTTCCAGGTTTGAAGAACAGCGACCCACTCACCACAAAACCGCGGGGTATCACCACAACACCCCCACCCTCAGCGGCACAGCGGTCTATCACCGCCTGTATCTTTTCTGTCTGCACCTGCTCGGAGTAGTTCTTCACACCATAGTCGGTAACGACATAGCGCTTGCCCAGCTTTTCCACATCAACTCTTGATGTGTCGCTGAACCACGCTGAGATCTGTGTACCGTCAGGCCACATATCCAGCTTCACTTCCTTTTTCTTACCCATAGCCATCGTGCACATCATCAGTGCAACAATGCCCACTAACAATCTCTGTGTCATTCTTTTATTTGTTGTATGATTAGTTTTGTGATGCAAAGATACAACTATTTTCGTAAATGGCCTTAAAAATAGTTGGAAAATTTACGATCTTCCCAGTTACTTTATTCAGCACTCGAAAGTATGCCACTTTTGATGCAAAAGTGTGTCACTTTTGATGCAAAAGTATGCCACTTTTAATGCAAAAGTGTGTCACTTTTGATGCAAAAGTATGTCACTTTTGATGCGAAAGTATGCCACTTAGCAAACTCCCTTTTACCGTTTAGGCATATATCGCCCTACAAGTACGGGGAAGAAGCGCTCGGCAAACTGGATGATTGGAATAAAGAGCAGCATGATGAGCAGGGAGGCAACGAGATCCTCCAGCCAAAGACGATCGGGCAATTCTGTCAGCCTACGCACAATAATGATGTGAAGGCCTATGATCAGCATGGTGCCGTTGCCTATCGTTGACACGATACTGCGAAACGGTAATTTACTTACCCACAAAGACAGCACGTAGAGCGTGACGGCACCCGATAAGCCACCAAGGATATAGAGCACATAGCTGTGTCCGATGCCACCCAGATACATCCACACATAACCGTTCTCATGGGCGCAGAAAAATATTCCGGCTACACCTGCTGCCAGCAACAGCACCTCAGCCAGAGTATTGTGGAAGGTGTTGAGAATGGATTTCATGGGTTTCAGGAATACGCCAATGAGGAAGAATGGCATACACACCAGCACATTGACATTGGCATTGCTCATGTCCAATCCTATATGATTAATGTATATAGCACCAACGGAAACAACTAAGAACTGCAAGCCGTAACACCATTTCTTCTCTGGCAGGAGCTGCATGATAATACGCATCACAATGAGTGAATAGAAATACCAGCACGGCCCCATACACCATCGATGACCCAACAACAGCCATTCCAGAAACCACGGCCACGAGATATCATACGTTTCGCCGGCAAGCAAAGCTCGCAAATAGGCTTCAAAATGCATCAAGAAGCTCATAATGACAGTGGGTACCAACAATTGCCAGAAGTTTTTCTGCAAACATTGTTTCCACGAAGGTGACTTCTTATAGAGGAAACCCGATATGACACAAAACACCTGAAGGTTGAACACGAAGACAACGACATCGCCTTGGGAGAAGAAATGCCCCCACACTACAGCCAAAGCAGCCCACACCTTCATCCAGTCGAGCCAAACCATTCTTCCCATTTGAGGTTTCTGAGTATCCATCCTGACAAATTATTTCCTGCAAAAGTAGCAATCTTTTCCCAGATACCCAAATTTCCAATGATTCATTTTGCCATATTAGGGAAAAAATGTAACTTTGCAATGTAATAATGAGTGCTATGAGAATAATTTGTGATGCTCCCGGACAAACGTGCAACCGCCTATGGACTTATGTAGCCAGCGTGGCACAGTGTGTCGTTGAGCGAAAAAGGATGGTCATTCTGTTCTATGACTGGACGATTGAGGACTTCCCCAACCTGCTTCACTGTCCTTTTATATATTTCCCTTTATGGCATAAATGGTATCTGGAACGTGGTAACGGTTGGAACAACTACAAGGGGCTCACGTGGAAAGTGACCCATAACAAGACGTGGGACGGCATATTCAAGTTCCTCGGCTGTACAAAAGGTTGGCAGACACGTACAGACACCCGCTATCTGAAACAGGCATTACCCCAGCTAAAACGCATCTTCCGACCCAAGGACGAGATTATGCAGAAAGCGGAACGCATCATTGCAGATTTGAAGAAAACGTCAGACATCGTAGTGGGGGTGCATATCCGACGAGGCGACTATGCAACTTGGAATGACGGTCGATTCTTCTATGAGCTGGAAGACTATCACCAGTTCATGATTCGCGTCCAAGAACTCTACAAAGACCGTAAGGTGTCTTTTTTCATTAGCAGCAACGAAGACTTTTCACTCGACATCTTCAAAGGATGCACTTGCCAGCGATTTGGAAAAGAACCGTCGGGAGCCATTCTCGACCTCTATACATTGTCGCTCTGCGACAGACTGATGGGACCAGTAAGCAGTTATTCCCGATGGGCATCGTTCATAGGCGAGGTGCCTCTTTGTTTCTTGGAAGGAAAAGATCAGCAGTTTACTGACAAAAGCTTTTCCAGAATCGTTGATTTCTTCCATTTTGAGAATGGAAATGAAATATATGACTGGTAAATACCCATCAATTATTGTAAAAAAACAAAAAATACACAGACTTTTATATCGTAGTCTCTTTTTTTTCCTTATCTTTGCATTATAAAAACAATCATAACAATGAACTCAAGCGACTGTATCGTCATTATTCCTACTTATAACGAGAAGGAAAATATCGAGAAGATTATCCGTGCCGTATTTGGCTTGGAAAAGTGTTTTCATATTTTAATTATTGACGACGGATCTCCTGACGGGACTGCCAATATCGTAAAAGGCCTGATGGCTGACGAGTATAGCGACCGTCTCTTTATTGTAGAGCGTAAAGGTAAACTTGGATTAGGCACTGCCTATATTGCTGGTTTCAAGTGGGCTTTGGAGCACGACTACGAATATGTGTTTGAAATGGATGCCGACTTCAGCCACGATCCCAACGATTTGCCTCGTCTTTATGCCGCATGTCACGATGAAAACTATGACGTAGCCATCGGCTCTCGCTATATCAGTGGAGTCAACGTAGTAAACTGGCCTATGGGACGTGTACTGATGAGCTATTTTGCATCTCAATATGTGAAGTTCGTCACGGGCTTCCCCATTCACGACACCACAGCTGGATTCAAGTGCTATAAGCGTCGTGTGCTTGAAACCATTGAACTGGACAAGATACGCTTCAAGGGCTACGGCTTCCAGATCGAGATGAAGTTCACTGCCTGGCGCATAGGGTTCAAGATCAAGGAAGTGCCTGTGATTTTCGTCAATCGCAAGGAAGGCGTCAGCAAGATGTCGGGTGGCATCTTCGGAGAGGCATTCTTTGGAGTGATGCGCCTGCGTTGGGACGGTTGGACTCGCAAGTATCCCCCACTCCCCAGAAACTGATTACTGATCTGGATTCTCCATGTATCCCTGATATTCAGGCACTAAGGCAGACATCACACTGTCGTAGGCCTGATTTTTTATGGCCTCGACATTGTCGGCTCCCTGGCCAACAGGATAGATGGGCTGATGAATGGTGAGTGACAGACGGTGCCACCTTACGAATTTCATGTCACGCATACGCGGCATGATATTGAACGAACCGTTGATGGTCAGAGGCACAACGGGCAGTTGCAATTCATCTGCCAGTGCAAAGGCACCACGTTTGAATTCACCCATGTGGCCGGTAAATGTACGCGAACCTTCCGGAAATACGGTAACACTGGTACCACCCTTCAACGTCTCACGAGCCTTATCGTAAGTAGCCTTGATCTTCTTGGGACCACGCTTGTCTACGAATATCTGATGCGTCTTCTCGCACGCATAGCCTATCAAGGGTATTTGGCGAAGCTGATGTTTCATCATCCATTTGAAGTGGCGGTTCAGATAACCATAGATCAGGAAGATATCGAAAGCCCCTTGGTGATTAGCTACGAATACATACGACTCTTTCTTTTCAAGATTCTCACGTCCATCAACCTTCACCGGAATAAGAAGACTCCACAAGATAATACGAGCCCAAAGGTGGGCAGGATAATAACCCCAGAAATGTCCAAAGCCTAAGGCACAGCCTACTATGATACTCGTCACAATGATTAGTGTTGCAAGAAGCGAAATTGGCAAAGCCACTAACAGTTGATAGATGTAGTAAAGGTATTTCATTGTTGATAATTTTGTTTATTTCTTCTTATGAAGCGTAATGACTGTTATTTCTGGAGATGCGCCGAAACGGAACGGAACAACTCCACTAAGGCCGTTTGAGACATAGAGATAACGGTCACCTATATTGTATAGTCCGCTGTTTTCCTTATATCGCAAATTAGCCATCGACCACCCGAACAGCGAGAATTGCCCTCCATGAGTATGACCACTGAGAGTCAACTGGCAGTGGCTGTGAGGCAGTATCTTACGTTTCCAGGAAGAAGGATCGTGTTCAAGCATCACAACGAAATCGCTCCTTCTCACTCCGTTGAGTGTCATGGAAATGTCGCCCTGCTGAGGGAAACGGATGCCATCGCCATCCATATCCATGCCAGCAATGACAATATTCTGTTTCCCACGTCTTATTCTGTAATGCTGATTGACCATGAGATGCCAGCCAAGGTCGTAGTCGATACCCATACGCAGTCCGGTATTGGTATATTCATCGTAATCAGTAGGATTGTCAAGATACATCGTATAGTCGTGATTACCCATCACCGAGTATACGCCGTCTTTGGCTTTAATCGTTGCCAACAACGCTGTATCTGGAAAAACCTCATCTGGCTCTTTGTTTTGCATATCTCCAGTAAACACCACCAAATCAGCCTGCTGAACATTGATACTATCGATGGCTCGCTCTAACAACTGATGACGCCAGCCTCTCATGGTAGCTGTATGTACATCGCTGAATTGCACTATCTTGTAGCCGTCGAAAGCAACAGGCAGATCGTCAAATGCCAGTTCCACACGTTTTACTTCCAACTGATTCACTCCGATGTAGGAACCGTATAGAAAGATGCCCCATACAAGCAGGATCACAGCTAATAGTCCATACATCAGTTTGCGGCGTTTGGTAAAGAACCAAGACAAGCCCCAAAAGGTAGTCAACAACAAAAGTACACCCCATACTATATATATATAGGTGTCTGGATCTAATAATATAATCAAGTTGATGTTATTCATATATTGGCTGAAAGGAATTTTCTGACTATCTCCACTGGTAATTGTCGACGACGGGCATAGTCTGCCACTTGGTCATCGCCAATCTTTCCTATTGAGAAATAATGAGACTTCGGATGAGACAGCATTAAGCCCGACACACTGGCATGAGGTCGCATGGCACCACTCTCCGTTAGGCTAATGCCTATCTGCTTCATGTCTATCACATCGTTGATTAGGAAATTCAAGCTGACATCAGGCAAAGACGGATAGCCGACGGCAGGACGAATGCCCACGAAGCGCTCCATCTGCATCTCCTTTATCGAAAGATTTTCATCTGTCGCATAGCCCCAATAGTTTTTTCTTACCTCTTCGTGCATACGCTCTGCAGCAGCTTCAGCCAGTCGGTCGGCTAAGAGTTGTGCCATCATCTTCTGATAGGGTTCGTCATCGAAATCGGTTTCCATGCCTCTATCGACAGAAGTCGCAAAGATGCCTATCTTTGTAGGTTTATCAGAGACGAAGTCTGCCAGAGAAAGATATTCGCTACCAACCTGTTGCTGACGGAGCATAGGCAACCGGACTCCCGATTGTAGCAAAACAATGTCGTCAGATTCTGAATAGGCATCCATTATCTGAAACAATGCATATACCTTGTATTTCCCATCCAGACTTTTTAGAAAGGCATCAGCTTCCATTCGAATCTGCGACTGTTGCCTCTCATCCTTGAGCTGCCAGGCAAAGTAGAAGTAAGCCCAGTTGATATAGGATGTCAGTTCATGGATTTCGTAGACAATCTTCATCGGAATGATAAGGCCTGACCAATATAACTGCTATCCACTATACCTTGATTATAGACATGATAGCCATTACAGAACGTGTGTTCCACTCGCCAGTTAAAGGTGTGGTGTTCCATAGGACTCCATTTGCACTTGCTCTCAATTTTGTCCTTTGTCACCTCGTATGGTGCATGAGGACGCACTATAGTGATGTCAGCCTGATAGCCCTTGCGAAGGAAACCACGCTGACGTACTTCAAAGAGCAGAGCGGGATGATGAGCCATCAGTTCCACCAGACGCTCTATAGTGAGCACTTTCTGATCTACCAGTTCCAACATGGTCTGAAGTGAGAACTGAACCATTGGCATACCACTGGCAGCCTTGAGACATCCACCTTGCTTCTGAGATAAAAGATGAGGTGCATGATCTGTTGCAACGGTATAGATCCTTCCGTCATTAAGCGATTGGTGAAGCATGAACTGGTCAACAGGACTCTTGATTGAAGGATTCACTTTTATCAGCGCACCCAGACGCTCATGGTCGAGCATCGTGAAATAAAGATGCCCTATGCAGGCTTCAGCAGTTATGCATGAATCATTAGGAGGAATCAATTCCAATTCCTCTGCCGTTGATACATGAGCCACATGCAAACGGGCATTATATTTCTTTGCCAAGCCAACTGCCTTGGTGGTTGAAGCTATGCAAGCCTCTTCACTTCTAATCAAGGCATGAAGACTCGCTTTCGGATCATCGCCCCAGGCTTTCTTGACCTCTTCCAAGTTCCGGTTGATAATAGCTGTATCCTCACAGTGAGCCATAATAGGCAGGGGTGAGGTCTTGAACACACGCTCCAATGCCTCGTCACGATCCACCAGCATATTTCCTGTACTACTGCCCATAAATAGTTTTATGCCAGGAATGCGATGGATATCCAGTTGTGAAAAAAGATTTGAATTGTCATTGGTAGCACCAAAGAAGAAAGAGTAGTTCACGTGACTGCTTTTCTTAGCGCGCATGAACTTATCTTCCAGGGCTTCAATAGTAGTCGTTTGCGGTATCGTGTTGGGCATCTCCATATAGGATGTCACTCCACCTGCTGCCGCAGCCCTACTCTCGCTGTCTATGTCTGCCTTATCTGTCATTCCCGGCTCACGGAAGTGCACGTGTGAGTCAATGACACCAGGCATCACATAACAGCCTTTGGCATCAATCACCTGGTCAAAATCAGTTGTATCGTCAATACCGCTCGGATACTTAATGATATCTGCTATTTGCTCATCTTCGAAGACTAAATCGCCTTCGAAGCATCGCGACTCGTTAACTATTCTACCTCCTTTAATCAGCGTTTTCATTTCCATTCATGCTTTCAGTTACACTCTTGTAGAAATCACTGACAATGGGGTCGTTCTTAAAGTCATCGGGTGCATTTGTCATTATCTGCTCTATCTGAGGTATAGATGATGCCATTTGTACAAATACAAACGGAGCCAGCAGATTACCGAAGTTAGAGGTCACGAAAGTAGTTACCAAGCTGTCTTCCTGATGCATAATGACTGCAACCTCCTTGGATACTGTCCTGTCAGCTTCCATTTCGTCTATACCGTCCAACAACATCTGATTGTATTTATGGTCCAATTCCTGCATCTGGTTTTGCAGGCGGGTAACCTGATCCATGAAGCCATAGAGCTTGTCGTTCAATGGTGATCCGCTAACTTTCTGCTTACCGTTGTCAATGAAGACGCTAATATCGCCCTTTTCCACAACAACAGGCATCAGACTCTGATCGTCCATGTAAAGGGATGCCATCACGGTTGAATCGATAGAGCCGCTGAACTGAAACTTCCCGTGGACGACTTCACACGAGTCGAAGTTAGTCAGTTCTTTGTCTTTGAGCACCTTCAGATACATTTTCCTGCCGTCAAGTTGTGATACTGACGATGAACCTTTAATGACATACGACTCGGATAATTCTCCACATGATGTCAGGCAAGCGACCAATAGAAACAGATATGTTAGATTCTTCATACAATTTTATGCATGTTGCTTATTCACTGCAAATGTACAACGTAATACTGAACTAATAAAATAAATTTGCGCAATTTAAAACATTTGTGCAGACTTTTAGCGTTTTTTTGCCTCTTTTTCCAATTCGGAGCCAATTCTGAAGGAAGTATACAGTTGAAGAATAGCAGCCAATAGCAGTATAACGACCCAATTGATGCGTACATAACTCAAATAGTAGAACCAATAGTCAAGACCAAACGTATAGCCTTGCGATGCGAACATCAAGACTGCGACAAAAAGCAACAAGAAGTTACTTAGCAGCATGATTCTTCGCAAGCGTAGTATCGTAAAATTGGTGCCTTCATAGCGTTGGAGCATCTGCATACACACATAGCCAATGGCTCCAACAGCATAGATATATGGGAAACATCCCCATCTCAGGATACTGAACACAGCTCCTGCAACCATCAGTATCGCACTGACGATAAAGATGGCGTTCTGCCATTTATTCAGCTGTTTCATGGTGCTTGTTGTTTTCCTGATACTCACGCTGGTCATCGCTCAGTACAAAGATATCCTCGTCGGCAGTTTTCATGAAGTAGCGTTCACGGGCTACCCTCTCCATTTCTTTCTTGCTGCTTTGCAACTGATGGATCTGGTTTTGATCGTGTCGGTAGATATCTTCGTAATTTTCTATCTCTACTTTTAGCTCTTCAATTTTTGCCTTATTCTGGAAATGCCCCATAATACTATTGGAGCCCGCAAAACCTATCAGCACTACGCCAATCACCAAGACCAGGGCATATTTCACGAATGGTATAGCCATGAAAGCCAATAATTTCTCTTTTATCTTTTTCATCTTCTTATCATATTTTAATTATCAGGCAAATTGCAGGTCAAAGACCTTATGAAGCCGTTTTATTGCAGAGTTTTTACTCTCCATAAGTTCAAACTGTTCGCGGCGCGTCAATATCTTGGTTTGCTCTTCTTGCTCAGCCACCCGTATATCCAGCGTCAACAAACTATTGTGCAGGTACACCTGTAATGTTTTCACAATACTGCCTTTGATGGTATCCATTTCATCCCTCACTATCTGATTTGGCACTACCACCTCTACAGCAGGCAGTTCTTTTATCGTGGGGTTCATATTTTTCATACGTGTAGCAATACCATTCAGTCTCTGAGGCATTCTGTTACACATCGACATCCATTGTAACTCCAGTTCGTCCTGGGTAAAGGTCGTATTCTCATCATGGTTTGTAGGAACTGCCGAAGTTCCAGGAAGAATTTGCATCTTCGAGGGTTGCGTGGTTCCCCTCAAGTTTTTCCACGACAACCCCAGACTTGAGGCTTTGATGGTAGGACGTTGAGGAACAGAGCCTGCATTAGTTTGACTATCTGGACTCTTAGTGTTGGTTGAACCAGGTGTGCTGGCGTTGCCTTTTTCACTTTGCGTCTTCTGAATCTCAGGTGCACCCGCAGCCACCTGTTGAGCCGTCTTCTGTATGGGTGCTGCCTGCTGAATCAGTTGCTTAAACAGGGATTTCAATCTTCTGGGCCTACGCCCATTAGCAGGCCCCTCGTCAGGCTGTGTAATCTGGGCTATTTCAATAAGCGTCAGTTCTACAAGCAGTCGTTTGTTGCTCGACTGTCTATAATTGATGTCGCATTGGTTCATTAGCCTCAAAGCACTATATAGGAAACGGGTGTCGGCCTTCTGTGCCTGCTCCATATAGCGCTGCTTGGCTTTTTCGCTAACCTCCAGCAAAGGCAGAGTCTGTGAATCCTTAGCCATCAGCACGTTACGAACGTGCTTTGCCAGTCCTTGTATTAGCAGCCCTGCGTCAAATCCGTTGTTGATGGCACTGTTCAAGAGTACCATGATATCTGTTACCTTATTTTGAAGAGCAAGATCAATGATGCGGAAATAGTTTTCAGAGTCTAGCACGTTCAGGTCTTCTATCACCTTCTGATAAGTGATGTTTCCCTGACAGAATGATGCTGCCTGGTCAAAGATGGAGAGAGCATCGCGCATACCGCCATCGGCCTTTTCGGCTATCACGGCAAGTGCCTCGTCCTCGTAGGTGATACCCTCTTTCTGAGCAACGCTCTTAAGGTGGTCAATGGTGTTCTGCACCGTCATGCGTTCAAAGTCGTATATCTGGCAACGGCTCAATATCGTAGGCAGTATCTTGTGTTTCTCAGTTGTGGCGAGGATAAAGATGACGTGTGCAGGCGGTTCTTCCAGCGTCTTCAAGAATGCGTTGAAGGCTGCTGTTGAGAGCATATGCACCTCGTCAATGATAAAGACTTTGTATTTCCCTACCTGAGGTGGAATGCGCGTCTGTTCCATGAGTGTCTTGATGTGCTCTACTGAGTTGTTCGAAGCTGCATCCAACTCAAAGATGTTGAGCGAACGCTGCTCATTGAAGCTCTGGCAACTCTCACACTCATTGCAGGCCTCACCCTCTGCCGTAGGGTTCTGGCAGTTAATGGCCTTTGCAAAGATACGTGCGCAGGTAGTCTTTCCTACTCCTCGCGGGCCACAAAACAGGTATGCATGAGCAAGTTTTCCTGACTTCACCGCATTTTTCAGCGTTGTAGTCAAGGCTGCCTGTCCCACAACCGTGTCAAAGGACATCGGTCTGTATTTTCTTGCAGAAACAATATATTCTTCCATAATCTCTGTATCTGAATTTGCAAAGTTAGAAAAAAAGAAGTGAAAAGCCTCGCTTTTAGCTTCATATTTTTCACCTTTTAACTTTTTTCTTTTCTAACATATAAGTCAGCAGCCGTAAACCCCATATGAAGTTTACGGCTGCTGCTTATCGATTAGATGGCGTGTTGCTATTATTTCACCACTTTCTTTCCGTTAATAATGTAAAGGCCGCGAGGCAGCTGCTGGAAGTCGCCACCCACATTGCGTCCGTCAAGTGTATAGATACGACCCGTCTTGCTGTCGTTAGCTGATACGGTGGTAATGGCTGTGGCATTAAGAGGCTTCACTAATACCTCATCGAGGAAGAAACGCTTGCCAGGAGTAAATACAAGACTGATGGTTCCTGTACCAGAGATATTGGCGGTAAAGGTAGACCATTCGCCTGATGCCATCGTAAACTCTTTTGGCTCAATGGTGACAGTAGCACCCTCAGCTGATACCACCAACGAGTTTGGATCACTTCCCCATGCCGAAGCTTTGAATGTCAGGGTATTCTCGTTAGAGGTAAGGGTGAACTGAGGAGATGTGGCAACGCCAGACTTCTTGCTGGAGCCGAAACGTGCACACTTGTTGCCACCGTATAAAGCTGCAGCTTCCCAACCTTCATTGTCGGGTTGGAAAGTAGCACTAGCCACGCTGCTGCTCCAATCATCATCGTTTCCACCAGTTCCTGCACACTGATCGAAAGACTCGTAGAATATGGCTCCCTCAACAGAAGGCTTATCGGGGTTCTGATTGCCACTTTCATACTTAGCCACAAAGTTAAAAGAAATAGTACCATCGGCATTGCGGGTGATATTTTCTACGGAAGAGTCGATGAACTTGGTGCCGTCAATGTTACTGTTGAACAGCTTCGCAGCAGGTTTTGTATTACGGTTGAAGCTGTTGTTCGAACCATAGGGGAAGGGGTCGGTCTTCAATCCTGCAAGTGTCAGGTATTTTGTGCCGTCATAGGTTTCCGTTTGCAGTTTGTTGTCTGCCTGCACCCATGTCATACGTTGGTGCTTTGGGGCATCATTGGGCTGATTTTGCTCCCATACCTCTGCATCATAGTCGACATGGATGATGAGCAAGCCCGATCCAGGTAAATCTGCATCCCATGCATCCAGCTGACGGTTTTCCAGCAGGTAGTACTCGTTGCGGTTCTTCTTGTTATAGATAATATAGCTCTTACCACTGCTCTGCAGTGAAGGTAGGCTACTCACGGTGACATCCTCTTCTTCGAGCTTTATGGGTTCTTCCCATCCAGCCACCCAACGCTCGTAGCTTGTATATCCTGCAGGCAGAAAGCCACCACCATTGTATGAACCCTGATCCATCAAGTCCCAGCAATCCATACCAAATCCACCGCTATAGTCGATATCGTAGAAGTCGGGATAACCCAGACAGTGACTGAACTCATGGCACATGGTACCAATACCACAAATATTTCCATTCACATCAGTCTCGTTACCGCAGGCATAGGAGTTCACCTTCAGTCCTTCAGCCACGGTAACAGGGCCTGTGCCATCACCAAATTTCTTGGCTTCCGCAAGCGTATAGGCATGTGGCCAGATGGTTGATGATGCGCCACCGTCGGCCTCACCCTGACCGGCATATATCACATAGATCTGATCTACGTAGCCGTCGTTATTCCAGTCGTACTGCTTCCAATCACTAACTTTGTCTTTCGCCAGATTAACGGCCTCGATAACCATCGTGCCAGCATACATATCGTTGCCATCGCTGTCGTTCTTGCCGTAATAAGAGGCATTGTTCTTCACGGTGACAGGGCCTACCACATCAAAGTCGAGCTCGAATTTGTTACTGCTCTGGGCCTTGAAATAATCGGCCATAGAGCCTCTAAAGTCACCTTCTTTGAAGTTCTCCTCATTGGCAATTCTCTGGAAGAGGGCATTGTTGTGACTCTCTTTGAAGACGGTGTTCTTGAAATTGACAAGAATGATGATGCCACGCTTCTTTCCAAAATATCCATTACCAATCTCACCTAATGCACGATGAGCCTGCATACGCTTCACGCGCTGGGCATTCACATGCTGACGGCGCGCCTTTGCCTTCTTGACGATAGCCTTGGCATCTACCTGTTGATAGGTTCCGTCTACATCCAAATAGGCAGTACCGTCTTCACCAAGCCAGTAGTGACCGTGCTCGTCGCCTACGAGCTGTGCTTTTACCTCTGTACCGTCGACTCGCTTCAGCACCTTGTTCAGGCCACGCTTTGCTGGAACTGCCGTTGCCGTAAGGGCAAGCATTACGAATACAGAAGTCATAAAAAGTAATTTCTTCATGTCTTTTCTAATTGTATTAATTTTGTGTAATTTTATTTTAGGGTCTTGAAAATGTACAAAGTTAAGTATTTTTCCCTTTTTGACAAAATTTTGATATCAAAAATGGGAAAATTTAACATAAGACCCCATCAAGAGGCTTTTTATGGTAACAGGATACCTACAGACAGCAGCAATCCATATAAAAAGATGTTGCGAGCTGTATCCCCCAGACAGCCATTCAATGCCCTACCCTTCCAGATACGTTTCATCTTAAGGAATGTAAGGATATGAAGAACCAGATAGGCAAAGGGCAAGACGAAAGCCCACCATTTGCCGTTAAATGCGAATATCACTCCTGCCAGACAGGCTACGACACCCACCATGAAATAGAGCCAAAGGGCTGCCTTCTCGCCAATACGCACCACAAGTGTATTCTTTCCTGCGGTCTTGTCGGTATCGCGGTCGCGGAAATTATTGACAAGCAGCAGCCCGTCGATCACAAGTCCGCAGGCCAAAGAGACCACGATAACCTCCGCTGTAACGGTATGCAACTGTATATAATAGGTGATACTGACGGGAATTAGTCCGAAAAACACCAGCACCAGAACATCGCCCAAACCGAGATACGACAGATGAGTGGTATAGAGGAAACAAAACACCACACAAAGCAGACCTACGAGTATCATCTCTAAGCCTCCAAACCATACCAATGGCAGTCCTACGACACAAGCAAGACAGGTGGTCAAGGCTATGGCGTGCTTCATGCGGTCGATACTGACCCACCCTTGCGCACAGGCTCTTTCCGGTCCCAGACGCGTCTCACGGTCATCTGTACCTTTAGCGAAATCGATAAAGTCGTTGATGAAGTTGGCATCAATCTGCATGATGAAAGCAAAGAGCAGACATAGCATGGCTGCCACCCAGCTAAACACGTCGCCTTCGTAGAGCTTTGCGTCCTTCCACGCCAGAGCCAAACCAATCATTACTGGCACAGCTGCACCTGTCAGTGTCTTAGGTCTTGCAGCCAGAATCCATGCTTTCAGAGAGTCTTTCTTTACGTCCATTGTATGTTTTTTCAAAAAACGCTTGCAAAATTAATTCATTTTCCGTATATTTGCAAAATAAAATCTAAAAACTTATGCTAAGCAACACTGCAAGCCTGGATTTGGTTGAGTTTATCGAGACACAGATACTGCCTCAATATGCCAATTTCGACCGAGCGCATAACCTGGAACACGTAACCCGTGTGATACGCCGAAGCATGGAGTTGGCCAAGCGCACGGGAGCTGATGTCAACATGGTTTATACCATTGCCGCCTATCACGACGTTGGTATGTCTGGGCCCAGGGCAGTGCATCATATTACGGGTGGAAAGATTCTTCAGAGCGATGCCAGGCTGAAGAAATGGTTCTCGGCCGAGCAGATAAAGATTATGAAAGAGGCTATTGAGGATCATCGTGCCTCTGCCTCACGTGCACCTCGCAGCCTTTATGGTAAGATTGTGGCAGAGGCCGACCGCGACATTGTGCCGGAAGTAGTATTTCAACGCACCGTGCAATTCGGACTTGCCAACTATCCAGAACTGGACAAAGAGCATCATTGGCTGAGGTTCAAGGAGCACATGGATCAGAAATATTCTGCCAACGGCTACATTCGCCTGTGGATTTCCGGTTCGCCTAACGAAGAGAAACTTAAGGAACTGCGCAACATAATTGCCAATACAAGTCTGCTGCGCGAACAATTTGAAAAATATTATACTCAAGAAAGCGTATGACAAACAAAGAATTAATGCGTCGCGCCATTGAACTCTCGAAGCAGAGCGTGCGCAATGGCGGCGGCCCCTTTGGTGCCGTGATAGCCCGTAACGGTGAGATTATTGCCGAGGGTTCCAACTGTGTTACCATCGACTGCGATCCTACTGCTCATGCCGAGGTGTCAACCATCCGTAAAGCTTGCAAGGCCCTGAAGACCTTTGACTTGAGCGGTTGCGAGATCTTTACTTCTTGCGAACCCTGTCCGATGTGCTTTGGAGCTATCTATTGGGCTCATCTCGATAAGATCTACATGGGTAACGACCGTAAGGATGCTGCCAAGATAGGCTTCGATGATGACTTTATCTACGAAGAGATAGCCCTGAAACCCGAAGACCGCAAGAAACCATCGGAAGTGCTTCTACGCGATGAGGCACTTGAGGCTTTCAAGATGTGGGACGAGAAAGAAGACAAGACGGAATACTAAAACAAGAAGTAGTAACCGGCACACAAAGCAGCCAGTAGCACGATGAAGACAACGGCCTTCACCATGCAACTGGCTACTTTTTTTATGATGTAGGCAGCCGCAATGACAACGAGCAGTGCTGCGAGGTAGTAAATCCAATTTTCCATCTTTTACTTGAATAGTTGTCGGAAAGCCGTTGGCACAGGTGTTTCAAACTCCATCGGTTCTCCTGTAATAGGATGATTGAAGCATAGCAGCCATGCATGAAGGCATAGGCGATGAATGGGATTGTCACCATTGCCGTATTTCTCGTCACCGCAAACGGGATGCCCCATGTCTGCCGAATGGACGCGGATTTGGTTCTTGCGTCCCGTTTCCAGCTTATACTCTACCAGCGAATGCTCTGTGGTGCGGTCGAGTACATGGAAATGGGTGATAGCCAGTTTTCCGCCGTTATCTACAGGCGATGAATAGGTGATATACGCCTTGTTATCCTTCAGCCAGCTCTGAATGGTTCCTTCGTCCTGTTCCATCTCACCGCTCACCACGGCTACATACCTGCGGTCGTAGACTATCTGGTGCCAGTTGTGCTCCAGTATCTGCTCCGTTTCCATATCCTTGGCATAGACCATCAGTCCGCTGGTGTCGCGATCCAGTCGATGCACCACGTGTGCCGTACACTTCTGTCGGCTCTTCTTGAAGTAGTCGTCGAGCACGCTTTTCACGTTGAGTGACGAGTGACCGGCAGCCATCGACAGGATTCCTGTGTTCTTCTCGATGACGATGAGCCACTTGTCCTCGTAGACAATCTTTACGTAACGGCTCTTGAACGACTGCTGGTTGCGCTTCGTCTTGCTCACTGCCACCTTCATGTCTGGCTCCAGCATGAAGTCGAACTGTGTCACAGTCTTCCCGTTGACCTTGATGCCGCGTCCCTGAAGCGTCGCCTTGATCTTTGTACGACTCTCCTTCACATTCTCCAGCAACCATTCAAGCAGTGGTTTCTTTTCGTTGACCACGAAGTGATCATACTCTCCTTCGCGGTTATATCCAGTGTTCATTCTCATTGTTCACAAACGGTATATATGTAATTCTTGTCAAGTCGCTCTATTGTGGTAAATTGTTTTGAATCAATGTTTTTTAAAGTTTCCTTCATGTTGTTGTTAATGCCTTCACCTGTGAGTTTCAACAGACTTTCCTTCATTGTCCACAGACGGATAAACTCCACTTCCGGATGCTCTGACTGATGTATCTGATGCAGCTCTTCATCACTCATTGCATAGCGAGCCACGCTGTCGCGATAGCGTCCTATGCTCTCCACATCGATGCCTACCGGTTGGTGACTTAGCACACAAACGGCAGCCTCCTTGCAATGACTCAGGCTGAAATGCAGTTCCGGGTGACCTACAATAAAGGGTTTCCCATGTTCACCATACTCAAAGATGGGATTATCCATGATATTCTCCTGCTCCCTGAGTGCCTCTTTCAGGAGCAGATAGGCAGCCACGCAGAGCCTCTGTCCCTGTTCGAACTTGAATCGCAGGGCCTGTTCACGTCGCTGACTGCTGATCTGCTGCAACGCAGATGGAAGATCCAGCAATTCTATATGGTCATTGATATATACCTTCATCTGTAGTGCAAAGGTAGTTTAAATTGAGTGAAAATGCAAATAAATATCGAAAAAAAGAGAGAACATTCCATCGGAAGTTCTCTCCTTTTGAATTTTATGTTATGATGTGATATTACAACTGAGGCAACTCCAGCCAACGAACATAGCAGAAGTCCATACGGTGAGGCAGGTTCTTGTTCTTCGGATACATACGGATAGCACTCTTGTACTGACCGAACTGACGAGGGGTCAGGTCACCCTCGAAGATGAAGTTGTTGCCTTCACGACCAGTAACGGTAAGCGGCTCTACAGAGAAGATGCGGTCTACGCCATCCTTGTCGGTGAATACATTGACCTTCTCCAGTCCGATAGCATCGTCGAGTCCCTGCTCGTTGATCACGTACTTGATGTGGTACTTAGTACCAGCCTCTGCACCTGTTACGGGGAAGTCCCACTCGCATGATACTACCTGAATGGCATCCCAACGCTCTGCCACAGTCTCTTTCCACTGGGCAATCTCCTTGGCCAGCTGGTTGTTGTTCTTTGAGATCTCCTTGAAGCGCTTAGCCTCTTTTTCGTAGAACTTGGTGTAGTAGTCGTCGAGCTGACGCTTCATGGTGTAGTGAGGTGCTATCTGTGCGATAGAGTTCTTGATGACCTTGATCCAGCCCTTCGAGATGCCCTTCTTGTCCTTATCGTAATAAAGAGGAACAATCTCTGTCTCGAGCAAACCGTAGATGGTAGCAGCGTCGAGCTGATCCTGATAGCCCTGATTCTCGTAGGTGCGCTTCTCGGTAAGAGCCCATCCGGCACCCTCGCGATAGCCCTCGAGCCACCAACCGTCTTTCACAGAGAGGTTTACAACACCGTTCATCTCGGCCTTCTCGCCTGATGTACCTGATGCCTCAAGCGGACGTGTAGGTGTATTCATCCAGATATCCACACCACTGACAAGGCGGCGAGCCAGCAGGAAGTCATAGTCTTCAAGGAAGATAATCTTACCCTGGAACTGAGGCATCTGACTGATTTCGAAGATCTTCTTGATAAGTCCCTGACCAGCACCATCGGCGGGGTGAGCCTTACCGGCAAAGAGGAAGATGACGGGACGGTCGGGATTGTTGACAATCTTGTCAAGACGCTCCAAATCGGTGAACAGCAGGTGTGCACGCTTGTAGGTAGCAAAGCGGCGGCAGAAGCCGATGACCAGTGCATTGGGGTTGAAGCGCTCCAGGAGTTTCACCACGCGTGAGGGATCGCCCTGGTTCTTCAGCCAAGTCTCGCGGAACTGAACCTTGATATAATCGAAGAGCTTAGCCTTCAGAGCCTGACGGGTAGCCCAGATTTCCTCATCGGGACAGTTGTAGATACCGTGCCAGATTTCCTCGTTCGACTGGTCGCCCATGAACTTCTCGTCGAAGTACTTGCCGTAGACGCTACGCCATTCAGCAGCGGCCCATGTGGGGAAGTGTACGCCGTTGGTGACATAGCCCACGTGGTTCTCCTCAGGATAGTAGCCCTTCCAGATAGGAGCAAACATCTTCTGGCTGACCCATCCGTGGAGCATAGACACACCGTTGACCTCCTGACAGGTGTTGCATGCAAATGTTGACATACAGAACTTCTCGCCCTTGTCGTCGGGGTTGGTACGACCCATGCCGATGAATTCGTCCCAAGAGATGCCGAGCTTCTGAGGATATCCGCCCATGTACTTGCCGAAGAGTCCTTCGTCGAAGTAGTCGTGGCCTGCAGGCACAGGTGTGTGAACGGTATAGAGGCCGCTGGCACGCACCAGTTCCAAAGCCTGGTTGAAGTTCAGACCGTCGTTCTCGATATAGTCGCACAGACGCTGCAGGTTGCAGAGTGCTGCGTGTCCCTCGTTACAGTGATAGATATCCTTCTTGATACCCAGCTTCTTCAAGAGCAGCATACCGCCGATACCGAGCAGGATTTCCTGCTTCAGACGGTTTTCCCAGTCACCACCATAGAGTGAGTGTGTGATAGGACGGTCGTACTCTGAGTTCATATCGTTGTCGGTATCAAGCAGATAGAGCTTCACACGACCTACGTTGACACGCCAAACGTATGCATGAACAGTGTAGTTTATATAAGGAACATCTACCACCATAGGCTGTCCGTTCTCATCAAGCTGGCGCTCAATGGGAAGTGAGCCGAAGTGCTGCATATCGTAGTTGGCAATCTGCTGTCCGTCCATGCTCAGTGACTGTGTGAAGTAACCGAAGCGATAGAGGAAACCTACGGCGCACATATCGACGTTAGAGTCGGAAGCCTCCTTCACATAGTCGCCAGCCAGCATACCCAGACCGCCGCTGTAGATCTTCAGTGCAGAGTGGATGCCATACTCCATGCAGAAGTAGGCAACAGAGGGGCGCTTTGTGTCGGGCTTCACGTCCATATACTTGCGGAACTGTGCATAGACATCCTTTACGCGCTTCATCAGTGCCTTGTCCTTCACAATCTCTTCCTTACGTGTATACGACAGACGCTCAAGGAGCATCACGGGGTTGTGTTTCACATCATGATAAATAGCAGGATCAAGGTCGCGGAACAGGTCGCGTGCCTCAAAGTTCCATACCCACCACATATTGTGGGCAATCTCGTCCAAACACTTCAATTCCTCAGGGAGAGTAGCCTTGACGGTCAATATCTTCCAAGAAGGTTCGTTTGCATAATCAGCTTTAATTTTCATAATCTATTAGTGTTATTACTTGTTTTTATCAGATTTCTTTCTTGCTTCAGCTTTTTGCAGGGCTATATCGTAGGCCTTACAATAGAACTGTATAAATTCTTTCCAGAGGGCTTTCTTAGACAGGGTCTCGGCAGCCTTGCGACAGGCATCGACCTCTGTCTTCGACATAGCGGAGAACTGAGCCACGGTATCTTTGATGTAGTCGGCTACCTCAGAGTAGTTGTAGTCGGTGCGGTGGATTACCTTCACGCCGTCGGTGAGTTCGCCGTTGTGGCCGAACTCCTTGTTAGCCCAGAGACCGAAACCAGCCAAATCGGTGGTGATACAGGGTACTTTGAATGCTACAGCCTCAAGCGGTGTATATCCCCACGGCTCATAATATGAGGGATAGACGCAGAGATCGTTACCCAGCAGCACATCGTAATACGTGAGGTTTATAATTCCGTCGCTGCCGTCAAGATAATCGGGCAGGAAGATGACCTTCACATTGTCCTCATGCCGGTTGTGCATGTCGTAGTACTTCATCATGTTGAGCACGTTGTCGTGTCCCATGTTGTGAAGCCAGTGGGTGACCTGAGGAACTTCGAGGGGAGTATCGTAAGGCAGTTCGCTTACCAGTCTTTCCTGCAGATCCTTGCGTGGCTCGCCCACCCATCCGGGAACGATGATGAATGCCAGTACCTTTTTCTTCAGGTCGCGGTCGCGCAGCAGACGGTTCATGGCTTCCACGAAGACATCGATGCCCTTGTTGCGGAACTCATAGCGGCCTGATGTGGAGAGGATAATCGTATCATCGCCCAGATTCTCGCCCAGCAGTGCGTTGGCTACCTGCAACATCTTCTTGCGGGCCAGCTTACGCTTCTTGTTGAAGGCAGCGGCCTTTGGCACGAAACTGTTGTCGAAGCCGTTTGGCAATACCACATCGACGGGCTTGTCGAGCAGTTCCACGCACTCGTTGGCAGTAATGTCGCTCACCGTTGTAAAGCAGTCTACGTTCCATGCAGTCTGTTTCTCTATGGAGTGTTTCGACTGCATATTGAGTTCCTCTGCCATCTGGTCACCGTTATAGGCGAAGAGATAGTCGTAAAGGGGCTTCTGGTTGCCTGCAATGGAGCGGCCGATGCTGGTTGCATGGGTGGTAAAGATAGTTGCAATCTCGGGTACCTTATTATTAATATAGAGTGCACCGAGTCCGCACATCCATTCGTTGGCATGATAGACCACCTTCTGCTTCTTGGAAAGGAAGTGCTTATAGAAGCTCTCCACCACCAATCCAGCGGCATACGAGAACATGGAAGCCTCGTCGTAGTCGCCATAGGCATGAAGAGAGTCAACCTTGTACTGTTCCCAAAGCCACGCATAAATCTCGTTCTTCTTCTCGAAATAGGGCTTGAAGTCTACGAGGATGGCGATAGGCTCGCCAGGAACTGTCCAACGTCCCACCCTTACATGGATGCCCTGCTCCTTGGCAAGCCATTGCCATTCGGCAAAGAGCGAAGGGTCTTCTTTGAAATAAGGGCTTTCTGATGATTCCCAAAAATCAGGGCCGATAAATATAATCCGGTCCTTAAGCATCTCCTGTAGTGTCTTTGCACGGGTAGAAAGTACGGTGTAGATACCACCAACTTTGTTGCAAACTTCCCAGCTCGACTCAAAGATGTAATCTGGAGTTAATAGCTTTTTATTCATTAAATAAGTTTATAAACCGCTGCAAAGATACTTAAAATATTCTTAAAAATGAAACTTTCGTCGAATTATTTTTCCTTTTTTGGAGATTAATTGATTTAAATCTGTTATTTTTGTATTTTGAAACTAAAAAAGCGATGAAATCGATACTATTTTTATTAGGTTGGATGTGGTTCACGATGGCATTTTCACAGAGTGATTCCACTACGTTCCGCACCTACGTCTATAATGATGACTACAAGGTGTACCTGCGCATTAATTTCTACGATCAGGACATCATCATTCCGGGTCAGGAGCTCTATGGAGAACTGCCTGGCTATCTTGGCAAGGAACACAACAGCTTTTGCTGGCCTATCATATCAGCCGATGTGAAGGGCAAGAAGGCTCATATCCAGATGGTGAATGATTTCGGCAGCGAGGATTTGGAGGCTACGCTGACTCAGAAGAACGACAGCACGTATGTTCTGAAACAAGGCAAAGGCTCTGTCATCAAGGTTCCCAACGACGGCAAATGGCAAAAGCTGCCCCCTATCCTGGAGTTCAAGAGGAAAGTCAATAAGAAATGAAGTGCCAACCTAATAGGTCAGCACTTCAACGCCGTGTTCTGTCATCAGCAGTGTATGTTCCCACTGTGCACTGGGCTTTTCGTCTTCCGTAATCACTTCCCATCCGTATGGGTCGTCGGCATCGATAAACACGCGCCACGTTCCCATATTGATCATCGGTTCAATGGTAAAGACCATACCCGGTACCAGCAGCATACCCGTGCCGCGATGTCCGTAATGATCTACTTCCGGGTCTTCATGGAACTTCAATCCCACGCCGTGACCGGCCAGGTCGCGCACAATGCCGTAGCCGTATTTCTTACAGTGTTTCTCAATGGCGTGACCGATGTCGCCTACGAAGCCCCAGGGCTTGGCAGCTTCCATACCTATCTCCAGGCATTCCTTAGCCACGCGCACTAACTGTTCCTTCTCAGGGGTTGTCTTGCCAATGATAAACATTCGCGAGGCATCGGCATAATAGCCGTCGAGGATGGTGGTGAAGTCCACATTGATGATGTCGCCTTCCTCCAGCACGTCCTCTTCCTTGGGGATTCCGTGACACACCACCTCGTTGATGCTGGTGCATACGCTCATGGGGAATCCCTCGTAATCCAGGCAGGCGGGTATGGCGTTGTACTCTTCGCAGTACTGGCGGCATATACGGTCGATCTCCAGCGTGTTCATGCCGGCATGTATCTGCGCTGCTACGGCATCAAGCACGCCGGTATTGACGACACCGGCCTTGCGGATGCCCTCAATCTGTTCGGGTGTCTTTATCAATTCACGGGTGGGAACAAGTTTTCCCTTGTTCTCCCAGTACATAATCTGTTTGTCAAATTCTGTTGGCTCTTGCCCTGAGAGGCAATGCCATCTACGCTTTTTTCCCATTTTCTTTCTTTATTTTCTTTGCGAACTCTGCCACCGTGCTGGCCAGTGCAGTGGGGTTACCCATATCATAGCGCAGACCCTTCAGTCGGTAGCCTATCATGCCTGAACGCTGACGAACGGCTTCCAATGCCGAGGTGAGTTCTATTTCTTTCTTCATATCGCCCGCAGCATCGGCAGCTGCGATGTCGGCCTCCAGCTGTGTAAAGACTTCGGGTGTCAGGATATACTGTCCGAAGACTGAGCAGTATTCACGCTCATCGTCTTTGTTCTTGACACCGAGGAACTCTTCCGCATAACTGGCCTTGGGCTTTTCCACCAAAGCATTGACGTGGAGCACACGCTCGTCCTTGTCTTCCCATACACCAGTCATCATGCCGAAATGGCTCACCGTAGCCAATGGCACAGGATAGAGTCCCAGCATCAGGCGGTTGTATCTTTCGTAGGCCTCGATGAGCTGCAGCGCACAGGGCTTGTTGGAGGTAGAACGGCTCAGCGTATCGCCCAGCATCAGCAGCACCGGTTCGTTGCCTGCGAAGCTGGCGGCCTGGAAGACGGCATGACCGAATCCGCGCTTCTCGGTCTGATAGACATAGCGCAGGCGCTTGCCAATGTCGAGGATGCGGTTTTCGTATTCCTGACAATCAGCATTCAACTTGCCCAGATGCTCCTGTGAGAGCGGGCGTTCAAAGAAGTCGGTGTACAACTTCCGCTCCTCTTCACTGCCCAGCACCAGGCAGATCTCCTCGATACCGCTCTGTACCAACTCCTCAAGCAATATGAGGATTACAGGTCTTACCATACCGTCGGAACAGGGTATGGGGAAGAAGTCCTTCTTTAGACAACGGGTTGCTGGATAGAGACGCGTGCCGAATCCTGCAACTGGAATAACGGCTTTACGCACGGTGTGGACGGGCTGAATGGTCAGCTTATAGGCAGGCATACCCTGTTGTTGCAGGTAGTCGACCAATAGCTGCTGGCTCTCGGCATCCTTGGCAAGGAACTGCACCGAACCGTCGCCGTGAGAGCCTACGCCTTTTCCTCCGTAGCTCAACGACTTGATATAGCTGTCGTTAAGTACGGACTTCAGCTTTGGTGCCGTCAACTCATCAGGACACATCGGAGCCACCTGACGGTCGAAGACCTCTTCGGTCTCAGTCATCAGTTGTCCCAACTGCTCTACGCTGCCTTCGGCCATATATTTGACAGCCCTTTTAATGAACTCGGTGTTCTTCGGTCCTAATGCATCATGCAATTGCTTTTCCTTCTCGTCAGAAGCGAAGGGATATGCCTTGTTGAGGTCTGACAGGATCTTAATCGTATTCTTGACTCCGCAGAGGTCGGCAAAGACCCAGTAGAGGTGCTTCTTGACATTGAGCGACTGCACTTCGATTTCGTCGCCGTCGAAGGTCATCAGGTTGGGTTTCACACCGAAGGCACACGCCTGGTCCAAACGTCCGCAACGGGAGGACGTGCGAAGCTCACCGACATAGGCGATGTTCATCTCGCCCATCGTGTTGAGGTTCAGATTGTAAATCAGATTGAACGCACGAGCCACCAGCACGCAGATGGCTGCCGACGATGACAGGCCGCTCTTCATGGGCAATGTCATATCGGTGATCCTGATGCTGACACCGCCCACCTTATACCATTCCAGCATATAAGATGCTACTCCCGCACAATAGCAGAAGAAGTCGCCGGAACGGGCTATGCGCTTCAGTTCCTGCTCATCCATCTTGCACGAGAAGTCTTTCCAGCCGGTCACGTCGTTCAGTGCCGTACTCTTCACCTCAAAGAGGGTTGACTTTTCTACTTCCGCATAGATTCCTTGCTCAATACCGGTCACGATAGCGGCACCGGGAGGGATGTCGGCATTCATCGTGCGGTAGTGGCCGGCCCAGTCGGTATGTTCTCCGAACAGGCACAGACGTCCAGGTACGAATATTCTTATCATTTTATTTTACAGTTAGTTATACGTTTCATTATACATTCAGTGTTCCACAATGGGGACAAATTCCCTTCTTCCGCAACTTGTTGCCACATTGTCCGCAGACGTAGACAGCGCGCCCCATGTGTATATACCTGTAAATGGCAAAGACGACATAGGCCACAAGCAGGGGATAGCCGATGATATAGAGTGTTGAGATGCTGAACACCACATAGTTGATGGCACAGACTCCCATCAGCCCCAGGCAATAAACCAGCGACTCACTCAGCGACAGATGCCTGCGGATGTCATCGACGGCAGCCAAAGCAACCAGCAGCAGGAACCACACGGAAATGAGGAACAGGCTGAGATGCAGGGGCACGGCAAAGGGATTGAGCGTGGGATGATAGTAGTAATGCCGCCACGAGTCGGGGTCGGCCAGCTGAATGGTGCTATAGAACACGGCAGCCGAGGCAACGGCGATGGCCAGCATCGTGGGATAGACCGACGGGATGTCGTTGAAATGCACCAGTCGGGCATTGCGCCGATAGAGCAGCCTGATGGTATAGGTCGCACCGACGATGACCAGGAATGCCAGGAAGATGAGCAAGTGGGTGTCCGAGAAGAAAGTGATGAACTGCGAGATGGGATTGTCGGGGGCCACGCTTGTAAGCAGGGCTTTCTCACGCACCCATCCTATTGTGAGCTGGTCGCGAGCCACCTTCACCCATACAGAATCGATGGTGTCGGTAGGTAGCGTCATGATGTCGGCTACCACAAGTCGGTTGCCGTCGACCACAGCCACAGAATCTACCAGCATATCGCTGATCACCTCGGAGGGCTGTTGCAGAATGAGCCACAAGGTATCTGCCGTAACCAGGAAATTATAGTTCTGCGTGTAGTGGTGGGTGGTGTAGAACGAGATAGAGTCCATCTGCTCTTCCGTCACAATCCAGGCATCAGACGTCTCGGACTTCTGATGATAGCAACTGCAGAAGAGCAGGCTCAGTACACCTATTATATATATAGTACAGCTCCTACTCATCGGCATAGACATTCATTTGACAGTTTCGGCAGTCGAACTCCAAGCGGAAGAGACGGCCATCGCCCAAGCGGAGCGACAGCGGTTCATGCCACTCAGGCTTGCGCCCGCCATTCTTCACACAGAAGCCCAACGCATAGCGCAGGCAATGACGGCACTGCATCAGCAGGCACCTCTCGGGCTTACTCACCTCAAAGGCATCGCCCACCTTGATACCCTGGGCTTCATAGAACTGACGGGCCAGGTGGTTGGACACGTTATAGAGATATGAAAAGTGATACACTTTCGCATCAAAAGTGGCACACTTTTGCATCGAAAGTGGCTCACTTTTTTTCGTAAGTGGCTCACTTTTTTTCGTAAGTGGCTCACTTTTGCATCGGAAATGGCCTGTTTTCTGCATGGAAACGGCCTGACGGCGCAGGTCAGCGAGCAAACTGCTGGGAATGAAATAGTTGAACCCCTCAGGAATATCCACTTCCGTACATTCATAAGGCGTGCCTCCAAGCTTGGTCAACTGTCTCAAGATGTTTTCGCGTGGGTCTTTCTGAGCCTCCTGATGCTCTGCCACGATATGTGCTACAGCCTCGCCCATCTGCAAAGAAAAACCGTCATCGGTAGCGCGGATAGCCAGCTTCACAGGTATCTTACGCTCTGCACTGGGTCGGCTCAGCAAGCGTTCCATCTCAACATCGTTATTACGATAGAGCCGGAGTCCCGGACGCAGGTTGGCCGGCATCTTCAACGGGAAGATACGGTTGCCCTCTACCCTATTCACACGAAAGCCCTCAAGCTCCCGGTTACTGTTGAGAAAGCATAGGCCGTCGCCGTTGCTAAACGATGCAACGCCTGCCACATTGAACGAGTTGCCGCGTATCTCCTTCACCGTTCCCACAAACTCACCCATCGCCTTCGGTGTATCAAACGAGGCGATGTCTGGCTGTCTACCGTTCAGGAAATAGTGGGTATAGCCGCGATTGAAGGTCTTTCGCAGGTCGGGCTTGAACGTATAGGTGCAACTGCCCAGCGATGCACGTTCGTAATCCGTAGGATGATGCTTGATGAAGTCGTTGAGCAGCTGACTGTAGGCTGCCGTCACGTTCTTCACGTAGGCCGCATCTTTCAGTCGGCCTTCTATCTTGAACGATGTGGCACCGGCCTCAATCAACTTCGAGAGCTGCTCGCTCTGGTTCATATCCTTGAGCGACAGGTAGTAGCGTTGATGTCCTATCTCCTGACCGTCGGCATCAATGAGGTCGAACTTCATCCTGCAGAACTGTGCGCAGGCACCTCGGTTGGCACTGCGGTTGAAGCAATATTGCGAGGCATAGCAGAGTCCTGAATAGCTGACGCACAGGGCTCCGTGGATAAAGACCTCAAGCTCGGCATCGGGAACCTGACTATGAATATCGGCTATCTCGGCAGCACTTAACTCACGAGCCAGCACCACACGTGCAAAACCCAGTTCGCTGAGCCATCGCACCTTCTGCGCTGTGCGGTTGTCGGTCTGCGTAGAAGCGTGGATGGTAAGCCCTGCCTCGCGAGCCATCTCGGCTACTGCCATATCCTGCACGAGGATGGCATCCACATGAATCTCGGCCAACTGCTTCAGCAAGGAGCGCGTGGCTTCTATCTCGTCATCATAGACAATCGTGTTGACCGTCACATAGACACGTGCTCCATACTGATGGGCATACTGGCAAAGCGCTTCGATATCGGCTACACTATTGCCGGCTGCCACACGGGCGCCGAAGCGGTCGGCACCGATATAGACAGCATCGGCACCGTGATCGATAGCAGCGATACCGCACTCCAGATTCTTGGCAGGTGCCAAAAGTTCCAGTTGCCTCATTCAATCTTGTTGATATCGTAGGGCGTCTCTTGGTAGACGTAGTAGTTGACCCAATTATTATAAAATAGGTTCGCGTGTGCGCGCCAGGATACCAATGGCGGCTGCGTGGGGTCGTCATTGCGATAGTAGTTGCGAGGCATCTCGACATCGTCGCGTATGCCATAGTCGCGCTTGTACTCAGTATCCAGTGTGTTGGGCGCATACTCCAGATGTCCGGTGATAAAGAACTCGCGTCCGTTTCTGGCCATCACAATACTCACGCCGCTATCAGGGCTTTCGGCAATCAACTGCAGCTCCGGATGCTGAAGGATATCCTCCTTGCGCACCTCGGTATGTCGGCTATGCGGCATCATGAATACATCGTCGAAACCTCGGAAGATAGGCATCTTAGGCTGCAGGGGATACTGTTCGAAGATGCCGAACATTTTCTTTTCCAACGGATACTTAGGCACACCATAGTAATGATACAGCCCTGCTTGGGCAGCCCAACAGATATAAAGCGTAGAGGTAACGTGCGTGCGGGCCCAGTTGAAGATGTCAACTATCTCGTCCCAATAGGTCACCTGCTCGTAATCCATCGTCTCCACGGGAGCACCGGTCACAATCATTCCGTCGAACTTCTCGTTGCGCATCGACTGAAAGTCGCGGTAGAACATCATCATGTGCTCTATCGGCGTGTTTTTCGGTGTGTGACTCTTCAGCTTCATGAAGTTGATGTCAAGCTGCAGAGGTGTATTTGAGAGCAGGCGAATCAGGTCTGTCTCAGTGGTAATTTTCAGCGGCATCAGGTTCAGGATGACAATCCTCAGCGGGCGTATGTCCTGCGCATGAGCACGCGAATCGTCCATCACAAAGATATTCTCACGCTTCAGAATATCGATGGCGGGCAGCAAGTCTGGTAATCTTAATGGCATATCTGACTATTTCTCCTCCGTAATTTTAGCTACTATCACCGTCACATTATCATAGCCTCCGGCCTCCTCAGCGGCAGCGCACAGCTTATCGGCATCGGCACCATGCTTCAGTAGGTCGCGCACATGACTGTCGCCAATCATGTCGGTAAGACCGTCGGTACAAAGCATAAACACATCGCCAGGTTCTACATCTTCGGTAATGCACGCGATATCAAGGTAGGAATCGGTGCTGCCGCCGCCAATGCAGTTCACTATCTGGCTGGAATGTGTAGTGAGTCCCAGCGCGTTGCTCAGCGAATGGTCGGTGGTGAGCAGGGTGAGTTCTCCCTCATGAAGACGGTATAAGCGGCTGTCGCCACAGTTGATCCAATAGTAGCGGCCTGAGAAATAGATCATTCCCACCAGCGTAGTACCCATCCCACGATAGATGTCGTGCGTCTTGCCCTTCGAGTCGATGAGCATACAGATACTCTTCAGCCAGTCTTTCAGCGACTGCCGGAAGGCCTGGTCGTCAAGAGTCGGGGGCAGGTCGCGGAAGAAGAAGCGCAGGTTGACGAGTGTATCGTTGCTGGCCACCTCACCGCAATTATGTCCGCCCATACCGTCGGCCAAAGCCAGCATCAGGCGATTGTCGGCTGTCGTTTCAAATGTCTCTGAAAAAGTCTCATCGCGCACAAGTACATCATCGACCAACCCCATATCCTCGTTGTTGGTCCTGACGCAGCCGGTGCGGCTCGATGCTGAAATATGAATCAATGACATATCTGTTTTATTCTCAATTGATAATTACTTGCAATACAACATTGGCAATGTTGACGATGTCACCGTTCTTGATTGACATCTCAACCTCTGGCTGAAGACGGTGGTCATTGAGTTTGGTGCCGTTAGAAGAGCCCTTGTCCACAATATTCCATCCCGTGTCCTGACGGTAGAGCAACTGTGCATGAGAACCGGAAACATAGCCCTGCTGACGGAAGAACTGCACATAAGGTCCCTGCTTGCGGCCTATGATGGCCCCGTTGATGCCCATGATACGAATACCCAGTGAGTCGTTGAACAGCATCAGACGCGGCATTGCACCGCCTGGCTGCATACCCATAGGCCCGCGCACGCCCGTTGTCGTGTTGCGCATACTTACCCCCATGCCAGGTTGCGTCATCTGGCGTATCGATACTGATGTGGACACACTCATACCGCCGACACCCATTTGTCGCTTATGGAAATCATCGGCAGGTATCATCATGCTGCCGCACGACGTGCAGCGGCGTCCCAAGCCTACCCTTCCACAGCGTTCGCAATAGAGCAAAGCCTGACCACACTGATCACAGAAGCGTGAATCATCGTCAATCTCTTCTTTACAATTCGGACATATTATCATGATATCTTACTCTTATCAATATAACGTATTGCCAAACTCATACCCTATCCTTAATATCTTCGGGTTCAATAAGCTGGTAGGTCTCCTTGGTAACCTGGTCGGCAGGCATAGCCGACACACGGACGGAGAGCTGCTGAATGGTCTCGTCGAACAAGTTGCGTATCTCGCGGGCATTGCCAAACGTGTCGTCCTTGTTCTCCAGCATCTGGCAAATCACATCCAGCACCTTGAACTCAGCGCCTGGCGACAGTTTGTACTGCTCCTTCTCGGCCATTTGCTTGTAGATGGCAAGCAGTTCTTCCTGCGTGTAGTCCTCGATATGCAGCTTGTGGGTAAAGCGACTGGCCAGTCCTGCGTTCATCATCAGGAACTGTTCCATCTTGTCGCGATAGCCAGCCACAATGACCACGAACTTACCGCGATCATCCTCCATGCGCTTCATCAGCGTGTCGATGGCCTCCTTGCCATACTGGTCGTTCTGGTCGGAGAGTGTATAGGCTTCATCGATGAAGAGGATGCCTCCCATCGCCTTGTCGCACATGGAATTGACTATCTTTGGTGTCTCGCCCATATACTTGCCAACCAACGTGGCGCGACTTGTCTCGACGACCTTTGACGAAGGCAACACCTCCATCGCCTGGAGTATCTCGCCCATCTTGCGGGCAATGGTAGTCTTACCTGTACCTGGGTTACCTGTCAGCACGAAGTTCATCGACATCTGTTGCACGTTGCCGGCTCCCATTGCCGCACGCTGTTTGATAAACATACTCTGTACAGCCAAGCGACGAATGGCATTCTTCACGGCACGCATACCGATGAACTGGTCAAGTTCTGCCAGCACCTCTTCCAACGGACGTGCTGCGCTGCTCTCTGCCATCGGCAGGTCATCGACAGTGAGCCGGTACATATCTTCAAAGAGGAATCCGTCGGCCACATCGTCGCATACCTGAACGTCGGGCTGACTCATCTGCTTCACCAGTCGCTCACTCTGTCGCTCCACTGTCTGGTCGAAGATGCGGCGTGCCTCACGTGCATTGCCGAAATTCTTGTCGCGTCGCAGGTAGAGTTGCTCGAACTGCTGGTGAACAGCCTTCTGCATATCCTCGTCCATTTCGAACTTCTTCGACGTAGCCATGTTGACAAAGATCTGCGTCAGCTCGTCAGGTGTATAGTCTTCGAAATGGATAGTCTGTGTGAAACGGCTCTTCAGTCCCGGGTTCGAGTCGATGAAGTCGTGCATCTGGTCGGTATATCCCGCCACGATACAGATGAACTTGCCGCGATCGTCCTCCAGACGTTTCAGGAGTGTGTCGATGGCTTCTGCGCCAAAGGAGTCCTGATCGTTGGACTTCAGCGTATAGGCCTCGTCGATAAAGAGTACGCCTCCCATAGCGGTGTCGATGAGCTGGTTGGTCTTGATGGCCGTCTGACCGGAGTAGCCAGCCACAAGTTTCGAACGGTCGGCCTCGATGAGCTGTCCCTTTGACAGGATGCCCAGCGTCTTGAACACATCGGCCATGATACGTGCCACCGTTGTCTTACCCGTTCCGGGATTACCAGTAAACACATAATGCTTGCCCTGGAACGTATTTATTTCGCCGCGTTTGATCTGTAGCGTCAGGAAAGCAGCCAGGTTGGTCACCTCTTTCTTCACGGATTCCAGGCCCACCATACCGTCGAACTTCTTCAGGCACTCAGAACAGTCGACTGCTTTCGGTGCCTCGTATGGAATATCCTGCACCTCGATGGTCATCAGCTGCTCGTTTGTCATCTGCGAGGTGTCGCCTTTCTGCAGTCGTCCAGCCTGTCGTTTGCATATCTCATCGAAGAGTTGGCGCATGGTTCGTCCGTTGGCAAAGTCCTTGTCGCGCTGCTGGTACATCTCGTCTATCTTCTTGCGTGCCAGCCTTTCTGCCTCCGGCGAGAACACGTACTGCTTGCCGCTGGCGAAGACCTTCAGGATCTGGAACAGCTCTCCGGGCGTATAGTCTTCAAGATTGAGGAAATAGTTGAAACGGCTTCTGACACCCGGGTTGATGCGGAACAGGTTTTCCATCTCCATCCTGTAGCCGGCAGCGATGACCACGAACTTGTCGCGGTCGTCCTCCATGCGTTTCATCAGCGTCTCCAGTGCCTGTGCACCCTGTGCATCTCGGTCGCCCGTCTGACTGACTGGTGCCAGTGTGTAGGCCTCGTCGACGAAGAGGATGCCTCCCATAGCCTTGTCGCAGAGCTCGTTGACCACCTTAGGTGTCTCGCCTTGATATTGCGACACCATATTCGAGCGGTCCACCTCGACCACATGTCCTGAATCCAGATAGCCTATAGCAGCGAGAATCTCGCCCAACTTGCGTGCTATCGTGGTCTTACCTGTACCCGGGTTACCCGTCAGTACGGTGTGCATCGACATTTTCTGGACCTCTCCCAGTCCGCGTTCCGCACGCTGCATACTGTTCTGGACGGCGTATGCCATCTCGCGGACGGCCTGTTTCACGCCGTTCATGCCGATGAATGAGTCCATATCCTTCAGGATATCGTCGAGCGTGCGTTCCTCAGGCACGTAGCCCTTGATGTCGTCGCGCTCAATGAGTGCATCCTTACCGCCCCGGCTGATAAACGACGAGAAGATGTCCTCGGCAGTCTTCATGGCCAGATGGGCATTGCCGAAGGTCTCGTCCTTGATTTTTATCTGATACTTGAAATAGCGAGTCAGCTGCTTGTCGGCCTCTTCTGTAAAGCCCGAGATGCCGTATTTCTCGCGCAATTCCAGCTTGACGATATCGCAGAGCTCCTGACAGTTAGGCACAGGCAGGCGGAAGGTGTACTTGAAGCGGTTCTTGATGGCGGGGTTGTTCTCAAGGAACTCCTCAAACCCCTTGGGCAGACCGGCCAGTATCACGATGGGATTGCCGTCCCATTTGTCCATCTCCACGAAGAGTTTGTCGAGCGGGTTCACCTGATTGGAGTACTTGTCTGGCAAGAGTTTCTGCACGTTGTCGAAGAACAGGATGCCGTCCTTGGCCTTCTTGATGTTATCGTCCCACTGGTCAACAAATCGCTGGTAGTCCACGGCATCGACAATGGTCAACTTGGGTTTATCGATGATTTTCTGTTGACAGAAATAGTCACGGATGACTTCCGCCAGCATTGTTTTACCCGTACCCGTCTCACCCATGATGATGGTGTTGATCGACAGGCGTATCGTGCTAATGTCCTTACGCGTACGCAGATAGGCATAGGTATCCACGATGGTCTTCAACTGGTTTTTTACGTCCGTGAGTCCCACCAGCTTGTCGAGCACGTGTTGCGACACCAGGGGTTGTCCGCACCATTTGCAGAATTTTGCTATACTTCTATTTTCCTTATGACAATGTTCGCAGTTCATTCTATAGAGAGTCTTGTAGTTTTTCAGGGAGCCGTCTTCATCCGAAAAGCTGTGGGCTTAGCAGGCACAGCTCTGCAATCATCACAATTGCGAGCAGCGACCACAGGATATAGTGGATCACAGACTCTCCTGAGAGGGAGTTTATATGGTCATCCACTTCATCGAGCACGCTGAATTGTGACGATTTGTATCGGGATGACTTTGTCTTGAATGTGTAATAGAGCGGTTCCAGCAGCGTCGACTTGATGTCTTCCTTCTTCAGTGCGTCGTTGATGAACTTGGTGTCTGTCTTATGCTCGCGGCTCAAGTCGGTGTACCAGGCCACGAAGAAATAGATTCCCGTTATCAGCACCACAATGAGATGGAACAGCGACGGTATGTTTTCTTCCGAGAGTTTCAGGATGAAATAGGTGGCGTATGCGAATGCCAGTCCCACACTGCCGAAGAGCATGGAGACGAAGGCGCCGTAGCCTCTGAAATAGGCTCGTACGGCAATGATGAGTCCCATCATGCCTCCTAAGGGGTAGATGATGGTCTTCAGGTGATGGTTGAACACATAGCTGCGGTCATCGAGTCCGAAGATCAGCACCATGAGTACCCACAAGCCCGTAAGTCCGTAGAATCCGAACTTGAAGAACAGTTCCTTGTATCTGGCCGAGAGCCATTCGTCGCGCACCTGTTTGACGCGTGTTTTTGTTTCTCCGATGGCCTTGCTGAACCTGCGGAAGTACATATTCCCCGGATCCAGTTCGCCAAGTTTCATCACCCATTGCTCCAGTTCCCGCTCGTAGCTGTATTCCTCTTCGAACGTCTGGTTGGGGTCTTCGTGATAGAACACCGACATCCACTGCATGAATGCACCGTTGCGCATCTCGGTCTTGATTTGCGGAAGTTTCTTGCTGTCCACGTTTCTTCCGTCGGTCAGCGACACGCCGTTGGGCAGGAAATACACGGGTTTTGCCCCCAGTATGCGGCAGAATCGGTACAGTGCAGTGCGCAGGTCGTAGGCACTGAGTCGCTCCCTGTTCTCGTCTGAGGCCAGGTTAAAGCAACTGTCGGCTTCCGATACCAATCGCAGCCATCCCTGTTGCTTGGCATAGAAGTGGAAACGCTCATTGGGATCGATATATTCGTTAGCCAGAGCCTTCAGCTGTTCCTCGGTGGCGTTCTGGTTCTGCACCAGGTCGTATGCCAGCAGTGTGCCGATTTTCTCTGGTGAGTTGGCCTCACGCAGGTCGTATGGGATGTCGGGTGCCAGTTTGTAGAGCACCTTGTAGCCTAACGTCTTGGAGTACTCTGCCCCGAAGGTGAGTTGCTTCACGGCCTCGCACACGCCCATATCTGCATGTGAGTAGAGCCATGAGAGCAGTCGGCCGTCGCACAGTGCGCGCCAGTCTTCCTCGCGCACTTTCTCGTAGCCGAAGTCGTGTACGATCTCTGCTACCGATGATGATGGCAGATGGGTGAGGAACGGTATGCTGGCATCCAGTTCATAGACCATTCGCATGACGCTGATCTTCCCGTCCACATCGGGCTGGAAGTATGAGCGCAGGCGTGCCACGTCGCCCATCTCCCTGGATTCGAGCCACAGGAAGAGTGCATCGTCGGGGTTGAGCAGCAGCAGGGCGTATTTCTCCTGGTTTGTGAGCAGCGTCAGCACGATGCTCGTTGCATCCTCGCATTCCCGTCCGTTGACATCGATATACTTGATGGTGGGATCCATAGCGAAGCACGATGCTATGTAGCCCGCCTTCTGGTCGGTGGGGTATCTGTTGGTCAGTATGTCCTTGATGACGGTGGCCAGCTTCACGTTGCCGCTCGACTCTAACCATTGCACGATGCGCCCGCTGTAAAGGTAGTTGGTGGCCAGCTGCTCGTTGTCTATGAGCATCGGCACCAGTTCCTTCACGTTCTCGGCAATGAGGTTGCGCTCCGGGTCTACCACGAAGCTCTTATAGCGCAGGAAGGGTGACGAGATATCTACGGCCACTTCCTCTCCTTTGAACCACCGCTCCACCTCGTCGTAGCCCCAGCGCGTCTGCTGGTTCACTGACGTAAGACCCTGGATCAGCTGTTTCACCTTGTCGGGCAGTTCGTTGAGTCGCGGCAGTCGGCCTTCGTTCTTCTGCTTCATCATGGCGCGCTCGTTGGAGCTCATCGGACTTTCTCCGAGCCACAGTGTGAAGAGCGTCATACCCAGCGAATAGAAGTCGGCGGCAAAGGTGATTTCCACCACGCCGTCGATTACGTCGGTGTACATCTCAGGCGCGGCATAGATTGGCGTACGGGCCTGTGTGGTACGGAACGACTTTCCTTCTGTTTCCTGGATTGACGATATACCGAAGTCGCCCAGCACCAGCTCCTGTTGTGCCTCGTCGCGGAAGAAGTAGTTGGTGGGCTTCACATCCTTGTGCAGCAGGTGGTTCTTATGACAGTAGGCCAGTGCTGCTGCTGCCTGCAGTGCCAGTCGGCGGAAGCGGTTGAAGTCGCCGTTGATCTTCACGTCCTTCAGTGTGCCGCCCCTGAGGTACTCCATCAGCTCGTAGTAGCGGTTCTTGCCGTCCTTGTAGGTGCGTCCGAAGTCGTGCAGGTCAACGATCATCTCGAACTGGAACGAGCGTACCAGCTGCAGCAGCTTCTTGTTGATGTCGAAGTTGGGATAGTAGAGCTTCAGCACATACTGCTTCCCTTCGCGCTCCACGAGGTACACCTGCGCCTCACCGGAGTTGTCGCTCAGGCAGGTCACTTCCTCGTAGTCAACGCCTTTCAGGGTGAACACATTGGTCGACAAGCCGTTGGAGTTGGCTATCGACGATGCTGCTCCACCCGGTCGCATCGTCGTTTCCATTGGCCCCTTTCTGGTAGTATCACCCATCAAGGTCTTGTCTCCTCCCATCAGGGTCTTGTCACCGCCTATCAGGGTCTTATCGTCCGACATACCCATCAAGGTCCTATCGCCGCCAATCAGCGTCTTGTCGTCCGACATGCCCATCAAGGTCCTATCGCCGCCTATCAGCGTCTTGTCATCCCCGCCGGGCTCTGTGTATACATTGGTCTTATCCAGATTCTCGTCAGCCATTGTTATTTGTCATCCTTTATTTCCTGTTTCGAATTATGCCCCAATATCACCCATTTACCGCCCATCTGAGGCTTAGCACAGCCGCAGGGACTTGAATGGAGCGCCTGCTTGTAGTTGCACACCCATGCCAGTCGTACGCCCGAGGGTTTCTGGGCCATAGCGTAGTTTCTGACCTTAGCCGGCGACTCTTGGGCTGGTATTGACAGTCGGCTCAGCAGTTCTGCAATCTGATCCAGCTTGCGGCTCTTGCTTTCCTCCAGTTCTTCCTTGGTCACGCGCTTGCGCTTGGGTACGGGCTTTACATCGACCGCCTGGTCGGTATCCTCTGCCAGCAGGGTGAGCACGCGGCGGCGCAGTTCCTGCAGCTCATTGTCGCGCTCCTTGTCGGCCTCGGTCTCATAGGGCAGTTGCATCTGCAATTCGTCATATTCCTGAGCCAGGGCCACCAGAGTCTTGTATTCAGGCGTTTGGCGTATCTGTGCCAGCATCTCGCGGGCCTGCTCGGTCAGCGGGCGTCCGCACTGCTTGCAGAACGAGAAGTCGTTCAGCGTATGGCAGGCGGGACACACGATGCCGCCTCTTGGCTGACCGCATTCCGGACAGTAGGCGTCCATCTCACTGAAACTGGCTCCGCAGAACGAGCATACGTCGGTGCGGATGTAGTGATGGCACGCCTCGCAGAAGTCGGCGTCGGGGTCTATCTCACTGCCGCAGTTTGGGCAGACACCGGCATGCAGGAAGGCACCGCAGAGTGCACAGTAGTCGGCATCGGGTTCGTTCACCGTGCCGCATTTCGGACAGATCACGCCGCCGTCGGCTGCCCTTGCCTGCATCTGCATCATCTGGGCATTGTCGCCCTCGCTTTGCCTCGTCAGTTCCTGCTGCCTGAGCAGTTCTGGATTCATTATTTGTTCGTCAGCCATTTTACTTTTCTGTTTTTTTTTCTTCTATTTGTTTGTCCGCTTTGCAGCTGTGAACGCGGGCATCCTCGCCCGCATCTGCGGCGGTTGCGGGCGAAGACGCCCGGGCTCCCAGCTTTTATGCTGCAAAGTTACTGATTTTTTTGCATTCCTACAAATAAATAGGAGGAAATTTATACTGCCGGGTTGATATAAATCAAATCTTTTGGCCTTACGAGAGAATATTAAGTGTATTTTTGTGCATTATCCGTTTTTATCACTACCTTTGCACTTATGAACAGTCAGACCAACAACATCCCAAGACCACTTACCGTGACACCCAAGAAAAACGGAGTCAGTGCGGCTACTATCAGTAGTAGTCGGGCTGATAGTAGTGTAGGTGTAAGCGGGATGCTTTACGTATCGACTAAAAACCTTTGTAACCGTCTGATTATTAATACTAAAAACCATTTCTGTTCAACAAATGAAACTGCCGATGCCGAAAGCTACCCCTTCGGAGCTGGCCACCCTTCTAAAGATGGTGGTTATGTCGGTATTGATTCATTTGGAAAATAGAGAGACTGGGGAAGTCAGGAAGATAGTCGACGGTGCCAACGGACTGTTCGTCGTCATTCCTGGATGGACAGATATCTACAATCAGGTGCAGACTATAATTACCAAGATTGACAAAGAACGCAAGCAGGAAATTGAGGAACGTGAGGTGCAGCGACTGAAGGATTTGATAGTGGTCGCGATGGGTGCCGTGAAGCCTAAAGAGCCGACAGAAGAGCAGCCGAAAGCGCAGCCTGTGCCGGCAGAACCCACGGTGCTGCCGCCGGAACTGAGCACTGAGAAGGCCATGAAGCTGTGGCAACTGCTACAGGAGGCGGGCTACATCGACGACAACTATCAGCCAAGGGTGTCGCGTCCGCAGGCGGCACTCATAGCCAACAAATTCTTCACCGTGCTCGACATGGAAGTACAATGGTCACTCTTCCAGGACATCTGGCACAGAAAGAACATGAGAAACGACCTCAGCAAGGCCAGGAACAGCAAGACGAAGAACGACACCTTTATAGCAAAGCTGAACGATCTGGTCAACAGCAACAGCGAAGCACTCGATTACGTGCACCCGGGTGCGCAGCGGGTACACCTCACATAGTCACCCCTTTTCTTCGTAATTTTGCGTCATAATATCACTTAACATCGACTATTATGACAGAACTGACGAAAGAAAAGAAACATCGTCCGGCCAAAGAGCGCAAACCCAACTGGCGCGAGCTGCTGGCAACGGTAGACGACATCAAGGCCTTCATGGCCGACAGGATCATGTTGAGATACAACGTGATAACAGGGAGAATAGAGTATCGGTTGCCGTCGAGCTACGAGCACGACGGCACCTGCTGGCAACCCATCAACGACCGCATCGTCAATTCGCTGTGGACAGAGCTGTCGGCACAGAAACCCGCCAGGGTGCAAGACATCTTCAGAGTCATCGAGAGCGACTATACACCCGAGTACAACCCCTTCCTGTTTTACCTCGACCACCTGCCGAAATGGGACGGCAATGACCATATCCTGGCTATGTCGGTCAGCGTCAGCGTCAAGGGCTCCGTAGAGGAACAGATGCTCTTTGCCGACTACCTGAAGAAGTGGCTCGTGGGCATGGTGGCGGCCTGGATAGACCCTACGGTGGTGAACAACGTGATACTTGTACTGATAGGTGAACAAGGTTCGTATAAAACCACGTGGTTCAACTACTTACTGCCGCCGCAACTTTCCAACTATTTCTACACCAAGACCAATTCCAGCTGCGTGGGACGCGACGATCTGATCACGCTGGCACAGTACGGACTGATATGCTGGGAAGAGCTCGACACCATGAACGACCGCGAGCTCAACCAGCTGAAGGCCGCGGTCACCATGACCTCCATCGACGAGCGTGCCGCCTACGCCCACTTCCACGAGCACCGCGCACACATAGCATCCTTCTGCGGCACCGGCAACAACGTACAGTTCCTCTCCGACCCCACCGGCAACCGCCGCTGGCTGCCATTCGAGGTAGAAAGCATAGAGTCGCCACGCGACCATCCCTTCAACTACGAAGGCATCTACTCACAGGCATACGCACTCTATAATGCGGGATTCCAGTACTGGTTCTCACGTGACGAGATACTGAAACTGCAGATCCACAACAAGCAGTTTGAGACACCACGCCTGGAGTTGGAATTGATCGATGTGTTTTTTCGCAAGCCTGGCGTTGGTGAGTATGGTGAATTCATGTCGGTAGCCCGTGCTCTTCAGATTATTGGCGGTAACATAACTCAGAAACTCAACACCTACTCACTTGGTCGTGCTTTTAAGGATATGGGATATGAAAGAGTAGTAAGAAATCACATACGAGGATATATTGTCGTTCAGAGAAGTCCAGAGGAAATTAAAGCACGTCAGCGTATGTTGGTAACAGATGTAACAGATGAAACAGAGATTTTCTGAAACTTGATGCGTACGTCTGCGCGCAGACGTACGCGTGAGAAAGTTAAGAAAACAAATGTTACCATCTGTTACTGTTACCAATCAAAACCAAGCCACTTCCCAATCAAAAGTGAGCCACTTACAAAAAAAAGTAAGCCACTTATAAAAAAAAGTAAGCCACTTTTTAACCAAAAACGATATAGATATGAAAGCAATGACGAAACAACAGCTGGCCGACAAGGCAGGCGTCACCACGAAGACCCTGATGAGCTGGTGCAAGGCCTACCAACATGAACTGCAATCAATGGGTATGCGCCCAAAGATGCGAGTGCTCCCACCCCACATCGTACAATTCATCGCCCAGAAGTTCAGCATCGACGTGGGGTAATGAAACAAGTTAGCAAATAAGAAACGGAAATAATGGGGAAAGAAGGGAAGTACGTGGAGCAAACGGAAGCAGACGGAAACCACCCTTCAAAAATGTTGTACCTTTGTAACATGAAAAGTAAGTCGCCGCGGAACTGCTGATCATCAAACCATTAAACCTTAACCATTAACCCTTAAACTTTAACCATTATGATTAAGTTTGTAAAGTATCAGAACAAGAACGAAGATTCGAAGGCATACGGCAAGTGGTATGCCCGCGTGAAGGACACCGAAAAGACCGTGATGCTGGAAGACCTGGCTCAGCACATGTCCGAGCACAACACCCCCTACTCCCCCGGTGCCATCGCTGGCGTGCTGACCGACATGGTGGTCTGCATCCGACACCTGGTGCTCGACGGTCGCACGGTGAAGCTGCCCAACCTGGCCATCTTCAAGGCTGGCATCAGCTGCACGGGAGCCGACGCACCCGAGAACTTCAACGTGAAGAAGAACGTGAAGCGCGTCTACCTGAAGGCTCGCGGAACGGGCATCTTCCTGACCTCGAACATCACCCGTGGATGCAGCCTGGGCGAGATGGAGGAGTACACCAAGCCCAAGGACGAGAACCAGCAGGGGGACATTGAGAATCCGTAAGCCCACCCCAACCCCTCCCCAAGGGAGGGGCTTTCCTACTAACCCCTAATCTACTAAAGACATGAAAAAGAAAGAACTTTGGAAATTCGTGATTCAGACAGCCATCTCGATTCTGTCGGCCATCGCTACCGCAATGGGAGTCACCAGCTGTATGTAAAACCCAACCCCTCCTTCGGGAGGGGCTTTCCTAAACAACTGATTATTATGCGCACCATTCACATGATCATCGTCCACTGCAGTGCCACCCGCTGCAACCAGAGCTTTCCCGTGACAGCCCTCATCCGCTGTCACGCGGATCGCTTCGGCTTCACCGGCTACCACTACTACATCACACGCGACGGACGCACCTACCAGACCCGCCACGAGCAGCTCATAGGTGCCCACGCCTACGGCTACAACCGCCACTCACTCGGTGTCTGCTATGAAGGAGGGCTCGATAAGGACGGGAATCCTGCCGACACCCGCACGCAAAGGCAGAAGAAAGCCCTGCTCGCACTGTTGAAAAAACTGAAGGCAGCCCATCCCGATGCCCGCATCCTGGGCCACCGTGACCTCCCCGACGTCCATAAAGCCTGTCCCTGCTTCGATGCCATCCCCGAGTATCAGGATCTCTAACTCAAGTAAAGAGGGTGTGTCAGCAAGGACGTGATCACCGCCCAGCAGTCGCTCCTGCAGTCGCTCCTTTCATTGACCATCGACCGCTTCGATCTGGTTCAAGGGAAAATTAACCTCTTCAAAGCCCTCGGCGGTGAAAATATTCATAAAAGGTGAGGCAAAGCGATACAACTTTGCAGTTTTTTCACTAACTTTGCAAAAAATTCGCGAGAACGGGCGGTGCCTCAGCAATTCAAGCGAGTTTGATTGCATTCGGCTTGCACCGTCCTTGCACCCACAGAACAATAAAACATTCAAGCGCATGGGTTCAATATTCATCATTCAGGGCATACTGATTTACATCTACGCCTTCGATCACAATCCGCCGCACATCCACGTGCGCAGCGGCACGGACAACTTCTCTATCACCATCCAGGACCGCATCATCGAGGGCAAGGCACGCTCGAAGACCGTCAAAATCATCAACGACTTCATCGACGAGCACGAGGCAGAGCTGATGGAACTCTGGGGCAGGGCCCAGCGCGGAGAGAAAATAAACAAAATAAAATAAGGAGGACAGATTATGTTACTGACGATTACAGATGTAGAGTACCTGGGCGACTACACGTTGCTCTGTACGTTCAGCACGGGCGAGCGTCGCAAGGTTGACCTCACGCCGCTGCTCGTCTATCCCGCTTTCGAGGAACTGAGGGACAAGAACGAGTTCATCCAGTTCGGCCTCGACCAGACCATCTTCTGGAAGAACGGCGCCGACATTGCCCCCGAAAGGCTCTATGAGCTGGGCGTGGCGGCGTAAGAGTTTTTGAGACGAATGTAAACGCAGGGCGGGAAGCCGAGGCCGAGGATGTTGGCACGGCTTCCCGCCCTGTTGATACATAAGCTCTAAAACACCCGATAATGTCTAAAAGATATAAAAGATAAGACGTAGTTAATCATATTTTGGAAAATTTTTGTACCTTTGCGCTCAACATTACTATACTATTATGGACAAAGATTATATCATTTTCCAGGAGATTAGAAAGACTCGCCAACCGCCCCGACGTGAAAGCGGCAGAGTATGCACTGAAGGCTCAAATGGCACAAGTGGACGTGGCGCGTGCGGCGTTCTATCCGCAGTTGACCATCTCGGCTGCGGCAGGCTGGACGAACAATGTGGGAGAAGCAGCGAACGACTGGCCCTACGCCAGCAAGAAGTGGCCGCACCGCCCAGCAGTCGCTCCTGCAGTCGCTCCTTTCATTGACCATCGACCGCTTCGATCTGGTTCAAGGGAAAATTAACCTCTTCAAAGCCCTCGGCGGCGAAAATATTCGTAAAAGGTGAGGCAAAGCGATACAACTTTGCAGTTTTTTCACTAACTTTGCAGCCGTAAACAAAGAAGACATAGAACAATGAAGACAAAGAACGAAATACTACATCTGCTGAGCATCTACAAGCCTACGGCAGAGAGCAAGTACGGGCTGACGCGCATTGGCATCTTTGGCTCCGTGGCCCGTGGCGAGCAGACCGATGACAGCGACGTTGACGTCTGCTACGAGGGCAAGGTGCCTTCGCTGCTCACGCTCGACCTCATCCAGACCGACCTGGAGCGGATGCTGGGTAGCCGCGTCGATTTGGTGCGCGTCCGCGACGGCATGAACAACCTGCTTCGTGAACGCATCAGGAAGGAGGCCGTCTATGTTTGACCGCGAGATAGTGATGGACAGCCTGCGGAAAATCCGCATGGCCATTAGACATAGAACGACATAAGGAAGCACAAATGATAATGTATCATACTGAAGCAAATGGATAAAGACAAGAAATCTGATTATTGATTAGAAACGCGAAATATACATATCAGAGATATTATGCAACAAAGGCAATGATTGATTGCTTGAGAAAAGTTGGCTAGGATACACTGGCAGTCCTTTATGAATTCGAGTTGAAGCATTTGCGACGCGATGTGTTGAAGGATGAAAATATCGATTAAAAAACAATCCAAGGATTATAAACACCAAAAAAGTTATAACTTTGTACGAAAGGCTGAAACAATTACTTGACGATTTGAATGAAATGGGCAAGCATCCATTCATTGGCTATGGAAATCCTGATGCCAAAATACTAATCATCGGGAAAGAGTGTGCTATCCAGCAAGGCAGTGAGGATTGGGAGAAATTCATAGAACCCAACTTCAGACATTGGTTAGCAAGTTTCGAAGGGCGTGGTTTCGGATTCAGAAATGGAGGGGAACCATACGATTTTGAAAGCGGGAACTTTCATCCAATCAATCCGTTTTTCAAATTAGAAAACAAGCGTCGGACAAAGGACATAAAGATTGGCAGGCCGAGTGCAACATGGTACAATTATCAGCGTCTAATTGACCAAATACGCGAAAGAAAGAAATCTGATATAGTTAACTTCTTTGATGATTGTTTTATCACAGAATTGAACGATATTTGCAGACCAAACGACAATAATCTTACAAAGATTGAACGTGATGAAATACGTCAGCATATACAAGAAAGGTTTGATTGGATGCGAATGACCCATTTCTTCAAACAATTCAAGGTGGTCATCCTTGCTTGTGGCCCCTATGCTGATAAAATAAAGAAGGATGCTATTTTGGAGAAAGATTTGTTTGGCGACGCAAAAGTAATTTACTCAAAACAGCTCTCGTTTTGTGATAAGAAATTGGAGGAACAAGTACCGACAATACACAATATTTTGTACCAATAGAATCTACGAATCCGCCATCAATTTATAGAACTCCAAATAAAGTTTGCTGATTTTGTCGTCCTGTTTCGGGGCAGCAACGGAAAGGCCGAAGGCCTGATAAAACCACCGCCTGCCTGTTATCTATAGTCCCTTCTGGACAATGCCCAACCGCTTGCATGTATTTTGTCATTCCTTCGGGACATTGTTCTATTGTCAAAGTAAATTTCCATCCATTTACTTGTCGTTTCCGACTATTTCCTGCTTATATATCAAAATCATTACGTTTATATTTGAACACGAATTATCCGAATTGACACAAATCTTTTTATTCGTTTGATTCGTAAGATTCGTGTTCGTTATAATACAATGCG